>NZ_JAFDST010000003.1:0-437197 GCF_017832095.1 Bacillus capparidis
TCACACCCGTTCCCATGCCGAACACGGAAGTTAAGCTCTTCAGCGCCGATGGTAGTTGGGGGATTCCCCCTGTGAGAGTAGGACGCCGCCAAGCTAGTTTTTTTTATTTGCTTAAACTGAACGGCTTTATGACCATTCCGCAGTAGCTCAGTGGTAGAGCTATCGGCTGTTAACCGATCGGTCGTAGGTTCGAATCCTACCTGCGGAGCCATGCTTCCATAGCTCAGTAGGTAGAGCACTTCCATGGTAAGGAAGAGGTCAGCGGTTCGAGCCCGCTTGGAAGCTTCCGAATAAACGTTGATATGACAAGGTTTCTCCATCATAGGAGAAACCTTTTTTGATGCTCTGAATTTAACAACCGACCAAACAACCGACCAATTTCATTTTTTTATCCTCGGAAAAGCTTTTCCGGCTTCTTGATTCATCTTTTTTGACACATGAGCATAGATGTTCATCGTGGTTTGGTAATCTTTATGGCCGAGTCGCTCTTGGATCACTTTCATGCTGTAACCTTGGCTCAAAAGATAGGAACAGGAAATTGTGAATGAAGCCAGCATCCGTACAACGATATTTGAGGATACGTACATTGTAGAAATTAGGAAAGAGTCGTTTGATTATTTGGTTGTTAAAGCTGAAAAGGAAGCCAAACTTCGTGAAAAAGCAACTAAGCTTCGGAAGAAAAATGAACGGTTGAAAAAAGCATTGAGTTTTTATTCTGACTGTGATGATTACTTTGGTCATGGTGAAGCGGATATCTTAAAGGATAGAGGTAAGTAGCAAGAAAAGCACTGGCAGGTGATCCCGAATGATACCTTTGCAAACTCAAATTAAACATTCCGTTCTTGCTGCTAAGAATCAGGTGCTGACGGTGGAATATCTGTCAAAGAAATATAAGGTTCCGGCTGAGTAATCATTGCGATGGCTGAACGAAATTAGGATTTGGTTGTGACAAACGGCGTGGTCATGGCGAAACGTGAGAAAGCTTTAATAGCTGTATTCACCGGGGCAGGTGCTGTAGCACTCCTTGCTATTTTGATTTTGCCAGGGTTGTTTGGATGAATGGACAACTACTGTGCAATAGAAAGAGAGCTAATAAATAAGGGGGAGCTATTTATCCCCCAATCCCACTAACTACTCTTATAACATCAGTAAGGTCAAAAATCTTAGATGAAATGTTGGATAACTCGGATAACTCAAATACTATGTATATAAGACTTATGGCAATTATCCCTAAGAAAAGCAATAAAATAATTTTAAAATACATGTCGAACTTGTTTTCCATTAGATCCCTCCGTCCTTTTAGAAAAGAATTATACTAGATTATTAAACTAATGGACATGAAAAATTGAAACAATAAATAAATTTCAGGGGAAGTTGATAGTTTTTATCTTGGTACGTTGAAAATACACAACAATAAATGCCCTAAAAAAGGCTTGTAATCGCCATTTAATGAAACAAGCATGATTATCGACTTTTGGCCATTTATTAGGAGGGAACATTATGAGACTGAAAGAATTGAAAATCGATCCTAGTACAATGAGACTAGAAGTTGATGTAATGGAAGAGCAGGAAAACTTTGCTATTGTAGTCAGCGAAGGAACAGCAAAAATGACCAAGCTTCCTCCTCATGGTGAGACTAAGATCATTACTCATCAGGGAAAGGTGAAGCGTGTGAAATTTGATGAGGGGGAAGAGTTTTGAAGGAAAATGATATTAATAAAAAGATGTTAGAGAAATTAGATTCTGAACTACATTTAATTTACAAACTTAAAAAGCCAGTCAAAGTATTTAACAAATCAAAAGTTCTTATTTCTGTTGCGCCATTAATTATGATAGTAGTATTGATTTTATTTGTAAGAAATAGCTCAATAGACGGGTTAAGTAAGGCTCTTACAATTTCGACTATATCTTTATTTGTCACCTTATTATATCCAATATATAGGGATTTAATGGAAAAATACTTTGGTATGAATCAGAAAATTAATGTTGGTGACCTTTGTTTTACCTCAGTTCTCACAGGCCCAGGCAAGCGAATTGAATGCAACAGTTTCTGATCAGGCTTCAGAAAAGGAATTGGAGAAAGTGTTAAAATTTTATTTTGAAGAAGTTGGGGAATTTACAGATGAAGGATATAAGGTTAAAGTTAAAGAATTGTTTAATGCAAAAGTTTCGACGGGAGATCCTGCAGCTGTAAGATTGAAAGAGTTGATGCAGACCGATTCCGTTTCCTCAGGTTCATGTCAAAAATCTGAGGTTGCTGGTGCAACAACTTCTGACTTTCAAGATGCTAGTGCTACATCTTTCGGTAAATGTGTTGTCAACAAAATGGCAAACAGTTATGGTAATATTGCAAGACAATGGTTACAAGGTTATATCTGGACCTACATCACAACAAAGCAATATGATTTAGCTGCCAGATTGATTTTTAATTCGTTAATTAAAGCCGGTTTTAAAGTTAGTGCAGCAACTATTGCAATCGAGTTGGGTTACTACGGATGGCAATGTCGAAATGAGTGGTAAAGCATAACCTGTAATGGGGGAGGAAGCATGTCTTTTAAACTAATAAGTGAGATCATCTTATTAATAACACTATTGGGTTTATTCGCATGGACTTTCAAAGGTAAAAAAATTATGAAGATGACGTATATAATTATTCCAGGTACATTATTTATTTGCTTGTAGCTGAAGTTGTTATATATGTCATATTTCAGCTAGTTTAAAGCAGACTAAACTTCAATTTAGAGACTTGAAAACGGGCAGCCCAAAAAATCCCGTCAAATTAAGCTTTTCAATAGCCTACAAATTTTGTGGGCTATGTTTTTAAATTTGGGGACTTGAAAATCAACATATGAAAATGTATATTCAATTTACTGGTGTTAGAACTCTTATCGGTTTTGACGATAAGAAAGAACAATGGCGAGTATTCCTTTTTTGGGAATGCTCGTTTTTTATTTTATTGTCATTGGAAATCGTTAACACATGTTCTTGTTTCAATTAAAAAAAGATGGCTCTTTTTTTGAAAAGAACCATCTTTGTTTCCGCACCTTCCGTTAGGAAAGGTGTCTATCCGTCAACAAGGAGATGGTGAATACGGACCAGTTACCGACAGCAAGCCCGACAACTATAAAAATCCGGAGATTGCATTCACTGTTTATTGGCTAACTGATCTCGATCCGATGCTTGTGGCGGTTGCTCTAGCCAACCGTTATCAATCATTATATTGGCTCCATCTTCTGAATATTGTACAATTTCCGCCATTAAACGAGGATAAAGAGCTCCTAAATCGCGTCTTGGACTTGTCCCAAGACAAGCTCCATAATGGGTGATTCCTATCGAAATTAAAGCTGTTACGTGAAACATCATCAGTTTATCGGAAAATGGGGCAACCGTTGAATCAGTTGCTTCAGCATCCCATTTACTAGCTGGTGGCAGGTGATCCTCACTTAATATGGAGCCGAAAATTTCAATATGTTTGGCTGAAATGTCTCTTCCTCTTATCAAGTAGTTACGAACCTCTTGAGACCTCGCTACTTGACTGAATCCCGTGACCAATGCTTTTCCTAATATATTTCGTATCATACTAAAATAGATATTCGAAATTTCTAATGAATTAAGAGGTCTGCGCTTTCCAAACCAACCTGTTAAATAACTTTGTTTTTGAACGTATTGAACCTGTTTTGGTTTTGGAATATGCGGAGATCTCGTATGGTTTCCCTTTGATAACAATACCTGTAATGCTTGGTTAAATAGTTGAGTGTATTCAGTTAGACAGTTGGTGAAATATTGACATTGGTCTAATCGAGAGGAATTAGCTAGGGCCAACCCATATGATTCAATTCCGATTTTGCCCATATTGTGAATGTATGTCAGAAAGAAAGTATCCGTAAATAAAGGAGGGGCTTGTAAATTAAGATCCTCATTTTCGTTAAATCCATCCGGAATCGGAAGTTGTTCTTCGTTAAACATAGCAGTTAATTGTTGCACATGTGATTGAGATAACTGTAACGCAAATTCTAAAACGCTACGAATTTCCGTATCTTGAACAGTGGCTAGAGCATATTTAACGACACAAATGATCATCGTATCATTTTGGTAAGCCGTCCAAAGATTGCCCATTTCCGCAGATGTTAAATCAACATGATGTTCTGTTTGCATTAAAATTCCTCCAACTTTTTATTTCCTAGTAATAATTTCTCCGATATCAAATTAAAATATGTGAGTTTGAGATTAATTCTAAGCCCATCAACGGTTAGCTTGTTATATGAGATTTAAATTACCCCCTCTGCTTTTTCCTAAAAATCTTTTTTAATAAAAACCCGACGAGTGATCCTAAAATAACACACAAAATTGGGAGCCACACGGGTCCTAATCTTGTCCCAAATATCGTTAGTATAGGGGAATAAATGGTTCCCACTGTTACGAAGTAGGCAACAAACAAAAAGGGAAAGAATGAATATGGTTCCTTCCCGGCTCCTGCGTCCCTGTAAGCGTCCCACATTGCGAACATATAAAGACAAGGATAAAACATAAGCCATTGATAATCAGTTTGTTTAATCGCATGATCAATTTCTCCATGAAAACTTAAAATAATCACTTCATTAAAGTTTGCTTGAACGTTTACTAAAAATTCAAGACCAATGAAAAGAACCCCTTTAAATAAATTACCGTTTAAAATTTGTGCAAAGCCAGGTAACGCAATGCTCCAAAGTAATGCTTCGATTTGTTTTGACTTTTTCATTGTCAATCATTATTTCTTTTTTCCTTTTGATAAAGCCATACGGTCATCTGCGGTTGGTGGTTTTTCCATCCAACCATTTTTAATCATTATATTTGTACCATCTTCTGCATATTTCATAAGTTCAGCTGTAAGTCGTGTATAATGTATAGCTAAATCTCTTCTTTGACTAGTTGCTAATGCAGCTCCATAATAAGCAACTGCAGAAGTTGTTAAAAAACCAATATGATACATCATTAATTTATCGGAAAATGGTGTATTTGTTGAATTAGTTACCATAGAATCCCACGATATGGGAAAATTGAGATTGTCTTCACTAAATACCGAACTAAACACTTCAGTATGTTTAGAAGATATCTTCGTCCCTCTTACGAAATATTCACGAACTTCTTGCGTATTCGCCACTTGACTAAACCCAAGCGTCAAAGCTTTACTTAAATATGTTTTAATCATATTAAAGTTAATATTACCTATTTCAGTAGAGGTCAACGGTCTCCGGTCTCCAAACCATCCTGTTAAAAAGTTTTGCTTTTCCGCTAATCCGGCAATCTCAGGCGGATTTATGTATGGAGGTCTTGTATATAATCCTTTTGATAACATCACATCAAGTATTGTGTTATAAAGTTCTATTGATTCAATATTACAATTAGAAAAATATCGCCGAATATCTTGACGTGCAGAAACTCCTAAAGCAACACCATATCCAGTTAGCCCGTGCATTGTCATTACATAAATATAATTTAAGAAAAAGGTATCGGTATAAAGACGCGAGGCTTCTAAATTGACATCTTGTTCCGTAAATCCTTGAGGTATTGGATATTTTTCTTGTTCAAAGAACTCTTTTATTGTTTTTACATGGGTTTGTGAAAGGTTTAATGCGGTTTCATATATAGATTTGATTTCTGGGTCTTCAACTATTGCTAAAGCATATTTATTAAAACATATTGCTATTGTATCATTCATAAATTGACCCCAAAGACCTGCAAGTTCTGGAGCCGTTAGTTTTGCATTAGATTTATGTTCTATTTCCACTTTGAAAGTTACCTCCAATTAAGTAATGTACTTGAATCCGGAATAAGACTTTTACTTAGTTTGTTTTTGCCAATGCTTATTTATTCATTTAAATACAATCTCGTTTATTTTTCGTTATAACGTGTTAAAACAAGAAGTTATTACGAGGGAATAGGCATAATCATCATGCGTAAAACTCTAAAAGATCTAAGTGTACCTCTTATTTGATAACACGCTAACATTTGTTCCTTATTCAACAAGAAAAAATACCCACCTGTTAAGGCGGGCACAATCAGACCTATTAGTCGAGTTTTTCAAGATAGCATATCCATTTATAATAAATCAAAACAATACCTAATAATATTGGGTTAATTAGCACTGAATACCACAAATTCCACCAACCATGATGAAAATATCCCCACGGTTCAGGCAGTAATGCGACAGCTTCATAAAGGGTTGTTCCGGCAACCCAGTATACAAAATAAAGGATTCGTTTATAAAAAGGTTTTCCGAACGGATACCAGCTTAAAAACATGATATTAACAGGTGGAATTAATACTGTTATTGCAGGAAGTGACTCCCAATCAACACCCTTAGTAAAATACCAGTACCTATGATACTTAAAAATGATATATATATCGCAAAGATATTGAAAGGCTATTGTGAACATCCATATGTTTACGATCTGTATTTTGGTTAATCGCTTATTTGTATAAAATACAATAAAATTAAAAAGAAGAGCAGCTACAATTAATCCAAACATTTTAGAAATATTCCTTTTTTTACAATTAGCTTTACCATGACATCTGAATATTAACCATCGATGGCAATCAAATGTTTTTGTTCTTATATCATTGGAGAAGAAGCCCACCAATCGGTGAGCTTTTTTATTTTCGCTTTATATTCACAATATCCATAAATTTGACCAGGTTTGTATCTCCCTTACTATCCACAACATGAAGCCGTTTTGTTCTCTCGTTTATGTATTCCACAAGCCCTGTGACATCACAAAAATGTCCATCATCATACACAATAAACTGTAACGGAAAAACAAGTTCCATTGAATTACTCTTCCGATTGGAGAGGGTTTCAAAATGTACATAACATGCCTCTGGCGCCGATTCTTGTAGTTTTATGCACATAAAAGTGGTAATCCTACTTTTTATAATACTTAGCGAATATGCACAAACACTTGGACCTTACTCAGAATATGATTATTAATATGTTTGAAAAAAAGGAAAAATATATTTTTTTAAGTAAATAAAAAAGTTGAGAAATTGGAGTGATAAAAACCATGAGCGAACATTATGAAGAAGATAGATCCCCTACCTCTTCAACTGAAAAAGAATCTTCAACTGAAAATAATTCCTCTAATAAAAATGAATCTTCAACTGAAATTAAACCAACGATAATGGAACAAAAATGGGTCAAACAATAAAACCTATTATTTTGCTGACATTATGGAGAGATTAATTCTCTCCGGTACATACTAATTCTTTTTTAAATCCACAATATCCTCAAACCTAGTAAAATTCATGTCCCCTTTCTAATCCTTCACATGCTTCTCAAAAGATGAAGCCATCATCCGTATACGCAATCCAATTATTCTTATCCTTATCCCATTTAATCCTGTTTTGCGCGATAAGGCTCCTTACGATCTGACGCTGCTCTTTTTCAGTTCGGCCGGTTTTGATATTATGCTCAGAGTCACCTGTTCGTGAGATGAAGTCTTATTGAAAATGATGCGGAAGACTTTGCTGTCATTCATTTCACACAGCTTGGTCTTTGTTCAAGTAAGAACTATCACTAACTCTCCTGATAAAAAGTTTTCTGATTGGAGGATATTACCTAATAACATAGACAATATCGATGAATCGTATTTTTAGCCCATCTTCTTACCCTCCGCTTTCTTCTTAAAAACATTACGAATCAGTGCTACCAGTAGTAATAACAATGGAATAACCATAACCAGAAAAGGGTGTAATTTCTGTAAAGCTACATTACCTTCCTCTAAATGGTCCGTAAAACTGGTGGCTATATTCATTGACAAAAATATGAGAATACAACTAATTGGTAAAATAATCAGTTTGTGATTTTTTAACTTGAACAAATCCACCATCCCGATTAGGGCACCATAAAAAAAGATGGATGCCTTGAAAAACACCGTCATCAGCATGGTAAAAACAACAATAGCATCAAGTCGCTGTATAAACTCGAAAAGGTTAACCCTTCCGATGGTTGCTAACGTAGAAAACGTAGCTCTCTCCATCACGTCTATCCCAAGAACAGTAACATTTAAAGTTGCTGTCCAACTTAGGATCAGACCGCTTGAAATCAAGGCAGACAGCCACAATTTTTTCACTAATCTATATTGATTTAAATAAGGAAGCAGCATCGTAAAGACAATCATTTCACCAAAAGGAAAAGGAGTAGTGTCCCAAAAGGCTGTCGTTAAGACGGGTTTCCATCCGTTTTCCAGAAATGGTCGCAAATTGTTTAAGTCAACATTACCAGAAATAAGAACCAAAAAGTTTGCTGCTGCCCCAAACAGGAGCAAAATGACAATCATTACTTCTGCTGTACGTCCTAATACTTCAATTCCTAGATAAAGTACATAACAAATCACAAGAACGAATAAGATAATGATTGCTAATAACGGAGTTTCTTGAAATGTCGATGAAAGAAGCAAATCGCCGAAATCACGCGTATTTCTGGCAGAAACATATAAAAAATACACAATATATAACAATCCAATAACCCACCCCAGATACTTACCTAATATTTTTCTAGCATATCCGGTAAGCGGTAAATTGGGGTATTGACGAAATAAAAAGTAGTAAATGAAAAATAAGACCATTCCCCCACACATTCCTAAAAGAATGGCAATCCATGCGTCTTTTTTGGCTTCTATTCCATAACTTATGACCACCGAAGTTCCCATGTCAAACATAAACATCAAAGCAAATAGTTGGATAACACTAATTTTGGCTTTCTCCATCGTCTAGAGGTCTCCTCTTTATTCCGGCTGATCCATACATTTATTCAGTTAAATCTAATTAATTCTTTTCTTATTAGAATGTATTAAAGGTTGAAGAAAATTCGGGATACATGAAAAAAGACAGCTCCTTTACGAAAAGAACCATCTTTGTGAAACAAAATAACCTTCTTAAGGAAGCAGCTCGGAGACATACTTGGCTAGGAAGCTTTATTAGTATACGACAGTTTTAACTTTAATAAACGCTTTTTTATTTTGGCTTCCGTATGTCATATTTTTTAAAGAATTCTTTTATTTCATCTGGCGCTATTCCGATTTCCAGCGGCGTGCAAGATCAACAATCTCCATTCGACCTAGTTTTTTGTAATTCAACCTTTTCACACTGCCTTTCAAGAGTAAAATGTATAGGAACATATGCTCTTCGTCAGGTGATGATTTCCCAGTAAAAAAAGCGAGCAACCAAAATGATTACTCGCTTTTTTTCATTCTATATATCAGATGGTTCATATATCTCAAATTCATCTCAAATTATTGACATTATCATCCTTGAATGCTACCTTTTGTTTGCGGCAAAAAACTAAAACTCGTTCCAAGGTTAAATCATTTTTGCCAGAACACATCTTAGAGAAACACAACTAACCTTTATGAGGAAAGATCCACTCTGCAGCTTGGGAGACAGAGTGGATCTTTCCTCTTACATGGAAGCCTCTTTAGTTTACGACAATTTGCCTTCATTATACTTACCCAACTTTATTCCGGCTTCCGTATCTCATATTTTTTAAAGAATTCTTTTATCTCATTCGGCTTGATTCCTATTTCTAACGCATGCAGAATTAATACTCTCCATTCTAGATTTAGTTTTTTGTAATCCATTTTTTCCACACCTTTTAAATAGTAGGTATGGGTAACCGACCAAACTGACTAAACAACTGACCAAACTGACCAGAAATTGATTTTAAGTGTCATGAAATAGCCTAATGGCAAGCCATAAAACGTTTATATATAAGGGTTTGTCATAAAGTCGAATATTGCTGCCTTGTACCATTATCTCCATGATAAGGAAGAGGTCAGCGGTTCGAGCCCGCTTGGAAGCTTACATATAAACATTGATATAACAGGCTTTTACTCACTTATGAGTAGAAGCCTTTTTTAATTTTATTTTGCATGGGGACAGATTCAAAAAAATTATTAATATGCCATTCTTTGAGGAGCGAATTTTTTCGTTCCTCATACTCAGACTCAGAAATAATTGGAGAAACCGAACCTGAAGTTAGAATTAAGACTAGAATGTTTTGATAAATGGACGAATTGGAGACCATTTGATTATTTTGGTCCCCAATTCATCAAATTTTCTATTGCTTCAGATGCCATTAGATCATTTAATCTGAGGTAGTGATATCAAAAAATCCCCACAAAATAAAAATTAATTTATTATTAAGGGAACGTACATTCTATTTTTGTTTGAAAAAAAGCCCTATAAGAATAGGGCTATATTTAAGCTGAAATGCTTTGTGATTTATCTTTTCTGACAAGACCCATAATCCCTGGGATAATTAATAAAACGGCAGGCAGTAAATAAAATAGTGAGATACATATAAGTCCGCCTACTCCTGAAACAAGAAGTAATATTCCGCCTAATTTAGGCTTTTTCCTAACAATTACAGATGCTACGATCCCAAGAATGGATAAGAATATCGCTCCCCATCCTAAACCTATAATATCACTTGATCCAGTCGAATTAACAGCTGCATCTATTCCTCCGATAGCAAGTGCCATGATCGCACCAATAAATCCAAAAATCCCACCGATTAATCCTAACACAAATTCAGTTGTTCTTTTCATTTACGATCACCTACTTCACAGGTACCGTGAACTCTACTGCTTTTGTTTTCATGAAATCAGCAGTGGTTACGTCACCGAATAGTAGTTTGACCTCTTTGATAGAAGCAACATCAATTTCTTTTCCTTCTGGTGCTAAAAACTCAATAACGCCATCTTGTTTCACTCCGCCTTGAACTTCTCCACCGATTTCCCCACTCGTCATAAACAGATTGGCTTCTAATTGCATGTCACCAACAACAGCTTGTCCTTGATCTGGATAAAAGTTAAGAGCGTCACCAGTTGTATTTTCAAGATTGATCCCTACTGAAATTTTATCAGCGGCAACTTTCATTTCTCCCAAAGAAACTTTCATTCCAACTGCTTCCGTTGAATTTTTAGAAGCATCTACTGTTTTTGAACCATCGTCTTTTGGTTTCTCTTTAGAATCTTCTTTGCTTTCATCTTTCTTTTCAGATGAATTGCCTTCGCTCCCGGTTGAAACATCCGAATTACCACAGGCAGCAAGAGCTAGTGATAAACCAAGTGCTAAGAATAATGCAATAAACTTCTTCACTTTAAAATTTCCCCTTTTATAAATATATTTACATCTATATTATCGGTTGTGCATCTGTTTGTTTTAGTAAAAAAGCAAATAACCATAAATTTTAATATGATTATTTGAAAAACTTAGTGCTAGACTTTACCAAAAATATGAATTAAATTGAACTCATAAGGGGGTATGGTCATGCTAATGGAAGCTGCACGAATCGTATGCGGATTGCTTGTGGCAGCTATAATTGCCTTCGGAATAACAGACTATTTCAGTAAAGAAAACAGAGAAAAAAGAAAAAATAAAACTTCAGAGGAAAAAGAAAAAGAAAGACAAGAAAATGATTATTACACATTTTCGTATGATGATTAGTTCTTTTCACTGGTAACCCCTATAATTAAAACGTTTTCATGCACGGGGGTTGCGGCTTGAACAGAAGATTTTGTTACGCATAGTAGAGCACTACACATTTCAGCCAAAAGCCGCAAAAAAAGTCGCATTAATTATACATATAAATTTCAATCATCCAGCTGATCCTTTTCCTCCTTTTCGTTTCTATAATCAAAGTAACAACAATAGAAATGGGGATGATGAAATTGAATCAACAACCAGTCATTATGATAACCGGGGCATCAAAGGGACTTGGGTATGCGCTTCTCGTAGCATTTGCCAAACAGAAGGCAAGGCTTGCGATTTGCGCGAGAAATAGTGAAAAACTTGAGGTAGCAAAAATAGAAGCTGAACGTTTAGGAGCTGAAGTGCTTGCTGTCACAGCCGATGTTTCAAACATAAGAGATGTAGACCGATTTGTTTCTTTAACAGAGGAAGCCTTTGGAAGAATAGATGTCGTGATTAACAATGCTTCTATCTTTGGACCTGGACCATGTCTCATAGCCGATTACCCGGAGGATGAGTTTTCAAATGTGATTCATGTGAATGTATTAAATCCTTTTTTAGTAACAAAGCGTGTCCTTCCTGGAATGCTGATAAGAAACAGCGGATCCATCATAAATATTACTTCAGAAGCTGGAAAAACAGGATTTGCTGAATGGGGAGCTTACGGAATAAGCAAATTTGCAGTGGAAGGTTTAACTGAAACACTGGCAGATGAGCTAAAGGAAACAAATATAAGAGTTAATATGGTTGATCCTGGGGAAATGGATACAGAGATGCATCACGTGGCCGTTCCGGATTGTGATTATGAACTGGCGCGACCTGAAGATATTACGAGTGTATTTCTATACTTGGCTTCACTGGAATCAGAAGGAGAGCACGGAAAACGATTTGAGGCGCAAAATTTTGTATTCGATAGAAGGGCGTCCAAATGAATACATCATTAATGAAATTTCATATTCCTGAAGCTTTACATGCTGCAGATCCTCCGGAAAAAAGATTATCAGCTCGTGATCAGGTGAAATTATTGGTTCTAGACCGACAAACGGGAAAATTTAAGCATGATCAATTTGTTCATATCAGAAGCTATTTAGAGAAGGGCGATTTGCTGATCTTTAATAATAGCCGAACGATCCCGGCGGTACTACGTGCGAATCATAACGGAAAAAGCGTAGAAGTCAGGCTTTCCCGACGTTTGTCAGATTCGGAATGGGATGTGCTTCTCCCTGAAAGTCGTTTAAATATTGGAGAAAACCTCAAGTTCTCCAATGGCGTTTCAGCAATCATAACTGGATATGGAAGCGAGCCGCCCCTTGTTAAAATCGACTTTTCAGCCCGAGGTACGGATTTGCTCCATCTATTTTACGAAACAGGCGACCCGATTCGATATGAGTATATTCATCATCCTTGGCCGCTTGAAGCTTATCAGACAGTATTTGCAACCGCCCCCGGATCGGTCGAAATGCCTTCGGCAGGAAGAGCGTTTTCTTGGAAACTGATTAAGGATTTGAAAAAAGAAGGGATTGGCATAGCATTTTTATCTCTTCATGCGGGGTTAAGCTATTATGGAAACGACAAGTGGCCCTCTCCAAAAAAACATCCAGAAACGTATTCGGTCCCTAAATCGACAGCTGAAAAAATAAATGAAGCCAAAAGGAATGGAAAAAGAGTCATTGCCGTTGGAACTACAGTCGTCCGGGCATTGGAAACTGCTGCAGGAGCAAACGGTTTGGTCGAAGCAGAAGAAGGGACGACAAGCTTGTATGTCACAAAAAATTATCCGCTGAGAGCAGCGGATGGACTAATTACGGGATTTCACGAACCGGAAGCGAGCCACTTGGATATGCTTACTTCTTTTGTCCAGGAAGAGTTCTTATTATCCGCCTACCAAAACGCAATTTCTAAAAACTACTTATGGCACGAATTTGGTGATATGAACATTATTCTGCCTTTAAAAGGCAAATGATGAAATGGCACCATGTTGGAATTTACGTAGCTGATATGTACGCTGCTGAAAAATTTTATCAATCCATGTTTCATTTTCAAGTTGAAAAACGGTTAACTTTAGATAATGAAGACATCACTTTTTTGATTCATGGGAATGTGAGGATCGAATTGATTCAGGCAAACGATAAAGTGCTTGTAACGAATGGATCTCATATGACGTGGGAAATAGAAAATATGGCGGAATGGATGAGAAAGCTCAGGTGCAAAGGGCTGGCGCCGTGTGAAGGTCCTATCCGCCTGAAAAACGGCTGGAAAACAGTCTTTTACGAAGGTTTAAATGGAGAAATCATTGAACTGATTGAACTTTAATCGAACCTCGGTGCTGCTTTTGCGGCACTTTCTTCATTTCTAAAAAAGAAGGCATTAGTGGTTAGGATTCAATTGTTGGATGTTCATAAGCTCATCAAGCTCTTGACTAACCTCGACTGTTTTTGGGTGGGTAAATCCCATGGATAAGGCGCATTCAATCAATAGGCTTCTGAAATTCTCTATTTCTTCTTCCAGGTTATAGGGCAAATAAAACATCGAATCAACCTCGTTTCAAGAAGATAACAGATATAAAATTCTTTATAGTACAAAATATTACAATAAATATAAAAGATTTACAATAGAAAATCAAGGAATTCTTTTGGAAATTTCGTTAATAATACAATAAATGACACATGGGTAATTGTAACATATCGAATTCAGTCTTTGAACCACCTGTTATTGATAAGAACGTTTGTTCGTGTTATGATAAAAATGAAGAAAGGAGCGACAGTACAGTATGGATTTTTTATTAAGGCGTTCGATGAAAGAAAACATGCCGGTGGAGATCATTTATGACAAAGGCAACGAGTTTTCCAAAAGAATGATTAACGTTTTTGAAATTGAGCAGGATCATGTAAAAGCTTTTTGTTATACGAGAAATCAAATGCGAACATTTCGCACTGAACGAATTCTTGCTGTTGCTCCAGTTCAAATTGTAAAGAATTATAGTTTAAACGCCTAAAAAAGGCTTTTTAGCATGCTTGTTTATCCATTCCTTTTTCTCCAACTTCTTATTCTCCGCCCATTCGGTCGAATTTTTCCTCTCTCGTATCATTCGGATCTCTAAATTTTGGTATAATAAATTTAAAAAGACTTTTCATTATCAATAGGAGTTTTTTGTATGCTTCAACAATTGAATCGCACGTTGGGAAAAGTAATGCCTGTTTTAACGCCGCTTAGTGTCGTTACTGGCGTACTGCTTGCAGACAATCTTTCGTATTTAGCCTTTTTGGTGCCTTGGGTGTTTGCCCTTATGACTTTTGGTGGAAGCTTAGGGTCAAGCTTCAAATCATTTCAGCATGCGATTGTGCATCCGTTGCCTTTAATTATCGTTATCGCTGTCTTGCATATTATCGCGCCGCTTATTGCCTGGAGTACCGGCCACCTCTTTTTTTACGGAGATTCATATACCATAACTGGATTAATCCTGGGAATGATCATCCCAACCGGCATTACGAGTGTTATTTGGGTTTCGATGTATAAAGGGAACCTTGGATTGACACTATCTATTATTTTAATCGACACGATTCTTTCTCCGTTCATCGTTCCTTTCAGCTTGTCCTTACTGGTTGGAGAGCAGGTTCATATGGAGGTCTGGGGAATTATGAGAGGGCTTTTCGGAATGATTGTGATTCCTTCTCTTTTGGGAATGGGCTTTAATCAATATGCCCCAAAAATAACAAAGCGCTTAAGCACGCTTCTTGCACCGGTTACCAAGCTCGGATTAATTGTTGTTGTTTCAATTAATAGTTCGGTCGTTGCCCCATATTTTCAACACATAGACTATAAGTTCGTGTTGACTGCTCTTACCGTCTTTATCTTGGCATTTTCAGGCTATTTAATCTCCTGGTTATTAGGCAGGATGCTTCGAAATTCAAGAGAAGTCATTATTTCTTTAATCTACACGGGCGGAATGAGAAATATTAGCGTTGGAGCCGTGCTTGCCGTTGGTTTCTTTCCTCCGCCTGTGGCAGTGCCCGTGATTACAAGTATGCTTTTTCAGCAGGTTCTCGCCGGATTTTATGGATTTTTAATCGGAAAATATTTAAATAAGCCTGTTTCGGTTCCTGTTCGCGAAGGTTCAGCATAGAATTGGCTGATCATTTAAAAAGAGAGCTCAAAAAACAGCTCTCATGAAACGATGCATTAATTGTAAAGCAAGTACTTCTTACGCACTTTCATAAAGTCTTTCTTACCATTCTCATAGTTACTAACAATTTCTTCAACCGATGCGCCATTTTTAATCATTGCTTGTACCCAGTCATTTCCCATTAGCAGATTAAAGTGGCCGTTTTCCAGGAATTTAAAGTCGTCAGGGTATAGGTCATGTATGGTTTTAATGATGTGCAGCCCGGTTTCGGTCGGTTTGAATTTGTCCCGGTCTGTTACAAAAACCTCTACTCCGTGGCTTAGCTTACCGCTGTGCTTGCTGAACGACGGAGTAAAGGAGGCTGCTCTGAATCGGACACCGGGCAAATAAAGGTTGTTTAATTGCTCGGCAAGCTCTGTGCTGTTTATAAAGGGTGCTCCTATTAATTCAAAAGGCTTTGTCGTCCCTCTGCCTTCAGAAAGATTCGTGCCTTCAATCAATCCTGTTGCAGGATAAACAAAAGTACTGTTTACCGTTGGCATATTCGGTGAGGGCAGGATAAACGGAAGGCCCGTGTCGTCAAAGTTCATTGAACGCCTCCAGCCTTTCATTTTCACTACTGTAAGATCGGCAGCTATACCAAACTCTTCGTTAAAGAGCGCAGCGAGCTCTCCAGCCGTCATGCCATGGCGCAAAGGGATCGGATAAAGTCCAATAAAGGATGAAAACTCAGTCTCAAGAACGGGCCCATCTATGCTTTTTCCTCCAATCGGATTAGGGCGGTCAAGTACGATAAAGGGAATATCATTTTCCTTGGCGGCTTCCATCGCATATGCCATGGTTGAAATGTAGGTGTAGTACCTTGTGCCGATATCCTGAATATCAAAAACGAGTGCTTCGACATTCTCCAGCATTTCCGGAGTTGGCTTTCTTGTTTTTCCGTAAAGACTATACACTGGCAGTCCTGTTTTTTCATCAATATAGAAATCAACGTATTCCCCTGCTTGGGCATCCCCGCGGACTCCATGTTCAGGCCCGTACAGAGCGGTTAATTCAAACTCCTCATGTAACAAATCGACGCTGCTTGTAAGGTCTGCATTCACACCTGTTGGATTGGTAATAAGTCCAACCTTTTTCCCTTTCAGCAAATCCTTTTCTTCCGCTATCAGAATGTCGACTCCTGTTTTTACCTTGTGCATCCTGCCTTCTGTTTCGAGATCGGCTGATACGTTAGTCCCGGTCAATGCTCCGACCAAAAAAACAGCTGTTACTAGAGAAATTCCAGTTTTTTTCAATTGCTTTCCCCCTTCATACTCCCTATTTACAATGCCTGCTTTATTCAAGCGGCTTTCCATTTTTGAGATTTAATCCATATCCGTACTCATATAATATTTCATCCGGATTTGTGATCGAAGGTATGTCAACCGGCAGCTTGCCTTTTGGCGTAGATTTGCCGAAGATGGCCTCAATTCCTGCCGGGATGTTCGGCTGTCTGAACCGGCCGTTTGAATAGCCTTTAAATCCATAAACGGCGATCAGAGCCTTTGCTTCCTCAAAATTTGCAGCGTCGTATGGGTTTCTAAGGCTCATCAATACAAACTTCTTGTCATGTCCTTGGGCATAATTCATAGCAGCCCTAGGGAAAACAGTCGCCCACTTGCTCGGATCCTCTATCACGTCATCGATGACACCGTCCCGAACGGCAGGATCATTTTGAATCACATAAGAGCCCGTGATAATGTAATCGGCGTGGTCAATTTTCTCTTTGACTTCATCGTTTACGACTTGTCCGGAGAAGCTATACGTTTCAATTGACGAGTTTCTTAGCTTTTTGATCTGGCGAATGGATCGTTCCATTGCTTCTGCTTGGTCCTCGAACGGGGCAAGAATGAGAATGCGATCATTTTTCTTCGGTTTGAACGGTAATGTTTTCTCCTCATTTTTTAAAACGGTGACGGCATCCTCTGCCATTTTCTTTTCCAGCTTCTGATGCTTTTTACTGCCGACCGTTTCTAGTGCGTTGTTAACTTTTTCATCAATTGAAGACGTGTCAGGAGTATAGATGCCCCGCTCTATTTTTAAGGCGAGAATCCGTTCGACCGATTGGTTGATTTGTTCTATTGGGATCTTTCCGTTTGAAACAGCGTCTTTTACTGTCTCGACTACGTTTTCCAAACGGTACTCCTCTTCGAGGGAGGTGACAGATGCAGGCATTAAAGCAATGTCCACACCTGCTTGAAGAGCCATGACGACGGCTTCTTCCTGGCCAAAATTATCAGCGATAGCTTTCATATTTAATGCGTCAGTGACAATCAAGCCGTCAAATCCCAATTCTTCTCTGAGAAGACCGGTCATGACCTTTTTGGAAAGAGTCGCAGGAACCATGATTTCCTGGCCGTCTTTTTTGCTGATGTAGGTCGTGTCGTCAAAGGCAGGGAACTGGACATGAGCCGTCATTATTACGTCCACACCGGCATTTATCGCTTGTTCAAAGGGGTAAAGCTCGACCTCGCGAAGCCTTTTTTCATCATGGGAAACGTGCGGCAGACCATAGTGGCTGTCCGTGTCTGTGTCTCCATGTCCCGGGAAATGTTTTGCGGTTACTGACATATTTTCATCCTGTAGTCCTTTCATTGTCGCGATTCCAAGGCCTGCGACAAGGCCGGGCTCAGAGCTGTAGGATCTTACGCCGATCACTGGATTTCCGGGGTTATTATTTACATCAAGCACCGGGCTGAAATTAACATTCAGGCCTAATGAGTGCAGCTCTTTGCCTATAATTTTCCCCGACGTATAGGCATGTTTTTCATTTCTTGTTGCCCCAAGCGCCATATTGCCAGGGAGGTTCGTACCTGATTGCAGCCTTGTTACGATTCCGCCTTCTTGATCAATTGACATGAGTAACGGAATTTCCGGGCTTGCCTGCTGAAAACCGTGTGTTAATCGGACGGTTTGCTCCGTATCCACGACATTTTCAGCGAATAAGATGACTCCTCCGAGATGATATTTTTCAACAATCCCAGCAACCTCGCCATTCATTTCCGTTAAGCCTGAAGCCGATGTTTCCCCTGCTTTTTTCCAGCTTCGAAAATCAGGCATTAACATTTGCCCGATTTTTTCTTCGAGAGTCATGCTGCTTACAATGTCTTTTGCATTTTGGAGCTGTTCACTTGCAGCTCCTGTCCCGGCTTGGCCGAAAAATACAAGCGAAAGAATCAACACGCCGCACATTATTGCTTTCATGCTCTTTCCTCCATTTCTCCTGCTATTGTTTGTTTATTGGCAATAACTTATTTATAGGTATAGTGGTCTATACAATAATAGGCGAAAAGACGGAATTACCGTCTTTCTAAAGCTTCATAGACCGCTGAAACCACTTCTCCGTATTGTCCGGTTGCAAACTCATCCCCCTCAAAAAGATTGGGGTTTTCCAATGGATTAATGATGCGTGAATGTTTCTTATTGGTTAGTAGAACAATTCCTAAATCGAACTCAGGATCTATAATTGTCACTGTTCCTGTCCAGCCTGTATGACCGTATGCATGTTCACTCGCATATGGGCCAAACATCCATTCCATCGATGAGGACCCGTTTCGTCTCCAGCCAAGCCCATAGGTCGGATCTGTTTCGGAAGGTTGGACGAATTGGTCAATCGTTTCCTGATCAAAGAGCTTGGTCTTACCATATCGGCCTCCATTCAGCATCGTTTGCAGCAAGACTGCCAGATCCTCAGTCGTAGAAAAAAGCCCTGCGTGCCCTGAGATGCCGTCCATGGAATAAAAAGCTTTTTCATCGTGTACTTCGCCTTGCAGTGTATATGCTCTTACGTTAGGAAAATAAAACATGCCTTCCCGCGTGTTTCCGATTAATTCAGTAGCTGCAAAATCCTTTGCCTCATAGCCTTTTTGTAAAGGATTAAACATTGTGTTTTTTAGCCCGAGCGGTTGATAAAATTCATTTTCCAAATACTCATCCATTGGTTTCCCGGTAATTGTTTCTACAATGAGCCCAAGAAGCATATAGTCGATGTCGCTGTAAATGTGCTCTGTACCCGGCTCGTAAATAAGTGGTATCTTTGGCAAAAGGCTGAGGGTTTTCTCGCGATCCTGTGAGTAAAACTCCCCTGCACTTTCGGGGTTGTGAAAATGGATACTTGCAGGGAATCCTGCAGAATGGTGAAGAATGTCAATAATTTTCAGGTCATTTTTTCCTTTGATCGAATCATCTTCGTTATCTTTAAATTCGGGAAGATAATGCTGAATCTTTTCATATAAATCAAGCTTCCCTTCACTGACCAAGCGTTGGAGAGCAAAGTTTGTTGCATACATCTTTGTGTTGGAGGCCAAATCAAAGAGAGTATCCTTTTTCATTTTTGCAGGATGCTTTAAAAGTTCGGTACCTTCGTATTTCTTTTTATAACCATACTGGTCGCTTTTGACAATTTTCCCGTCCTTGATGATGACTATGGTAGCACCCGGGAACCCATCTTTGATGTCATTTTTAATCAGCTGATCGACTTTTTTTAATTTTTCTGATGAAAATCCTGTTTCTTCCGGCCGCTTTGATTTTTTCAAAATGGGTGAATTCCCCTCCTGCGTCAGATCCAGATTGAGGCTGGTCAAGCTATATCTGGATGCGAATGCCGGCATAGTGATCGAGATTATCAACAGAAAGCACACGCTCCCTGTAGTGAAACGTTTCATTCGTATCACTCCTTGTCAGTAACAATTATGATTTGTAAAAAGACGTTGTGTCGGGGAACATGGTTGCCAAGGAAATGAATAGAGAAGTAATTTTTTACTAATATGAATGTGTTCAACAGAAGGGAGGATAAATCCTTTAATAAATAGAATTCAGTAAGGAAGTCATATGTGACAAAAATGAACAGGTCTTTAGTATGACCTGTTCATTTCCTTATTAGGTATTAATCGAATTCTGCTGCCATTTCGTCTTTAAATCCAAACAAGTACGTAAAAAGATATCCGAAGGCGTAGGAAATGAGGAGGCCAACCACGTAAAGAATTACTTCATTCGGATTGACGAGAAATATAAGAGGGAGCCCTGACACCCCGACGGAATGTGTCGCGACATGAAAAGCTGCTTGAAAAGCCCCGCCGACACCCGCCCCGAGGCAAGCGGTTAAGAAAGGCCGGCCGAGCGGCAAGGTAACGCCGAATATGAGTGGCTCGCCAATACCAAGTAATCCTGAAGGGAGTCCGCCGCCAATGGCTTTTTTGAGGCGGGATTTCTTTGTTTTCATATAGATGGCAAATGCCGCGCCAACCTGTCCGGCGCCACCCATTGCCAGGATGGGGAGGAGAGGATCGTCGCCAATGGCATTGATTAATTCCAAATGAACGGGAGTCAAACCCTGGTGCAGGCCGGTGACCACAAGAGGAAGGAAGGTTGCTCCCAGAATGAAACCTGCAACAACACCGCCAATATCCAATACGGCGAGAAGTCCTGATGTTATCGCATCAGAAATAAAGCCGCCGACTGGCATAAATACGACATAAGTGACAATCCCCGTCACCAGAAGGGCAATCGTTGGCGTGACGATAATATCAAGGGACTCAGGAATAAAGCGCCGCACTTGTTTTTCAACAATAGCCATAAAGATCGCGGCAAGCAGCACGCCGATCAGTCCGCCTCGCCCGGGAAGCAGGTTTTCGCCAAAAAGGACGATGTTGGCGACCTCGGGATTAATAATCAATATACCTGCCAATGCCCCCATAGCTGGGGTGCCGCCGAATTCCTTGGCTGCGTTCGTTCCGACTAAAACGCCGAGATACATAAAAAGCCCTTTTCCAATAACTGAAAGTATAATTGCGAGCTGGGATTCCTTTGATAGCCAACCTGCCTGCACAATGGCTTGAGTAATCCCGTTGATTAATCCGGAAGCGACCAATGCCGGAATGAGAGGAATAAAGATGCTTGCGATTTTTCTAAGGAAGAGCTTAAACGGTGTCGCGTTTTTCTTTTTAATGTCAGATTTCGTTTTTGAGGCTGCTTCTTTTAAATCAAAATCACCAGCGGAACCGATGAGCTTTCCAAACTCATCTGCGACTCGGTTTACGATTCCTGTTCCGAGAATGATCTGCAAGGTTTCGGCTTTCACAACGCCGATAACTCCATCGATCTGTTTGATCGCTTCTGAGTTAACGAGCTGATCGTCCTTTGGCGTCACCCGGAGGCGGGTCATACAGTAAGTAAACGACTCGACGTTTTGTTTTCCGCCGATATTCTCAAGGATTTGACCTGCCAAAACTTTGTATTTGCTTCCTTCATCCATGATAAAGCCCCCTTTATTCACTTTTTCTCTAAAAATTTGATCGCGTCTCTCGTTCGGTCAATATACTGAATGGTTTTGTCATACTGCTTTGCGGCAATTCCCAGAAATAAAATATCAATTATATAAAGCTGTGCCAGACGGGAAGAGGTTGCGGCACTTCGAAACAGTGCCTCATTAGAATGAGAGGTATAAAGTGAAACGTCGCATAGAGAAGAAACAGTATTTTGTCCAAAAGATGTCAAACCGATTGTGTTTACTCCCTTTTCTCTGGCCAGCCTTAGAATATCTATCGTTTCCCGTGTTTCCCCGGAAAAAGAAATTCCGAAAACTACATCATTAGGATTGCCATTGGCAATGAGTGTTGCGGCAAGGTGCATGTCGGTAAATGCAGTTGCATGTTTATTGATGCGCAACAATTTTTGTTGGGCATCTGTCGCGACAATGTGGGACGCGCCGATGCCGCAGAAATGAATATAGCTGGCATTGATAATAAGATCGATGGCTCGTTTTATCTCGATGTGGTTAACGATTTCTGCCGTGTCGCGAATCGCTTGGATACTGTTGCTCGTCGTTTTTTCTACAATTGAATAGAGTGATTCAGATGGTTCAATATCTCTGTAGCCCTGTTCTGCAGGTTTATTTAAGTCGCCGGCAATTCTGATTTTCAAATCCTGAAAGCCATTCAGTCCAAGAGATTTACAGAGACGAATCACTGCGGCGCCGCTTGTCTCAGCAGAGGAGCTGACCTCCTGAACAGTGCTGTTGATCACCTCCCTCGGGTTTTTTAAAATATAGGCGGCAAGCTTCCTTTCAGATTGAGGAAGCTTGCTCATCATCTGTTGAATCATTTTTAGTCCGCCGGTTGTCATTGGTTATTCTCCTCGTTCATGTAAAGTGATTGCTTTTTCAATAAATCCATCGGTTATAGCGAGAAGTTCTTTAGCGACATCATAGGACGTGTTGGTTTTTAGCATTACAATTGCGGGTTTTACTTGAAGATCTGCTTTTTCCAAGGTTACCTTTGCTGTTTCGTAACTGGCGCCTGTAACGGTACTGATGATTCCAATTGCCCGTTCCTTTAATTTGTAATTGCTCACTTTTACATCGACCATTAAATTTTCATAAACCTTTCCCAAGCAGATCATTGTTGTGGTGGAAATCATATTTAAAATCATTTTTTGTGCGGTTGCTGCCTTCATTCTTGTTGATCCTGTCAATACTTCAGGACCAACGATTGCTTCAATGCGGTGATCTGCCTCATTTCCAATTAAAGAGTTGCTATTATTCGCAAGAGCGACAGTTTTGGCGCCGATTTTTCGGGCGTATTTTAACGCGCCGATAACATAAGGGGTTCGGCCGCTTGCTGCAATTCCGATGACAGTATCCTTTTTATTTAACTTGATATTGATAAGGTCTTCTTGACCAAATTCTTCTTTGTCCTCTGCACCTTCCACTGCTTTTACAAATGCTTTTTCTCCTCCTGCGATAATTCCAACAACCGATTCAAAAGAGGTGCTGAATGTAGGAGGGCATTCTACTGCGTCTAACACACCGAGACGTCCGCTCGTACCAGCACCGATATAGAGTAACCTTCCGCCGTTTTTAAGTGATGCGACTGCAAAATCAACCGCTTTTTTTACATCAGGAAGAACCTTCTGAACGGCTGCCGCGACCTTCATGTCTTCGTTGTTGATTACTGTCAAAATCTCCATCGTATCGGAGTGATTCATGTTTCTTGAACGATCATTACGTAATTCGGTCGTTAAAGAATGCAAATCGTTTTCCTTCATTAATATGGATCCTCCCAAATTGCAACCAGATTAAGTTGTTCGTATTTTCAGTATATGAAGACTCAAATGAAATTTCAATAATTATTTGTATTTTCTGAAATTTTATTTCAATTTGAGTTCTATTATCGCTATGTTCAGCATAGAAACAGGGTTTTTATCATTTTACAATGATGGGGAAAGTTTTTTTGTTTTTTTATCATAAAATGATAAATTTTCTCTTTACAAACTAGTAGAAACCTGTTTATAATGGTTTTTGTCAGATTCGACAGAACACGAACGATGGCCCGTTGGTCAAGCGGTTAAGACACCGCCCTTTCACGGCGGTAACACGGGTTCGAATCCCGTACGGGTCACCATACTGTGGAACGCTAAGAATTTCTTTGGAGGATTAGCTCAGCTGGGAGAGCATCTGCCTTACAAGCAGAGGGTCGGCGGTTCGAGCCCGTCATCCTCCACCATCTTAGTTGAATAATCTTTAGGTTTTGTGTTATCTTATAAAAGCTGTGTTTGATTTGTAAGTACCAAATTTGGGACGGCGAGCCCAAGTTGAATACTACAGCAAGATCTATTATTTTTCTTGCCGGCATAGCTAAAGACCTTAATATGGAGGGGTAGCGAAGTGGCTAAACGCGGCGGACTGTAAATCCGCTCCCTCAGGGTTCGGCGGTTCGAATCCGTCCCCCTCCACCATCATTGGGCTATAGCCAAGCGGTAAGGCAACGGACTTTGACTCCGTCATTCGTTGGTTCGAATCCAGCTAGCCCAGTATATGTAATAAAAAACTCTGGCAGGAATTATTCCTGCCAGAGTTTTTTTCTACCATAATATTGCTATCAATCAGCAGGAATTGAGTTCTCTGCATGAGTAAACCCTGCACCAAATACATTTGGATCTGCTATTCCCTCTGGGAGAGCTGCGCCTTCGATAAGAAGCCTTTTCACTTCATTCGGACCAGCATCCGGCTTTTGTTGAAGAATGAGCGCTGCGATTCCTGCGCAAATCGGGGTAGCCATGGATGTTCCAGACATCGTCATATAGGCTGTCCCAACACGGGCTGATTTTTGCAATTTATCTAAATAGGAATTAGGGGAGCGAAGCGAGATGATGTTGACGCCGGGAGCTAAAATATCGGGTTTGTTTTTTCCATAAATCGTTGGGCCGCGGCTTGAAAACGATGCAACGCCATCATCGCCTGCCCCCTCAGTGTCCCTGTCATCAAAGGCTCCGACCGTGATTACTTTTCCGCTGATTCCCGGGCTGCTGATCGTTTTTGGTTCGGGACCGGAGTTTCCCGCCGCTACACAAACGGTGATTCCCGAATTCCAAGCTTCTTCAACGGCTTTAACCATTGGATCCTCTTGTTCATTTTCATAGTTGAGGGCTTCTGAACCTAAAGACATACTAATAATATCAATTGGATCGTCAGGGTATTGTTCATTAAATTCCATACACCATTCTATTCCTTGAATAATTGTCTCCAGTGAACCGGAACCCATTTTATTTAATACTTTAACGCCTATTAGATCCGCTTCAGGAGCAGGTCCTTTATATTGTCCTGAGGATGACTCGCCGTTTCCTGCAACATCACCGGCACAATGTGTCCCATGCCCGTTATCGTCGTACGGCTCTTTTTTATGACTGATAAAATCAACAAAACCCCTGATTCTTCCTTTTAAATCGGCATGCGGATGAATGCCGGTATCGATAACGGCGATCGTTACGCCTTTTCCTGTTAACGTTTGATTATTTCGAACGACTTTCTTCGCATGGCTTGATTGAACACCTACATCCAGTAATGTGTTGACTTTTCGATTTAAATAGATTTTTCGAATATCGTGACAGTTTGTAAGAAGCTTTTGTAAAGTTAGAGGAGTCAAATCCGCACTGCAGAAGCCGGTGCGTGTAAAATTATGTCTTAACATATTGCCTTTTTGACTGCCGACAATTGTACTAATAGTATGATAGCCGTTTTTATGGCAGTCTTTTTCAAATTCAATGAGGACTGAAATTTTTTTCGATTGTAAAAGTCTATATTCAAATTGGCGATGCATGAAACAAGGAGTCCATTTAAGTGGCCTGTAAAGCTGCAATACGTTTTCCCGCAAGGGCCGATCCAGCTTAGTGGCATTTGCTCGCACCATTTGAACCATAGAGTAGCCAAACATAAATTATCCTCCTTTTAAAAGGTTACCTGATAGATTATGAAGACATGTCTAAATTTGTAAGGATGTTTGTCCACCGTTTGAGTGAAAGGGGCTCTATCATTACTATTTATTTATAAAAATGGGGAAAGGAATGTTTCGAGTTAAAGAGAGATTGTCGGAGAAATTAAGATCACGATTTCCATTGTGAAGGTGAAAGTAGGCACGCGGATTTTCTAATAGAAAATGAAGTTTAACGAAGAGTTACGGAGTGATATACATTATGGGTGTGAAAATTGATTTTCTATGGACTTATTGCGCCATTTTGTCCTTCAGAACAGAGATGAAGGACATTTTTAAGGCTCATTTGCGTCTTTCTTGTCCTTCAGCACCCGGATTAAGGACATATCTTTGGCTTTCTTGCGTCATTTTGTTCTTCACAACGCAGATGAAGGCCATTTCTTGGGTTCACTTGCACCTTTTGTCCTTCAGAACAGAAATGAAGGACATTTTTAAGACTCACTTGCGTCTTTTTGGGGCTCTCCAATAAGTCGATTTTTCGAAAAAGTTTCATGATTATTTAATAGCTCTCTCAAATTTAGGTTATTTAGATTAATCAATGAACTATGGTTGAATTTAAAGATAGAATTAATGATGGCTATGCTCGCCATGATGTTGTTCGGATTTTGGCTGCAGTGATTTTATTTCCTCTTCGGAAAGCTTTCCGGCAATCACTTGTTTAGTATGCATTACATGTGAATCCCGAGCGCGGACCTCCGCTTTCACAAGCCATCTTCGGTAAATGTTATTTCTGCAAACGTCCTTCCTCGTCATTCCGTGCATTTATTACATCTGGATTATCCTTGCTATCCTTTTTCCAGATTTCAAACTGAATATCAGCGGCATCTACTTTTTCCCCGCCTTGTGTCAGATTGACCTTAATCACCTGTTTTTGATTCAGAGAAAAGCTTTCGGGCAAGATCATATCAACCTCTAGCGGTTTAGACTGTCGATATAGATTAGCCGTACCAGGGGTGACTGAACAAGCTGACGACAGAAGCGAAAAAGTACTTATTATAATGAAACCGACTCCATTTTAAGCTAAGAGAAAAAAGCCCCAGAATTAGGTGGTTTATAAATTCTTCCGAGTTTCAGATAAAAAATGAGCCATTTCATCTAGAATCGGTTCATTTTTTATCTGAAAGCTAATCCGTGAATCTATAAACAGACAATTCCACGTTCTACGATTTAAAATGTGTTTATATTCATCTTGACTCTCCCCTGTACGGGAAGGTGTATATTCCAAATAAGAAGCAATGACTGCTGCAAAGAAAGGTGATGAAACGATGTTTAAAATCAGTGAGTTTTCCAAGCTTGGCCAGGTTTCTGTGAAAACTCTTCGTTATTACGACAAGCTTGAGCTGTTAAAACCGGCTTATATTGATTCTGATACAGGCTACCGATACTATACAGCTGATCAGCTTTTTCTATTAAATCGTATTCTCGCTTTTAAAGAGTTAGGGTTTACACTAAACCAAATCAGGCTGTTATTAGAAGAAGAAATTCCAGTCGAACAAATTCGCGGGATGTTCCGTTTGAAACAGGCCGAAATTCATACTCTGTTAGAAAACGAACTAGGTCGTTTAAAACGGATTGAGGAGCGGCTGTATCAAATTGAAAAAGAAGGGAGTATTGAGGCGGAGCATGAGGTTGTTATAAAAAAGCTGGAAGCACAACACTTCGCCTCTTTACGTAAACCTGCAGCGATTCAAGAAATCCCTCAGCTTTTTGCACAGCTGGATCGTGATCTTGGGAAAAACTTTTCTTCCTCATATCCTCAGACTGTCCTCTGGCATTGCTGTGAAGAATGTGAAGGGGAAGTTGATTTAGAAGTCTGCTATCCCCTGCAACAAATATCAATGAAATCAGAAGTTCAAGTTCAGCAGCTGCCTGAGGCTCCGATGGCGGCAACCCTGCTGCATCGTTGTCATCCTGCAAGCCCTTGCACAGCCAGCGCTGAATTAGGGATTTGGATTGAGCAAAATGGATATCAAATCAAAGAAAATGAACCTCGTCGAGAAGTGTTTTTACATCCAGAACATGATTTTTACATTGCGGAGGTTCAAATTCCTATTGAGAAAGTGCCATCAAATGTACGTTGAGATTGAGAAAAAATCAGTCTAGGCCAATTGCGCTAAAGGTATTAGCTCTTGCATCCTTTGGAATTGGAACAACTGAACGCTGAAATTAATCAGCATGTTTTGTGATAAAAGAAGACTTTGGTAAAAGGAGAGCTTATCAAATGACTAATTTAGAAAATCAAATCATCACAGAAGTAAATATACCAGTTGAGATGAAAAATGGAACGGTGTTGCGAGCTGATATATACCGTCCTAATAGTAAAGGTCCTTGGCCAGTTCTTTTGACTCGCTTGCCTTATGGAAAGGACAACGAACTTTATATATTTAATGATATTCCACGTGCAGTTCAGCAAGGGTATGTGGTTATCATCCAAGATACAAGAGGGCGTTTTGCTTCAGAGGGAGATTGGGATCCTATTCTTACTGCAAACCACGAAGCCTCCGATAGTTATGAAACCATCCATTGGGCTGCGAACCTTCCTTATAGCAATGGTAAAGTAGGGATGTTTGGTCTATCGTATTACTCTTTTACGCAATGGGCTGGGATGCTTCAACAACCGGATCCTTTAATGGCGGCTTCTCCTGCATTATCTTGGAGTGACCCTTTTGACGGATATATGTACCGAGGGGGCGCTTTCGAGCTGGGTTTTTTATCGTATTGGCAATTAGGGATGTTTGAAGACACGCTTCCAAGACTTTATCCAGATCAGCAAGAATTAGCTCTCGCGGAAAATCAATTACAATCAGAAATTGAAAAACTACAAACAGAAATCAAATCACTTCCTTTGAAAAATTTTGCTCCTTTTACCAGAAACAAAGTGGCACCTTCAATTCTTGAACACATTAAAAGAAACGTGGATCCAGAGTATGTTGATTCATTATTATTAAAGGGGAAACATGAACACGTTACGGTTCCTACACTCCAAATCGCTGGATGGTATGACATCTTCCTGCAGGGAACGATTGATAATTTTGTACAAATGCGTAACAACGGAGGCAGTCCGGAAGCCCGCCAGAGTAAATTAGTCATTGGACCTTGGCAGCATATAGATCATAGCCATCAAGTTGGAGAAATCAATTTTGGAAAGTCGGCTGATTCCACAACGATAGATTTGATCGGAATCCATTTGCGATGGTTTGATCATTTTTTAAAAGGAATTGATACTGGTATTACTAACGAAGCCCCTATCAAATTGTTTGTAATGGGTGAAAATGTCTGGCGTAATGAATACGAATGGCCGCTGGCTCGTACCCAGTATACAACATACTATTTGCATAGCAGCGGACGTGCTAATACTCTTCAGGGAGACGGCACTCTTAGTACGGTTTCCCCTATTCAAGAAAAACCCGATCATTTTACCTATGATCCTATAAATCCAGTACCCACGAAAGGAGGATCGATATTTATGCTGCCGGATTTTCCTGGCGGTGTATTTGATCAAAGGGAAATTGAATCCCGGGAGGATGTGCTAGTTTATACGACTCCCGTATTAGAACAAGTTGTAGAAGTAACCGGACCGGTAAAAGTAAAGCTATGGGCGGTTTCTAGTGCTCCGGATACCGACTTTGTCGCTCGATTAGTAGATGTCCATCCAGATGGCACAGCTATTAATTTGACGGATGGTATCATTCGCGCCCGTTTTCGGAATAGGGGAATGGGAGAAGCTCCAAGCTTGATCGAACCTGGAAAACCCTATCTCTATGAAATTGATCTATGGTCTACAAGCAATCTTTTTAAAAAGGGACATCGCATCCGCGTGGATATTACCAGCAGCAATTTCCCGCGCTGGGATCGAAATCCGAATACGGGACAAGATTTTGGTGAGGATGAAGAGAATGATCTCATACCTGCCCAGCAAACGATTTTGCATGATGAAGAGCATCCTTCTTCAATTGTTCTTCCTATCATTCCAAGAAAATAATTAGACTAATACAACCTTGGCCTGTTAAATGAGCTAAGGTTGTATTATTTTATGATTCTTTTCGAAAATCTCATATAATTGAAATTAAACTTCCTATCTTTGTTGAAAGGATAAGATAAAGATGGCACAAAACAACCAAAAGAAAAGAGTGAAAATAGACAAGCCGAAAATTCGCGCAGATTTCAATCGGTTCAAGGCTGCCGATCTGGAAAATGAAGAATCCTATGTCTATCAAGCCGAAATGAGAGATGCAGAAATTGCGAACATCTATGTGGAGAAAATGGCGTTCGAACAGGTTGTTTTTCAAAACACCTCATTTGCAGAGACCGCCTTTCCATATGCAGAGTTAACCGATGTATTATTTGACCATTGTGACTTGTCCAATGTTGATTTCAGCCATGCGATATTGCACCGTGTGGAGTTGAAGAATTGCAAGCTGGTAGGAACTAATTTTTCAGAAGCCGCTCTGCGAAACGTGATATTTCAAGAATGCCATGCCAAGTATGCATCGTTCGGCTTTTCGAATCTGAAGCACGTGCGTTATGAGTCATGCTCGCTGGCCAACGCGGATTTCTATGAATCGGAGTTTAAGCAAGCGGCTTTTGAAGCATGTGATCTGAACCAGGCAAATTTTGCGGGAACGAAGTTGAAAGGGATCGATTTAAGTACATGCTCGTTCGAAAATTTAATGGTTTCGATTGAAAATTTAGCGGGGTGCATTATTTCACCGGAGCAAGCTGTCGGTTTTTCCAGGGCTCTTGGGTTAATTATTAAGGATTCACAATAACGGTAAAAAAGTATCTCGATTTCAAAGACTGAATTTCGTATAATAGAAAAGCTGAAATTTTAAGGTAAATTTCAGCAAAACTCTGCCAAAAATTTGATAAACTTATTTATATAAAAAAATGAAACTTATGACTAAGTCATTCGTATACATACAGATCGGTGAAGGCAGAGGTTAAAAAAACTATGGAAACATTGATCAAAAAAAGAATAAAACAAGTAAAAAAAGGTGATCGCAATGCGTATGCGGACATTGTTGATATTTATAAAGACAAAATATATCAGCTTTGTTACCGTATGCTCGGCAACGCCCATGAAGCCGAAGATATTGCTCAAGAGGCCTTAATCAGAGCCTATGTAAATATCGAAAGCTATGATATCAATCGGAAATTTTCAAGCTGGCTTTACAGAATTGCAACCAATCTGACGATAGACCGTATTCGTAAGAAGAAACCTGATTATTTTTTGGACGCTGAGGTTGCAGGAACGGATGGTTTGAATATGTACTCCCAAATCGCAGCTGAAGGAAGGCTGCCTGAAGAGGAAGTCATTTCCATGGAGCTGCAGGGAACCATTCAGGAAAAAATCCTCAGGCTTCCGGAAAAGTACAGGGCGGTGATCGTTCTAAAGTATATTGATGAGCTCTCTTTGCTTGAAATCAGCGAAATTTTGAATATTCCTGTCGGTACGGTGAAGACAAGAATACACAGAGGCAGAGAGGCTTTACGAAAACAACTTAGGGATTTATAAGTGGGGTGATTGAATGAACTGTCCCGAACACATTGTTCTGCTTATGCACGAACAACTGGATGGAGATATCCTCCCGGAAGACGAGAGGACACTGAAAGAGCATTTGTCTATATGTAAGAGCTGCCAGCAGCATTTCTATGAACTCGAAAAATCGATTGCCCTTGTTCAGAGTACCTCTCATGTAGAAGCTCCAGCAGGATTTACTGCAAACGTCATGGAGCGTCTTCCGAAAGAAAAACGGAGGGTTTCTGTACAAAGGTGGTTTCAAACTCACCCATTTGTGGTGGCTGCATCCTTTTTTCTGATACTTATGGGAACCAGCATTTTTTCCAGCTGGTCAAACGATCAGACATTCAGCGTATCCAGACAGTCGAATCTGATTGTTGAAAATAACAATGTCATCGTACCTGAGGGTGAAGTGGTCAAAGGTGATGTCGTCGTGAAAAATGGGAACATCAGGATAGAAGGCAAGGTGGAAGGCAGCGTAACTGTCGTAAATGGTGAGCAGTACACGGCTTCAGCCGGACGGGTAACAGGCAAAATTACAGTCATTGATGAAATGTTTGAATGGCTGTGGTACAAGATCAAGTCTATTGGTTCCGATGTGATAGGTGTATTTGAATAACCTTGCTTCTTCAAACGGTTTATAAGCTAATCCAGCTTTTAAACCGTTTTTTTATTGTTTTATGCCTTACAGCGTTCATTTCACTTGTGATTTGAAATTATGGTATAATGACGTGGTTATATAAGCAATATAGCCACATAATAGAAGCAAGCGACGAAGTTTTATATAGAAAAGTGAAAATTTTTTTGGAGGACGAGGACATGGCTCTTGAGGATATTCCTTTTTTTCAGTACCTCGGCAATGCCGTTGATATTCTCCTTGTTTGGTATGTGATATATAAATTGTTGGTTATCATTCGCGGCACAAAAGCAGTCCAGCTTTTAAAAGGGATTATTGTCATTGTCGTCGTTCGAATGGCCAGTCAATATTTAGGCTTAAACACCCTGCAATGGATCATGGATCAGGCAATTACATGGGGAGTTTTAGCCATCATCATCATCTTCCAGCCGGAGCTGAGGAGAGCGCTCGAGCAGATCGGCCGCGGCCGGCTTTTCTCAAGGAGTGCCGCTCCTGAAGAAGAGGAACAGCAGCATACCATTGATGCGATTACAAAGTCCGTCAGATATATGGCAAAGCGTCGTATCGGCGCTTTAATGACGATTGAAAGAGAGACAGGGATGAGCGATTACATAGAAACCGGCATTCCACTCGATGCGAAGGTAAGCTCTGAGCTTCTCATTAATATTTTTATTCCGAATACTCCGCTTCATGACGGAGCTGTAATTATTAAAAAGAACGAGGTGGCTGCAGCTGCTTGTTATTTGCCATTGTCGGAGAGCCCGTTTATCTCGAAAGACTTGGGAACGAGGCATAGAGCGGGAATTGGCATAAGCGAAGTAACTGACAGCCTTACCGTGATTGTCTCTGAGGAAACGGGTGCGATTTCCTTGGCCAAAAACAGCGACCTTCATCGGGATATTTCGGAAGAAGCGCTAAAGGAAATGCTTTCGGCAGAATTTCGCAAGGAAAAAAATTCTTCTTCGAACCTATGGAACTGGAGGGGGAAAAAGAATGGATAAGTTTTTGAATACCCCGTGGGCAGTGAGAATTATTGCACTGCTTCTTGCGATTATGCTATTTATATCTGTCAGCATTGAGAAGCAGCCGGATTTTAAAAAACCCGGCGAGCAATTGTTCCAAGAAGAGCAGCCAACAACGGAAGAAGCAACGCTTACGAATATACCAGTCAATACGTACTTTGATGAGGAAAACCTGGTGGTAACCGGTGTTCCGCAGACTGTGAATGTCACATTAAAGGGATCGACGAGTGCTGTAACTACCGCAAGACAAACGAAAGACTTTGAAATTTATGCAGATTTAGAAGGCTTGTCCACTGGCTCGCATCGTGTCGTGTTAAAAGCGAGAAACGTAAATGAAGATCTTGACGTATCGATTAATCCGTCTGTTACTACTGTAACGATCCAGGAAAAAACGACAGAGAATTTTCCGGTCGAGGTTGATTTCTTTAATCAAAACAAGATGGCAGGTGGCTATACACCTGAACAACCGATAGTCAGTCCAAAAAACGTGAAGGTGACTGGAGCCAAGGAAGTGATCGACAATATTTCAGTAATTAAAGCAGGCGTTGATCTGGAAGGAGTAGACAAGACGTTAGAAAAACAAACGAAAGTGACTGTCTATGACAGTGACGGAAATATTCTTCCTGTTGACGTGGAGCCTGCTGTTGTCGACATCACTGTCCCTGTGACCAGCCCGAGCAAAAAAGTCCCGCTTAAGATCAATCGTACCGGGAAACTTCCTGAAGGCACCAGTATTTCAAGCGTTGAAACAAATCCGTCTGAAGTAACGATCTACGGACCCCAGGATGTTCTTGATTCCATTGAATTTATTGATGGAGTCGACCTCGACCTGAGCAAAATTAAAGATAATACGGTGCAAGAGGTAGACATCCCGCTTCCAGATGGAGTGAAAAGTGCATCTCCTGACAAGGTCAAACTCAATGTAAAAGTTGAGAAAGAGAAGGAAAAAGAACTGAACAATGTATCAATCAAGCCTGTGGGGCTGAAAAATGACCAGAACCTAGAATTTTTGGATCCTGACACGAGCCAATTGAGTCTCTTGGCAAAGGGCTCAACAGAAGAGATTGATCAATTGCAGCCTTCTGACATTGAACTTTATGTGGATGTATCAAACTTAAACGAGGGCGAGCATGACGTGAACATTGAAGTGAACGGTCCGCAGAACATTACGTGGACCATGCCAAAGGAACGTGCAAAAGTGAAGATTACATCGAAAGAATCCGAAAACGAAGAAGAAAACAAAGACGAAAACAAAGACGAAACAAATAAAAACACAGATGATGGTTCGAATCCAGATTCAAAAACAAATACAGAGCCGGACAAAAAACAGGATATAGATTCGGAAAAACCCGATACTTCAAATACCTAATCATCAGCGGTAAAAAAAGGAGCGATTGTTAGAATGGGCAAGTATTTTGGAACAGATGGAGTCAGGGGTGTCGCCAACAGCGAGCTTACACCCGAACTCGCATTTAAAATTGGTAGATTCGGCGGCTATGTACTGACAAAGGACAAAGAGCGGCCGAAAATTTTAATCGGACGTGACACTCGCATTTCAGGGCATATGCTGGAAGGAGCCTTGGTAGCAGGTCTTCTTTCCATCGGTGCCGAGGTCATGCGTCTTGGCGTTATTTCCACACCGGGTGTTTCTTATTTGACAAAGGCAATGGACGCTGAAGCAGGAGTCATGATCTCAGCGTCCCATAACCCTGTTCAAGACAACGGTATCAAGTTTTTTGGTTCTGACGGTTTTAAGCTTTCGGATGAACAAGAGCTTGAGATTGAGCATTTAATGGATCAGGAAACGGATTCCTTGCCGCGGCCAGTTGGAGCCGATCTAGGGCTTGTCAACGACTATTTCGAAGGAGGACAAAAATACCTCCAATTCCTTAAACAAACGGCAGATGACGATTTCACCGGCCTTCACATCGCGATTGATTGTGCAAACGGCGCAACGACATCACTCGCCACGCATCTTTATGCCGATTTAGACGCGGATGTTTCGTCGATCGGCACGAATCCGAACGGCTTAAATATTAATGACGGGGTAGGCTCTACTCATCCTGAAACGCTGGCTGATTTTGTCGTCGAAAAAGAAGCCGATGTCGGTCTTGCTTTTGACGGTGACGGCGACCGGTTAATTGCCGTTGATGAAAAAGGAAATATTATCGATGGCGACCAAATTATGTTCATTTGCGCAAAATATTTAAAGCAAGAGGGACGTTTAAAAGAAGATACGATTGTCAGTACGGTAATGAGCAATCTCGGCTTTTATAAGGGCCTTGAAGCCGAGGGGATTAAAAGTGTTCAAACCGCGGTTGGCGACCGCTATGTCGTAGAAGCAATGAAAAAACAAGGATACAGTCTCGGGGGCGAACAGTCAGGACACATCATCTTCCTGGACAACAATACGACTGGAGATGGATTGTTATCGGCAATTATGCTCCTAAACGCAATGAAGCTGTCTGGAAAGCCATTGTCAGAGCTTGCTGCTGAAATGCGGAAGTTCCCTCAGCTGTTAGTCAATGTCAAAGTAACTGATAAATACAAGGTCGAAGAAAATGAAAAAGTGAAAGCTGTCATTGGAGAGGTAGAAGCTGAAATGAATGGTGACGGCAGAATTTTGGTACGTCCATCAGGTACAGAACCTCTTGTCCGCGTGATGGCTGAAGCCCGGACAAAAGAGCTGTGCGAGAAATATGTCCACCGTATTGTCAATGTGGTTAAAAAAGAAATGGGTGCAGAATAATAACTAAAGTGTAACTATTTTTGTTTGACATACGACCAATTTATGAAAAACGAGTACCGGGCAAGAAGATTTTACATAATATGTAGGGAATGCGGTTTTAAGATACTAAGGTGAGTAATTGGTTGGCTTTGGCGCTCTGCGGCGGATTCGCCCTTGTGCAATAGCCGCGGAAGAGCCTCCATAGCCAATCATTTTCATACATCTTTGATTGACGTGCATTTTCCCCTGTAGTAAAATCAATTTGTCTTGTCTCTATATTTGGAAGTAAGGAGGGGAGTAAGGTAATTTCATAATTATAGCGCCCGAACTAAGCAGACGGACAAGAGCTTAGTTGACGAGGATGGAGGTTTATCGAAGTATTCGGCGGATGCCTCCCGGCTGATTTCAGATCACAGCCGAAAAGAATTTCTTTAAACCAAAGAGGCGACTCTTTGAACAAAGGGAAATTGCATGATCTGACTACAAATAAAAAAACATGTAGGAGGGGACGAAGAAAAGTCCCTTCCAAAAAAGGATTTTCTTCTCCCCTTCTCAGGACTTGGAGGAAGAAAACATATGTGTGGTATTGTAGGATATATTGGACAGCGTGATACAAAGGAAATTTTGCTTAAAGGCCTAGAAAAGTTAGAATACAGAGGCTATGATTCTGCAGGGATTGCCATCATGAACGATGAAGGCGTCCATGTTTTCAAAGAAAAAGGCCGTATTGCTGATTTGCGCGAGGTTGTTGATGGCAAAGTAGCTTCTACAATTGGAATCGGACATACCCGCTGGGCAACCCACGGGGAGCCAAGCCATTTGAACGCTCACCCTCATCAAAGCGCTTCAGGCCGGTTCACGCTGGTTCATAACGGTGTCATCGAGAACTATGTTCAACTGACCCGTGATTATTTACAAGACGTCACATTAAAAAGTGATACAGATACAGAGGTGGTCGTTCAGGTCATCGAGCAATTCGTCGAAAGCGGCCTTGAAGTCGAAGAAGCGTTCCGCAAAACGCTGGGACTTTTAAAAGGCTCTTACGCTATTGCCCTCTTTGATGCTGAAAACAAAGAAACCATCTACGTCGCAAAAAACAAAAGTCCGCTGCTCGTCGGCCTTGGAGACACATTTAACGTTGTCGCATCCGATGCAATGGCCATGCTTCAAGTAACTAATGAGTATGTGGAATTAATGGATAAAGAAATGGTCATCGTTACCGACAAAAAGGTTGTCATTAAAAACCTTTCCGGCGACGTCATGACTCGTGCCTCATACATCGCTGAGCTTGACGCCGGCGACATTGAAAAAGGCACGTACCCTCACTACATGTTGAAGGAAATCGATGAGCAGCCGCTCGTCATCAGAAAGATTGTACAAACGTACCAGGATGAAAACGGCAAGCTTGACGTTCCTGGCGACGTCGCCGATGCTGTCGCAGAGGCGGACCGCATTTACATCGTCGCATGCGGAACAAGCTACCACGCAGGACTTGTCGGAAAGCAATTCCTTGAAACGTGGGCAGGCGTGCCGACAGAGGTTTACGTATCAAGTGAGTTCTCCTACAACATGCCATTGCTTTCAGAAAAACCGTTGTTTATATTCCTTTCTCAAAGCGGAGAGACAGCGGACAGCCGTTCCGTCTTGGTACAGACCAATAAGCTCGGCCATAAAGCATTAACAATCACGAACGTACCAGGCTCTACGTTGTCCCGCGAAGCCGACTACACCCTGCTTCTGCACGCAGGCCCTGAAATCGCCGTCGCATCAACGAAAGCCTACACAGCCCAAATCGCAGTACTCGGAATTCTAGCTGCGATCGCAGCCGGAAAGCGGGATAAGGAACTGAGCTTTGACCTAGCTCATGAGCTTGGCATCGTCGCCAACGCGATGGAAGCCCTCTGCGACCAAAAAGACGAAATGGAAATGATCGCGCGCGACTACCTAACTGTTACCCGCAACGCCTTCTTCATCGGCCGCGGACTCGATTACTACGTCTGCTTAGAAGGTGCGCTGAAGCTGAAAGAAATCTCTTATATTCAGGCAGAAGGCTTTGCTGGCGGAGAACTAAAGCACGGCACAATCGCGTTGATTGAGGATGGTACACCTGTATTCGCCCTAGCAACGCAAGAGCATGTGAACCTTAGTATCCGCGGAAACGTTAAAGAGGTTGCAGCACGTGGAGCAAACCCATGCATCATCTCGCTGAAAGGCTTAGAAGAAGCAGATGACCAATTTGTACTTCCTGCTGCTCATCCGGCTCTATCCGCTCTGGCGTCCGTTGTTCCTTTACAGCTGATTGCTTATTATGCATCGCTTCATCGCGGTTGTGATGTTGATAAGCCGCGGAATTTGGCTAAGAGTGTTACGGTGGAGTAAGAGGGAAGTATTGGATAACCGTTATGAGGTATTGTAGATTTAAAATAAAGTCGCGATGTTTTACCCCTTTAGATATGATTATCTAAAGGGGGTTTTTTATATTTTCTTTCTTAATAGCTATATTGAATAATAATTTCCACGATCGGGCGCTTTAATGAAGTAATGGAAAAGCCCAATTTCTCTATAAATTTACGGAGAAGTTGGGATTTTTGGTATAGGAATTTCCTTATCGTTGTAAATCCGCATTTTCCTGATGGTACCCCTATATAAGATGATGATCACTTATATATCGGCCCAACAGGTGTCAATCATTATTAAACAAAAAGGCGCTTTAATAGAACAGTATAAAACAGAAAAAGATCGAACTTTTTTATAAAAACCAAATTGAAATCTCTTGGAGAAGAATCCATTTTGATCAATCTTTTTTCAAAATGGATTCCTTTAATTTAACGAAAAATATGGGTTTGTGAGGTGTTTTTAATCAATCTTTATTTCAAAGCTACAGAAACGTCTCGCACTTTATCTATCAATTTTATATTGACAAGCCTAAAGAGGTTACTTATACTCTTAATATAATAATTAATACGCGTTGAGTGGAAGTAGTAAAAGATTGATTCATTAGGTATAGAGAGCTGCGGGGTGGTGAAACGTAGTCCAATGACACTTTGAACTTGTCCAGGAGTGGTAAATTAGTAAAAGATACATAAAATTGGTTGTTTTCCTTATCTTTTACTAATTTAACGATTGACCTTCGTTACAAGGTATTAGTATAATTACATGTACTAGCAAAGCAGAATTCTCATGTTAGAATTAATAAGAGTGGTACCGCGGTAGTCAAAACTCATCGTCTCTTGTCTTATATATTTATATAAGACAAGAGACGATGAGTTTTTTTTATGGAGGGAGAAAAAATTGAGTAAAAAAGAAAGTATATCATTAAAACGTTCAATGACAACACGGCATATTATGATGATGGCGTTAGGCGGTGCAATCGGAGCAGGTTTATTTAAAGGAAGTAGTGTAGCAGTCGACATGGCTGGTCCAGCTGTATTAATTGCTTATCTTATAGGAGGTATGATCTTACTGTTCATTATGCAAGGACTAGCTGATATGACGATTAAGAATAAGCAAGCAAGAACGTTTCATGATCTTATCGAACCCGCCATTGGCTCGTACCCAGCTTATTTCTTAGACTGGATTTATTGGAAAATGTGGGTATTAAACATTGCTGCAGAAGCTATAGTTTCTGCTATGTTTTTACAATATTGGTTTCCACAGTATCCTATTTGGGCACTGGCTTTAATTATTTCGATTGCAGTGACTATTGTAAATTTATTATCAGTAAAAATATTTGCAGAAACAGAGTATTGGCTTGCTTTTCTTAAAATCAGTGTAATTATTATTTTTATTATGGCAGGTTTATTTTTAATGTTTGTGACTACTAGTAACCATCAAGCGGTTGGTTTATCTAATTTAACAAGACATGGTGGTTTTTTTCCTAATGGAATAGACGGTTTAGTTATTGCGATGTTAGTCGTTATTTATTCTTATGGTGGGACAGAGCTAATTGGGGTTACATTAGGAGAAACGAAAAACCCCGAAAAGGTTATACCAAAAGCTACTCGTGGTACATTAACACGTATCGTTGCTTTCTATCTACTGCCATTCTTCATCATTGTCAGCCTTATTCCTTGGAATCAGGTAAATAATGCAACAGAAAGCCCTTTTGTTACTGTCTTTGATTTGTTAGGTATTCCTTACGCTGCTGATATCATGAATGGTGTTATTTTATTAGCACTAGTTTCATCCATGAATTCTGGATTGTATGCATCGTCTCGAGTTATTTACACACAAGCAATAGATGGCAGTATTGCAAAGATATTCAGTAAGTTATCTATAAAAAAAGTACCAACTTATGCAATTTTACTATGTACTTCTTCGTTATATATCGGTGTACTAATTTCTATTATTGCAGGAGAAAATACGTTTAATTATTTAATGGGTTCATTAGGTTATACCGTCCTTTTCATTTGGTTAATCATTGCTTCGGCTCATTTTAAATCATGTATGCAGCAAAATAGTATTGAAAAAAGAAAATTCCCAATAACTACACTTATAGCTATTATTTCCTTATTATTAATATTGGCCGGTGTTATTATCACAACAAAAATAATCATTACCTTTATTACCTTAATAATCTACTTAGCGATTACTGCTGTTTATATTATAAAACGTAAATAACAAAAACCAACTCTACAACTTATATACTTGATACTAAGTGTATGTAGGTATCTCAAACTTAAATTTCATATATAAGAGAATTAGCTAATGAAAATGATTAATCAATAGCAACAAATATTGAAGACGACAAAAAGTCGTCTTTTTATTTGTGCGAAGGGCAGAGTAGTACCCTCGACAGGTGTTTGGACCGGCACGCCAAGGACTATGCCTATCTGTCGGCCACGCCGAACCAATTAAAGGCATTTGCCGAAGCTGTCGGCCAGATGATGAGGACACAACCCAACTATTCTCAGCGTGATTTGGCTGATTACCAGGTGCCCGTCGCAATCGTACAAAGCGAGCATGATGAGAACATGCCGAATATCTTACTAGTAGCATTCGCGGGAATTGATCCTCCTGCTTGGAGTGAGCCATTTCGCGCCGCTGCAGAGGCCGGAGCAATTCAACAGCGTGATGCGTGTTTTCCCCGGCAAGGTACTTTCTTGAAGGAAGGATGGTGTTTGGTTAGTGCCTAGCCTGGTCAAGTTGGGTCATCCCGTCTCTATGTTATGTCCATTCAAGGTTTTTTTGGCACAATTTTTGTTTCTCAATTGGATGCTGGCTACACAGGAAAATGATCAAACTACTTAAATCTAATCCATTTTGATCAATTTTTTTCAAAATGGATTTTTTTAATTTGCCGTAAAACATAGGTTTGTCTAACGTTTTGATTAAACGACGCTGTTTGAAAATAAAGAAATAGCATTTATTCGCTAGTGAAACGTTGAAATATATTCGTAGCTTTTTAATGGAGCAAGTGGTAAAATTTTAAAAGAATGAAGTTAGTTAGTTGAATAACTAAATCGGTGGTGAAAAAATGGCGAAGCCAAATGTTGTTAATAAAAATGATTTAATTCAATTTGCAAAGGAGTGTTTAGTTGAGAAAGGAATTGAAAAGTTTACTTTGAGGGCAGTTGCAGAAATGGCAGGAGTGACACAAGGTACTATTTATTATCATTTCCGAACAAAAGAACAATTGTTTGCAGATATCGTAAATGATATTTGTAATCATTCTTGGAATGAAGTATCACAATGTAACGAAAATCTTATAAGAAAGGCAATAGAGTCAGCAAAAAGCCGTTGTTCTTATGATTCATTTTTTCATAAATTGTTCTTAATGTTAATAGTGTCAGGTTTTAATAATGAAAAAATAAGAGAGCAGCTTGAAGATATTATGATAAAAGAAAATAATGCTCTAACGGATCATTTATCGAAACTATGGTCTGAATCACCTATAGAAGGTGTTTCACTAGGAACATGGGGAGTATTTTTAAATGCAATTGTGGATGGTCTGGCTTTACAGGCTTTATTATCGAAAGAGTTTTCAGTAGAAAAAACTTATGAAGAACTCGAACAGTTACTTATAGGACTTAGTAAACTGCTAAATGAGGATAAGAGCTAATGAAAAATTATTTGTATACAGCATTATGGGGTGTCATTGTCTGGTTTTTTGCAACAATATTTTTCGTACTTATTGGAGAGCGTGTTCTCTATAGTCCTGGTACCAGTGGATTTACTATTAGTATTGTATTCTTATTAATTGGAACGGGAATCTTGTTGTCAGGTGTTACATATGTTTGCTTAATATTTGATAAATCTGAGAACGCAGCACTTAAGTTTGGCTTAATTGGTACTATTGTTGGCTTAACATTAGATACATTCTCTATATCTAACCACCATGTTATTTTCCCAAAACTGGATGATTCGCAGGTTATTGCTTTTACAGCTTGGATGACTTTTGCATACGCTTTATTTTTAATTATACCAACTATAATTAACGAACGAAAGAAAAGGCAAAGCAATTAAAGAGGCTAACATCGTTATGAAGTGGGAATCTTTAAAGATTATTAAAAGTTCTTATTTCGCTTACGAAAGTCAGAAGATGCAAACTTTCTTATAAAAACCAAACTTAAATCTTCTTGAGAAGATTCCAAGGAATTTAGTCTAACCCTTGATCAAATATTAATTTGTATTAGACAGATGATTAAATGTTTAAGGAAGCCTAGAAGTTACAGGTTTCTACAACGATCTAAATTATTTGTGATGAAATGATGGAGAATTCGGCAGAAACATTAGGATTCAACGAAGAAACATTTGAAGAAGCTTAAGAAATAGAATTTGGTAATTTCTGCGGAGCAAAAGAGTAAGAAAGGGAATCGATTTTTGATTCCCTTTTTGTTTATTAAGAGGACAGAGGAGGATAAAATAAGCGTTATTTCCAGATTAGAGGACGATGAGAGCAGGTAGAAAAAAGGTATTGAGGAGACTCAAATTTCGGAAATTGACATTTCCTTCCCTATAGATTAATATTTCTATAAATATAGAATTATAAAAGGAGGCAACTTAATGTCAGAAGAAACTCTTTCTGTAAAAGAGGCTGTGAAGGTGTATAAGGCGTTAGGTGAACCGACTCGGCTGAAGATTGTGCAGCTTTTGAGCAAACATAGGGAATTAAGCTGTACTGAAATTGGGGCGCATCTGAATCTTTCGAAAGGATCAACTCTCTCTCACCATCTTAAACAATTAACGGACTGCGGGTTGCTTGAATTGTCGCGAAAAGAAGGAACTTTTCATTTTTATCATATTCAAGAGAATATTCTGAAGCGATATGTAGCCGATTGAATCATTTCAATTGGACTGATTTTTTGTTCTATATTTCGATATATATGAAAGTATTGAAATTAAAATAATAAAATAAAAGGAGAGACAACGAATATGAAAAATTATCGTCTTGCCATCGGGAAGCGGGAAATCGTATGGGGAAAGCAGCTCGACGTACGCCCGACAGCCGGGCAAACCGTCGTGACCAAGCAGCCGAACGAGCGCTACGACTGGAATCTCCCGAGCGGCGTATACCGCGCTCAGGATATCGTACGGGAGTTGGACGCACTGCTGGAGGCCGTACTCGTGCAGCTCGGCGGGGCGGCGGATGCTGAGGCGCTGCTCGCCAATCTGGAGGCAAACCTCGCAATTACCGGCCGGGAGTCCGATTTGCCGCTCGGCGAGATGGCGCAGCATAACCGGGCAGGGGAGGAGCTGTCTCGGCAGGCGCAACTGATAGGCGAGGGCTTGGTCCGCTGGGCGCGGGTATTCAATTCACAAAAGCGGGCAGCCGAAGCATTCGGAAATTCCACGCTCCGCAGCCTGAGCTTCAGAAGCCACTGTGACAATCATCTATGGACGCACAAGGTCTCCTCTTTGCTGATGGGACCAGCGGGCGGGCCGGGAGTCATGCAGCTGTTCAACGAATACTTGCACCAGATCATTCTGCTGCGGGACGCGCTCCTCCCCTTCGACAATTGGGAAGAAGTGCCGATCGAGGTCGAGGAGAGTCATGGCAAAGGATTGCGGTTCGTCGAGCGGTCACGTTCGGAGTTTCTCGCCAAGCTGCTCGGCAAAAAGATGACGCACAAGACTATCGTGCAATATGCCCAAAGCGTGCTGAGTCCGGAGCTGGATAGGGTCGGATACGGCTTTCAGTACCGTCTTGGCACGGTGCTGCCTGGAAGCCTCGGAGCTGAGCTGGCGAGCGCTCCCCGCTACTTGCTCCGCTGGCATCCGGTGCTGTTGGTGCCGGATGGGACGGCGGACGGGGACCCGAGCCTCGTCGCCTTCGATTATGAGTTCCCCGATTATTATGCGGCCCCTCGCAGCCGTGTAGCGGGCGGGGACTCAGTGAATGCCCTTACAGAGGTTCCGCTCCCGGTGACTTCGGATATCAGGGAAGCGCAGCTCGTGCCGGTTGGCCAGTCGAATCGTGTCGTCGTACAGTACCGGCTGCAGATCAATGGCGACGTCTATGTGGTTGATCTCGGCCAAGCGTTCCGCGGACATCGATTTATGTATCGTCCGGCGGCGGCTTCCGATTCGACATCCCCGTTCCAGGTCCGTGTGCATCACCCGTCGCACATTCTTGGCCTAGAGGGGCTTGTGACGGACGAAGAGGACACCCATCTGATCCCGACCGCGGGCAATCCGCTTCTCGAATGGGCGTTGCTCGGCAAGCTTTACCCGGAAAACGTAGTCGTGCTCGAAGGCGCCGATAAAGAGAAGATGGCCGCTGCCCGGAACGCAGGCAAAGGGTTCGGCACCAAATTTCTGATCGTCTGATCGAGTAGGAGAGAACGGCTACCCCCGTCCTCTCACCCCTAGTATGCGGCTCAGCACTAGGCGGTTCACCAGCCTTGACGAAGTTTGTAGTATCTTTGGGTTAAACTCTTGAGCCCCCGGTGGGATTTACACAAGTAACGATTTATCTCATTGTGAGAAAGGATGAAGAGACATGAACATTTTAAAAGTATATACCCCAGTTTTTATACGCAATAATCAGCTGGAGGAAAGCATTGCTTTTTATGAACAATTGCTTGGGGAACGTAGCGATTTGCGCTTCTCGTATCACGAGGCTGGGATGGAGATAGCGACAGTGAGCTCGATTCTGCTGGTTGCAGGCCCAGAAGGTTCAATAGCGCCTGTGAAAGAGATGAAGCTAGCACTGCTTGTTGATTCGCTCAATGAGTGGAAAGAAGAACTTGTAAAGAAGGGAGCGACTATCCTTTCGGAGCCTCAAGAAGTTCCGACTGGCTATAACATGTTTGTAAGGCATCCGGATGGCTCGCTTGTTGAGTATATTGAGTGGGTAAATGAGAAGGTAGCTGCAATTAACCTCATCAGAGATGAATAATGTGTAAATCCCAACATTATTGCAGCTAGGTATTGTTGTCGCATAGGGAAAAAAAACAACTTTTTCATAACAGTTCATTTTCTTTAAAGCTCACAATCTATGATTCGAGTAAATGGCTGTGATTAGAGCGATAAAGACACTGATTTCACAATCCTTATGTCCAACAACGAGAGCTTATTTAGAAAGGGTGATTGTTCATCTCACCGGTATCCAAGCACCGCAAAAAAGGAAAGAAAAAGAGAAAAAACAACAACACAAAGATCAACTCATTAAACAAGAAGCAGAGCGTCAGCTATGTTTGTTTGAATTGTCATGAAAAAGAAGACATTCCTTATGAAGTCGTAAGAGATTTTGATTTCATGGATGGCGGAGATCCAACTACACCACCTAGTTCCTTGTTTATTTGAGGAATCTTTTATATGTGTAACACGTACTATGTATATTTTTTATATATAGTCTTTTCTTAGAAAAAGGAGGAACAAAGGAACAAACCGACGGGAATTGCGAACATACATACAAAATAGTATGTATGTTCGCGCGACATTGGAATCGCTTACTTTTCGTGGATTACTTGCATATACGCAAAACCGGCATCAAAAAAGGAACATTTCTACCCTAAAAAGGAACAAAGCAGGAACAAAGAACGCATGTTGAAAGATATTTCATCATTATTTCCACTGTCTGCTTGACAGGAGGGGGGGAGTTCATTTCAGCATGCTTTTAACACTATCATTGCGCTTCTGAACTTTAGTAGTTTTATAAGTTATTTGAAACAAGATATGATGGCAGGAATATTAGCCCCCCCTACGACTGCAACTGCTCCAATGCAAGCAGCACAAATTGCTGGTACAGCTGGGCAAGACGCAATACAAGTTGCCGCAATTAATCTTGCTACTGTTAAATCTATTAAAGCGACTAAAGAAATGCATAGAACGACTTCATTAAAACTCTTTTGAGCTTGAACACCATCACCAGCTTTATCTTGCATATATTTTAATTCTCTTTGAAGTTTACTGTTACTAATATAATCTATATCAGTCACTTTTTCTTGGACTAATTTCCCATTGAAGTAAGTAGTGACAACAAACTTATTATTATCACTTTTTGTAATCAATGTTTCTGAATAGCTTATAATGTTGTCTTCTGAATCAAAAACAAAAGTCAAATTACTTATAAAACTGTATTGTTCTCCTACAATAGGGATTGTGACAGATGCGTATTTCTCATTATTTTCTTTAATATCTAAGAATTTCGCATCGTCAAAAACTAAATCAGCACCGGAATTATTTAAAATCACTTGCTTGCTAGATATAGCTTTCTTAGACATATCTGTTAGGTGTTGAATCTTTTGGGGATTTTTTATTTCCTTTGTTTTGCTAGCAGTACCATTCATTTGTTCAAAATTTCATTTGTTCAACACTGCGGGAACTTTCCTCTGTTGATTTGGCATTAGCATTAGAGATTGAGCTAGCCGATCCTGAGACTAATAACGTTAAAGCCATAGCGACAACAACCATTTTCTTCAATAAATCCATCAGAAATTTCTCCTCCATCTCCTATTTTTTGAGTGGATGGTATTTTTACCCATACCTAACAAAAATAACAGAAGTAGATCATGGAGTAAAGTCGATAATTTCAAAATAGTCTTATTTATCTAATTATTATATTGCTTTAATAAAACAACCCATACAATATACTCTTAATACCCTTAAAATTCTTACAACTTTATTTTCTGTTCATGAAAATAGTTGTATTTTTAAAAAAAGTAAATTAATGAATTATAATCGTCTGCAATATGCTTTATAATCTAAGTAGAATTTTTTTTTTGAAATAATCGTATAATTTTATAAAAGAGGGGGGATTAACTTTATGGTTTATCATTCAAAACCTGATGTTTTTTTTATAACATTTATCTTCTTATTGATTTGGATAATGGGGTTTATATTCCTGGTTCCCTTCATAACATCATTTACAACATTAATTATTATATCTACAATCTTTATTATTTCAGCAATTTTTTTATGGTGGTACGCAGTTTCTATTAAGTATGTTTTTTACGAAGATTATCTATTAATAAAAGGTGGACCATTTCAAAATAAAATCCCTTATCAAAGTATAATAAAGGTTGCTCCAACGTCAGATAAGTTGACAGGTTATCAAATTTCATCAACTGATAAGGGACTTGAATTATTTTATCAACGAGAATCTCATGGTAGTATAAAAATTTCACCAAGAGATAAAATGAAGTTTATCAACGAGTTGAAAAAACGATGCCCTAATGTACAGATCCCGCATAATTAAAAAATCGAATAATTAGTTTATCAGTATAACAGCAAAGGGCCTCATAAAACGTGAGGCTCTTTGCCGTTATACTGGTTCTCTTGAGGTGATTTGAGATTCTTATTAATTGCAATTAATATTAGGCAGCGATTTAAATCGGATGTCTATTTTAAATTCGCAAGCGATTGAGAAATCGGAAGCTTATATAGTTTTTTTCAAAAAGCTCAATGTATTTTCCGTCTTCTACTTCTCCATAAGCAATGACTTCAGATCCAGCAGCTTTTTTTGATTGATTCGTTAACTCAAGTTTGACACGGTACAGGGGTTGGGCAAAAATACCTATCTTAACGCCAGCCTTTTTTGTTCTACTGTATAACCTGATAATCCCCTGAAGTAATTCTGCAGCACGAAATTGCGTTCTTTCTGCATGTTGAAGATAGGCAGGTCGAATTTATAGATGAATTTTATTTTGGAAAATCAATATGCTTAACTATACACGGTTGGAAATGCATCTTCACATAAAATTTACACCCCGTCTATAATACTGTAGTTCGAAGTTAATATTTACGTAATATATTTAAAATGTTTTTCAGTTTTAAAAGCTTTTTGAATGACCTCTTATAGCAAGATCTTCACCAGTGATCCCTCTCTCAAAACTAGATTACATATCATGTGGTAAAGAAACTGTTCCAAATAATCAGACGTATAAGGAGAGTGCTGTAAGTTCGATGAGAACCCTTGAAATCTTATTACTCAGCCTCAATGTACTGACACTTGTCATACTCCTATGGAAAAGGGGAAAAGCAAGAAAGTTGCTCCTTGCATTGAGCGGAGTAGCTCTGATTTTCTTAGTTCTGCAGCTTGTTGTCGAGCATTACCGCTGGCAGATGGTGCCTTCTTATGCGCTAACGTTATTTTTGCTGTTACGGTCTGCTATGCAGTTCCGAAGCCAATCAAACAGGTTATTGCATCCCGCTTTAAAGGTTATCGCTGTTATCCTTGGATCGCTATACGTAGTTATTGCGGTTGGACTTCCTATATTACTGCCTGTTTTTGAAATCGCTAAGCCAAGTGGTCCCTACCTGATAGGAACGGCAAGTTACCATTGGATAGATGATAAAAGGGAGGAAAAGCTGACTGAAGATCCTTCTGACAAAAGGCAGCTGATGGTACAGGTTTGGTATCCAGCAGAACCTTCCGGGGATGAAAAGATATTACCCAACATTCCAGACTTGTCCGGTTTGCAGACGGCTGTTCAACAAAAGTACGGGGTTCCTGGCTTCTTCATAGACTATCTTGGCAACGTAAACACTCACGCCAGAATTAATGCGAAAATTTCCGGCTCTCAGATGAACTATCCGCTGCTTCTGTTTGCACACGGTTTTCCGGGAAGCCGCTATACGAATACGTCACAAGTGGAGGAGCTAGTCAGTCATGGTTATATCGTGGCTTGTATCGACTACTCTTATTACTCTTTAGCGACTGAGTTTCCTAACGGAGAGCTTGCTGTATTGAGCGACAACGTACCAGCTTTGACCGATTGGGATAGTTGGGATCAACTTATCTCCGATATCTGGGTGCCAGATTCAACCTTTGTGCTGGACAAAATGGAGCAGCTAAATGCTAAAGATCCGAACGGCATTTTGAACGGGAAAATCAATCTTGCGAGTGTGGGCATGTTCGGCCACTCCTTCGGCGGCGCGGCCGCTGCACAGAAATTGTTAGCGGATTCGCGGTTTAAAGCGGGGATGAATATGGATGGAACGCTGTTCGGAAAAGGGGATTTGAAAGACGGCCTTAAACAGCCGTTTCTCATGATGAACGTGAAACCACCAGAAACTGACAGCACCGATGAACCGACCGATGAGGAGTTGCAACAAATGGGGTTGACCCGTGAAGGTTTTGACTTTATATCGAAAGAAATTCCGATGCGCAAAAACAATCTACTCAAAAACGGTGGTTACAGTGTGATGATTGACAAGATAGACCATCTGAGTTTGACCGACATGTATTTGCTGTCGCCATTTTTTTCATGGAATCGTGACATGTCTCCACGTCATGCGCACACTATCATCAATAAATATACACTAGACTTTTTTGACAAACATTTAAAAGGAAAAACAGACACCCTTTTTGACAGCCCGTCTTCCCCCTTTCCTGAAGTAACGGTATCTTTACCACAATAAAAGAAATAAACTTCCCCCTTAGCCAGAAAACAGCCGGTCTAACGGATTTGTTCGACCGGCTGTTTTGCGCCTCAAGCTGTACCGGCTCCTAGTCGGTCACTTTGATTGCCCCTCTGGCTAATTCCCATAATAGCAATCGTTGGTACTGGTTGAAGTTTCGTTATCATCGCTGTATAAATACCATCAGAAAACAGCTCTATCAGGGCAGTATTTTCAAAGGAAAAAGCATTAAAAAAACAAAGTACTGGCGCAATATTATATATTAGAAAAATGTTCAGTCTACCGGTTCGTTTCCCAAAATTGAATATATGGACAAAGTAATAACGCCATTATTTGCAATCGCTTTCTTGAAATTTTGTATCAAAAAAATTTATTGGAATAATTTTTTGCCGTGGAATTAACTGATAATATGTTAAACTCTTATCTAGATGTTAATTTGCTATCAATTGATTATTAAAAATTTATGATCAGCAAAAAATGCAAACAGATTAGAGAGAAGGAAATCATATGCAAGAACAAAAATTGTCGAGAGGCCTTAAAAATAGGCACGTACAGCTAATCGCTATTGGCGGGGCAATCGGAACTGGATTATTTCTTGGTGCTGGAAAGTCTATTCATTTAGCAGGACCATCGATTTTATTTGCTTACATGATTACAGGAGTAATTTGCTTTTTAATCATGCGCGCACTTGGAGAACTACTCTTAACCAATTTAAAATATAATTCTTTTGTTGATTTTATTAAAGACTATTTAGGTAACATGGCAGCGTTTATCACTGGATGGACTTACTGGTTTTGCTGGATTTCAATTGCAATGGCCGACATAACAGCAGTTGGTCTCTATACCCAATTTTGGTTTCCTGATCTGCCACAGTGGATTCCAGGATTAATTGCGCTTGTCATTTTGTTAATTATGAACCTTGCAACCGTAAAACTTTTTGGTGAAATGGAATTCTGGTTCGCATTAATTAAGGTTATCGCGATTCTGGCACTAATTGTTATCGGTATTTTCATGATCATAAAAGGTTTTTCTACCAGCTCAGGCCCATCTAGTTTCACGAATCTATGGAGTCACGGAGGCATGTTCCCAAATGGCATAAATGGATTTATCCTCTCATTCCAGATGGTTGTGTTTGCGTTCGTTGGCATTGAACTTGTAGGACTTACAGCAGGTGAAACAGAAGACCCGGAAAAAGTTATTCCAAAAGCAATCAATAATATCCCTATTCGGGTGTTAATTTTCTATATCGGCGCACTTATTGTCATTATGAGTATTTATCCGTGGAGCGCCATCAACCCAATGGAAAGCCCATTCGTCCAAGTCTTTGTTGCGGTTGGTATCGCTGCAGCTGCTGGGATTGTCAATTTTGTCGTTCTAACATCCGCAGCTTCTGCATGTAACAGCGCCATTTTCAGTACAAGCCGGATGGTCTTCTCACTGGCCAAAGATAAAAATGCACCTGTACCATTTACAAAACTTACGTCCCATAAAGTGCCATCCAATGCATTGTTCTTTTCAACTGTTGTCATTCTCATTGCGGTTGTTTTGAACTATGTTATGCCAGAAGGAGTATTTACGCTGATTACAAGTATTTCTACAGTATGTTTCCTCTTTATTTGGGGAATTACGGTCATCTGCCATTTGAAATACCGTAAAACAAGACCGGATCTAGCGAAAGTGAACAAATTTAAATTGCCGCTTTATCCATTTTCCAATTACTTGATCCTTGCTTTCCTAGCATTCGTTCTTGTCGTGCTGGCACTTGCAGAAGATACTCGTGTCGCCTTGTTCGTAACGCCCGTTTGGTTTATTTTGCTGATTGCGATATATAAGTTGCGGAAAACGAAGACGAATCAAGCGGAAGAGGGAAAGGTAGTAGGAAAATAAGCCATCGGGGTTTATAGTAAAGATGCAAAAACCCCTGTCACTTGTTTTGATCTAGAAATGTACGGAGTAATTCTCTTTTTAGAGAGAATTACTTCCTTTTTTCTTTTAGGCTATAATTTAGCATCACGGATGATCATACCAATAATTTGTAATTTAACTTATTTTGTGTGCTGCACAAATTTGTATGTTAGTATTTTACCAATATAGCAGTTTCATATTCGAGAGTGTAGATTCTTTTCAAAAAAAGTGTTTGGAACGAACTTTGGTTTACCCTCTTGATTTATATAGGTTTAGCATGGTTTAATTATGGATGGCAAAAATGATATATCAATAAAGGGACTATAATCGTCAGTGATCAGCCCCGTCAAATAGACTTTTTTAAAAAGCTACACTACCTTTCTTCGGTAATCGACGACTGGAGAAAGGTTTGTAGTTTCTTTTACGGTTGAAAATGATAACAAATATATTTGTAGGATGATTTTTCTGATAATTATATTTTTTCAATCGGTGTAATTGATTAATTTATTGGAGGTTCTAATATGGAAAATAAAATACCTTTTTCCTTTATAGTCATAATTGGTTTAATGTTATTTGCTCTATTTTTTGGGGCAGGAAATTTAATTTTTCCTGCAATGCTGGGTCAATCAGCAGGATCAAATATTTGGTCAGCTAATATGGGCTTTTTACTTACAGGTGTTGGTCTGCCGTTACTCGGTGTATTGGCATTTGGGTTCTCTGGTAAAGAAGATTTGCAATCCTTAGCAAGTCGTGTCCATCCTATTTTTGGCGTCGTATTTACTACTGTTCTATATTTAGCAATAGGACCATTATTTGCTATGCCGCGAACAGGAAGTGTTTCTTTTGAGATAGGGGTAAAGCCGTTCATATCAGAAGGTTCTAGTTCTATTGCTTTACTTGTTTTTACAATCGCCTTTTTCAGTATTACGTGTTTTTTTTCGCTTAACCCCGCGAAAATTGTCGATATTGTAGGAAAAATCTTAACGCCGATAAAATTAACATTCATTGGTATCTTAGTAGTTGTTGGATTCATTTATCCGATTGGGAAATTTCAAGCACCGACAGACAATTATACAACTCACTCCTTTTTTAATGGATTTCAAGAAGGATATCTAACAATGGATGCTCTTGCATCGTTTGTTTTTGGAATTATTATTATTAATGCCATTAAAGAAAAAGGAGCTAAAACAAAAAAACAAATTATAACAGTTTGCGTGAAGGCAATAGGAATTTCTGCTGTTATCCTTGCAATTATTTATACAGCTCTATCCTATATAGGTGCTTCCAGCGTAGGAAAACTAGGTCATTTAGAAAATGGAGGAGCAGTATTAGCGAAAGTTTCAAACTATTATTTTGGAAGTTACGGCGGCGTGTTATTAGGACTAATGATCACCGTAGCTTGCTTAACGACTAGTGTAGGACTTACTACTTCTTGTGCTGCCTATTTTCATAAATTATTGCCAGCCATATCTTATAAAAAACTCGCAATTGGTTTATCTGTTTTCAGTACCATAGTGGCTAATATCGGTTTAACTCAATTAATTTCTATTTCCGTCCCTGTACTATCGATTATTTATCCATTAGCGATTGTACTGATAATCCTAACTTTCTTTCATCCATTATTTAATGGAAAGTCTGAAGTTTATCAAGGAAGCATGTTGTTAACCTTTTTTGTAAGTTTAGTAAGCGGGATAAATGATTCTGGTATACTCATTCCAATCGATAAATTTTTTAGTCACTATCTTCCTTTTTATGAAATCCTAAATGATTCTGCTTTAAACATTTCAATTATTAATAAATTTTTCAGTCATTATCTTCCTATGTATGATATAGGGTTAGGATGGGTTATTCCTGCTATTGTCGGTGGTCTTTTAGGACTTGGAGTAAGTATGCTGAAAAATAATGAACAGATTAAATATAAATCAACAGTATTAGACAAATAAAAAAATTTCAGGGAGCCTAGAGGTTACTTAGGCTTCTTTTTTTACTAAATTTTTCATCAATTTAGTTGAAGGATCATAAATATGATCAAACTTATAAAAAATCGGTTTTCCAAATAAATTTAAATGGAATGAGCGACCATTCGAGATGGTAAATTTTGTTCATTTTCATCATTGTTCCTCATTGGTCTTTATTTCTAATCATGTTATTGTCTTCTTTTAATTGGTATGGTAAATTTATTCTAAAGTTTTAATCCCAACCAAATACATTGGTTTTGTTTGTGTTCTGACCGGTCTACCGGAGGTACTCATCTAATTTCTTAGATAGGTGCCTCTTTTTTTGTTGAGGTTATAAATAAAAACTGAACAAAACAAAGCAAAAAAAGAGGGGAATGAAAGCAATTGGAGACAAGAGAATATGTAACAGATGTTCTTATTGTAGGTGGGGGAACAGCTGGGACAATGGCAGCAATTAAAGCCAAAGAGACAAATCCTGATTTGAATGTCCTCATTCTAGATAAAGCAGATATTCGAAGAAGTGGTGCTATTTCTATGGGGATGGATGGTTTAAATAATGCTATTATTCCAGGTCATGCTACCCCAGAGGAATATACTCTAGAGATAACAGCTTCTAATGATGGAATAATTGACCAAAGAGCGGTTTATCGACAAGCGAGTGAGTGCTACGAAATCGTTAAAGAGTTGGATTCGTGGGGGGTAGACTTTGAAAAAGACAACCAAGGTAATTATGTTGTCCACCGTGTCCATCGAAAAGGAAAATATGTTCTTCCAATGCCAAAGGCTAATGACCTTAAACTCATATTAGCTAAAAAAGTTAAAAAAATGAGAGCTAAGGTTGTTAACCGGGTTATGGTAACTAGATTATTAACCATAGGAAATCAAGTAGTTGGTGCCTTAGGTTTTGATGTATTCAAAGGAGACTTTATTGTAGTTAGAGCAAAAGCGGTTGTCCTCACAGCTGGTGCTGCCGGACGAATGAGCCTTACTGACAGTGGATATTTATATGGAACTTACGAAAATCCAACCAATTCAGGTGAAGGATATGCGATGGCATATCATGCCGGAGTGGAACTAACAGGAATTGAATGCTATCAAATTAATCCAACAATGAAGGATTACAATGGTCCTGCTTGTGCCTATGTCGCTGGACCATATGGTGGATTTACAGCTAATGCAGAAGGGAACCGAGTAACAGGATGTGACTATTGGAGTGGCGAGTTGATTATGAATATGTGGAAGCTGGCTAATAAAGGAGAGTGGCCGCTCTATTTAAAAATGAACCATCTTGATGATGAAATAGTAAGTAAAATTGAATCCATTTTACATAATAATGAACGACCTAGCAGAAGTACGTTCCACGCAGGAAGAGGAAATGATTATCGAACAGATATGGTCGAACTTCATTTTTCAGAAATTGGCCTATGCAGTGGACATAGTGCAGCCGGTGTCCTTGTTAATCATGAAGCGGAAACCTCGATGAAAGGTCTTTATGCAGCAGGAGATATGGCTTGCGTTCCACATCAATATTTGTTGGGGGCCCTTACATTTGGGAAAATCTCCGGGATAAATGCCGCTAATTTTGCAGCAAAACAAAGCTTGCTTGAGGTGGACGAATCACAAATCTTCGAAGAAAAAGAGCGAATTCTTAAACCGCTTTCAAATCCTAACGGTGTACCACATCATCAAGTTGAATACAAAATCCGTCGTATTGTCACACAATATATGATGCCGCCAAAAACAACGGTAAAACTGGAAATAGCTCTCGAGAAAATTGCTCATTTTCGAAAGGTTGATATGAATCTATTAGGGGCAAAAGATCCTCATGAACTTGGGCGTGCCTTAGAGATTTATAGTATTTTAGATTGTGCTGAAATGATGGCAAAAGCATCATTATTTCGAAAAGAGAGCAGATGGGGATTTTATCATTATTTCTTAGATTATCCGCAAAAGGATGACGAAAACTGGTTAAAAAGGGTCATCGTAAAAAAGGAGCAAGATGGCTCGATGAACATTTTTTCAAGAGAACTGCCAGAACTTATTTTAGAGCCTAACGGAAGTAATCATAATGACGAAGTGGAAAAGGAGATACAAAATGAGCAATCTGTCTACTAAATTGGTTCCCCAACGTGCAGAAGCGAGTATCATTATTGATCGAGATAAATGTATTGGCTGCAATATTTGTGTTCAAGTATGCCCTATGGGTATTTTGGCACTAGATAAGGACAAAAAGGCATACATGAAATATGATGAATGCTGGTATTGCACACCTTGCCAAACTGATTGTCCTGTTGATGCTGTGACCGTCAATTTGCCTTACTTAGTTCGTTAAAAATAACATTGGGTGCTGGAAAATTTATTACCCGGCACGAAAAGTAAGGAGTGAACAGAATGTTTGTTAAAAGAAAATTCTTATTATTCTCATTATTCTTATTAACTGTCTCCTTAGTCCAAGGCTGCTCTGGTCAGGTAAACACCAAAGCAGATTCAGCGGACGCAAGCAGCAATGGAAAAGAGACAATAACAATTGGGTATCAAACACCAACTGCTCAAACGTGGGGAGCGCTTATCGTAAAGAATCAGCGTTTATTTGAAAAATATTTAAAAGAACAGCATCCTGATAAGGATTTTAATATTGTTTGGTTTGATGCAAATGCTGGATCTATTTTAAATAACAACATGGTGGGCGGAAAAATCCAAATTTCTTTTTTAGGTGATATGCCTTCATTACTCAATGCGGAAGCTGGTTTAAAACAGTCGAATTATAATTCTGTATTTCTGGCTTTTGATGGAAAAGGATATGAAGGAATAAATCAATCCATTGTAGTGCCTAAAGGAAGTAAAATAACGAGTATAGAGGATCTTAAAGGTGAAACGGTATCCACACCGATCGGAAGCAGTTCTCATCGCATGCTTCTTGATGCCCTGGAACAGCATAATTTAGTCAACGAAGTGGAGATTGTGGATCAGTCTGTAACGGTTGGAATGCAGAGCGTTGAACAAAATAAAATTTCTGCCCATTCAACATGGGAGCCATACCCTAGTTTAATCGAATCCAATAATGTTGGCGATATTTTATTATCTGGAGAGGAAACAAAAATAGACTATTTAGCTGCAGTTGTTGCCAATGCAGATTGGGCAAAGGAGAATCGGAGCTATGTTATTGCTTTCCTTCAAGCATTAAACGAAGCGCACCAACTAGCATTGAATGACCCAAAAAAAGCAGCTCAAATTTTCCAGAAAGAAAGTAAATTTCCTTACGAAATTACATTAAAAATGGCAGAAAATATTAGGTTTGATTCGACTGTTTACCAAAAAGATATCGATACGTTAAATAGCAGTATTGATTTTTTAACAAGCATTGGACGATTAAATGAAGCTATTAAACTAAAGAATTTTATTGATGATAGCTATTTAAGAGAAGCCATTAAACAACAAGAAACGCCATACTTAACAGATGAAGAGCTTCAAGGAGAGTGGATTAAGGAGAGGGTGTATTAATGGTTGCACTTACAAAACGTATAACAGCATTAAAACAAAATGCCGGCCATTATCTTGTTCGAAGCTTAGCTGTTATAGTATTACTTCTTGTGTGGCATTTCTTGGTGATTAAAAACACCAATTGGCCCCTGCAATTCGGAAATCTTCCACAACCTATAGATGTATTAACTGTGTGGTATCAGAAATTATTTGAAGCTGCATACTACCGGGATATCGCAGCCAGCACCTTACGTGTATTAGCTGGTGTTGTCCTAGGAATAGTAAGCGGGGTGCCGTTAGGACTTTGGATTGGCCTTTCGCGCACGAAAATAAGCGAAGCGCTTTTTACGAATCTCGAATTGTTTCGTCCAATTCCGCTTATTGCCTATTTGCCGATTGCGATGATTTTGTTTAGTACAATAGAAAGCAGTATTATTTTCATTACATTTATTGGGGCTTTTTTTCCTATTTTTATTAATACGATGGATGCGGTAAAACGCGTGCCATCATCATTTGTAGATGTTTCAAAGTGTTTAGGTTGTGGTCCAATTCGATCCATTTGGAGAATTTACCTTCCAGCTGTTTTGCCGCAAATGTTTACCGGGCTTTCAGTCGGAATTGGGGCATCATGGATGGGAGTTATTACAGCTGAAATGATGTCTGGGCAAAAAGGGATCGGTTATGCAACGTGGTATGCTTATAACTTAATGGATTATAATCTTTCAATTATTGGGATGTTCACAATTGGTATTCTGGGGTTTACTTCTGTAGTTCTTATTAGAAGTATCGAAAGGTACATCATTAAATGGAAATAACATTCAAATGTTGGGAGAGATCATTATGCTTGTTACACTCGAGAATGTTACAAAGGCATATCATGCAGGCGGGCAAAATGTAGAAGTACTTAGTAATCTATCAATGTCTATTCAAGAAAAGGAATTTGTTTGCATAGTAGGGCCATCAGGAAGTGGAAAAAGCACAATCTTAAAAATGATAGCCGGAATTGAAGAGACAACGAGCGGGAATATTCGTTTTGAAGGTCAAAAGATTGCCGGTCCTTCTCTAGAAAAGGGATTTGTCTTTCAAGATTATGCGCTGTTTCCGTGGTTAACGGTCAGAAAAAACATTTTATTTGGCCTGGAAATGGCCAATGCAAATTCAGTATTAAAGAAAAAACGTTTAGAAGAATATTTGGATTTACTTGATCTGGAGAAAGCTGTTGATCTTTATCCATCTCAATTATCAGGAGGGATGAAGCAGCGAGTAGCGATAGCGAGAGCTCTATGTTTAAAACCGAAATTGTTACTAATGGATGAACCTTTTGCAGCCCTGGATCCGTTTTTGCGTCAGAAATTACAGCTAGAGCTTTTACGTATTTGGAACGCTGAAAATATAACATTTGTTCTTGTTACACATGATATAGAAGAAGCAATTTATCTCGCTGATCGAATCATTGTTCTAACACCATCACCAGGCAAAATTAATGAAATAATATCAGTCTCTTTACCGCGTCCCCGTCTTCGAACAAGTCAGGAATTTATTCAAGTTCGAAATAAAATTCTAGATTTAATTACGCCGCTAAATTTATTAGTATCATCTTATATTTAAAGGTGGGAAACTCAAATGTTAATCGAGCGTTTAAATCTAATGGATATGCAACAAGCAATGAATTATTTAGGTGTGAGTCGTGCGACAATTGACCGTTGGAGAAAGGATAAAGATCTACCATTTTTTAAAATCGGTAAAGAAGTGTTATTTAATAAGAATGAACTTGAAGAATGGATATATGCACATTCTATTAAGAAACAAAATGAGGTAACTACGGTAACAATCGGATATCAAAGCGGAACCGCACACATGTGGACTGCTTTATTAATGAAAGAATTAAAATATTTTGAAGAAGAATTGTATGTTCACTTCCCAAGTCAACGAGTCTTGATAAAATGGTGCAACGCGTCAAGCGGGTTGGAGTTAGTAGAATTAATGATAAAAGGAGAAGTGCAAATTGCATCGTTAGGTGATTATCCTATGACAATTTGTAATGAGCTTAGTAAATTACTGCCAAATTTTAATTCAGTTATTTTAGGTTTTGATGGAAAGACAAGAAATGGGAGCGGTATTTCTTTTGTTACTCCAAAAGACAAGAAAAACAATTTAGAAGTATTGCTGCAATCTCCTATATCAACGGTTTCTAATTCAAGTGCTTATATCAGGCTGCAGTCGTTTCTATCAACACTAGGAGAAGAAGTTCATCCAAAAGTCGTTTACAAGCCAATGAATGAAAGTATGGAAAGTATTGTACAGCAACAGATTGGTTGTAGTGTCATGTGGGAACCCTATCCTAGCTTGATCAGCTATTATGGGACAGGAGAAATATTCGTTGACGAAGCAAAAGGAGGAGATTATTTAACTGGAATTGTTTCTGAAGAGAGCTGGATACGTAATCATGAAGGAGTGACAATTTCATATTTAAAAGCTCATTTACGTACACATCAACTAATACGAAATAATCCTGAAAAAGCTGCTCAAATATTGTCTGTATGTACGAACATACCTTTTGATGTCGTTTTTCAAATCATATCAAAAGTGCGTTGGGATTCTACTATATATAACCGTGATTTAGAGACATTAAATAAAATTAGTTCAAATACAATGAAGCACGTAAACGATAGTAATCCTTTTTTAGTGAAAGCCGAATATTTACAGTCGGCCATCGAAGAATTGAATTTACCAGTGATACAGCAACCTATAATACAAGGGGAATGGTCGATAGATATTTTGTATTAAACATTCGAACAATTAAATCCAAAACTAATTTGGTTTTTTTTAATATGCTTTTCGGTGAATTAAAGGGAGCGATACTTTAAGCTGTCCAAGGAAAGTCTTTGGAAAACAGTACTTTTCCCCGTTTTTTTGTTGAGCCTGTATTCTTCAAACATGCCATCTTTACCAATGATACGAAGGTCTATATACGAGTGTAAATCGGAGTTTTTTTTCTAATGAATCTCCGTAAAAAATCAGCTAATACATATCATCATTTAATAATTCCTTTTGATCAATATTGTACGTAAAGTAGTAAACGATTGAACTGAGTTTCCCTCCTATAACCAAGCTGGCCTTCAACTGCAACGTCCAATTTTTTCTCCGTTTAAACAGTTCTTCATAAAACAGAAGAGATTTTTCCAGTTCATTCACATAAATTGGTGTCGAGATTTTATAAAGCTGCATAATCGTTTTCTCCTTTTCTTTGGGCAATTAATCTATTTTAATAATTTAAAAAAATTTGGAACTATTGTACAAATTGTGTAACGAAAAATCAAATCAAAAGTATTTATCTCGGGCACTGCTCGACTGGATTAAACTAAATTTAAACTTCAGGTCATCTTAATTTTCCTTTCGGGATATAGAATTAGGTTATCAAATGAAGGGGAGGAAGATTTATGAAAAATCAAAAATGGTTGTTGTGGCATTTGCAGTTACGTTGTTAGTCCCTTCTTCTACATTTGCAAGCAGCACGTTTGCTGCAGGGGAATGAGATTATCTAGGGAGTGATGTCTTTACAAATCAAAGCAAAAACTTTAAATCAGGTGGAGGCAATTTTGCGATTTGTCTTAGCGCAGATAGTAAATCAGGTTATTATCAGTTATTTGAAGAAGATCCGTTTAATCCAGACGATAAGGTAGGATCTGGCCTCTATTTTAAGACAGCAGGTAGTAATGATTTCGATGCGGAAGGCTGTCATATCTTCAGAGATATCGGTGGATTTGTCGATGGCACTGATGATCAAGCCGAATTTTCTTTAGCAAAATACTCTAGTGGAAATTCAAGTGTACGTGCTTGGGATTGATTCGTAAAAGCCAGAATGAATGATGGTGAAAGGCGAACCGATTGGCTGTGAGGTAAAGCATTGATTTATAGAGAAAACTCGATACTTACCGTGCAGCTTCTTGGTTTGTTTATGCAGTGAACAAAAAACGTGATAGAGGGGTCTACATGAGAAAAGCGATATTAATGGTCACTATTGCCATTTTTCTTATTGGAGTGATTCATATTGCGGTGACTCCAATGACTTTTAATTCGTATATAATCGATGCTCTTTGGTTTGCGAGTGCTGGTTTTACGCTCATTTTTCTTGCTTTTTTAAATTATATTGTTATTAACATCAGGCAAAGGCAGACAAGAGTTTTTGTTGTGTGCCATATAGCGAATATTCTGTGTGCAATTTTGGTCGCGTTGATCCTTACGATTGCAGTTGCACCTCATATAATCTTCTTGTTTGTTTTATTAGTTTCTGAAACCTTGCTTGTCATGAGGTTTCAATTCTCTTCATAACCACTATTACTCTTTTTATTTGCTCTTGTATCAAGGTGCGCTATTTGTTGGATAATACTTTATTTTAAAGCTGCACTTACAATTAAGATTGATAGCATTGTAATAATACCATGGCAGGATCTACTGTAACTTTAAGAAGGTATAAAGACCTATAAACGCATGCGAAAAAATGGAGCTTCAAGAAATGAAGCTCCATAGCACCATCCTTGCTATATTTTCAACTCTGGCATAAATGCTGCAGGATTTAAAGCTGGGCTTTCGAGTATGATAGCAACCATACCTGTATCTGTTCCTACTTCATGCCATTCACCAGTCGCCCAAAAAGGTGCATGCCCTGCTGAAATCGAAACTTTCTCTCCATTATCTTTAGACACCCATCCTTCTCCTTGAACAACAAGAAAAAGCTGACTGATCATAACTTGCTGACGTCCTGTAGAATCTCCTGAATCAAAATGAGCACTTACAAGATTCAGTGTTTCAGGACTCTCGTCAACAATGATCCTAGATAAAATGTAATTATCATTCTCTAAACCTTCTACCGGTTTTCCAACTTCCCTATCAAATCTAAAAATTCTCATTTTTTGAACGCTCCTTCATCATTTGAAATAAAACGTAGAAATGATCCATCCTCAAAATACAATGAATGTTAGTAAGATACTCCCCCATCGGCAGCGTCTTTTCTATTAACTTCCTCAAGTAAATCCCAAATGAATTTGCCAACTTCTATAGCAATCCCAATCATTTGTGCAATATTAACCTTTGGAGTCCACGCATGTATGACTGCCAATCTTACTGTCCGGTTAGCAATAGATGGATCAATGTGTTCACTCCATGGTTCAAGACGATCACTTCTTCCAATCTTTGTCCCATCGACCCCATACCTGCGCTGGGCTGTCGTACCAATCACAACACCATTTTCATCTACCATTAATACCTGTACGCCTCCTGTGTAACCACCAAACCAAGTTACACTTCTTGTGCGCGTAAATGCATTGATAACCCCTTCTGCATTTAACGTTGCATCTGTGGTCATATAATGACCTGCACCTAGATACGAATCTACATGAACACTAGCTTCCATAAGAGTTTCATACCTCCTTTTGTAAATGACACACAAGGATATGATTATGTGCGGGTCTATAGAAAGGTGCCTAAAGCACTATGGTGTTTTGAAATTTTTTACAGGGAAGCAATTAGATTATTCAAATTTTATACAACATTAATAAGCCTCCCTATATTAATAGATAGGAAGGCTCTAGGTTTATTAGTTCAAAATTGAGGCTGCACCGTTTTATCTTTTTAGATTTTTTTTCTAGAATAGTATTTTTATGGCAATTAAGAATAATATCTGGAGAGATGATAAAACGTGTTTTCATTGTTGGTTATAGATATTATTTAGTGTGCTGATATTCACTGCAATCGTTACATAATTTATCGAGTGGTCGAAGGCACAGGCTTTTTGTTTACCCCAGAAAACGAGTTTTGCAACACTAGCTGCAAATATTATTTCTTTCAAATAATTTCCACGTGTGCTCTGCCATGAATTGAGGTGAACGCGGCATATGGTTCAGAATCCACCACTCTACGGTTCCAACGAAGGCTGAGGCCGTATATTGTGTAATCAATTCGTTATCCATGCCCTGATTGATGCCCTGCATATCGAGCTTCTCCTGAATGGTAGTAGTAATGATTTTCAACATGCATTCCCGGAATGTCGAAGTTTTTGGATTGGAGAGCATAGAAGAAAAGAATAGAAAATTCTCCTCGAAATAAATAAATAAAGACTTCATCGCTTCAATTGCCTCAACCTGATTACCTTTTTTCTGCATAAACTTGGTGAACGTGCATGAAAGGATCATTTTGTCCAAATGGTCCTTTATACATTTATTGAGCAGGTCATATTTATCCGTGTAGTGAAGATAAACGGTTCCCCGATTTACATCGGCTCGTTCAGAAATATCATTAATTGTGATTCGATCGAATTCTTTCTCGGAAAACAGTTCTAGAAACGCCTTGTTAATGGCTGCTTTTGTTTTTAGGATTCGTCTATCAGTTTTGGTTGCGGTCCCCATTATTCAAATTCCTCCTTTAGTTAATCAACAATTTTCATACAGTTGTTGTATATCAAACAAAAGCGTATATATTAACGATTGAATTCACTTCTTTTCTTTCTATAATAATAATCAACGGCAGTTAAATATTCAACAAATGTTTAAAAATATTGCATGAAAAAACGCTGTCGAATAATGAGATATACAGTAAGGAAACAACCAACAAATCTCTTTAAGGAGCGATGGCAATTGGAAAATTTGAAGTCTAAGGTGATCATTATAACGGGAGCATCTAGCGGAATTGGAGAAGCAGCAGCTAAGTTATTGGCCAAAAACGGAGCAAAACTTGTTTTAGGTGCAAGAAGAGAAGAACGTCTAAAAACCATCGTGAACGAAATTGAACAGGAAGGCGGTGAAGCTGTTTATTTACAAACCAATGTGACTTCTGCAGAAGACATGCAAAAGCTGGCACAGTTTGCATTGAAACAGTATAGCCGAATCGATGTTCTTGTAAATAATGCTGGAATAATGCCAAATTCTGCGTTGAGTGAACTGAAAATCCATGACTGGGATCAAATGATTGATGTGAACATCAAGGGAGTCCTGTACGGTATAGCTTCGGTTTTGCCGACAATGAGGGAACAGAAATCAGGACATGTTATCAACATTTCCTCGCTTATGGGTTATAAGGTCATTCCAACTACAACTGTATACAGCGCCACCAAATTTGCCGTTCGCGCCATTACGGAAGGGCTGCGCCAGGAAGAATCGCCGACCTCTCGTATCCGGACGACCAATATCTCACCGGGAATGACAGCGACTGGGGCGGTTAGTGAACCTCAATTCCAAGATTATCCGAGCATTTCTCCAATCAGTGTCGCAAGAGCAATTGCACATGCAATTAATGAACCTGAGGATGTCGGAGTTAACGAAATTGTGATTCGACCGACGTTGCAATCAATATAAACCTCTCTTTTGACTAAATGCAGTTAGAATGAGCCAATCCGCTGTTTTCATGTAAGTTGCGAATCTCTTCTTAATAAAAAATAAAGCGCACCACTTATTCTTAAAAGTGATGCGCTTTTACTACAATTATTTAAAATTCTTCATAAGTAGCAGGATCTTGATCGTTAATTCTGCCATCTGGGCGAGTTAATTCAGCGATAATTTTCATTTCTGTTTCATCTAGGGAGAAGTCAAAGATTGATATATTTTCGAGTTGTCGTTTAGGAGATGCAGATTTAGGAATTGAAATGGCCCCGATTTGATAATGCCAACGTAAAATAACTTGAGAAATCGTCTTGTTGTGATTGTTAGCTATCTGTTGAATCGTGTCATTGCGCAAGACTTCACTTGCTCGAGCCAATGGACTCCAAGATTCTGTCGCAATGTTTTTCTCTTCATGGAACTTTCTTTGCTCTTCTTGGTTGAAAAATGGATGTAATTCGATTTGATTAATACTTGGCAAAACGCCAGTTTCCTTTTCTAAATGCTCAATATGTTCAGGTAAGAAATTGCAAACACCAATAGAACGAATAAATCCCCATTTTTTAGCATCAATTAATGCTTGCCAAGCTTCCACGTAGTGATCTTGCTTAGCGTTAGGCCAATGAATAAGATATAAATCATAATAATCTAGATTTGCGCGGTATAAGGATTCTTGAATGGTCGTCACAGCTTTATCATAAGTATGATAGCGACCTGGTAATTTTGATGTAATTCTTAATTCTTCTCTTGGAGTAGAACTGCGTCGAACGGCTTCACCTACGGTTCCTTCGTTTTCGTAATTATAAGCAGTATCAATTAGTCGATAGCCTACGTCAATTGCACTTGTTATCCCATTGGCACCTTCATTTCCATTCAGTTTATATGTACCAAAACCGATAGCTGGCACGGTAAGACCATCATTAAGTGTGATCTCTGGAATTGATTTACTCATAACTGCTCACTCCTTTCAATAATATTTTAAGATTTGGGACATATATGAATCAAAGTATTTGCTTGAATAAGAAAGAGTAGAAGCTTTCAAAACCAGCTAAAGCTTGAAATTGAAAAACTCTCCTCAGAACATGGATATAGAAAAGTGGTAGAAAACGGATGCGACTCAATTTGCTCGAAATAAGAAAATTTCCGATAGTTTTTGATTACCAAGAAGGTACTCAAAAAAAGGAGAAGGCCCGGAAAAGTGATAATTTTAAAAATTTAGATGATTCTTTTTTTATATCATGATAAATTTTGGAATGTAGTAAATATTGATATAAAAGGAGAAAAGAATATGAATATCAAGATTGAAAACTTACCGAAATACCGAATTGCATATGTGCGACAAGTTGGTCCATACGGTCCCGATAATGTCCAAGCGATGAAAAAATTAAAAAACTGGGCTAAGGAGAACAATCTTCTTGCCAAAACAGCAATAATACTTGGAATTTCGCAAGACAACCCTGAAACAACTTCTCCTGAAAACTGTCGCTATGATGCCTGCATCGTTATTTCAAACGATTATCAAATTAATGATTCCGTTAGTGAAAGTGAACTTCCTGGCGGGAAATATGCTATTTACAAAGTCAAACATACAGCTGAAGACATTCAAAAAGCGTGGACTGAAATTTTTTCCGAACTACTAAACAGTGGCTATCAAATTGATACCAAGCCGATTTTTGAAAGATACATTGATGATATGGTTTATAGTGATTATTGTGAAATCTGCGTTCCTGTAAAAGTCGTTTAGAGCTCGTCAACCCTGATTGAAAATTATTTAGTCTGAAATGGTAAACTTTCACAACTTGATGGCCTGAACGTCTGCAGTGAACTCATTCACATCAGACGGATTCAGGTGAAGGTAACCCATGAGTACAATCATTTTTGTTCATCTTTTTTGCTTAATTAAATTGGAAAACTTCTTCAAAGCTCATTCGCGGTACTCGCTCGTCGGCTCGTGGAACGTCGAAACTTTGCGACGTTCCACGAGGAGTGCGATGATCATTCGATCTGTCGTCCTCACGCGACCGTGAGCACGATCTTGCCTTGGATGTGCCCACGGGCGGCTCGTTCGTGCGCCTTGCGAGCATCGGCAAGTGGAAACGTGCTGTCGATGGCGACGCGAACCATCCCGGCATCGAGCAAGCGCCCGAATTCCGCCAGCTGCGGGCCGTTCGAGCGCACTTGGGTCATCGAGACCGTAACGCCTAGCTTCGCGGCCTCCTCGGCGTCGGAGAAGCCTAAGAACACCGGGAACAAAGCGCTGCCACGCTTGAGCGTACGCAAGAAACGACCGGTGGTGGGACCACCGAGGGTATCGAGGACGAGATCAACGTCATGCGCGACGTCCTCGGGAGGGCTCTTGGTGTAGTCGATGAATTCGTCGGCACCGAGCTCGCGCAGGAACGACTCATGCGTGCCCGATGCCACCGCGATGACGTGCGCACCCTTCCATTTAGCCAGCTGCACCGCGAAGTGCCCCACGCCGCCCGCGGCACCATTGACGAGCACCGTCTTGCCGTTGAGCGGCACCGGACGATGCATCTCCGGTTGAAGCGGGTTCGGTTCATTGTGCCCCAGCTCGATCAGGAACTGCCACGCGGTGAGGCCTGCCATCGGCGCCCCTGCGGCGTGCACGTGATCGATGCCAGCCGGCTTGAGTGCAAGGTCAGACGCTGGCGCGGCGACGTACTCGGCATAAGCAGCGCTCTCCCCAAAGCTAGGAAAGCGAACCATGCCGAAAACTTCATCGCCGACGGAGAATCCCTGCACATCCGTGGCTACCGCCTCGACGACGCCCGACACGTCCGACCCCAGAATGACGGGAAAGGGCACCGGCGGCCGCCACTCAGGAGGAAGCATCTTATACCCGTCGCGCAGGTACCAGTCGGGGGGATTGATGCCAACCGCGTGAACGCGGACAAGCACTTCACCCGGCTTCAGCTCGGGAAGCGGCGCCTCCTCATAACGCAGTACCTCAGGGCCGCCGAATTCGTGCAGCCGAATCGTCTTCATCGTGTCTGTAGACATCGCTTTTCTCCTTTCACGCAGATGTGTTATCCTTACTAGAGCAGTGCTCCACATAAACAGATCACTGCTCCGTTTATAATTATACGGAGCGCCGCTCCGATTGTCAAGGAGGAGGCACATGAGAGCCGATGCGAAGAAAAACTATGAGAACATACTTGAAGTCGCGAGCGTCGTTGTAGCCAAGCATGGCGCCGATGCATCGCTGCGCGACATCGCTCGCAGAGCTGGCGTCGGGCTCGGCACATTGTATCGTCATTTCCCGACGAGAGAGGCGCTGCTCGAAGCTTTGCTCCGCGCAGGCTTCGACGAGCTGACGGCAAAGGCACGTGAGCTCGAAACTGCGAGTTCACCCGATGATGCACTCGTGTCGTGGCTACGCGACGTCATTGCATGCGCGGGCAACTATCAAGGTGTTGTGGCGGCGATGATGGCAGCCATGGAGGACACGAAGTCCGCACTCCACGCTTCGTGCGTCACGATGCGCACGGCAGGCACGCGGCTTCTCACTCGCGCTCAGGCCGAGGGTCTAGCGCGTACCGACATGGATGGTGATGACCTGTTCTCGCTAGCTGCTGCGCTCGCGTGGCTCGGCGACCAGCCCTCGTCCGCGCCACGAGCTGAGCATCTCTTCAGTATTATCGCGAGCGCGATCTTGACGAATCGGGCGAGCAGCGATTTCAGGGCGCAGCCGCCACTCTAAAGCAGGTCGCACGCGTGGCGGAGGTCGGCATCGGCACTCTCTACCGTCACTTCCCGACGCGCGACGCACTGATCGAGGCGGTGTACCGACAGGAGACCGATACGCTGATTGATGCGGCCGCACAACTGATGATGGAGCGGGAGCCGGTGGCGGCGCTCCGCGAATGGCTGCTGCTATTCGTGGATTTTCTTGACACCAAGAAGGGCATGGCGGAGGCACTTAGTACGTTGATCCGCGGCCCAGATCCCTCTACAGCGGAACTCCGGCCCGCCTCGCCGCTCCTATCGCGGCTCTGATCGACCGTGCAGTCAAAACGGGCCCCAAAATTGCATTAGTAACTTACAGGTTTATCTTACCGTTTTATCCGCAATAATAACGCTTTCATTACTTTTTTTAATAGTACTTTCACGAATTCCTCAGGTCTCCAACGTTATGGGTGGGCAGCGGATCGGACTTGCCGTTCATGATAGTGTTTAGTACCTAAACGCTATTAGCGAAACCGATCCCATACAGTAAGTTCGATTATGTATATGTCTTGCAATAATTCGTAAATTTTCGCCGCAGGACATGCAGACTCGACCACTGAGAGTTCCGATGGAGTATCTCTTAAATCTCTTTGTTATTAATAATGCTCTAGTGAAAGTTTTGAAGATTAGGTTCTGTAAACTGCAGGCAAAAAGATTCAATAAAATTTCGAATGATAGGAGGTATTTCGATGGCACCGCTTATCGTGCTTGTCGTTGTCACGCTGGCGCTCCTCGGCGCAGGAGCAATGGGGGTGAGCCGTCTGCGGCAATGGCCGGTTGCTCTTCGAGGCGGATTAGCTGCTATGTTTGTGCTGACCGGCGTGATTCACTTCGTCGGGATGCGTGAGGAACTCATCAGTATGGTTCCGCCAACCTTGCCAAACCCCGGCTTGATCGTTACCATCACAGGTCTGCTGGAGTTGGCCGGCGCTGTAGGATTGCTGTTGCGGCCGACTGTCTCATGGGCAGCCGGCGGGCTTACTGTCCTGCTTGTTGTGATGTTCCCGGCCAATATCTACATACCCCTCGAAGGACTCACAACTAATCCGGCAGATGCTCTGGTTCCTCGCATCCTGATGCTGCTTGTCTTCCTGACAGCGACCATTGCAATCTTGGCAACCCACAAGCGACCTCGGTCTAAAACGAAGTCACCGGTTGTAACGGATAACTCACTAAACTGACTGCAGGATTCCTGGTGTAGATTTTGGAAAGAAATTTTGTCTTGCTAGTTTGAGTTGCTAAATGATACGATTGCTTAGTAAATTTTGATGGGTAAAACGTTAGAGAGAAGCCGGTTGAAAGTAAATTAATTGAATATTTGTATTTCCCTATATCATTCTTCGTCCCTCTGTGAAAAAGTTTTGCCTATTGAAGGTGAAATAAAATGAGAACATTACATTTGGGTAGTTTTTTAATTCAATAATATTCGGGATCGGATACAGGTGAGAATTCGGTCTTTTTTTTATGGAAATCATTATTCTCTTTTGCCAATAGGGTGAAGCTAAGAGGTGAAGGGTTTGGGGAAATCGGAGGAAGTAGTTTTTTGTTTTTATATATTAATTCATATACATTTATTTCTGTGTGTTTCCTGAAAAGAATATCCTTCAGGGTGTTTATTATTAATAAATAGGTGTTTGGAGATAATAATGAAAGCAAGAACCTTTCTAATAGATAGAAATGCTTAATAAAGATGTGAAGAATGTTTTTAGGAGTAAACTTTTAAGGTAAATTGAAAAAAGTAACGCCTGCTTCTTCATTTCGAGACCGAACCTGAGAGCGTATTGCAGTATGCTTGAATTTGGTCTGTTAAACGTGTAAGAGGAGGAAATGAAGTGGGAAATCAAGAACTGAAAAGAGGACTGGAAGCACGTCATATTCAGATGATTGCATTAGGTGGTACGATTGGTGTCGGATTATTTATGGGTTCGGCCAGCACAATCGGGTGGACGGGTCCGTCTGTCCTGCTTGCTTATGCGATCTGCGGAATATTTATATTCTTCATAATGCGCGCAATGGGAGAAATGTTATATGTAGAGCCAAGTACAGGTTCGTTTGCGACCTTTGGTCATAAGTACATACATCCATTAGCAGGTTATATGACTGCGTGGAGTAACTGGTTCCAGTGGGTTATCGTTGGAATGGCTGAAATAATTGCAGTTGGAACATATATGAAGTACTGGTTCCCAGATATGCCTGCTTGGATACCAAGTATCATTGCAATGGTTATTCTTGGAGCAGCGAACTTAATTTCCGTTAAATCATTTGGTGAATTTGAATTTTGGTTCGCGATGATTAAAATCGTTACGATTGTATTAATGATAATTGCTGGGATTGGCCTTATTTTCTTCGGATTTGGAAACGAAGGCGGCGCAATCGGTTTATCAAACCTTTGGTCACATGGCGGCTTCTTTACAGGCGGCTGGTCAGGATTTTTCTTTGCTCTATCTCTTGTTATTGCAGCCTATCAAGGGGTTGAACTAATTGGGATTACAGCCGGCGAAGCAAAAGAGCCTCAAAAAACATTAACAAGCGCGATTCAAAGTATTATTTGGCGTATTTTAATCTTTTATATAGGTGCTATTTTTGTTATTGTCACAGTTTATCCTTGGAACCAGCTTGATTCACTTGGCAGTCCGTTTGTTTCGACCTTTGCAAAAGTAGGAATTACAGCAGCCGCCGGTATTATTAATTTTGTCGTCATTACAGCAGCAATGTCCGGCTGCAATAGCGGTATCTTCAGTGCAACGCGTATGCTTTATACATTGGGAGTGAATGGACAAGCGCCTAAATTTTTTAAGAAAATCTCCGGTAATGGTGTCCCGTTATTTGGTACGATTGCTGTTCTTATTGGTTTAGCAATCGGCGTTGTTTTAAGTTATATTTCGCCGCCGAATATATTTGTGTACGTGTACAGTGCAAGTGTGCTGCCGGGAATGATGCCTTGGTTTGTCATCCTTATTAGTCAAATTCGGTTCAGAAAAGTAAAAGGAGCCGAAATGGCAAAACATCCATTCAAAATGCCTTTTGCGCCTTTTACCAACTATTTGACGATTGCCTTTTTAATTATGGTATTAATCGGTATGTGGTTTAATGAGGACACACGTATATCGCTTGTTGTAGGAGTTGTGTTCCTAGCTCTCGTTGTCATTAGCTACTATGCTTTTGGAATAGGCAAGCGTGTTCCAGTAGAAACTCAAATAGATGATGAGCAGAGTAAGTAATATCCAGCTTTTTAAAACACATAAGAATGTTTTTTCTATTAATTATGTTTTACAACAAGCGTGCGAAACTACGGTTTCGCACGCTTTAGTTAAAAATAAATTAAAAGAATTGAACTGCGACAGGACGCGCCCAACCAGCGGATGCCTTATCAATTTTAACTGGGAAAGCAAAGACATAAAAACCAGTAGCAGGCAATTGCTCAAGATTAGCGAGCTTTTCAATTTGACAATAAGGAATTTTACTTCCAGCAAAGTGTCCTTCCCAAATGATGGAGGGATCTTTTTTATTCTCGTAGCGCTTGGCGGTATGATTAAATGGTGCGTCCCAGCTCCAAGCGTCTGTTCCAACCAGTCGCACACCATGCTCAGTTAAATACAGCGTTGCTTCGCGACCCATTCCACAACCACTTTCTAAGAAATCTTTTTCCCCATATTTTGCACCAGCAGATGTATTCACAAGCACAATGTCACCAGGGATCAATTTATGGTTAATGCGGCTAAGTTCTTCTCTAATTTCTTTCGCAGAGATGACATGTCCATCTTCAAAATGTCTAAAATCTAATTTAACACCAGGGCCATGAAACCAATCAAGAGGAACCTCATCTATAGTCAACATTGGCTTGCCATCATCTGAAACAGAACGATAGTGATAAGGTGCATCAATATGAGTTCCAGCATGCGTCGTCATATTAACTTTTTCTACTGCCCAACCTTCATTACCAGGAAGATCATTGGAAGAAAGTCCAGGAAAGCTTTCTATAAGTTGTTCAGCTCCTTGTTTATGATCGAAATAGTCAATTTTGGGTAGGGCACCTGGTGGGTCAGATGGAATACCGGCTTTTAAAGGTACTGACAGATCTACAATTTGACGAATATTCATAAAATTTTCTCCTTTGCTACATAATAGGATATTTTATGGGACATCTAAAGTTTAATTAAGATCCGAACCATGAACAAGTTGCATTTGGTATATAAATATAATAAATGCCGCCTTTTAAAAAAGACGGTCATCCAGTGCTGTATTATTTAAAAAGTTTCCCTTATTACTATTTAAGTCGGGAGAAAAAAAGCAGAGAGTGTTCAGCTATTCATCTTACTAATTAAATTATTAGTAAGATAGAATGCATTGCATATGTACGCATGAAATTCTTGGTATCGGGAAGAGATGGCCCACGCCAAAAACGCTTCTAAAAAGCAAGAAAAGGATAAGATCAAGCGGGAAAAAGGAGAAGGAGGAATTTATTGATTTATGAAATTGGAAGCGGAAGTCCTCGTTTTAATAAAAAAGTCAGCCTATTCCTTAAAAAAACGAGTGCGCTTAATTTCTTCCAAATGGATCCCGGATAGAGTTTGCAGTATTTCAAGACCCTGATCGGTTACTTCGATCAATACACTCCGGCCATCCTCCGGATTTGGCCTCCGTTTTACTAGGCCAAGCTGTTCGCATCGATCAATTAGACCTACACAGGCGTGGTGAGTAATTTGCAAACGTTCCGCTAATTCACGGGGTGTGACATAATCCCGTCCGGGAAATCCTTTAACGGCCAATAACAGCTGATGTTGTTTGGGAGTGAGACCATGACTTCGTGCAGCAGCTTCACTAAAGTGAAGAAATTTTCTTATTTGATATCTAAATTCCGCTAAGTATTCATAAACGTCCTTTGACAAGGGTGCTTTCACAAAAGTCATACCTTCCTATTAAACATGATGCTTCTATCTTATCATAACCATAAAATACTAGTAAACTGCGATAATATTCCATGTTAGAAAACCTGACACGTTTATAGAGGTATTCTTGACTTCTATATAAAATAGAACAGAACTAAAAGTGTCAGGAGGAGAGAATCGTGAGTAAAAGAAAACTAGTGTTAGTCGGGAATGGAATGGCAGGGGTCAACTGCATTGAGCATATATTGAAGATTTCAGATGAATCATTCGATATTACTATTTTTGGAACTGAGCCCCACCCAAACTATAATCGGATTCAACTCTCTTATGTACTTGGAGGAGACTCGAAATTTGAGGATATCATCATTAATAACTGGGATTGGTATAAGGACAACAACATTCAGCTGCATACCGGCCAAACGGTAACGAAGATTGATACTGAAAATCAATGTGTTTATACCGATGGAGGCATCGAGCAGAAGTACGATGATTTGATTTTGGCTACCGGTTCAAACCCTTTTATGCTTCCTTTGCCAGGTGTTAATTTACCTGGAGTTATATCGTACCGAGATATAAAAGATTGCGAGATGATGGTAGAAGCTTCTAAAAAATATAAGAAGGCAGCTGTCATCGGAGGCGGCTTATTGGGATTGGAAGCGGCTCGCGGCCTATTGAATCTTTCAATGGACGTCACGGTCATCCACGTTTTTGATACGTTAATGGAACGCCAGCTCGATCCAACTGCTAGTAAATTACTTCAGGCTGAGTTGGAAGATCAGGGCATGAAGTTCTTGATGAGTAAGCAAACCGAGGAGTTATACGGTGCCGATCGTGTGGAAGGACTTCGTTTTAAAGATGGAAGCGAGTTGGATGTAGACTTGGTGGTTATGGCTGTGGGGATCCGCCCGAATGTCGCTTTGGCTAAAGAGCATGGCGTTGAAGTGAACCGCGGGATCGTCGTCAATGACTATCTAGAAACCAATGTTAAGAATGTTTACTCGGTTGGAGAGTGTGCGGAGCATCGCGGTACAGTATATGGCTTGGTCGCCCCGCTGTATGAACAAGGTGCAGTGCTTGCCAAACGTATTAGCGGAGTGGAAACGAATCCGTACGAAGGATCGGTCTTATCTACGAAATTGAAAGTGTCAGGCGTCGACGTATTCTCAGCTGGCGAATTTGTCGATCAAGAAGATACGCGGGCTTATCGTTATCAAGATGATTTCAGCGGAGTCTATAAAAAGGTTCTCGTCAGGGACGATAAGGTGATCGGTGCGGTGCTCTTTGGAGATACAAGCGACGGATCACGTTTGTTCCAGATGATTCGAAATGGAGCAGATGCTGCAGAATTGAAGCCTTTGCTTAGCAGAGAAAGCGACGGCGAGAAGAGCGGTTCTTCCAATTTAGTAGCTGACATGGCGAACGATGAATTGATCTGCGGCTGTAACGGTGTGACCAAAGGAACTATTGTCCAAGCGATCGAAGAGCAGGGATTGGATTCTGTAGAAGCAATTAAGGGTTGTACAGGAGCTTCCCGATCCTGCGGAGGATGTAAGCCGTTGGTTCAGGAGTTGCTGCAGTGCACGCTGGGAGATAGTTTTGAAGCGGACGAAAAAGAACCAATCTGTTCCTGCACCACGTTAAGTCGAGATGAAGTCGTGGAGGCAATTCGTTCGATAAATCTGACCACTAGTAAAGAGGTTATGAATGTTCTGGAATGGAAAAACGAAGGTGGATGCTCGAAATGTCGTCCAGCTCTGAATTACTACTTGGGTATGGTTTGGCCGGAAGATCATGAGGATGAGCGCCATTCTCGGTTTGTCAATGAGCGGCTTCATGCCAACATCCAAAATGACGGAACGTATTCCGTTGTTCCACGGATCTATGGAGGAGTTACTAATCCTGAACAACTGCGGAAAATTGCCGATGCTGCCGATAAGTATCGTGTTCCGATGGTAAAAATTACAGGAGGTCAGCGAATCGACTTATTAGGCGTGAAGAAAGAGGATCTTCCTAATATGTGGGCCGATTTAGATATGCCTTCTGGTCATGCTTACGCGAAAGCCTTACGTACGGTAAAGACTTGTGTCGGAGAAAACTTTTGCCGATTTGGCACACAGGATTCGATCCAAATGGGGATTGATATGGAAAAACGTTTCGAACGCCTATGGACTCCTCACAAGGTAAAAATGGCTGTATCAGCTTGCCCGCGTAATTGTGCCGAATCTGGCATCAAGGATATAGGTGTCGTGGGAGTAGATGGCGGCTGGGAGCTTTATGTCGGCGGAAACGGCGGTGTCCATTTGCGTGGCGGTGACCTGTTCGTAAAGGTCAAAACGAAAGAAGAGGTCTTGGAATGGTCTGCGGCATTTATGCAGTATTACCGAGAAACGGCGAAGTATTTGGAAAGAACGTCTCACTGGGTGGAACGTGTCGGCTTAGAAGAGATTAAGAAGGTTCTTGCAGATGCGGATATGCGTCAAGAACTAATTGAGCGGATGGATAAAGCGTTGGCTGTAACCAAAGATCCGTGGAAAGAAGCCATTGAGGAACAAGAAGTACGCAAAATGTTTGATACTGTAAATGTCAAATAGGAGGGGGAAGTCTGATGGGTGTTAAAACACAAGTGAAGGTTGGAGTAGTTAACGACTTCGTAGTAGATGTAGGCAAGGTTGTAGAAGTACAGGGAATTGCTTTGGCGGTTTTTAGACTTTCCAATGGTCGTTTCAAGGCAGTAGAAAACCGCTGTCCTCATAAGGAAGGTCCGCTGGCAGAGGGAATCGTTTCAGGGGAATTTGTATTCTGTCCGCTCCATGATTGGAAAATTGATTTGGAAGGCGGCCAGGTCCAAGCTCCGGATCACGGATGTGTGAAAACGTATAAAGTAGCAGTTGAAGGTGACGACGTTTATATTCTGACATAATATGGTGAAATAAAAAGAAAAGAGGTGCTCGTATATGGGGGAACAAGGCAAAGTTTTTTTTGTAGGGGCTGGACCTGGAGATCCGAAGTTAATCACGGTTAAAGGGATGGAGGTACTTGGCATAGCAGATGTGGTGGTTTATGATCGATTGCTTAGCATGGAGCTTCTGGCATATGCACCAAAAGAGGCGGTGCGAATCGATTGCGGAAAACGAAAGGACCATCACACCATTCCACAAGAGCAAATTAATGACATCTTAGTCGATTACGCTAGGCAGGGAAAGACCGTTGTCCGATTAAAGGGCGGGGATCCGAGCATATTTGGCCGTGTCGGGGAAGAGGCGGAGTATTGCGCTGATCACCACATTCCTTTTGAAATCGTGCCTGGTGTTACATCAGGCATTGCAGCCCCCATATACGCTGGCATTCCTCTAACCCACCGGAATCACGCAGCTTCTGTGACGTTTGTTACCGGACACCGCAGAACGGACAAAGATGCACCGGATATCCCTTGGGAGCATTTGGCTAAGGGTGTCGATACTGTCGTTTTCTACATGGGAATGAGCAATCTGCCCAGAATCCAGGAGCAATTAATGATGTACGGCAGACAGGCCGATACCCCTGTAGCTCTCATTCGATGGGGAACGATGGACAAGCAAGAGGTACTTAGCGGCCAATTGTGGAATATTGCTCAAGAAGCCGAGCAAGTACAATTTAAGTCTCCGGTGATTATTGTGGTGGGAGAAGTGGTGAAATTAAGAGAAAAGCTGGATTGGTTTCAATCAAGCGGCTGTATAAAAGAACTTCAATACTTTTAATTGATTAGCATATAAATAGCGATTTTGTTCTGGGTGATTGTGGAATACTTTCTTTGAAAATAATAGATGTGATTATGAGAATTTTTATTAAAAGCACTGTACGTGTTCTGAAGGACAAAAAAAGCAGGGAAGCCAAGGAAAAGTCCTTCATAGGAGTTCTGAAGGACAAAAAGGAGCAGGAAAGCCAAGGAAAAGTCCTTCATAAGGGTTCTGAAGGACAAAAAGGAGCAGGAAATCCAAGGAAAAGTCCTTCATAAGGGTTCTGAAGGACAAAAAAGAGCAGGAAATCCAAGGAAAAGTCCTTCATAAGGGTTCTGAAGGACAAAAAGGAGCAGGGAAGCCAAGGAAAAGTCCTTCATAAGGAATCTAAAGGACAAAGTGCAACTTAATAACTTAGAAGCTTCTTTTTCTGGTGAATCTCTTTCCTTTGAAGGTAACTTTATTTTTACATCTATACAGCATTATGGATAGGAGTTCGAATATGTATAAGGAAACGCTAGAAACAATGGGGAATTTAGCAGAACAAAAAACAAAGATGATTCTGGAATATCCTATGCGTTATTTATTATCATCCAGTCTTGCAGGTGCCTATGTGGGATTTGGCATTGTCCTTATTTTTATCTTAGGCGGGCAATTTTCGGCTGTGAAGTCTCCGTTCACTACAATGATCATGGGTGTGTCTTTCGCGTTAGCTTTGCTTTTGGTGGTGTTTTCTGGAGCTGAACTATTTACTGGAAATCATATGATTTATACAATCAGCACGTTATCCGGTAAGTCAACCATAATAGATACACTTAGGAATTGGGTATACTGTTATGCTGGAAATGCTTTTGGTGCTCTCGTATTGTGCTTATTAATTATCGGATCAGGAATTTTTTCTAACCTTCCGATGGATCATTTTCTGTATGAAGCTGCCAACAAAAAAATGCACTTATCTACTTCTAATCTATTTTTTCGGGGAATCCTTTGTAACTGGCTGGTATGTTTAGCCATTTGGATGGCGATGAAAACCAAAAGTGAATCGGCTAAAATCATTCTTATTTTTTGGTGCCTATTTGCTTTTGTTTCCTCCGGATATGAACATAGTATCGCGAATATGACCGTGCTTTTATTGGCGTTGCTATTGCCACATCCCGAGACCATTACTTGGGCTGGACTCGTGCATAATCTAATACCGGTAACACTCGGAAATATTGTTGGCGGTGCATTGTTTGTTGGTGCTGCATACTGGTTTATCGGGCAGCCGAAAAGAAATCTGGCAATCAGAAAATCAAAAGGTAAAATTAGCATGGTGAAATAAAATGAGGGAAAGAGTCTTCTTGTGAAAGAGGACTCTTTTTGTTAAAATATGAAATTTTTAAACGATCTTCTGAATCTATAAATTGAATGGGTGAATTGTGATTGAGATTAATACCTTAAAACGTTAACGGAAGTTTCTCTTTTAAAAGCCATACATAATGGAAATCTCCATGGATATCAGCTTGCATACTTAATCCCACATATGTTAGTTCATCGTCGCCATATGCTTTATCAGAGCCTGTAACTTGATAATTCTATGTTGTATCAATTCCTTTTAACTTTAAAACATTAAAGGAGTAGCAGGTTCAGCTAATACAAATGTATTCTTGTATTGCGGATATTCTTGAGGCAATGTATCTAATGAGAAAGTTCGAACCTCCGTATACGGATTTCCGGAAAATTCTCGCTCTAATAATTGAATAGGAATTAGAATGATTGTATTCTTGAATTTTTCTTACCCGGTATAAATCCCATCCCCATTCATTAGGCTGCAAGCAATTATCCTTCGCTTTAATTCATATTTTTTTAAATGATATACGAGAATAAACAAGGCTTATCTACTAAAGTATTAATAACTAAACGCCGTTTATGACATGGTATATCATCTATGATGAATTATTGTTTGTTGAATTGAATTCTATATTTCCATTTCTGACTTTGGAAAAAGTTTACAGTTACATCAATAGGTTTTAATAAACTGTCGAAAGAAACTCTAGTACTATTTAATACAGGTATACCTGCCTCAATCTTTAAGGTTTCAGCCACATCTTTATTTGCTGATACTGCTTCAATCTCTTCTTTTATCGATGTGAATTCAATGTTCTGTTCCTCATTCAATAACTGGTCTATAGAAATAAATGTAGAATCCTTTTTAAATATCTCTAGTGGAAGCTCTGGGGTTAAAAAATGTTCTAAATAAATAATAGGTTCTCCATTAAAAAAACGTACCCTTTTTAAGTGGATAATTTCCTCGTCGCTATTTATCTCAAGAAGATTCGCGTAATAAGGGGACTGGATTTTATTTACTTCAATGGTTCTTGCTGAAATCTTTTTCCACTCTTCTTTATATAATTCTTTAAATCCAGTCATAGTGGTCCATTGACCGATGGGCTTATAGTTTGCTACAAAGGACCCTTTTCCTTGATAACGGTAAATGAATCCATCCATTTCAAGCTGTTTTAATGCCTGCCTAACAGGAGTACGACTAGCTTTAAATAACTTTTCCATTTCCGATTCTGAAGGCAATATATCTCCGACTTTATAGAATTGATTTTCAATTTTATCAACTATCTCATCATAAATGATTTTATGAAGAGGTTTTTTACTCATTATTTCACGCATAAAAGGTCTCTCACTTTCGTTTAATGTAAGATATATATGATAATTTTGAATGAAAAAATCAAATTGTATTGCTGTGATATATTAATGTAAGTATAGCATATACCTAATAATACAATGGAACGCTGAATTTAGCTTAAATTAATAAAACTTATAATTGATGCAATTGTAATACTAATTATAATAAGCTTATGAAGGTGTAACTATATAAAGAGGTTCATAGTTAGATATTCTAACAGTAACTATGACACCACTTGTAATACTAAGTATAATAAGTTCATCAACTAATAAGATCAAATATTTATTTTAAGGATGTGATTCAACTGAATTTTAATTGAAATTGTGAAAGTATGACTGATATTTTCTGATTAGTTTTAAAATTCAATCGAAAATATGCTACAGGAGGTTTTTATGGAAAGGTTAGATACGGGATTTTTGTTTAGTAATGAAATTCTAAACGAAGTTAGAAAGAAGTTTAATTATATTGAAGAAGACCCTATACAGCAAAAAAAGAGAATATTTTTTGATAACGCAGGGGGATCTTTTCGATTAAAGAGAGCGACAGAGATTTTTACGAAGCTCGATTCAATTCCTGATTGTCCTGAGAGAGAACATGAAACCGCAAAATATTTAATTGATATTCAAGAAAAGGGAACAAATGATATACGTACTATAATCAATGCTAAAGATGGAAGTATTGCAACGTATCTTACTGCCTCTCAAGCAATATTCGAAATCACAGGGATTATTGCGGAAAATATTGAGGGAACAAACATTGTTACGACAGCATTGGAGCATCCTTCAGCGTTTGACTCAGCGAAGTTTTATGCAGATAAGTTAGGTAAGGAATTTCGTGTTGCCAAGACAAACCCTGTTACAGGTGGGGTAGATGTAGAAGAAATAATGAAACTTATAGACAAGGACACCAGTCTGCTAAGTGTTATTTATGCATCAAATATTTCTGGTGCTATTTTAGACATCGAAACGATTGTTACAGAAGCAAGAAAGATCAATCCAGATTTGTTTATTATTGTGGATGCCGTACAACATGCGCCACATGGTGTGATAGATCTTAAAAAAACACCTGTTGATGCGATGAACTTTGCTCCTTACAAATTTTTTGGTGTCAGAGGTTGTGGAATTTCTTATCTATCTAATAGAGCTGCCCGTCTACCCCATCACAAGCTTACTGGGAAAGAAAAGGGTGAATGGGAACTTGGAAGTCCAGCACCGGCCCATTTTGCTGTCGTAAGCGAAATTGTTGACTACGTGTGTTGGATTGGGTCCCAATTTATTACAAGTCAAGATAGAAGAGATTTGTTTGTTGAAGGAATGAGTAAGATCTCCTTACAAGAAAGGACTTTGCTCGATATCCTGTTAAATGGAACAGCTAACCTTAGAGGATTAAGAGATATAACTGGAGTAACCGTTCATCTTGATTATAAAGATTTATCAAAAAGAGACTTCATTGTCGCAATTAGTTTAGAAGGTTTAGATTATAAAGAAGCTGTCCGCCAATATGAAGAGGAAGGAGTAATCTTATATGCGCGCGTGGCAACAAGTATTTATTCAAAAAGGATACTCGAATCCTTTGGAATGAAAGGTGCGCTAAGAATATCTCCATTACACTGCAATAGTGTTGAAGAAGTGGAGAAATTTTTATCAATAACTAAGAGGATTGTAGAAAAGAACAGAGCCTAGTATAAACAAGGTTATTTCAAGACAAATCAAAATATTATATTTAAGGGAGGCAATCATGAAAAAAATTCCTTTATGGCTTCAAATCGCAATTGCTCTGGTATTAGGCCTAATTTTAGGATCTATAAATAAAACGTTGGGTGCAGAGGCGAAAATTTTAGGGGATGCTTTTATCCACATGATTAAAATGACGATAGTGCCATTAATTTTCCCTTTAATTGTATTAGGTATCGCGCAAATTAAATCGTCGAGAGCACTAGGGCGACTTTCTATTAAAGCTATTATCTATTTTGAAATTGTTACAACTTTAATTATTATTATGTCATTATTACTTGCAAACTTCACGCACATTGGAATGGGAGCAGATCTTTCAGATGGAAATAAAGATGCTCTGGATGGTATTGTTGGAAAAGAAATTGATTTTAGAGAATTTTTACTTCATATAATACCTTCTAATATATTTGTTGCCTTTTCTGAAGGGAATTTATTAGCCATAGTCTATTTTGGTGTTTTCTTTGGACTTGCTCTTCGATCATTAAAGGGGAAGGCGCAGGCAATTGAAGATGTACTTGAAGCTCTTTCTAAAGTAATGTTTAAAGTTTTAGAATATGTTATTAAATTTTCTCCTATTGGCGTTTTTGGTGCTATTGCTTATAGTATGGCTACCTATGGATTTGATAAATTAAGTACCCTGCTTGATTTAATCCTTGTTACATATGCCGGGCTAGCTATTGTTTTGTTGGTTATCTTTCCAATTATAGCCCGCATCTACCGTATTCGTTATTTAGAATTAATTAAAGAGATTAAAGATTTATTATTGATAGCATTTACCACTAGAAGTTCAGAGTCAGTATTTGCTCCTCTTACGGCACGTTTAGAACAATATGGAGCAAAAAATTCAGTCGTCTCATTTATATTACCTCTTGGTTATTCATTTAATCTAGATGGAGGAATGGTGTATATGGCGCCTGCTATCATATTTTTAGCTAATGCTTATGGCATTGATCTCTCAGTAGTAGAACAGATTCACATTGTTCTATTGCTTGTGTTACTTACGAAGGGAGTGGCAGCTGTCCCTTCAGGAGCTATCGTTATCCTAACAAGTGTTTCTGCCATTATAGGTTTACCACTTGAAGGTATTGCTTTACTGATGGCTGTTGATTTTATTATGGATATGGCTAGAACTGCAACTAATGTAGTAGGAAATGCCTTGGCGACAGTAGCTATGGCAAAATCGGAGGGAATGTTTCGTGAAAAACAAACGATAACTTCAACTTCCAATCAAGATGCTGCAACGGGGCAAACGTGAAGATAGCCTTTTTCGCAGAAGGTTTAGCTCAGGATATTCGATTTGATTTTTCTAATTGTTCCTTCAAGAAGCCAGTGATTAACTTATCAAGCTGATTTTGTAATCATAGTGGGGTATCCTCTCTTTCTGGAATCTCGTCAATTCCTAGAGTATCCTGCTTTTCTTCGTTTGAGAAAGCCTTCTTAATCCTAAGCCAACCATATGAACAATTTTTTCTTCCGAAAGCGGTTTTGATTAGCCTCAATTAACGCTGCACATTAGGAGAATAAGTGTTATTGACTTTTCAAAAAGGAACTCTATAAATACTGTGTGTTAAAATCTTAAGGAGGATTATTAAAATATGTATTCAATGAGACTTCGATTCCAATCTTTGAACCAGTAATTTAATACGTTCAAAGACTCTGTTTGTGTATGCAGAGTAAACGGGATTAGTCTGCCCTTTTTTAATAATCTTCATTTCAAATACAAATATGTAAAGTGAAGAAAGGTGGATCATTCTGCCTTTCTTTTTTGTATAATTTTCTTAGCAAAAGAAATATTTACGATTCTGTGAGAAAGAAATTAGGCAGCTTTAAAAAGTTATTGGAGAGATTTTACATGATGATGTTACTTTTCTATTAATACGAGCTTAGCAAGAAAAGCTCGTATCGGTGAAGAATCGATACGTAAATTTAGGAGGTATCGATTACTAATGGAAAATCAAAATTGGAAAAGGATATTTTTTGCGTTATATACAGGGCAGTTCTTTTCATTACTGAGTAGTGCTGCTGTTCAATTTAGTATCATTTGGTGGTTAACAGATACAGCAGGCTCACCACTTTTATTAGCTTTGGCAGGGGTAGCAGGCTTTTTACCACAAGCATTAGTTGGCCCGTTAGCTGGAACAATTATAGATCGTCACTCTCGTAAAATGATAATGATACTTGCAGATATGATTGTTGCATTAGGCAGTTTACTATTATTTACATCGATGTATTTTAGTGAACCCAGTATCGTGTTAGTAATACTCGTGTTAGTCGTTCGTTCACTTGCAACTGCCTTTCATATGCCGGCAATGCAAGCCTCTGTGCCGCTGCTTGCACCTGAAAAGCACCTGACAAAGGTTGCAGGCTGGGGACAGATGATAAGTTCGGTGTCCAATATCAGGACCGGCAGTGGGAATGTCATTACTTGCAGTTAGCTCGCTTGAATGGGTGTTATTGTTCGATGTATTAGGTGCTGTTATTGCTTGTAGCGTTTTACTGTTTATTCACATCCCAAGAGTACCGAGAACGACAGAAGAGGTGTCAGGCAGTTTTATTGGTGAAATGAAAGAAGGATATCGTGTGATTGTGAAACATCGCCTTTTACTGAGGTTAACAATAGTAATGACAGTTGTAGCTGTCCTATACATTCCTATAGGCACTTACTTTCCGCTTATGGTACGTAATCATTTTGCAAAAGGTGTAGTAGAAGCAGGAATTGTTGAGATTGCATTTGCGATTGGATTAATTGTAGGAGCTTCATTGTTAGGTGTATTAGGGGATCGTTTTGATAAAATTAAAACAATGGCAGCCGGGATGATGCTGATAGGCGTTGCATTATTTATTTCTGGTTTGCTATCACCGTCCATTTTCTATGTGTTTGTTGTACTGAGTTGTTTGGTTGGATTATCTGGTCCATTATTTTCAGCTCCATTCTATTCGTATATCCAGTCGGAAATTGAACCTCATTTACTTGGGCGAGTATTTAGTTTTGTTACAAGTTTATCGTTACTTACGGTTGGATTGGGGTTAGCTGGAGTATTTACGGAATTAACGAGTGTTGCCGCACTATTTACTATAACCGGTGTTCTGATTAGTCTAAATGCAGTGATGGCTATGAAGCTTAAGTGAGGAGAGGGGGAAAGAAAGATGCAATTCTTATTATTCTATTAATACGAGCTTGAAATAGAAGCTCGTATCGATCCTAGCTATCGATACGAAATAATAAATTTCGGAGGTAGCGAATATGGAACAAATATGTTTTGAATTAGAAAATGTCGAAGTGACATATTTAGATAAAGAAGTATTAAAGATTGAACGATTAGCTGTACATCAATTTGACCGGATTGGCATCGTCGGGAAAAACGGTGCAGGGAAAAGCACGTTATTAAAGCTGCTTGCTGGTAAAATTCAACCGACAAGTGGAAAAGTTAATTGTTACGTAGAGCAAGGTTATTTTGAGCAGCTTGAAGCTCCTGCAGTTGCAGAAGCTGATGCGGCGTTACTCGGAAGACTGGGAGTTCCGAAAAATTCTGATCAGTTAAGCGGCGGGGAGCAAACAAGGCTGAAGCTTGCACAATTGTTTACGCATTATTACGAGGCGTTACTAATCGATGAGCCGACAACACACTTGGATCAAGGCGGTATTACTTTCTTACTTGATGAATTACGATATTACTACGGAGCACTTGTGTTGATTAGTCATGACCGCGCTGTCCTAGATGAGCTCGTCACAACGATTTGGGAAGTACGTGACGGCAAAATTCAGGTTTATACCGGCAATTACAGCGAATACATGAAACAGAAGCAGCTAGAACGTGATCAACAGAGCCAAGCTCATGAACAATTCATCAAAGAAAAAAGCCGACTTGAAAAAGCAGTACAAGAAAAAATGAAAAAAGCTGAAAAAATCACTCAAGCAGGAAGTATGTCGAAAAAAGAAGCGAATGCAAAACCGTACAAGTCGTTTATGACGAAATCGAAAGGCACGAGCCAAAAAGCCGTACAGCGCGCCGCAAAAGCGATTGAACAGCGAATGGAAAAACTCCAGGAAGTCGAAGCCGTACAGGCGGAAAAGAAAATCATGTTTCGCCAATCAAAAGCATTGGAATTGCATAATAAGTTTCCGGTTATGGCGGACCGATTAACTCTTCAAGTTGAGGATAAAGTGTTATTGGACGAAGTGAGCTTCCAGCTGCTTGGCAAAAAAATAGCGATTTCAGGTGCAAATGGCAGTGGTAAAAGTACATTGCTTCACCATATTGCAAATGGCGAGGCTGGTTTAACCATTTCACCAAAAGCAAAAATCGGTTATTTCCGCCAAATGAGCTATCAATTTTCAAGTGATGAATCGGTACTGCAATTTGTAAAAAATCGCTCAGAATATGATGAAGGATTTCTAAGAAGTGTTTTACATTCGATGCAGTTTGTCGGTACTGATTTGCAAAAAAGTGTAAAGTCATTGAGTGGTGGAGAAGCGATACGCCTCCAACTTTGTCACCTGTTCTTAGGGGAATATAACATTCTATTGTTAGACGAACCTACCAATTTCTTGGATATTCATGCGATTGAAGCATTAGAGCGGTTTATCGCTGCATATGAAGGAACGATTGTATTTGTCTCTCATGATCAAGCGTTCATAAAAAATGTTGCAGACCTGCAGTATCGTATTTTTGCGGAAACATTGAATCAAGTGTGATTGAAGTTGTCTGAATCAATTAAAAGCTAAAGCATACCTAAAGGGAGATTAATAAGAAATAAAAGCGAAGGCCGCCTTTGACAAGGCGGTCTTCTTGCTTGATATAAACTTAAGATAAATGTAAACGCTTTAAAAATATTCGTAATATTTTCAATTTGCTTTTATATTCCATTGACTTACTTTTGCATTGCGTTATATTATATATCGTATAATGTTAGAAATCCTTACAAGGAGTTGCGTTATTATGAAAAAGATTGAAGTGATAATAAGACCCGAAAAGCTCACTGAGACGATTAAAGGGCTAAAAAATATAGGTATTACTGGTTTTACAGTATCTCAGGTAGTCGGACGAGGAAAACAAAAGGATACCCAGGGAGTTTACCGTGAAACTGGAGATTGTCCTTTCGGATCATATGGTCAAGCCAACGATTGATACCATTATTGATTCTGCCCAAACAGAAGAAGCGGGCGACGGTAAAATTTATGTTTATCCGATATTTGAAGCCTATAACATTCGAACAGGCACAAAAGACTTTGATATTGATGACGTAGTTAATCTGGGAGGGTAACTTTTATGGAACTTATCTATTTAAACACCGTATGGATTGTTATCGCTGCGGCAATGGTATTGTTCATGGAGGGTGGCTTTAGTTTACTGGAGGCTGGTTTTGTTCGAACGAAAAATGCAGTCAATGTAACTATGAAAATATTTGTCGATTTGACAGTGGGAGTCTTAGCATTTTGGTTAGTTGGATTTGGAATTATGTATGGGCAAGATGCTTTTGGATTGATTGGTACGACTTTATTTGGAAGTCCGGAAAAGATTGCTCTTTCGATTGAATTACCAAGTGCTGCTTATGTATTGTTTCAAATCGGATTTGCAGTAGCTTGTATTTCTATTGTGTCAGGTGCCGTTGCTGAACGTATGAATTTTAAAGCTTATGTATTAACAGCAGCACTTATTTGTCTCATCATTTATCCTCTATCAGGTCATTGGATCTGGAACAGTGATGGTTGGTTAGCGCAATTAGGAATGAAGGATTTTGCTGGTTCGGCTACGATTCATGCGGTAGGTGGATTTATTGCTTTTGCAATGGCAAAACTGCTGGGACCGAGAAATGGAAGATTTAATTCAGATGGCAGTGCCAATGTATTTGCACCCAGCAACATTCCATTAGCTTCTGCAGGAGCGTTTATTTTATGGTTCGGCTGGTTTGCCTTTAATGCAGGAAGCACATTAGATGCTTCTAACACTAGTCTTGCATCGATTGCCCTGAACACAATGCTGGCAGGAGCAAGTGGAGGAACGGCTGCCCTGTTTATGACGTTGAAGAAATTCGGGAAAGCTGATCCGAGTATGACCATTAATGGCGTGTTAGCAGGCTTGGTGGCGATAACTGCCGGATGTGCTTTCGTCTCTCATTTGAGTGCGATTGTCATCGGTGCAATCGGCGGTCTAATTGTGATCTTTGCGACTTTATTAGTAGATCAGCTCAAAGTGGATGATCCAGTGGGAGCAGTCGCTGTACATGGATTTACTGGCGTATTCGGAACCATTGCAGTTGGATTGTTCGATACATCTGAAGGTCTTTTCATGACGGGGAATGCTTCTCTTCTATTAATACAAGTATTAGGTGCAGCCGTAGTAGTTGTTTGGGGTCTTGTCGGCGGTACGATTGTTGCGAAAGTATGTGAAAAGACAGTCGGTTTCCGAGCAAGTGAACGTGAAGAGGAAGAAGGTCTGGATATGTCATATCATGGAATTCCAGCTTATAATGAATTAGAACGGTTCACAGATTTGCCGTCCAATTTATACGATTTTGAAGAAACAACAGGTATCACGGTTGCTCCTGATGATACGAAAGAAAATGCCGGGTAAGTTAATTTTAAATCTAGTAAAATAACTAATACTAAAATTGAGCTTTAGATTTAAGTTTACGGCGTCTCTACTAAAAGTAGAGACGCTTTTTTGCCGTAGATTGAAACTTGAAGCGTTGGTGTTCGTAGGATATAAAAGAGCATGCGTGGTCGGACGTACGATTACCATAAAATACCTGAAATTAAGGGTGGTTAATATGATAAAAAATAAAAAAATGATATATTTTGCTCTCATTTTTTTATTGCATCTATGGCGTTAAATTTCCCTTTTCCGCACGAAAGTCCTTATGGTGAGGCAGTTGTTGAGGTGCTGAATATACCTGTTCAGACAGATGATGGATTACAATTTGTTGGAGTTGTCTCATTAATACTTTTGATTACGGGTTTATTTTTACTGGCGAAATCATTAGAAAAATATCATGGGCGAATCGTATTGATTGCTATTATTATCTCAATTTTTGCACCGTCGATGATTGCCGGTTCCTATCAAAGAACATTTGCAACAGGCATTTACGCTGTTTCCTATGACCGTGGCCTAAGTAATTGTGGCTTTGATATGATTAATGAAAGAACATTACACGGGGAATGTGAGCTTACTTTTGATAATTACAGTAGAAATGATGTGGGGTTCACTGTTGAATTTTATGAAAATAAAAATGATTATCCAATGGTCTCGCTCTTGAATAACAATGCGCCTTATGAGGTGAAGTTAAAAGCAAATGCGAGAAAACATGTGAAGATCGAATCTAATATAGATGTGTCGAATACAGAAAACCACATTGATAATGGCAGTGCAAGAAACGTGGATATTATTATTAAGTCGGGAGAAAAAAGCAGAAAATTATGAGGGGAATCCTTAACTTGATCTAAATGGAGACATGTACTATGGAATTAAGAGACTATATTAACAATATCTTTCCCGGGCTCGTTTTAAAGCAAGTCTTTATCATCAATGGGATTTAGGTATTCATTTTGAATTCGCTCAGGGTCTCTCCCCATTTAAAAGCGGAACAGACGAACTAAACTCAGACTATTTTAATCAAGTATATCATCAAGCATTGTCACTTTTTCATGATATTTTCTCAGCTGATGATAAAATTCTATTTGTATCAAATATCTATCAGAATAGGAATCATGCAAAAAGAAGTAAAAAGAAAGTCAAAATCTATAACCATTACATAAAAAATAAAAATGTCCTGTTTCGTTTGAAGCAAGAAACTCTTCCCTATATGTTTGATGATGAAGATGATGCTGAGTCGTATTGTACCTGCCAATTTTCTTTAGAATGCCGCAAACAAGATATACGAGATCCTTTGCTGAAAGCAATTTGTAACCAGGATTTCCAGTCATTAAAGCCAAGATTTAATGACTTAAATTATCCAGATGAATTTTTTATTAACGTTACGAAAGGTGTTATCTTTTTTATTTATGATGATAGAGGGTGTGAAGTCATAGCGAATGACATAGAGACGATACGACCGTTATATGAGAAATACACGAATTGGGTTGATGAATATTATCGTGAGGAGATTAATCAACGTTTTAAATAATCTTTCTGCTTATAGGTTTTGAAATAATCTTAAAAGCGAGGTATTTCAAATGAATCCAAGGATAAAGGAATTAATTGATTATGCAAAATCAAAGTTTAGATTAGATAACTACTATTTAAAAACACATAGTTTCGATCGGAACGTAAACATTTTCAATGATACGCTATATACACTATGTATGGAGTGGTTTCCTAATCACGTACTTGAACAAGAGGATGGTTAGAAGGTACAGCAGTTATTTGTATTGACGTGAAAAGCCGTAAATTTAAGAGTGTTATTTTTGTCCGAGGTAAGTCTTATGCAGATGATGAGGCATTTTCTAATCTTCATAAAAACGACATTATTAAATGGATTGAGCAGGAAACAGGGTTAGCGTATGGTCGCCAATTTCAACTGGAAAAAGAAGAAAAGGGGAGGCTGTTTTTTAAAGAATGTATAGATGGTGCGGCTGTTTCTCCTTCAGGGTCAATTGAAATTGAATTTGATCAGGAAGGGAAGCTCACCTTTTTCTCTGTTCATGGTCAGTTTCCTTCTAAAGAAAAAGTAAAAGAAGAGACCAATTCACTTTCCCTTGAAATGGTAGAACATATGGCAAAAGAACAATTGAAATTGATTGAATTTCCTTCATTTAAACAGAAAAGGTTATTTCCCGTTTACGCGGTGGAAGAAATTTATGTCATGAATGACCAGACATCGACCATTCCGTTTGAACTTATTGTAGATATAAAGTCACTTTTGAAAATAGACCAAATCATTCAATGGGATACGCCGTTAAATAAACCGTTTGATAGAAAAGAGATTAACTTGATTGAGGATGTGACAGCAGAACAAGCATTTTCATATGAACCATCTCCTGAATCATTTCCAATAACAAAGGTAGAACAAGAGAAGTGTGTAATGGCAGTGAGAGACTTTTTACGTCAGGAATTTCCTAACGATACTGGAAAATGGATACTAAAGACTTTACATCGAGAGAATGGCTTTATCCATGCAACTTTGAGAGCAACTAATCAAGACATTCGTGTATTTCAGAGAAAACTTCTGGTCATGATTGATGCACAGAGCATCCAAGTATTAAATTACATGGACAACAAACTGATGTGGGAATTTCTTGATCAATTTCTACCACCTGAAAAAGTAACAATAGATATAGAAGAAGCGTATGAAAAAATCAAAGAATTATATGAGCTAACACCAATCTACGTCTACGACTTTAAACAAAAACAATATGTTTTATGCGGAAAATTAGATTGTCAATATGGGGTCAACGCAGGAAACGGTGATGTAATTACATTAGATGACTTGTAGTTTTATTGATTTAGAAGGATAGAGTGGCCGTTGTATTTTTGGAGAGTAACGAAGTATGATCCAGTTAATAGGGATGCTGATAGGACTTTTTCCCAGAATGAGGGTATATTTATGTCAAGAAACTTTGGCACAAATATACCCTCAAATTTTGATAACAAAATTAATAAAGCGTTTTCTTTAATTAGAAATGACAGGTTGAAATGTGATTGTATTGCTTCAAAGTATAAAAACCCTATTTTGAATAGCTCTTCAAATGACTTCCTTTTTATATATATCGATTCCGAATAACTTTCAATATATGTTTTATGAACTTTTATCATGGGTACGCTACAAATATACCTTAAATTTTAGTTAAAAAGGAGCGGTAGTTATGTCTGATCTTAAAAATCCATTAACACAGTATTTTCACGATGAATTCCCTGAACAGTACCAAGAACCACCTGGATTACAAGGACAAATGAATCCTCTGCCAGACTGCGGTGAAAAGAGTTACAAAGGTTCTGGAAAACTAAATGGCAGGAAGGCTCTTGTGACTGGTGGTGATTCTGGTATTGGACGTGCTGCTGCTATTGCTTATGCCCGAGAAGGAGCAGATGTCGCGATCAATTATTTACCGGTAGAAGAGCCTGATGCTGAGGAAGTAAAAAATCTGATTGAAGCCGAAGGGCAAAAAGCAGTCCTCATACCTGGTGATTTGAGCGATGAAACCTTCTGTAAGGATTTAGTTGAAAAAGCAAATGCTGAACTCGGCGGATTAGATATATTAGCATTAGTTGCTGGTAAACAACAAGCCGTAGAGAATATCGCTGATCTTTCAACTGAACAAATCGAAAAAACCTTTGCCATTAATGTTTTCTCGCTATACTGGGTAGTGAAAGCTGCGTTACCGCATTTACCTGAAGGTGCTTCTATTATCACAACATCTTCAGTAGAAGGTTACAATCCAAGCCCAATGCTATTAGACTACGCAGTTACCAAGAAAGCCATTATTGGATTTACCCAAGCACTAGGCGGTCAATTAGCTTCCAAAGGAATCCGGGTAAATTCCGTAGCTCCTGGACCGTTTTGGACACCGCTACAAATTTCAGGAGGCCAGCCAAGTGAAAATATCCCGAAATTTGGTAAAAGCACACCGCCTACCCCACAAAAACGCGCGGGTCAGCCAGTGGAATTAGCAGGTATATACGTTTTCTTAGCTTCTGAAGCTGCAAGCTATGTTACAGGTCAAGTTTACAGTGCAACTGGAGGAACTGTCACCGCATAAGCAATTAATGAAGGAGCTGTCATATTTAACATATGTGACAGCTCCTTCTCTTTTTTTAGATAGTATTTAAGGTTTGCAAGCGGCGCTGAAAACATGGGACTTTTCCAATAATAGTTGCAATGACATCCTATTTTAAATATACTGTAATTAGTTGCAATGACATCCTATTGGAGGTGATGTTTTAGTGGACAACAATAAGATTAAGCTTTCAAGCGAGAGCGCTGGGGCGCCGCCTGGCATGTACATTTCTGCTATTTACCGTCATATGCAAATCCTAATTTCTGCTCAGCTTCAGCCATATCGAATTGGAAGCGGGCAGTATATTTTCTTGTTAACGATTGCGAGAAAAGAAGGGATTTCGCAAAAAGCGTTAAGCGAGAAGCTTCTAATTGACAAGACAACGACGGCAAAGGCGATTAAAAAACTGGAGGCAGAAGGGTATGTAAAAAGGGAAACAGATCCCGCCGATAAGCGTTATAGCTTACTTTACTTGACGGAATCAGGTAGAGCGGTTTTACCGAAGGTTCAGGCAACATTGCATGATATCAGTAGAAAAAGCCGGACTGGCATGGATGACGAGGAATATAAGCTTATGCTTTCTCTGCTGAAAAAGATGCTGAACAACGTTAGCGAACAGGTTCGCCAAAGGGAGAAGGAGCTATAAGAGCTATCAATAGAATCAAGGGATGGGCAAACATTTTTCAAGACAAAGGGGTGTGAACAGATATGAAAAGACCATTTGAAGTGGATTCTACGGAATACCCATTCAAGGATCATTGGCTGCCTTATCGCGACGGATACGTTCATTACATTGACGAAGGACAAGGGCCGACAGTTCTTCTCCTTCATGGGAATCCCACTTGGTCTTACCTCTATCGAAATATAATTAAGGAACTGCGCAGCGATTTTCGTCTTATCGCTTTAGATTACCCGGGGTTTGGTATGTCAAAAGCACCTTCCAACTATCGTTTTACGCCACAAGAGCAATCGGATGCAGTCAATGATTTTATTCGTCGTTTGGACCTAAAGAATTTTGTTTTAGTAGTCCAGGATTGGGGAGGACCGATCGGATTTAACTACGCGGTTCGGAACAGGGAAAACTTACGCGGCATCGTCTTAATGAACACCTGGGCCTGGCCTGCGACTCTTCTGCCAATGAAGATTTTTTCTATGGCGATGGGGGGATTGCCCTTCGGATACTTGCTTCAGACTCAGCGAAACTTCTTCGCCAAAACCATTGTTCCACACGGGATTTACCATTCTGACAAAGTCACGGAAAATTTGAGAAAGGCATATACCGATCCTTTCCCAACACCTAAATCAAGAATACAAACATGGATCTTCCCCAGACAGATTCGGAAAGCCCGATCTTGGCTCGCGGAAATTGAATCTAAACTACCCGAGCTATCTGATTTACCCGCCCAAATCCTCTGGGGTATGAAAGATAGCGCAGGTTTTCCGCTTGAAGAAATGGAAAAATGGCAGAGATACCTCAAAATGAATGAAACCGAGCCACTGAGTGACGCCTCTCACTACGTGCAAGAGGATCGACCAGATAGAGTGGCAGCTTCGATTCGAAGAGTTCTTGAAAGAACGTCGTGATATGAAGGAGGTGAGGCTGAATAATCACGTTTTCTGTAAGGTAACTTTGTATATTTATATTAGAAAAATAGGAGGAGTAATATGAAAACAATTCTTTGGGCAACATTAACTGCTAACGGTAACTATGCGCAGTCCAGCCCAGAAAATCCGCCCAAAAAGGAAGTGTTAGACGATTTTGCAACCCAAGCCAAAGCTGTTGGTAACTTCATCGTTGGACGCCGGACGTTCGAGGGAGTGCAGGTGGAGGAGGGCCTTCTCCGTTTGCCGATCTTGACATTGTTGTTCTCTCTAAGAGTGTCAAAGAAATTCCTGGAGTAAAGGTTGTAGAGTCCCCGCAAGACGCCTTAAACTACTTACAAGAAAAAGGACATAGAACAGCCCTTCTAACGGGCGGTGCTGATCTGCACAATGCTTTTTTGGAGCAAGGACTAGTTGACGAAGTAATATTCAATGTTGCGCCTGTTTTGGAGGGGAAGGGACTCAACCTTTTGCTTGATACAGCCAACTACCAATATAAGGATGTTCAGTTGTTGGATTTCAAGTCCCTTGGCGGCGGTGTCGTTCAGTTGCACTACTCGGTAAGTCATTAATAATTCTATTTCGATAAAAATGTCCAATACCCATATCAGGATGCCTCAGCGGCTAAGAATAACATCCGACTCCTAAATGTACAGGTAGTCGGTTATTTGTGTTCAAAATAATTTTTTAAGTGTACAAGTTCACTATCGTCCTTCATAGTCAGGGGACTAACCCCAAGCTTTCAAAATGCAGATGACTAAAATACGGTGAATTTTATATAATTTTAGAAAAATAAGTGATAGAGTTCATTCTTTATGTTACGTTCTTATTATGATGAGAGAGTAGATTTCTTTTATTAATATTATCTAAACAAAAACAAGAAGTTTGTATGATATAAATAATGACTTGGAAGTTTTTATTAAATACAATGAAAGAAACAACATAAAACTTTTTATTCTGAATATTAGATTTTCTAGTTAGCTTATAAGTGAAAAATTTTGTGTGCTTAATGAAGTAAGCTACTTAGAAAGAGGGGAAGATATGGTTAAAATTATATTAGATTGTGATACGGGAATAGACGACGCACTAGCAATTGGTTATGCAATAAATTCACCTGAAATTGAATTGCTGGGCATCACTGCTTGTTATGGGATGGCACCAGTAGACTATACTTTTCGCAACACAAAAACAATTTTGTCTATGTTAAATAGTAACGTTGGTGTTTGGAGAGGATCTGAGAAGCCTCTTATACTAGAAAAGGAATATGATGGTAAAATTCATGGAATGGATGGGTTAGGAAATATGTTAGGGTCAGTTAAAGAATATGATCTAGAAGATTGTCCTTCCACGCATGCCGTAGATTATATAATAGAACAGATTCATAAATTTAAAAAAGAATTAACTCTGGTTGTAACAGGGCCTTTAACTAACTTAGCTAAGGCTGTCAAAAAAGATCCGGAAATTGTTCAACTAGTTGGAAGGGTAGTAACAATGGGAGGGGCTCTGACTACTCCAGGCAATGTTAGTAAATATGCAGAGGCAAATTATAGAATTGATCCTCATGCAGCAGATTTTGTATTTAAATCCGATTTGCCTATAACTATGGTTGGTTTAGATGTAACGAGAAAAACTTTATTGACTGAAGAGGATGTTGGAAAATGGAGAAGTAAGGATACTGAAGTTTCTGGTTTTTTCGCTGATTTTACTCAGTTCTATCTAGATGCTTATAAAGAACTACATCCTTATTTAAAGGGATGTGCTTTACATGATCCATTGGCAGTTGGAGTAGCTAAATTTCCTGATTTAGTGAAAACAATACCGATCCATATTCAAATAGATACAGAGGAAGATGGAATAGGGAGAACGATTGAAGATTTATATCGAAAAACCCCGGATACGCCTAATACAGAAGTTTGTATCCAAGTAGATACTGAAAAATTTATGAATGATTTCTTTAAGTGTATCATCTGAATTTTAATCAATTTTAGGCATGGGTAGTTAAGAGAAAAAGATAAGCTTAAGATGTTTGTAGAAACAAGTGCATCTCGAGGATAACCATAAAGTACTCCCTTATAAGAAGAGGCGTTTTGGCTAATAAATAATAGTGACTTGAAAGGGAAAATTTCTGTACCTTTTTTAACAAAGAATGGTGAATATAAGTGGGAAGATGATGATGGAATTTATTTGCTTTATGAATACATTGATGGAGTAACAATTGGTGATCAAGCCCTAACCGAGGATCAAGTTTGCCAACTCTCAGAAATCATAACAGAGCTTCATTTATTTGGAGAAGAAATACCAATTCACACGAATTCTGTGAAAGAAGATTTTTATGTACCATTTTTGCAACAGCTGAGGAATACATTGGACAAGGATTATGGAGATATCCCAAATGATGTAAGGGAAATAGTGGCTCCCCCACACATTGAACAAATTAATCATCTGATTGATACTGTTGAAAAGCTGTCTTTATGTTTGAAAAACAGTCATTTAAGAATGGTCTTGTACCACACAGACCTTCACAATTGGAATCTTATGCAATCAGAACAACAACTGATTTTGATCGATTGGGAAGGGTTGAAATTAGCCCCCGTTGAAGCTGATTTAATGTTCTTAATAGACAAGCCATACTATGATATATTTTCAAGCATCTATCAGAAATCCCATAAGAATTATAAAATCAACTCCAATGCTATGCAGTTTTACAAAGGAAGACGTAAATTGGAGGATATATGGGAATTTATTGAACAACTTTCATTTGACAAACAAGATACACAGGAAAGAGCTAGAATCATAAACTATTTAATAGAAGAACTGAATGATGTTTGAGAATGAAAGAAGAACTGAATGATGTTTGAGAATGAACTGCACCTTTCATTCCATCAATGCTACTTTTTTATAAAATCGGTTTTTTCAGCCAAACTTTACTTCAAACTACATATTAAAACACTTTCCTATTAGTTGATAAAATTAATAAACTATGGCAGTCTAATTAGATATTGATCTTTACTTAACTTATGAGGATGTTGAAATCGTTGGACAAAGAACAAATAAATTGCATCGAATCAGCTCATAGTGCCGTTCAACTTTTAAAGGGAAAATGGACTTATTATGTGATTATAGAGTTACTAATGAATGATATAAAAAGATTTAACCAACTAAAGAGTTCCTTAGGTAATGTAAACACGAAAGCATTAACGGATACCCTTCGATTTTTGGAAGGGAAAGGTATGCTTATCCGTACGGTTTATCCTACTGTTCCTGCAACAGTAGAATATGAACTTACACTAAAGGGGAAAGATTTTGGAAGGATACTTCAACAAATGAAGGACTGGAATGATAAATGGGAGATAAAAGAATAAAACCCACTTTTCTGCACAATGAAAAGTGGGTTTATTCTTTTATATTGCAGGATTATTAATGTAATCAAGAAGTATTTTATGATGTACAATCTTCCAAGTATCGTTAAATTTTTTTAATTTCGTTTGATAGTATCCACTTTCCCTAGGAGTAATCGAACCTCCTCTTGGTGTATCTTTATCCACTAACTCATTATTTGCTTGAACTGAAAACATGACGAACTGAGCATCAATTGTTGCCTCATTTTCTTTAATTTCTACTATGCGATCCATCGTAGCATGATGGCTCCAGCCACCTTCAGGATGGTCTGGCATTAGTGTTTTAAATAGTTGTACTAGTTCAGCAGCTCCTGTCATCTCTCCTACTTTAACTCGTTGATTATTGTAGTTATCATAAGTTTCTATTAAGGCATCTTCTGTAAATAAGAGAGCTAAAGATTCACCGTCTCTTGCATCAGTAGCTCTAACATATCTTGATAACAAATTGTTTACTGCAGTTTCTTCTGTCATCGACTTGTCCCTCCTAAGAGATAAATAAATACGATATTTGATATTACATTTATAAAATATATCAACATGAAAACACGTTTCAAAGAAGGCAAATTTTTAACCTAACTTTATAATAGTAAAGCTAAGTGTAGCGAATAGTATTGAGAAGTTAAAAGAATTTATGCTTTGAAAGCAAGAATCAGGCTGCCGTTTACATCGGCAGCCTGATCCTATTTTGTTAATTTTCAGCAAAGCCTAACCCTAGATTATAAGCTTGCGTCAGCAGGTTTTCCGTATGTTCGGGTTTCCCGTCTAAAGTTTCATATAAAAATTCAACCTTTGAATTCGGAATGCCTGCGTAATTAGCCAAAGAAACATTGAGGAAATGAGAGATCATTTTGTCGTATTGCCTTTTCTCCAGATGCTCAGGTGAAGCACCAGCCAGACTAAGCCACAATACTTTCTGGTGATGAAGCTTGCTTGAGCCATACGCAAAACCGTAGTTCCATACGCGATCAATATACCCTTTAAGCATGGCAGGCATGGAGTACCACCAAAGCGGGAAAATATACGCGAGCGCATCGTGCTACTTCATTCGTTCGATCTCAGCTTCAACTTCAGGAGAATATTTTTTATTAGCATTAGTCCAATCAGGTTCGTCAGCTTCTCGTAATACTGGATCAAAGCCGCTGCGATGCAGATCCAACACCTCTGTATCGTGACCTGCGTCTGTAAGACCTTGTACAAATCGATCCGCAGCCGCAAAGGTCAAAGAGTTTGTTCTGGGATGCGTGACAACCGTTAATACTTTCATTTTAGTACACACCTTCCTCTTTGCCGAGTAGGTTCCGCAACCTTGTCGAGATAGTGGGCGCCTCTTGGCTGTTTTTTTGTCAAATCAAATTCTAAAGCATGACACTAGTGTTAATGTCAACAAAATTTTATGGCTAAGAGAAGTCCGAATAATTAAAATGGAGAAGAAGTAGTAGAGGGATTAAAAACCAAATTTATAAAGTTATAAAAGTTTATTATTAGGAGGTAAAATGCTGTTACATAAACTAAAGGTGTCTATAGCTACATATTGGATCTCATGTTTCATCGTATTTTTTATAATAAGTCCTACTGAGTTCGTGAACACTGATTTTCATTCAAGTAAGAGTATACTTGAAAGCTTCCTATTGGTATCTTATGTAATGTTTTTCGGTGTTTTTTCTATGCTTAGCCAATTGCATTATTTACTGAATTTCTAATTAAAAAACTACCTGAAAATAAGAAAGCATTAAAATTTATTGTTTATATTTTCTTTGCATTATTGTTCGCTATTATTTTTATTTTTTTATTATTTGGTATGAGCTTTTTTTCAATTTTAGTGGCATTCTTATATTTTATTGTGGATGAATTCTTACTAAAAGATAAAGAAAGTCGTATATATCAAATTACACTTCGTACATCATATATTATTTTTGTTATATTTTGGGGCTATTTATATTTAAATCTATGATAGAAAGTCAATTATCGTCTTGATTTAGACTTAAATGGCAAAAAGCTGAATATTCCGCGAAACAAACTCGTAAGTTCGTTATACATTTCATATATGTATTTTCTTATATGCGTTGAGGAAATAAGAATAAACACCTTCCAAGTTTAGGGAGGTGTTTATTGAAAAGTAGATTGTAATAGAAAACTATTAAGGTGCGTATCATCTTATTCCGTTCTTATCCCCCGCTTAACCCGAATAAAGGCAATGAATTCACATAATTCATCCGAATCCAACGGGACGTTATCTATCGAAAGATATTGTTTTTCATTATAAAGCATATCGGTGATTTCAATTGTAGGTTGACACTCGCGGCCGAATAAATGATCGATCGATACTTCAAATAGATCGGCAATTTGAATAAGAGCTTGTAATGGGGGACGTCGATACCCCGATTCATACCCGGCATAAGTACTTTTCGCAATCCCCAAACGGTCAGCCGCATCCTGCTGAGACCAATTATTCCTTTTTCTTAACTGTTCCAATTGTTTAAGCACGATTTTCTACCTCCGCTTGCTACATTATACCATGGCTCTTTTTTATCCAAAAGATAAAAGTACTCATTACGCGTACAAACATTGATTTTTTCACCGATTTAGACGTATAATGTACTCCATAAGAACACAATACGCGAATTTTTAATATATAGAAAGAGGTTCCTCATGAAAAAAATTCTACTCTTGGCTACAGGTGGAACTATTGCGTCAGTAACTAGTGATGATGGCCTTGTTCCTGGTTTATCTGCTACCGAATTGCGTCAATATTTTCAATATAATAATGATGACTCACCAGTTGACGTGACGTGTAAAATCTTGATGAATAAAGATAGTACCAATATGCAGCCTGAAAATTGGGTTGAAATTGCTGAGGCAATTGCTGTCCATTATGATGATTATGATAGTTTCATAATCACACACGGTACAGACACTTTAGGTTATACATCAGCTGCGCTGTCTTATATGCTTCAAAACTTAGGAAAACCTGTCATCCTAACAGGATCACAAGTTCCTTTAAGCTTTAAAAAGACAGATGCTAAAAAGAACGTCAGAGACGCGCTGCTTTTTGCCCAAGAAAATATAGGCGGTGTCTTTGTCGTGTTTGATGGCCGAGTCATTATCGGTACACGTGCTGTGAAAATTAGAACGAAAAGTTACGATGCTTTTGAAAGTATTAATTATCCGTATGTAGCATCAATAAACAATCAGACTGTGGAATACTATTGGAAACCGGAAAAAACGGATAAACCCTTTCAGATTGATACGAAATTATGTGCAGAAGTCTTTTTGTTAAAGCTTTATCCAGGTGTAAATCCTGACATTTTTGATTTTATTAAAATGAATTACAAAGGAGTCGTGATCGAGAGCTTTGGGAATGGCGGATTACCCTTTGAAGGACGAAACCTCCTCCCTAAAATTAAGGAATTAACAGAAGTCGGGATCGCTGTTTTAATATCCACTCAATGTTTGGAAGAAGGTCAGGATATCTATTTATATGAAGTAGGGCGAAAAGCTGCGAACTACAATATCATTGTTTCAGGCGATATGAACACTGAGGCTGTCATACCGAAACTGATGTGGGCATTAGGACAAGCGAATCAGCCGAAAGAAGTGAAACAGATTGTCGAAACACCAATCTGCTGTGATCTGTCAGAGGAATGGGATAGTTAATGGTGGGGAAGATTCTTAGATTTCTTATTTTTAATATTGGTATTTTTCTAGTCTCATTTAATATCTATCTTTTCCTTGCACCAAATGAGTTTGCTGCAGGTGGTTTAGGCGGCTTAACCATTGTGCTGCATTCTTTCTTTCCTAATCTGCCTATTGGCCTTTTGATGCTCATCTTAAATGTCATACTCTTTGCGATAGGGTTCTTTTTTCTTGGGTTTGAGGTTGGAATCAAAACTATTTACGCAAGTTTAGCTTCATCCCTCATGGTCTGGGGAATGGAGAATATATTTCAGCTTTCCGGTCCCATTTCGGATGATAAACTCATTCAAATTGTGATAGGTACCATCATTGCCGCATTTGGTTTGGTGATTGTATTCAGTCAGAACGCCTCAACAGGCGGAATGGATCTATTAGGAATGATTGTGAATAAATATTTCTCGGTTGATATTGGGAAATCAGTTCTTATGTTTGACTTTTCTATTGCTATTTTGTCCGTTGCTGCCTTTGGCTTAGAGAATAGTCTATATGCCATTTTTGGTATTGTTTTTCGTGGTGCCCTTATCGATTATTTTGCTAAACAATTCAGCAATCGAAAGGAAGCTGTAATTGTCAGCCAGCATTGTCATCAAATTAAGTCATTTATCACAAACGAATTAGGCATAGGTGCGACTGTTTATTCCGCAAAAGGCGCTTTCACCAACGAACAAAAAGAGGTGATTCATACCGTTGTAAATCGTCGCGAGTTTATGAAACTGAGAAAGTATATTAGTCGAATTGATGAGAGTGCATTTATCACAGTTCACGGAGATACCGAAGTAATTCATAACCAATTTAGGCACAGTACCTAGAGTTCTTATCATAAAAAAACCGCAGAAACAGCATGTCCATTATGCTGTGCTTCTGCGGTTTTTCAAATTGAAAATTTTTTGTCTTCCGCATAGATATGATGGCGGAAATTACAAACAGGAAATTTTCCGGATAGATTTCTCCTTTTACTTTCAGACGGATATTCAAGCCTGCTCGGGTGCTGTCAGCTTATCTAAGTCCTTGTCGTAAAGTGAATCCGGGTTATTTACACAATTCCCGCTAATGATCCAAATCAACTAGTAAGAGCATAAGTTAAATAGTCTAGTGCTAAAAAAAACAAAATAATGAGAAGTAATAATGAAATTTTAATTTTCTTTAAGGTGTAATTTAAATTTTTTGCCGAAATATATTAAAACACCTATAAGAAAAATAAAGGTTAGATTAGCAGGAACACTATTTTGAAAACTTAATAATTGTATTAGAAGAGAGGATAATAAAAATGCCAATATTATCAACGGGTACTTAAAACTTATTTTGGTGCTCATTTAATGCCCTCCTTATTTTAAGGTTTCAATAGTAAAGTTATAGTAGTTATCAAGATTCATGTTATTTGCATTTTTCACTTTAATATAATACTTACCTTTTTTCAATTTTGCAGAGAAATCTTCCCCCGTGTCAGAACCAAACTAAATATCTATCTTTAGAATCTATTTTAAAATTAATCCAAAAAAACCGCAGAAGCAGCATGTCCATTATGCTATCTTCTGCGGTTTTTCATTTAAACATTTTTTCGCTGCTACGAAGTATGATGGCGGATATCACTATTTTCTCCTTTTACTTTCAACCAGATATCCAAGCTAGCTCGAGTGCTGCTCGGTTATCTACGATCAGCTTATCCAAGTCGGTGTCATAAAGAGAATCGGGTACGTTATGCGAGAAAATCTCAAGCACGCAAGGACCTCGGTAGCCTGCATCATAGACACTGTGAAGAAGCTTGCCGGTAGGGATTTCTCCGGTTCCTACACTTCGCCGGTCGGCACTTGATTGTGGCGTCCGCCAATCGCTGACCTGCAGTAAGAAGACATGTTTTGGTTCAGACTTGATGCCCTCGATGAGGTGATCATCTTGCCAAACGTTCCATAGGTCAAGGCAAATGCCGACATTGTCCCTGTCGATCTCTTGAATAATATCCTGTGCCTGCTTGTAAGTCCAGATCGCTGTTTCCAAGTTGAGCAATATTGGGTTTAATGGTTCGAGTCCGATTTTTACTCCGTGGTAGTCGGCAATGCTGGCAAGCTCCTGGTGATCGGCTATGACCTGGCGGATCGTATCTGCCATGTTCCCTCCTGTTGCCGGTCCGGTATTCGTGACGAACACCGCACCTGGTGCATAAGGGGCGATGCGCTCAATCGATTGGCGGAAGCTTTTCAATCGCTCTTCGCGTCCAACAGGCTGGGGCTGATCTGCACTCGGTGTCATAGTCCGCACCTTCGGCTGAACTGAACTCACCGTTAAGCCGGCGTCAGCAAGAAGCTCCAGCTGGCTGCTCATACGATCTGGATCCAGTTTTGACTCGCATACCTCGATGGCTTCCACACCGAGCCGGGAATAGTGCGCCACATCCTCTTCAAAAGACCAAGGCTGAGTGCTAAATTCATTCACTCCATAATAAAAAGGGAATTTAGAAGGGTTCATCATATACCTCCTTCGTTAGACATGAATTGGATCACAGAATCGTTGAACTTTTCAGGTTCATCGAGGAACAGAGCGTGACTGCTGTGCTCGAAAAAGACTGTCTGGGCACTTGGAATATTCTCCCCGACCCAAGCAGGTCCCCGCCATGAGAAGACTTTGTCTTGACGCGCCACCATCACCAAACTCTGAAGGTTGATTTCGGGAATCAGGTCGCGCCAGTCATAACGGGTATGGTCGGACATAATCGCGTTCCGGGCAGATGCCGGTGCTTTTGCCATCTCAGCAAGCATTCTTTCCCGCTCATCCTGTGCTGGCTCAGTCTCCATGATTGTCTTGATCTGGTTTTTGTCAAAGTTAGAGGTATCCATTTCGACCTGCGCTTTAGTGTAAGCGAATGATGCGTCGTCATAGCAGGTTGCATGGGCATATTTCCAATCGAGCCCATAATACTGTCTGGGCGACTGCTCCACAAACACTGCCTGTTTAAGCCTTTCTGTCCCAAACAGCTCGAAATAACTCCAGATTACAGGGCAGCCCAGCGACCAGCCTAGAACCGTAACATCCTGTAGGTCAAGGGCAGCAAGAACATCATATAAGTCTCTTGCCAGCCGCGGCACCCGATATCCGTGTGAAGGCTTATCGGAGTTACCGTGCCCGCGAAGGTCAATTGTGATTACGCGTGCATGTTTTGCCAACGACTCAACATTTCTGTGGAAAAAACGGCCGGAAAAGCCCCATCCGTGGATCATCAGCAAGGGCCTGCCATTCCCCATCTCTTCATAATAAATGTTCGTGCCGTCGTTTGTTTCAATGGTCGGCATGTTAAAATCACCTGCTTTCTAATACTAATAAATGATAGCTTTGAACCATTAACACACAGCTACTCTACCCTGCGGTGTAGGTTGTTAAACGAAAACGGAGCTTAATACATTTTTCCCAGTGATTTGATGGAAGATTCATGAAAGTTTTCTCTTGCACCTCCAGTAGCGTTAGGTAGTATGATCGAAGTAACCTTGTGCTAACACAAAATGGATGGGGCATTGAAAATGAGCCATGGTAAAAATTATTCAATCGGTGAATTTTCTGAAAAGACGGGTACGTCCATTTGGACATTGCATTATTACGACGAGATTGGTTTGCTCAGAGCTGAAAAGTATCCCAGCTCGGGACATCGTATATATTCAGATCAAGATGTACTAACGCTGCAAAAGATTATCTGCCTCAAGTTTTTAGGATATAGTCTGGATGAAATAGGGGTTTTGATCAACAAGTCAAGCTTTGATTTAAGCTTGAACGAAACGTTGCTAATGCAAAAAAAGACGATGGAGGAACAAAAAGAGAATCTCGAGACTGCTTTAAGAGCGATTGGCCGAATCATGACTCTTTTAGAGGATGAAGGGGAGGTGGATAGCGCTATTTTAATGAGTTTAATCAATAATCTTCAGACGGAGAAGGAACAACGCTTGTTGCTTCGGCAGCATATGCCTAAGGAAGTTGTTGATCAGTTATTCGATAAGCCTGAAGAAGAATTGGTCGCATTAGATAAAGAATTTATCAATTTGTGCAAAAAAGTTAAACGGTTAATGGGAAAGCCCGTTCATGATCCAGAGGTACAAGAATTAGTATTTATACATATCAAGTCAAGCTTGGATTTTGTTGGTGAAGATGCGATGCGAGAATTCAGCGGATTGGAAATGACGAAAGCAGAAGAACTTGAAAACAAGTTTCCCTCTCCATTTTCAAAGGAAGAAGAAGAGTGGCAGCAAGTAATGGAATAATTTATGTCCCAGAATGACCTGGATGATCCCGATACGCATTAGCATTAGGGAGTTAGAGATTAGTGAAATAGACAATTGTCATGCAATTGTCTATTTTTGTCTGAATGATAGCCCATTTGTCTGCAAAGCAGTCCTAAGCTTAGGTAAAGAAGCGGATCCCATCCCGTGAAATTGTAAAATCTCTTTTTCACTATAGTTTGATAGCTGTTGTAAAGAGGTTATCCCATTGTTTTCTAATGCTCGTCTGGCTGGTGCTGAGAGAAGTGAAAGAAATCCACTTTCAGGTTTCCTTTCTTCCTCACAAACCGGGCAGGTCGGACAGTCGCTGCTCTTATAGTATTGGTGTCCTTTGTTGCAAGTTCTTAAACTTTTCTTTGAAGTTGTCATTTTAACTGCCTCCTTTTTCTTAAGAATTTTATTAGTTTTGACATGACTTCAGCTGATTTAGGAGGAATTAATTTTGTATTTTTTGTTCCTTCAATAAGTCAAAAAGCACATTGGCCATTATCTCCCCAGCCGTCTTAGGAGCAACCTTTCCTGGCAAACCTAGCGCCCACAATGCCTTAATTCCTTGTTTTTGGGCAAATTGAAAATCGGTTCCGCCAGGCTTGGAAGCAAGGTCGATGATCAATGTATGATCAGGCATTTTAGAAATTATGCTTGAAGTGAGTACCTGTTTTGGAATTGTATTAATACATATATCATTCGCAGAAACCTCTTTTTCAAGAGTGTCGAAGAAAAGCGGCTCTAATCCCATTTCAGTAATGCGGGCAGCATCAGCAGCGTTTCTTACGCATACTTTCACTTTTGCGCCGATAGAAGAAAAAGTACGTGCCACAGTCATTCCAACTCTGCCGAATCCTAACACCAAAAGGTTAGATCCATGGATCGTGACATCAGTATGTTCGATGGCGAGCTTCAATGCACCCTCGGCTGTAGGGATCGAATTTAAAATGGCAACATCATCTCTATCAAATATTGTGACCAGACTTCTATTGGTTGATTTCACTATGTCATCTAAGTATGGAGTGGAAATACCAGAGTACAGAACACAATGATTTTTAGTTTTAGATATGATTTCTTTAGTGATAAATACATCGTTTTGTGAGAAGCTTGCTTCAACTTTACCCTTTTCGTGTATACCTGAGACAGGTAAGATAATGCTGTCTACTATACTGAGATTGATGTCATCTATCTTTACTTTACTTGCGTTTTCGAACTCAGATGGTAAATCCTCAAAACCTGTCAGAAATACTCTTGCATCTGCTCCTGTTAGTTTCTTTATCAATTCGATATGTCTCGAATCGCCGCCTGCTATTAAAATATGCATGCCGTTTAACATATCTATTCCTCCTTTGAAGTTGAGTTTCTTCTATATAAAAATACAATTTCTTATTCAATACTATCAGCTGAATTCGCAATAAAAAAATTGCCTGGAACTTAGTTTATTATATTTCCAAAGTGGGTGGAAATATTTTAACAATGGTCGGATATATTTCAAGAATGGGACGATAAATCGGAAACTTGGGCTGATATCCCTTGCTGCTAGAGAGAAATCACTTTAATAAGGCAGGAAAGTCTTTGTAGAATAATATAAATATTGGTAAAATAAAAGGCGGAGAGCTGAAATTCTAAGGAGGAGAATGATGGAGTTTTTTGGTTGGATTTTAATTATTGCCATTGTAGTGATTACTATTTTAATTTTATCAAAGAATCAGCCGCGGATCAGAAGAGAAAAATACATTGGAGAATTCCAGTCAGAAATTCACAAATTAGAAGTGGAAGCCACCTCTTTAGTGGATAAAGAATTAATTCAAAGATTAGATAGGGCGCTGAGAAATGCTTATATGGAAAAAGTGAATACAGAATTTCGAATGAGGCATAGAAACTGGAGCCAAAAGAAGGTAAACGAGTACTGGAGAGAGCTTAAACGGTATTTTATCCTCGCGGCAGTGTTTAAAAAGGTGGAAATGTTTGATAAAAACGTTGATGAATTATGGCATCTTATGCTTGATTATGAGCAGGAATACCAGATGTTCAGCAATGGTTTCATCGGGAAGCATCTAAACCATAATCCTCATGGAGAGCCTGTTCACAAGCCGGAAGAGAGAAAAATTTGAGGTCATGTATATCCAATTATTTAAACTGGATTCTAAAACCCCTGCGATCTGGGGAAATTTTTTTAATGAAGGCGAAGGACGCACATTTGTCCAATCGATCACTTCAAGCTCTATGGAGGATTTAAAAAAGAAATATTTAGTTGATCAACCAATTCCGGAAGCGGAAAAGACGTTTGAAGCATTTATAGATCGTATAAAATCAGAAGCTAATAATAGTTTCTCTGCGATAAAAAGAAAAAGTAATAAATTTGAAGGATCGCGGGATGTGCCTATGGACTTAAGCCTTTTGTATTTCCTGTTTTTATCGGGTGAATTATCAGAAGAAGATACAGAGCTATTCAATTTAGGGACAGAGGAACAGATACAAGTTGCAGGTAATTCAATTTTTACAGGCGGTCATTCAGGTGATAACGATCATCATTCACATCATGATAGCTCCTGTTCCTCTTGCAGCAGCTGTTCTTCATAAATGTTTCGTTACTGAATCGTATTTCGCCAATATCTCATGAAGTATCCGCTTGATCTGACTGATTAGTTCAGGCGGATCTTTCACTGTGGCCTCATTTCCTAAGCCGATGAAAAACTTCGCTAAAAACGGTATATCATGCTTTGAAAAGCTACCCTCCAGCCAACCAGTGCCATCGTTGCGAGTGTTCAGTTTAGATGAAAGCCATATCTCAGACTCACACCTCCTGATACCTTCTTTGGTTAGTTCAGCATAAACGCTGATAGTCGCCTGATCCGCATGGAGAAACAGTTCCCTATTTTCTAAATTCACATGATGAAGATCGATCGACTCCGGAGTGGACGCTTCATTTATTGCTGAATGAATTCGGTCGCACCGGAATATACGAAAGTCACCTCGGCTGAAACAATAAGCTGGACAGTACCATAACCCGTTGCTTGCATAGATCCCAATCGGCTGTATTTGCCTGCTTGACTTTCCTTTTTTCGATTCGTATTCAATAAGAAGAACTTTTTGATATATGGCGGCTTCCAGCAGAATTGATAAATGGGGGGAAGTCAATTGTCTCATTGGAGTGAGAAAATCAACACGATTCTTCATTTGGTCAATCCGATCACGGACGTCACCAGGCATATAGTTATAAAATTTTTTCAATACAGAAGAGATTTCCGTTTCAAAAGGTATGAATAAATAGTGACGCAATGCATGAATCGCAAAAAATATGGAAACAGCCTCTTCCTCGGTAAAAGCGATGGGAGGAAGAATTCTTTCATTCAATACCTGGTAGCCGCCGTGAGGCCCCACTTCCGAATACAAAGGAACCCCTAACTCACTCAATTCCTGCAAATCTCGCAATATTGTCCTTGTTGATACACCAAACTCTTGGGCAAGCTCTTTGACTGTAAACTTCCTCTTTCTATTGATAGTCATCATCAATTCCAACAGCCTCTTCGATTTTGACATCACATGGCTCCTTTATTTTTTATTCATGACAATCTTTGTCACCATTATAAGCTATACTTTAAATGTAATCTAGCAGGTGAAAGGGGAGAGGCGCCTGCAATCTGCTGTGGAAATATTAGTGCTTAAATCAAAAATAAAACCTAAGGAGCTGTTTTATTATGACAACCCGATTAAATGCCTATATTATGCTGGAAGGAAACGCTAATGAAGCGATCCGATTTTATGAACATGCCTTGGATGCCAAACTTCTATTTAAACAAACATTTGGAGAGGCGCCGGAAGACCCTGGATTTCAAATAACTGAAGATATAAAAGATTACGTGGCGCATGCTGTTTTAAAAGTTGGTGAAACTGACCTTTTTGTCGCCGATCAATTGCCAAGTCAGCCTTTGCAAAGTGGAAATAAAGTGACTATCTGTATTACAACGAATGAAGTGGAAAATGCGAAAAAACTTTATGAATCATTGCAGCAAGGCGGCAAAGTAAACACACCCCTGCAAGAAGCCTATTTTAGCCCAGCTTACGGTGTGATAACAGACAAGTTTGGTATAGAATTTCAAATTTTCACGAAGAAAAGCTAAATGGATATTCCGATTATTAGAGCTCTGCCATAAAAAGCAGGGCTCATTTTAGTGCAATTTTTTAGTGAGTAACAGGCTTTTTTTCTAAAATATGTGAAACTTACAGACTAATTTCAAAATAACACACGAAATTTTCATGAATAAAGTCCTGTTTTTTGAACTAGATCTTTTCACCTGCTCTACTTGACGAAAATATTACAAAAAATATATCAATATCAAATCATGGAAACGATTACTTTGTTGTGAAGAGTTATGTTAAAACTATAGAGTTACTTAAGACATAGGGGGAATTTTATCATGAGAGACGTAATTAAAGACCCGTTTAGATGATCCGACTTTTCACATCAAAAAGATCTATCATTTATTAATAGTTAACAAGCTAAAGCATTAGATAAAGATGATACCTTTTTGTCTCATAAAATTAATTTGTATGTTATAAAAATAAAATTACTTATGACCTTCGACACGGATAAATCTAATTAAGAATAAAAACACGTCGAATTTTGTTACATTTGATCGAATTGACGCGGATAATGTAACAGGTTAATCTTTGGTTGAAACGAAGTCGTGTTTGATATTTAGATTCAAAGATGATTTTTTCCACCCTTCTGCTAATTTAATAAATTCAAATGCAAGCTGTACATTTTACATTGAAAAGTTTTGATCACATATCTTCTATATAAAGTTAGTAATGTACAATTTGCAGCACAAATCGAAATAATCATTTATTACTTTAGCAAACAAATCTAAATACTCAGCACAGAGGCCGTTTCCAGGTCTAAGAAAATTGGGAATCTTCAATTTTTTTAGATACATTATTTAAGGGAGAGAGAGGTATTTTATGAACAAGTTTGTAAAGAAAGCAACAGCATTAACCTTTACTACAGCTTTATTAGTCAGTGGCGGAACTCAAGCTTTTGCGCAAGAAAAGGACAGCAAAGATTTCAATGAAAGCTATGGGATTTCTCATATCACACGTGAGGATATGAGTAAATTGCCTGTACAGCATGGCAACGAAAAATTTGAAGTTCCAAAATTCGATGAGAAATCAATCAAAAATATCCCTTCCGCAAAAGGATTAGATGTATGGGATACTTGGCCTCTTCAAAATGCTGATGGAACAGTGGCAGAATATAAAGGCTACGAAATCGTTTTTGGCTTGGCAGGTAACCCTAAAGATTCAAATGATACATTTGTTTACATGTTCTATAAGAAAAAAGGCGACAATTCTATTGAGAACTGGAAAAACGCTGGTAAAGTATTTAAGCCAAATGATAAATACGCACCAAACGATCCGATTCTAGACAAACAATCAGAAGAATGGTCAGGTTCTGCAACCTTAACAACTGAAGGTGATGTTCGCTTATTCTATACAAGCCGTCAGAAAATGGAGCCAGAGGCTGGACAATTTGGTAAACAAACCTTAACAACAGCTAAAATCAATGTATCTCAACCAGATTCTGATCAGCTGAAAATTGATGGTGTAGAAGATTTCAAAACGATCTTTGATGGAGACGGGAAATACTATCAAACTGTTGAGCAAGCTTTCGGTAATGGAGATTATTCTGATAATCATACATTAAGAGACCCTCACTATATTGAAGACAATGGCCGTAAATATCTTGTTTTTGAAGCAAATACTGGGACAGAAGTTGGTTACCAAGGAGAGGAATCTCTGTATAACAAAGCTTACTACGGTAATAGCGAAGCATACTTCCAAGCAGAAAAAACGAAATTGTTGCAAAGTGATAAAAAGGATTTAGCAGAAATGGCAAACGGAGTACTTGGAATTATTGAAATCAATGACGATTATTCTGTAAAGAGAGTAATGAAACCGTTGATTGCATCTAATACTGTAACTGATGAAATTGAAAGAGCCAATGTATTTAAAAAGAATGGCAAATGGTACTTGTTCACAAGTTCTAGAGGATCTAAAATGACTACTGACGGTGTTGATGCTAAAGATATTTACATGTTTGGCTACGTGTCAAATTCTTTATCTGAAGGATACAAACCTTTAAATGATACAGGAATGGTACTGCACCATAGACTTGATCCTAAAGACATTACTTGGAATTACGCACACTTTGTAATTCCGCAAAAGAATAGTGATAATTTTGTTGTCACAAGCTACATGACCAATAGAGGGTATTTTGAAGACCATCAATCTACCTTTGCTCCAAGTTTCCAACTGAACATTAAAGGATCAAAAACATCTGTCGTAAAAGACAGCATCTTGGAACAAGGACAAGTAACAGTTGATGGTGAAGGCAAAAAGAAGTAAATAAAATTAAGGATAATATGTAGTGGGCTGGTGGAATATCCTGGAGAAAATGTCGGTTATATACCGACATTTTCTTTTTTGTTTAAATGTTAACTGCTGCCTAAGAAAATATCCTGATGGCAAATGAGAATATTAATGACTATTGTAGCATCATTAGATGATGTACGAAGTAACTAGATGGCTTATAATGTCACATAGTTTCTTGGAAATGAAAGGGTTTACTTTTACGAATATTACAATACTAGATAAGTTTTCGTATGCTTATCGACCCATTTTTCAATATAATACTTTTATCCTGTGGTTTATTTACAAAAATAATGCCATAAAAATGATTATGTGAAATTATGAAAACCTTTGCTTTTTTTAACCTTTAAGGGTAGAAATGATATTCAAAAATATTTATAGATAATCTTAAAGACGAATATTAAATGTATAAAAACAATTAAAAATGTTATTTTTTACGTATTTTTGATTCGATTAAATCTTTAAATAGTCAAACGTTCGTTGTAACCGCATAAAAAATATAGTTGTAAAATCTAAATTATGTATAAAAAACGACCTTTTTTCAGTGCTGGATAAATAGAGAAAGAAACTAAAGAAATTGTTATAGTAAAATTAACATGAGATTAATAAAACATTTAAATCTATAACAATAGTCGTAGTTATATAGTATTGAAAATGAATAAAAGTTGAATCTTGTGACCTTTGATCGATTTGACTCAAAGAAATTATCCAGTTAATCTTGGGTTGAAGCAAAATCGTGTCTGATATTTAGATTTTAGGAGATTATTTTCCCCCTAATCGGTTTCTGACTTAATAAATTCACTTGCAAATAAGTACATATGAAACATTTAAACTGGCCAGGCCTCATGAACTTATTATTTAGATATTCGTTCTATTTTAGTGGGGAATGTTACGGTACAATTTGCAGTCTTGATTGGCAGTTATCAATTTAGGGAGGATTTTATTAAGTTAGCAAAAAAATCTAATAATCTAATACATAACACGAGGAAGTTTCATGATCTGAAAGATTGAGAAATTATCATTTTCAATTTTTTAGATACGTCATTAAAAGGAGAGGAATTTATGAAGATCAACAAGTTTGTGAAACAAGCAACAGCATTAACCTTTACTACAGCGTTGCTAGTAGGAGGCGGAACTCAAGCTTTTGCGAAAGAAGCAGAAAGCAGAGATCACAATGAAAGCTATGGAATTTCTCATATCACTCGTTCCGATATGCTTAAACTTCCTCAACAGCATGACAATGCACGTTTTGAAGTACCGAAATTCGATGCCGATTCAATCAGAAACATCCCTACTGCACAAGGATACGATAAGAATGGCAACTTTACAGAATTAGATGTATGGGATAGCTGGCCGCTGCAAAATGCTGATGGCACAGTAGCAGAGTACAATGGATATCATCTTCTATTTACTTTAGCTGGAAACCCTAAAGATCCAAACGAAGCGTTTATTTACTTATTCTATAAAAAAGCTGGCGAAAATTCTCTAGACAGCTGGAAAAATGCTGGTAGAGTATTTGACGATGCTGATAAATTCAAACCAAATGATCCACATCTAAAATATCAAACTCAAGAGTGGTCAGGTTCTGCAACTTTAACATCTGACGGCGAACTACGCTTATTCTATACTGATTTCTCTGGTGCTCCTCAAGATGGCGGTACTGGTTACGGTAAACAAACATTAACTACTGCTCAAGTCAATGTATCAGAACCAAATGCTGGAACTATCCAAGTTGATGGTGTAGAAGATCACAAATCTATCTACGATGGTGGAGACGGCAAAATTTATCAAAATGTTCAAGGATTTATCGATGCTGGAGCTTATAATTCTGGCGATAACCATACTTTAAGAGACCCTCATTATATTGAAGATAAAGGCCGTAAATATCTTGTGTTTGAAGCAAATACTGGAACTGAATATGGTTACCAAGGCGAAGATTCTCTATTCAATAGAGCTTACTATGGTATGAAAAAAGATGCGTTCCAAGCTGAAAAGAGCAAATTGCTTCAAAGTGATAAAAAACATTTAGCAGAAATGGCTAATGGTGCACTAGGTATTATTGAAATTAACGACGATTATACGTTGAAAAAAGAAATGGAACCATTAATCACATCTAACACAATCACTGATGAAATCGAACGTGCTAACATCTTTAAAAAGGATGGCAAATGGTACCTATTTACAAGTGCTAGAGGATCTAAAATGACGATTGACGGAATCGATGATAAAGACATTTACATGTTTGGTTATTCATCAGGATCCCTAACTGGTAAATACAAGCCTTTAAATGATACTGGAATCGTATTGCACCACAGACTTGACAAAAACGATGTTACATTTAACTACGCTCACTTTGTCATTCCACAAAAGAATAGTGATAAATTCGTAGTTACAAATTACATGGTAAACAAAGGTCAGTTCGAAGACCGCCACACTACTTTTGGCCCAAGCTTCTTGCTGAACATTAAAGGTTCAAATACTTCAATTGAAAAAGACAGCATCTTGGAACAAGGTCAAATAACAGTAGACAGCCAAGACAAAAAGTAATTCCTGAAATACTTGGAATAGAAAAATGCCGACATCGTTCGGCATTTTTCTTTATGAAAATATGAAACCGCTAAAAACCATAAGAACATTTAATACCATATGCCAAATTAATGAAGGGAAAATACTTCCGGATTTGATCGTAATTCCTCCATAAAACAACCCGCCAAGAGTAAAACCAATACAGACACTCCATGGAAATCCGAGCGAATAATGCTGCAATCCAAAGCCTAAACTTGTAATCACAACTGCCCATCTTTCCCCTAACTGCTCTGAAAAACGGCTAAGAAGAGCGCCTCTCCATACAAGCTCTTCAAGCACTGCGTTTGTAATAGTAAATATGATCGTTAATAACCAAACTTCTTGAATAAATGACCATCCATTTAGAATAATAAATGGAAGAAAGATGAAAAAATTGATCGTTAACGCAATGAGCAGAAATGATTTAACTTTTGTTTGGTGAAAACCCGACCAGATAAAAGGGAAGCAAATAAACTCATTCCATTGCGGTTTTTTCCAATACCGTACGAACGGGACTTTGTAGAAGAAAGAGAATGCGAATAACGGAAGTAAAATAAAAAACAATGACAACCTGTTTAGAAATATATGCAATTCCCTTGGTTCGAGTTTTAATTGGGAATTCACTTGCAAATATGTAAAAAAACCGATGCCGAATAGTATGCTCGTAAGAACAAATAGTCGCAAAAGCTTATCTGAAGTAACGAAAAGATAAACTGCACAAACGCCCCAAATACTTAAAAGAAGGTAGTTGTTTGTTTGAAGAAAAATAAGTAATGCTGCAAATAAACATAATGAAATGGTTTTTTTATGCTTTATATTCGCTGCCTCCCTAAGACTTAGCTCCAAAAAAATCTATTATAATGGATGGGGGAACGAACCCCCCAAGAGCGCTGCATCTAGATTATTAATTTAATACTATACCATAATACTATAATTTTCCACGTTATTTTTCCTGCACAAGTTGATTATGAGCTGCCTTATACTTATAGTATTCTCAAAAAAACTTTACTCCGTTTCTGTATGCTGCTGTGATGGATTTTTTTATAAAAGTTTGTTTAATCGGTACGAGCATAAGCAGGAAGCCAACAAATACGAGAATTCCGGAAATACCAAATGATGCTTGAGGGAATAACATCTCACCGAATATACCCGATAAGATGGGCGCTAACCCCGCACCAAACCAACGGACAAAATTATAAACAACTGATGTTACACTCCTGGCATAAGGTGATGATTCCATGGCATGAGTAGTGAATAAAGCATTATTCAACCCGGAAACAAGGCCTGACAAAATCACAAGGGCAATCTTACCTCGAGAGAAGCAGCAATAAAAAATGAATGTATAAAAGACATTACATCAAAACACTTTGGCCGCTATATTTTTTTTAAGAGGAGACTAAGACTCGAAAAAGAGGAAATTTCCTGGTGTAAATGGGTGTTATCTTTATTGGAGAAGTAGAGAGACAAGAAAATTCTTAAACAAAAAGAAGCGCTCAAACGGCGCTTCTTTTTGTTTGGTTATATTATCGCATGTTCATTTCGCTTGGCTTAGGACCTTTGCGTTGGTTCTTGTCAAGCTTATTAATCTTATCCATTTCATCAGCTGTTAATTCAAAATCAAATATATTAAAGTTTTCTTCAATTCGTGAAGGTGTTACAGATTTAGGAATGACGATCGTATTGTTTTGCAAGTGCCAGCGAAGCACAACTTGAGCTGCTGTTTTGCCATGCGTATCAGCAATCTCTTGAACGACCTCATCTTTAAGAACATCGCCGCCTTGGTCTAACGGACTCCATGCTTCTACAAAGATATCGTGTTTGGCACAGAAGTCTTTCAACTCATTTTGCACAAGATATGGATGGCATTCCACTTGGTTCAAAACAGGCTTTACGTCGCATTCGGCAAAAAGACGTTCCAAATGCTCAATATCAAAATTACAAACACCGATCGCTTTCACGCGGCCATCATTATAAAGCTTTTCTAACGCTTTGTATGTATCCACGTACTCATCGAATTGAGGAGTCGGCCAATGAATTAAATACAAATCTACATAATCAAGTCCGAGCCTTTCAAGACTTTCATCAAATGCCCGTAATGTGTTGTCATAGCCTTGATCGCTGTTCCATACTTTTGTCGTAATAAATAAATCTTCGCGAGGAACAGACGCATTCTTGATCGCTTTTCCGACCCCTTTTTCATTTTTGTAAATCATAGCTGTATCAATAGAGGTATAACCAACTTCAATTGCTTTTTCTACGGCAGTTGTAGCTTGATCATCTTCTACTTGCCATACACCAAATCCGAGCTGGGGCATTTTTAGACCATTATTTAATGTAACGAAATCCATTTGAAAGCACTCCTTGTCGTTTGATTCTTAAATAGTATATCGAGTTTTTGATTGTATTGTCATACAATGTGCTTCGGGCTGTTATACGTTTAGCTATTTAGAATGCTATTGCTGTACCGTAAATTTCTTTACCTTCAGTGGAGAGAGAATGTAGTCGCCTACTTGAGAGCTGAATGATTTAAAGTGCGGCGTTTTTTCATGTTCTTCAAGATCAGATGCCGTATCCCATTCTTCTAGCATAATAAACGTATTTTTTACTTCTACATCTTGAACTAGAAAATAACTAATATTTCCCGGCTCTTGTTGTGAAGCTTGTACTAGAGGTTTAACAAAATTTAAAAACGCTTCTGTCTTTTCTGGATTGACCTCCATATATGCGTGAATAACAATCATTTCAATTCCCTCCATGTCATAAAATTTATTTCCTTACTCTACCCATTGAATGATTTGTGATCTCGTTTGTCTTGTTTTTTCACGTGGTTCTTTCACACGGAAGCCAAAAGCAACCATACAAGAGATGCCAAATTGATTTGTATCAAGTATACCTTCTTCTACTAGAATTTGCTCGACTTTACCTTTATCGAAGCCTTCCATCGGACAAGAATCGATGCCGATTTGTGCAGCTGCGGTCATCATGTTTCCTAATGCAATATACGTTTGTCTGCATCCCCATTCAAACATAGCACGTTCATTACCAAGCAAGTCAAAATCGGATTCTAGAAATTTATGATATAAACCGCCTTTTCCTATCACCACATCTTCTGGGAGTTGTTGAACATCTTTCATCATACGGAGAATATGCTTAGAATCAGCAAGCAGCTCTTTCGGTGTTCTAGACAAGATAATAACAAAGTGGCTGGATGTTGGTAATTGTTTTTGTCCTCCCCAAGTAACTGGCAATAGTTTATCCCTTAGAGTTTCATTTTGAATGACAAGAAACTTCCATGGTTCAAAACCAAATGAACTAGGAGATAAACGTCCTGTTTCTAAGATGAAATTAAAATCTTGTTCACTTATTTTTTTGGCAGGGTCAAATTCTTTAGTTGCATGTCTATACTGATATGCCTGTAGTATGTCTTCTTTTTTATTTGTCATGATCGTCATGAATAACACTTCCTTTTTATTAAATTTAATAGCTTTTCATATAAGTAAAGTATAAGTTGTTGGATTTAATATTGTAAGTACGCACATAATTGTTGTATAGTACCACCTTTTATACCATTAAAATATTGTCGATTAGCCTTCTGCTGAACCTGTCTATAATTTTTAAGCTCTATTATCATTGATCAATGTACTAAGACACTTAAGAAAAACTAGATTATCTGCTATAATGTTATTTATCATAGTATATTCTCCTTTTGTATGGGCTGGGCAAAAGGTCAAACCCCAATACAATTAGGGGATTTTTTATGGATTTATACCGGCTTTTCTTTCATTTTACAGAATGTTTGTAAAGCTAGATTGTTTTAAGAGGGAGGATAATGGATGAAAAAGGTAAAAATTGGTTTGGCGTATCAAATATTAATTGGACTTATACTCGGTATTGTAGTAGGTGCAATATTTTACGGTAATGATAACATTGCAGCTTACTTGCAGCCGATTGGAGATATATTTCTTCGGGCGATAAAAATGATCGTTGTTCCAATTGTGATTGCTTCTATTGTAGTTGGTGTAGCTGGTGTAGGAGATTTGAAAAGGGTCGGAAGATTAGGATTTAAAACAATATTGTATTTCGAGATTGTAACAACGATCGCCATGGTTGTAGGGTTGTTATTCGCCAACATATTCCAGCCGGGTGTTGGTATTGATCGATCAAAATTAACAGAAAGCAGTATTTCTCAATATGAAGAAACAGCAGAAACCCAGGAAGAGCACGGAGTTGTAGAGACATTTGTAGAAATTATACCGACGAATATTTTCCAAGCATTTGTCGAGGGAGATATGCTTGCTATTGTTTTCTTTTCTGTTCTCTTTGGAGCTGGAGTTGCAGCGATAGGAGAACGAGGTAAACCAGTCTTGGACTTTTTCCAAGGTGTTGGGGATACGATGTTCTGGATTACAAACCAAATCATGAAGCTGGCGCCTTTTGGGGTATTTGCTTTAATTGGCATTACGGTATCTAAGTTTGGATTAGAATCGCTGATTCCGCTTGGAAAACTGGCAATCGTTACGTATGGAAGTATGGTCTTTTTTGTAATTGTCGTATTTAATATAATTGCAAGAATAGCCGGAATCCGTTTGTTCTCGTTGCTACGTTTGTTAAAGGATGAAATTTTGCTTGCTTTTTCTACTTCGAGTTCAGAAACAGTACTCCCAAGAGTCATGCAAAAGCTTGAAAAGTTTGGTTGTCCGAAGGCAATCACTTCCTTTGTAGTTCCGACAGGCTATACGTTTAATTTGGACGGTTCTACACTTTATCAAGCTTTAGCCTCCGTTTTTATTGCTCAAATGTTTGGTGTAGAAATAACGATCGGACAGCAGCTTATGATTGTTCTCGTGCTTATTGTGACTTCAAAAGGTATTGCTGCAGTGCCAGGCGCGTCATTCGTTGTGTTGCTTGCCACATTAAATGCAGTAAATTTACCTGTAGAAGGTCTTGCTTTTATTGCCGGTATTGACCGGATCTTAGATATGGGCAGAACTGCTGTGAATGTTGTCGGGAACTCTTTAGCGGCGGTTGTTATTTCTAAATGGGAAGGTAAATTCAACCAAGAAAAACAAGTTGCGTAATAAACCCCAAAAAAGACCCGTATCACTAAAAGTGGTACGGGTTTTTTTGATATGGATGATTAGACAAACGGAGCCTATCCATAAAAAGCTTATCGTCTGATAATAATATCTAGTCTTGTATTACGGTTATTTTTTTACCTGTCTCTGCAGAATTTTGTATTGCGTCTAACAGTTGATGCAATTTGACAGCGTCATTAAAATTGGGCATTTGCCGTTTATTTTCTGCTATATCTTGCGCGAAACGATGATACGCTCTTTCAACATACCCTGCTGGATAACGATCTTTTTCGGAGGATATTCTTATTTCTTCCGAAAAGGCATGATCAATTTCAGAATGCAAGGACGAATAATTAGGATGTGTGATTTTTTCGACGGTCAGGTTACCAAATTGTACGTGACCAACGGAATTGCTCTGTTTTAAACGAAATACACCCTTTTCTCCTCTAACTTCCAAATGAAACTCAGGATATACTCCCCCTTGAATGTGTACGGATGCAGTGATTCCATCAATTAGTGTTCCGTGTATTGCGATTTGATCAGCTGTAGTTTTAGCCGTTGTTAAACCGGTTTCTTGGATGATTGCTTCGGAATAATTTTGACTCATTACAGCTGAGACTTTTTTAAAATCACTAAGAATGTAGCAAAGCACATCAAGCGAGTGCCCGCCATTTATCGTAAGGAGACTCGCTCCCTTTTCTTTTTTTAATAGATAAGCGTTTCTTTCATCTGTGATTCTGCCTTTTCCTTGTGTAGCGACTTGCATTGTACAGGAAAGGACCCTGCCGATTTCCCCTTGTTTGATCGCTTGTTTTACATAATTGACCTCCGGTGATTGCCGTGCTTGTAATCCAATCACGTGGTGAATATTCGCTTGATCGGCCATTTTTGCCATCTCTTTCGCTTCAGAGGTGTTTATTCCCAATGGCCATTCACAATAGAGGTGCTTCTTTTCTTCAATGGCAGTGATGGCAGCTTCATAATGGAAAGGAACCTTCACACTTACGACGACTAAATCAACATCTTCGGATTTTGCTAATTCCCTATGATTAGTAAAAGCTAAGGGAGCGTTAATCGCCATGGCGCTTTTTTTCGCGGTTTCCATCTTAGATGTCCCAATAGCCGTAATTTGATAAAAAGGACTTTCTTTCAGAACGGGAATATGTGTTTTGCTCGCCCACTGATTATTTAAAGAACCTCCTATAATCCCGGCATTAATTACATTTTGCTTCATGGTTTATCCCTCCAAAATGCGTATTGCATTTAGTATACTTAATAAGTGATATCATAAATAATGTTAATTTATGATAGTAGTATCACTATTTTTGATAGGGAGGTGCATCAATGGATATCGAAAACTTGAAAGCTTTTATAACAGTTGCCGAACTAAAAAGCATATCTGCTGCGGCGATAAAGCTTAATCACCTCCAATCCAATATGACTGCGAAAATAAAGAAGATTGAATCCTATTATAATCAAGAGCTGTTTATTAGAAATTCAAAAGGTATGGAATTAACTAAAGATGGAGAAAAATTATATCACCAATTAAAAAAGATCTTGATCCTCTGGGAAGAAACTGAAAATAAAATGAAAAAGCACGAAGAAACGCTCAGGATAGGGACGATGATATCAGTTGGTGGAACTCAATTCTCCTCAGCATTAAATAAACTTTATCAAACATACCCTGACTTATCGGTTACGTTAAAAACGGGTTCCACTGATTATATTGAACATCAAATTCTTGGCGGAACAATTGATATAGCTTATACGATTGGATCGTCAAATCATAAGAAAATCACCTATAAAAAAGTGGGGCAAGAAGAGCTGGTTATTATCGGTAAAGGTATTGAGAAAAACACAATTTTTAAAGAGTATATCAGCCGAAAAAATCTGCTTGTTCTTTCGGATAAATGCTTGTATCTCACGTTGTTACGCAATATTTTCACAGGCATGGGTCGTGAGTATGGGGAAATCATTGAAGTAGGCGATCCGGAATCACTCTTGCAGTTTTCAATAATGGGAATGGGGATTTCCTTAGTATCGAAACGTACGGCAAACCGCTACAACATCAACAATTATATAGAGGTACCTTCAGTTTATAAATACATCAACATTTACTTAATTACTCGTTTGCACCATGAATTAACACCTATTGAAAGACAATTTACAGAATTGAATCATTCGCTTGTGAACGAATAATGGAGAGAAAGTATTTAACCGAATGGTTGACTAATTCTAGGTTGTTCTTTATTGTTAACTATATGGTTAAACAAAGTAGCCACAATTTAGATTGGATTTTTCATGCTACGTCAGACCGAATTATTACGGTGGGTATTTAATGATTGCAGGGTTGAAAGAGATCGTAGAAAGCGAATGAATTAAAAAATAAGGAGATGTTTTTAATGGAAAAGGTGACACCATTCTTAATGTTCGAAGGAAATGCGGAAGAAGCCATGAATTATTATACTTCTTTGATTGAAGAATCAGAAATTACCAGAATCACTCGTTATGGACCAAATGAAGCAGGAGATGAGGGCAGTGTGATGCAGGCTGTCTTTTCATTAAAAGGACAGGAATTTATGTGCATTGACAGTAACGTAAAGCATGAGTTCACGTTTACCCCTTCCTTTTCAGTGTTTCTTACATGTGATTCTGAAGAGGAAATTACCCGGCTTTATGAGAGCCTCTCAGATGGCGGGGGCGCCCTAATGCCATTAGGTGATTATTTCTTTAGTAAGAAGTTCGGTTGGATTGTCGATAGGTTTGGAGTTTCATGGCAGCTCAATTTTCCAAGCTAAATGTTGGATGGTGTTCCTTCTAAAGAGGAGCGCCATTTTTTATTCCTCCTTTACATAAAGAGTTGAAAATGCCCTGTTCTTTAGTTAAAGAAGTATTCAAATTTTAGATTTTAAAATTACATATTTTTTTAACAATTTTTGTTTACATTTTTAGTGCACAGAAGTATGATAATCATCGGTTTCATATTTCTAAATCGCTGAGACCTAAAGGTGCGGGGGAACCATTTTTGTGGATTGTTACACAATCCAAAGGGGTGAATCCTTTTAAAAGGTAGGGCTACTCAAATGGTCCGAATCCGACAGCTAACCTCGTAAGCGTTATATGAGAAGGAAGGTGGAGCTTGTGAGACAAAAATTATATTGTCTTCAGGCCTATTATCTATGGCTTGCAGGCATTTTTTATTTTAATTGAACTAAAGTGTTTTCGTAGAGTGTTATTTGATATACAGGAAAAGATATGTTTAATACAATCTGGTAGTGAAATTTGTGATTTCTTCTCTAAAGAGATTTTTAATAGGCCGGCCATTAAAATCAACTGAACTAGGGGAACAGAAGCTTAACAAAACAAAAGCATTAGCCATCCTATCTTCTGACGTTTTATCATCAGTAGCCTATGGTCCGGAGCAAATTTTAATTGTCCTGGCAACAGTTGGTGCAGTAGCATTTTGGTATTCAATTCCGATAGCAATGGGAGTATTAATTCTATTAACTGCTCTCATATTGTCGTACAGGCAGATTATCTTTCGCCTATCCTCATGGCGGTGGAGCGTATGTAGTATCAAAGCATAATTTGGGTATAAATCCGGGGTTAATCGCTGGAGGATCCTTGCTGGTAGATTATATTTTAACAGTGGCAGTTAGTGTATCTGCTGGTACAGATGCGATAACATCTGCATTTCCTGCCTTACATTCTTATAATGTGATCATTGCGATTATCTTTGTGATTTTTCTTACCATCTTAAATTTAAGAGGGGTAACGGAATCCGCCTCTATTTTGGCGTATCCGGTGTATTTATTTGTTTTAGCGTTATTCGTATTGATTGGTGTGGGCATCTACAACATTGTAACAGGTCAGGTTCCGCCTGATTTACATCCATCAATTGGTACACCCGTGGCAGGAATCAGTTTATTCATCCTCCTGCGAGCGTTTGCCTCAGGCAGCTCTGCTTTAACAGGAGTTGAAGCCATTTCGAATGCCATTCCCAATTTTAAAGACCCGGCACCTAATAATGCAGCTAAAACGTTACTTGCGATGGGTGCCTTGCTCGCTTTGTTATTTTCGGGAATTGTATATTTGGCCTATTATTACGGGATTACTCCCAGTGAAGAGGTCACTGTTGTCTCACAACTTACGGAAGAGACATTTGGTCGAAATTTCATGTATTTCTTTATCCAAGGAACTACAGCATTGATATTGATCCTGGCTGCCAATACAGGTTATTCAGCGTTCCCATTACTTGCGGTTAATCTTGCCAAGGATAAGTTTATTCCAAGAATGTTTACAATAAGAGGAGACCGGTTAGGATACTCGAATGGGATTATTATTCTTGGGATTGCCTCGATCATATTAATTCTTGCTTTTAAAGGACAAACTGAACAGCTTATCCCGCTATATGCAGTCGGCGTGTTTATTCCATTTACGCTGTCTCAGTCGGGAATGATTGTTAAATGGATTCGTGAAAAACCAAAAGGATGGGTATTTAGGCTTGTTATTAATTCAACCGGTGCCTTGATTAGCTTTACCGTTACGATCATTTTCTTTTTAACCAAATTCGCACAGGTTTGGCCAGTCTTAGTTTTTTTACCCATTATCGTTTTTGTTTTTCACCAGATAAAGAAGCATTATGACGCAGTTGGCGACCAATTGCGACTGACAACATGTGAACCTTCTGTCCCGATTAATGGGAACGTCATTATTGTTCCTGTGGCTGGTATGACTCATGTAGTAGAGAACACGTTAAACTATGCTAAAACTCTTTCGGCAGAAAAGATCATTGCCGTTTACGTTGCGTTTGACAGAGAAGTCGAAAGAAAGTTTGAAGAAAAGTGGAAGAAATGGCAGCCTGATGTCAGACTCGTGACACTTCACTCTCACTATAGAAGTATTATTCATCCTTTGACCAAATTTGTTGATACGGTTGAGCACAAAGCCAGAGAGTCGGATTATCGGGTTACGGTCGTCATCCCTCAGTTTATTCCTAAAAAAGGCTGGCACAATATTCTTCATAACCAATCTAGTTTATTGATTCGGGCATATTTGCTTTATCGGCGGGACGTAGTCGTTACTACTGTCCCTTACCATTTAAAAAAATGAGTTTTTACGGGTGTCTCCTTAATGAGGCACCTTTTTTAATTATACCTTTTAATAATTTTTTTCTTTTTCAGGCAGGAATAGGATAAACATAAGAGAATGATTTGTAGTCGGAATAAAAATTAGAGGGGAATGGGCAAGTATGGGAATACAAATGAAAAGTATCTTTGTTAATTTACCGGTGAAAGATTTGGAAAAAACGAAAGAATTTTTTTCGAAAATTGGTTTTGAATTTAACGAAAAATTTACTGATGAAAATGCAGCGAGCATGGTGATTGGTGAAAATATCTTTGCCATGCTGTTGGTGGAAGAGTTTTTTAAAACGTTTACGAAAAAAGAACTTTCTGATGCAGCAAAAAGTACAGAAGTTATCGTTGGGTTAGCAGTTGATAGCAGGGATAAGGTTGATGAGATTGTAAATAAAGCGCTGGATGCAGGCGGAAAGCCTTCAAATGATCCGATGGACCATGGCTTTATGTACGGATGGAGTTTTGAGGACATAGACGGCCATCTTTGGGAAGTCTTTTACATGGATGAAAGTGCAGTCTGAGCAAGAGTAAAAATAAGAAATTGATCGCCCTGAACTTCTTTGATAAACCTATAGGCACAATCCTTTCATGTGGAGTTGTGTCTTTTTCATTTTAAAGTACAGTGTTTGCTGGTTCGGTTCAGCAGGAAAAAAGTGTGTAATGTAGAAATTTATTTAAGAGATTATATATTTTCTATTAGCGAAAAAAGGTCAACCTCATACTTAAGAACAGGAGAAATTCTAAGTTATGTACGAACTAAAAACAAAAGAAAATGACAGCAGTGTCATTGAGTTTATTGAAAATGTCGATAGCCCTAAAAAACGTGAAGATGCATATAAATTATTAGATATTTTCACAGAAACGACTGGCTGTCAAGCGAAGATGTGGGGGCCGAGCATTATCGGTTTTGGTTCCTATCATTATAAATATGAATCCGGTCACGAAGGCGATGCGCCGCTTGTTGGCTTTTCACCTCGAAAAGCAAAAATCAGCTTGTATTTTGCGACTGGTGATACAAAACGAGAGGAATTGTTAAAGGACTTTGGAAAACATACAACAGGAAAAGCGTGTGTATACATTAATAAGGTGGCAGATATTGATGTTGACGTGTTAAAAGCGTTAATTCATCAATCTGTTGCGTTTTTAAGAGAAACGTATCCAAACCAGTAGAAAGCGATTATGTTTTTAGGGAACCCTATATATGGAGGAATGCAAAATGAACCATCTTGTTGTCTATGCACACCCACATCCTGAAAGTTTTAATCATGCAATATTGGAAACAGCTGTTAAAGCTTTAGAAGACAAAGGTCATCAGGTGTTTGTAAGAGATTTGTATGCATTGGATTTTCAGCCTGTTCTGAAGCCCCAAGATACGGCTGCGATGAAATCAGGCAATATTCCTGACGATATTAAAACCGAACAAGAGTTCATTACAAAAGCAGATGTTATCACATTTATCTATCCAATTTGGTGGTCGGGTCTTCCTGCCATTCTCAAAGGTTATGTAGACCGGGTATTCGCCTATGGCTTTGCTTATGCTTATGGGGAAGGAGAAATTATTCAGTTACTTAAAGGGAAAAAAGGTTTGATCATTAATACTCACGGTACTCCTAAAGAGATTTACGACGAAATGGGAATGACCGCCAGTTTAACCATTACTTCAGATGTTGGCATATTTGATTTTACAGGGATTGAACCTTTGGATCATTTACTGTTTGGCAATGTCTCTGAATACCTTGAAGAAGCAGCGCTGAAGGATATCCTCAAGCAGGTTGAAGAGAAAATCAATTCTCTTTGTTAGCAAGAGGTACTGATTTTTAATCAAATATGAACAAAAAAGTTTGGAGAAAATCGCCAAACTTTTTCTAATTCGGATTCTTTCTATAGAAGTCGATGATATTTCCGTATCGATCCGACTCGATATGGCAGCACTCCATCAGCCTCTCCTTTAGCATTTCCCGTCCGCGCTGCACTCTTGATTTGGCTCCTGAATAGGAGATGGCGAGCCGGCTGCTTAGTTGTTTTTGGGACATGCCCTTTAGCTCGGTGAGTTCGAGTGCATCTCTATATTTATCCGGTAATCGTTGAATCGTTGACTTGAAGCATGAAATCACTCCTTTTTCAAAATTCTCTTCCTCATATTCATCATTTGTTTCAATATGAAACGGCAGTTCCTCTGTCCGTTTTTCTTTCCGGTAGTAATCCACGATACTATTGCGGGCAATTTGATAAATCCATGATTGTACTTTATTTTCATCCTTTAACTCGGAAATATGGCCGTGTATCTTCATAAACACATTTTGGACGATATCTTCCACATCAGAATGATTATATGTTCTTTTTGAGATAAATCGTCTGACGGGTAGATGATATTCATTCCAGAGAACTTGGATATCCATGAAAGTTTCTCTCCTTGCGTTCGTTATATTTTGCCTGCGCCATCTTTAGTGTACATCAATTTTAGAAGAAGGAGGAGCATTATAGTCTCACTTGGCAACTGGCATACCATTAGGAGACTTTGTTAAATCAATGTTTTAATTCGTATAATATTTTTAGATATACGGAATAAATACGTGGGTGAGCTAGTTTATTCTAAAACGTAAGGCAGGTATTCATTTATGTTTGATCCAACCGTCTTTGAAAATCTAAAAGTTGCTATTGAAAATCAGATTTATGATTTGGATAATTTGTCGGGAAAAATTAAGATAACCAATCGGATAGATCGACTTGATATGTCAGTACTGTCGAGAGAATTCGCGATACAATTCTCACTATTAGATCGAAGTGATATCTCTGCAGAAATTCGACTGGTTGCACCTTTGAGAGAACTGGCGGCAGAAATAATGGAAGTGCCGGGAGAAAATCCTGGCTGTATACTAATCTTGCGTTTTTATATTCAAATCATAAATATATCGATGCAGTGCGAAATCATTCAAGACATAATGCAGCAAATTTGGAGTCTCGACATTGCCCCGACTCAAACATTACGCTTTGTTTACGGCAGGGAAGAATCCATTTATATGAATACGATCGAGCTGGAATTCAATCGTAAAATTAACGAGGATCATATGGGCGATATCCCCAATTTAATTGATCATGTGCTTCGAACCCTTTCTGAATTAAGAAATATATAAGGACTGAAGAATACTTAGGAAATTGCCTCCCGCTAGCTTTTGGGAGGTTTTTTATTCCTGCTAACCGACAAACTTTTTTAGTGGTAATCTATCGCGTCAAAATAAGAACATAAAATGATTATCGATAAAATCTTTTGTTAAACTTTCCCTTCTTTTGTTAATTAAATATTAAAATACATAGTTACATATATGAAAATACTTGTCATGTCATTATAATGTAAAATGCCAGATATTATTAAAGGGTTGATGATATGAAACCATTGTATATAAAAGTGAAAGAAGCACTTGATAAAGATATAAGAACCGGAAAGATTATGGTGGGAGACCGGCTGCCTTCAGAGCTGGAGCTGGCGAAACAGTCTAAAGTCAGCAGAGAAACTGTTCGTTCTGCAATTCGATTACTGGAGGAAGAGGGAAAAGTCCATGTTAAACACGGAGTCGGGACCTTTGTTGTCAATCCTATACCTCATGCGCCAAGCAGTTTAGAAAAATTAATGAGTGTAACCTCCATGATTAAATATGCCGGTCTTGAGGACGGAGAAAAACGGGAAAATATTAAAGTAGAAAGAACGAATGAAGAATGGGCTTCACTTCTACAGCTCAATCACGAGGAGGAAGTGATTGTCCATGAAAGAATTCGAACAGCTGATCAGGAGCCGGTCGTATTCTCGAAAAATATCCTGCCGAAAAAACTTGTCGGAGAATCACTTATAGCAAAAGGTTCAATAGGGTCTTTGTTTCAGTATTTAAAAGAAGAATGCAAAATTGATATTTATAAAGCGGCAGCGGAAATCGTTGTTCCTTTACATACTGATCGAAATTGCCAAAAGCTTTTGATATACCCTGATACGACAGTTTTGCTATTAAAACAGATTCATTATGATCGGAATAATCAGCCAGTATTATATTCGTATGATTACTTTAGAAATGATATTTTTAAATTCTCTGTGGAAAGAACGAAAATTGATTTTTAACTATGAAAAAGTTCTATCTCATTTTGATGCAAGAAGGGTTCTTCTCTTTTTGTAAAAATGAAATAGAACTTTTTTAATTTTTAGGCAGTCTTCTTAACAAATTTTATACATAATTCAAAATATCAATTTACATTCGGATGTTAAGTTATAAAAGTATGAAGTATAGACAACTAATAATAATTCAAATGATAATTATCGTTTTCTCCTACGATTACATTCAATATACAGTTATTGTTGTCTATACTTCTTTTTTATTCGGAATAAAAAATTACTAATATTATACGAATGTACAACTAGGGGAGGAGGTGTAAAGTTGTGGTACTTTAGGACACTGAGAAAAAGAAGAATAATAGAATTTATTGGTCTTTCAATATTTTTGCTATTCTTTTTCGGTCCATTATTAAATTTGGTTTTATTAGCTTTTTCTGGAAAGTGGGAGCATCCTGATAAATGGCCTTCTACATGGTCTTTGGAATGGTGGTCGTATGTTCTACAGGATGAATCGATCCTTCGAGCTATGGGGCTGTCATTTTTAATTGCTTCTCTAGTCACCTTGATTTCTTTAATCATTTGTTTACCGGCTGCCTATGCGTTTGCCAGAATTAGCTTTCCGTTACGACGATTTTTTCTGTTCTCATTTTTATTAACAAATGCTTTTCCGAAAATGGGGTTGTACGTTGCAATTGCCGTTCTGTTTTACCAGTTTAATCTGATGAACACCTTTACTGGTATTATTCTAATCCATCTGATTAACACCCTGATGTTTATGACGTGGATTCCATCGGCTGCCTTTGAAAATGTCCATCGTTCTCAAGAAGAATCAGCGCGAGATGCCGGAGCTTCGCCTCTGAGGGTTTTTTGGCACATCACTCTGCCGATGGCAAAGCCGGGAATCATTGTAGCTTCAGTCTTTACCTTCCTAAACTCATTAGATGAAGCGGAGGGAACCTTTTTAGTCGGAATCCCGGATTTTCAGACGATGCCCGTCATCATGTACACGATCATTGCTGATTATCCGAGTACAGCAGGTGCGGTATTTTCCGTCATTCTGACATTGCCGACGATTATATTATTGATGGCTGCCAGAAAATTTGTCGGTGCGGATTCCTTTGCCGATGGATTGCGAATGAAATAATCGAAGAAAGGAGAGAGTCATTTGCCTGTACAGTTATCGATTCAAAATTTAACCAAGATTTATGAGACAGGAGAAGGAGTCAAAGATATTTCCATTGATGTAGAAAAAGGACAACTGGTTACACTGCTTGGCCCGTCCGGCTGTGGGAAAACGACGGTATTGCGAAGCGCTGGCGGTTTCATTGAGCCAAACAGCGGGTCCATCAAGATTGGCGGGAATGAAGTGCTTCACTTGCCACCTGAAAAGCGGCCGACTGCGATGGTTTTTCAAAGCTACAATTTATGGCCGCATATGACAGTTTTTGATAATCTGGCTTTCAGTCTCAAGCTGAAAAAAGTCAAAAAACAGGAAATAAAAGAAAAGGTTTCATGGGCGTTAGCTCTCGTTCGATTATCAGGAGCCGAGAAAAAATATCCCGGTGAACTTTCGGGAGGACAGCAGCAACGGATTGCATTGGCTCGAGCACTTTTATTAAATCCGGAAGTTCTGCTTTTGGATGAGCCGTTTTCTGCTCTTGATGCAAAACTACGCCATGAATTAAGGGAAGAATTGCGAGAAATTCAGGCACAGCAAAACTTAACAATGCTGTTTGTTACCCATGATCAAGAAGAGGCCTTGTCCATATCAGACAAAGTAGTCGTTATGAATCATGGCAACATTGAGCAGATTGCAACTCCGAAAGAAATTTATAACAATCCGGCTTCTCTATTTGTTGCTCAGTTTATCGGCAGAATGAACTTTTTAAATGGACAAGCAGAATCAAATCTAATAAATGCCGGAACGCTTCAGTTTCCTAATCCTGGTCATAATAACGGCGACGTTACTATAGCCATTCGCCCGGAAGACGTATCCGTAGCTGAACCTTTTGAAAACGGACTGGAAGCGAGAGTAGATAAAGTGATGATGCTCGGACATTATGTAGAAGTTACAATACATAGCATGTTGGGACAAATTAAGATGTTTGTTGACAGCAGTAAAATAGACCAGTTTCGTCTTGATGAAAATATCAAGGTGAAGTTTACTAAAATCCAATCTTTTCAAAATTCAAATTCTGCAAAATTAGAAGATAGGAGTGAAGTTTATGAAAATGTTTAAAAAAGCAATAGCATTTGCGGCTATGGGAGCTACAGTACTATCTCTTGCTGCATGCGGAAGCAGCGAAAGCGGGTCAACAAATTCTAATGGTGATGAAGTTACGAAAATTTCACTGTACAGCAGCGGATCTCAAAATGTCGAGATGTTTTGGGAAAAGGTCGTTAGTGATTTTGAAAAGGAAAATAAAAATATTGATGTCGACTTTGTCTTTGTCCCATCTGGAACAGGAGGCCAGGCAACGATCGATAAGATTGTCGCTGCAAAGAAATCAGGCAAAGATTCAAAGGTCGATCTTTATGAAGGGCAATTAGCTGATATTGTTCGAAGTAATGAAGAAGGCGGTTTGTTTTATTCATTAGATGAAACAGGAATCCCGAACCTTAAGAACGTTCAAGAAGCGAATATGAAAGGAACGAATAATATAGCTGTTCCATATCGTGCTGCGTCTGTCGTACTTGCCTACAATTCGGAAAAGGTGAAGGACGTCCCAAACACAGCTGATGAAATGTATCAGTGGATAAAAGACCATCCCGGCAGGTTTGCCTACAACGACCCAAGTACTGGTGGATCAGGCAGCTCATTTGTGTTATCGACAATCTATAACCAATTGCCTGCAGACGCAATGAATTCACAAGATGAAAGCATTATGAAAGATTGGAATAAAGGTTTCGGAATATTAAAAGATTTGGCTCCTCATTTATACAAAGAAGGGGTTTATCCGAAGAAAAACCAAGGAACATTGGACTTGCTTGCAAACGGTGAAGTGGATATGATTCCCGTTTGGTCTGATATGGCGTTGGAACAGTTAAATAAAAAATTATTGCCCGAATCTACTAAATTGAAGCAAATTGATCCTGCATTTACTGGCGGACCATCCTACATGATGGCACCAGATAATGGAGATGAAAAGCGGAAAGAAGCAGCGCAAACATTTATGAATTACATTCTTACGAAAGAAGTTCAACAGACAGTTATGGATCAGATGTATGGCTACCCTGGAATTAAGTGGGAGCACTTGTCCAAAGAGGACCAAGAACGTTTTGCTGATGTCAGCGGCGGATATCGAATTTTCAACGGCGGAGCATTATCCGAAGAATTAACAAAACAATGGCAAAGAGAGATCCCTACTCGATGAGTAAAAAATGGAAATTGAGCATGTTAGGAATTGGGCTCGTTATGCCCTCTTTCCTAACATTGCTTGTCCTTGTAATCTATCCGGTGTTCCTTTCTGTTAAAGAGAGTTTTACAAACGGAGAAGGACAATTCAGCTTTGAAAATTATATTTATATTTTTACGGAGCCATTAATTGTTCAAAACATCCGCCATACGTTATTTGTCACGGTTATTTCATGTATTTTTGTTCTGGGTATCGGCTATTTGCTTGCTGTTTATTTGCGCTTTTCCAACAGCGCTGTTTCAAAGTGGATCAACAAACTATACTTTATTCCTATGTTTATACCGGGGGTTATTGCTGTATACGGCTTTATCAATTTTTATCGAGACAATGGCTGGGTAGCAAGATTCGTCGGAGAAAATAATTTACCTCCTATTATTTACGATGTGAAGGGATTGTTGATGATCAATATTTGGTTCAATATTCCTTTTACAACGATGCTATTAGTACCTGCGCTTCAGGCAATTCCGAATTCAATTATCGAAAGTGCAAGGGATTCCGGTGCGAAAAAACTTCAGCTATTTACGAGGTTTATTCTGCCTTTGTCTTATCGGACGATGCTCATTGCGGTGACGTTCTTATTCATGGGGATTGTAGGCAGCTTTACGGCTCCATTTTTAATTGATCGGAATGCGCCGCAGATGCTCGGTGTTTCCATGCAGCAGCATTTCGCTGTCTATAATGAACTCGGACAGTCCAGCAGCTTGGCCGTTTTTATGTTTTTAATGTGCTCATTTGTCGGATTCTTTTATATACGCAGTAACTTGAGTCATTCGAAAAAACGTTTTTAAAGGCGGGATTGTATTGGAAACAATTCAGATAAAGCAGACAATCACTCAGAACCAAGAGCAGAAGGTGGAATTTGAAGTACCGGACGAAGGACTTTATTCGATCGAATTGACAGCTTCATCACCTACCTCATGGAATGAAAAGGAAAATGAAGCCGTTATGGCAAGGTTGTACATCAATGATACACATCACCAGGATATCGTCTTATTTTATGGTGATCGTTTGTTCACGTACCAACGTTTGTTGGGGGAATTATGTGAGGGAAACTATACATTAAGCATTGAATTTTTTAACCCGCTTGCTCAAGCATCCTCCGCTTGGATTGAGAAAGTAAATATAAAAAAGCTTGAGCTTCAAGGCCACGACTTGCTTGCAGCTAAGTTTTCGCCAAAATTATACGGAAGGTCAGTCTATAGCAATTATGACAATTTGTACACCGATACTCCGTTAGAAATGATCTACTTTATCGAAGATTGGGAGCATGGAAAGGTGATTGAATACCAGATGGTTTTCAGCCACGAGGACGAGGGAACGCCAGCCAAGCTGCTGATGGCCAAGTGGGGGCGTTTGCTTGATATTGAGTACATGGCCAGGGTTTATTTAACAGACGATCTCAACGTGGACCACGTAGATTACCAGGGTCCTCACCACAAAATTATGTCCTATAGCAAGCCGATGCTGGAGGGAAAACGTCCAGTATTGCAAACGGCTACGTGTAACGGAAATTTTACCGACCGCATCACGAGTGAATATTACTTTTTCTTTTTACCAAGCTATGAATGGAAAAAGGACGAGGAGCCCCGGGAAATCGTCATGGAAAAATTCCCATACGTAAACGCAATGATGCAGTGGGAAGCGGAGAGGCAGCTCACAACTGGCCTTTCAGATATTAATATAATCAAAGATTTGAAACAATATCTTTTTATTCAGTCGTCAGTCTGGGAAGTAAACCTAGGACAACCAACGATAGATATCGCATGCAAGCTATCCGGTGAAAACAGGTGGCATTCCAGTTCATTTGGCAAGAAACAGATCGGCCATTTTTCCCCTGGCTATACGGGACCGTATAACCATTTTGGCATTGCCGTTTTGCTGCCCGAAAACAAAAGCCATACAGATATTGAAGAAATCAAGGTTTGTTTAATTAACGAAGAGATTTCTTCGGTAGTTGTAAAAGATCTTAAAGTCCTTTTCATGAATGAAAGGAGTGAAATCGAGCTTAAATGCCAAGTCAATTTCACGGCTGAATTGACTCGAAATCAAAGCGAAAAAACAGTTTGGAACAAATAGAGGAGAAAAAAGATGCAACAAACAAGCACGCGTATTCTATTTGAAACAACTTCAGAAATATCCAGCAATAGTTCACAGTCTCATTTGAAACATACGTTTTTCGTTCCAAAAGAGACAACAAATCTGACGGTGCAATTTCATTTTGAACCTGCCCAATTAGATGACAATGAGTTGGGGCAAAAAATCATTGAAGAGTCCTTTCATTATTATGAGTTGGAAACAGAGAATGCAGCAAAAAGAACACTACATGACTTCCCAATTAAGAACCTTTTAACACTATCTATTGATGACCCAGATGGATTCCGAGGGGCTCATCACTGCCATAAACCAACACAACGAATGACAGTGAATGAAACGAATTCTTCGCCGGGTATTCTGAACAAACAAAATTCCCCTGGTTTATGGTCGGTAACCGTTAGCACACATGCCGTCGTAACTGAAAAGTGCCGGTTTACCTTATCTGTCACAGCTGACGGACCAGAAAATGATATCTGCAGAAGCTTAACGATCCCGTGGCAGCACCGGCCATTAATGAAAAATATATTAGAGAATGAAGCGCGAGGAACGATTTTGCCAAGAAAGCAATATAATCATTGCCGTTGGGTTCCTGCCGAGCTGCATACGCATACGTATCACAGCGATGGGCAGCAGTCGGTGCGAGAAATGGCAGAAGCTGCAAAACAAATGGGCTTAGAGGTCGTGGCGATCACAGATCATAATACAACCCGCCCGTTGCAGGAGATGGAAGAAGCAAGCCGTGAATTCAGGATTAAAATGCTTTTCGGGTTAGAATGGACGACGTTTTATGGGCATTTGCTGACCATCGGATATGACAAGCTGACGTATACGGATTGGCGGACAATTGGGCCGTTGGACATTGCTAAAGGAATTGACCAAATCCATAGCTGTGGAGCCATCGCAGGGATAGCACATCCTTTCCGTCTGGGAAACCCGATCGGAACAGGATGCCATTGGGAGTTTCCGTTTAAGAGCATTAATGATTTTGATTTTATTGAAGTTTGGAACTCTACCAGACCAGGCTCCCGCTATTATAATCAAAAAGCATTTCAATATTGGACAGAATTATTGAATCACGGGTACATCATTACAGCAACTGCAGGAAGAGACTGGCATAAGAATGACGAGAAGAATGTGTTTCCGGCGATTACTCATGTTCATATGCCGGCGGATACAAAAAAAGAAACAGATGATTTTCAGGCGGAATTTTTGAAATCGATTAAAGAGGGAGCCTTATCGATCTCCTATGGATATCCAGTCATATTAGAAGCGAGTATAGGCTCTGATACTTTTTCGATTGGTGACATTATTAAATCAGAAAATAACAAAGTTTCCTTCCATGCCCGCACGGACGGATGGGAAGACGTTACAAATATAAATCAACGAACTTTTCGTTTTCGATTAGTTTCAAATGTTGGTACATTAATAGAAGAAACCGGTGGAACACATGAGCTGTTTTATGAAATGGACAGTTATGAATTAAGCTGGGTAAGAGCTGAATTATACGCTGAAATATATGACGAAGTTGAATTGATTGCTTTTACAAATCCGATTTATTTTATCAAGTAACACGAGTAATAATCCTTCCTGGGTTTTAGATCTGGGCGGGGGATTACCTGTTGTAACATAGAACCTTGCACAAGTTGTTTTTATATCTGTACTCCAGATCAAATGGTCTTTTATCTACAAGAACAAGGTGTAAGTGCATATTGTAATAGATTTGGAGATAGCCGCCCTGGCTTACCGGCCAGGCGACGCTCTTTCTGTTTTTTTATCTCTTCTGGCCTTGTATCGTCTGGGCCGCCATAGATAGTAGCTACTTGCAAAATTGCTTTCATAAGGTAAGGCGCCTCTTCGTGAAGTGAACCCCAAAGCGTATCAAGCATAAAGTCAAACGTTGTTTAAGTATCTTTGATGCTGCCTAGATCGTAAGTAAGAACTTCATCCGCTCCCTTGTAATAATCTTAACATGTATGTTCCGAGCAGTTTCAATATATTTTCATTAATAGAATAATAAGGGAATGGAAAGTCCTTTTTTACTATCATGAAACAACGAAATAGTAATAATAACCCCATTCCTTTCGCGTTTTTCTAATCCTTTAGAACTTATTTTTATTAACATGATATCCACATTAAACAAGTACTTGCTTAACCTGTGTTTGTTAGTTTGTTTATAGATATTGCCTCAAGATTTACACCCTATAAAAAAGGAGGAGTCATATTTTGAGCAAAAGCATGAACAGACGTGATTTTTTAAAGGCAGGAAGCATGAGTACAGCTGTATTGGCATTAGGGACGACCGGAATACTTTCACTTGGAACAGAAAATGCATTAGCAAAACCTACTCTTACAAAAAAAAGAGGATTTGCAGGTTTTGGCCCGTTAATTAAAGATCCGGGCGGGATGCTGGATCTTCCGAGAGGTTTCCAATACCGTATTATCTCTGAGGAAGGCGGCAAACTTTCGGATGGACGTCCAATCCCGGGAAAATTTGATGGTATGGCTGCATTTTCAGGACCAAAAAATTCTACCATTCTTGTTCGAAATCATGAGTTAGATGGGAATACAAAATATCCGGTGATAGGAAAAAATCCATATAGCAAAGATAATACTGGCGGTACGACAGCTCTAATTGTCGGACCTGACCGTAAAGTGATTGATGAATATGTGACCTCTGCAGGTACAATCCGAAACTGTGCGGGTGGTGCAACTCCTTGGGGCACATGGCTCACTTGTGAAGAAACACTTGAAGAGGGACACGGATATGTTTTTGAAATAGATCCTCACAATCCTGAAAATAACTTATCAAAAACTCCAATCAGAGAAATGGGTGCCTTTTCTCATGAGGCAACAGCAATCGATCCATCAACTGGAATCGTTTATTTAACAGAAGACTCAACCCCCAGCTTCCTTTATCGGTTTATACCGAACGATCGCAGCCGAAGACCGGGAGCCTTGCACAATGGCGGCATATTACAAGCAGCAGCAATTGAGGAAATGTCGATTGCAAGTGCCAGTAAATTTTATACTGGTCAAAAATTCGGCATCGTATGGAAAGATGTTGATCCTGAAAAACCTAGTCTTGAAGCAAAAACGAAAGGCTGCATCCAATTCAGCCGCTTAGAGGGCGCTTATTTTTCCGGAGGAGTATTTTGGTTTGATGATACATCTGCAGGGGATAACAGTCTTGGCCGCGTTTACCGTTATATCCCGGCTACAAATACATTAGAGCTTTTTTACGAGTCTACAGAAATCAATGATTTAGAAATGCCGGATAATATTTGCATTACTCCGTGGGGAGACCTTTGGATTGCAGAGGATGGCGACGGGGTTGACCGTATCATTGGAATCACTCCAGAAGGTGAAAGCTATGTTTTTGCTGAGAACAAGCTTAATGGTTCTGAATTAGCCGGTCCCACCTTTTCTTGCGATGGAAGAACTTTTTTCGTAAATGTTCAAAGCCCTGGGATCTCCTATGCGATTTGGGGACCTTTCAATCGCAAAAACGCCGGCCGTCAAAGACTAATGGGACATGCTGCTCCACCAGCCGCTTACTCCCCGCAAGTATCAGACAAGCTTTCAGCGTTTGCAGAAAATCAAGGCATAACAACCCTTGAAGCGGCAGCATTCCAACGCCATGGTATGCCAATTTTATAGGGTACTGCTGAAGAGCGAATTGAAATTGCAGAAGCCCCCGAGTTAGAGAATTTTATTAGTAATTTAGGAGGAATCGTATAATGTTTCAAAATATCGGAGTTCCAGGTCTAATTATCATACTCGTCATTGCGTTAATCATTTTTGGACCTTCTAAGCTCCCTGAAATTGGACGCGCATTTGGGAACACATTAAAAGAGTTCAAAAAAGCTACAAATGATCTTGTGAATGGCAATAGTGATGAGAAATCAAAGATTGATGAAGGCAAAAAACTTCAAGCTGTTCAGAAAGAAGATACTAAAAATACCGGAAGCTGAAAACTAGAAGACTGCAGGCAGACAATAATCTGCTTGCAGTCTTTCTAGTTTTTGTGAAAGGGAATCATTTAGGAAAACTGTATCTCCTTTATTGTACAAAATATCGTTTACCAAAAAGAATAGACGTTGACTCATCTACCGCACTGCGAACGACTCAGGCCGTATATATAAAATAGCCAAAAATCATCGACTCTCAGTGTTGTTCAAACGTTTGTTTAAGGCGAAAAAGGCGATGTAATCCTTTACTTAGAAGGCAATTTTTTCTCAAGAAGCAAGACGTCTCGCCACTTTCCATCCAACTTCCCGATTTTCTCTCTTCGTCCAACTTCGCGGAATCCGAATTTTTGGTGCAAGGATAGGCTTGCTTGGTTTTCGGGAAAGATACCTGATTGCAGAGTCCAAAACCCTTCTTTTTCACACTCTTCTATCAGATTTTTCATAAGGCTGGATCCGACCTTCTTCCCGCTGAATTCTGGATCAATATAAATACTTACTCCGGCCACTCCGCGATATACCGGACGGCTTGAATATGGGCTGAGAGCAACCCAGCCAACAATTTGATTGCCTTGCAAAGCTACTAATCGACCGAATTGCAAATGGTCAATATCCCATTTCTCCCATGAAGGCGCTTCTGTTTCAAACGTGGCATTTCCCGTTTCTATCCCTTTTATGTAGATCGTCTGAACTGCTTCCCAATCTTCTTCCTTCATCGTTCGAACAGTTAGTGTGTTTTGCATCATTTAATCTCCTTTCGTAATAAGTGTTATCCGCAATTATTCCAGGTTCCGCTTGCATCAATAATAACTATAGCTTCTAATTTTTCAATATTCTCATTTTTAGATGTAAAGAAGGTATAAGGTCTTCACCCAATTTCTTAATTTCATTTTATCAAAATTCTTACGAAAGATAAGGTGAGACGGCTAACCAGGGGCAGTTTGTCGGAACGATATCAATAGGTTTTATAGCGGCTGATCTTTCTTCGATAATGAATAACATGCCGACTTTAGAGAAATACCTGAATCTTTCTCTACAATCTCTTAAAGTTGCAAAAAGACTCTTTTTTTTGCTTCAGGAAACTTTTTTTGCTGCTTATTACATATATAGAAGAGTATAAAAAGGTTGCTGTAGACCCACTAGGTGCTAGCTTGATAATATATTCAAGTAGTACTTTTAGGGGGTTCATGCCTGTGGAGCAACAAAAATATAACGACATAAAACTTGGAGAACGCGGAGCCATTATTAGTATCATTGCATATATTTGTTTGTCTTCATTAAAATTAATTATTGGCTATATAGCAGGTTCTGACGCTCTAAGAGCTGATGGTTTAAATAATGCCACTGATATCGTTGCCTCGATCGCTGTTCTAATCGGATTAAAGTTATCTCGTAAGCCCGCAGATCAAGATCATCCTTATGGGCACTGGAAATCCGAAACGGTTGCCTCGATGGTTGCTTCTTTTATTATGATGGCTGTTGGAATCCAGGTGTTATATGATGCAGTGTCTTCCGTTTTTGAGGGAAAGCAAGAATCTCCGGATTTAATTGCTGCAATGACTGGACTTTTCAGTGCGCTAGTGATGTACTTTGTTTATCGGTATAATAAAAAGCTAGCCACCAAAATTAAAAGTCACGCAGTAATGGCTGCTGCTAAAGATAATCTTTCTGATGCTTGGGTTAGTATTGGTACTGTAATCGGTATACTAGGGGCTCAAGTTTATCTTCCTTGGCTCGATCCGTTGACTGCAATCATCGTAGGGTTATTAATTTGTAAAACAGCTTGGGATATTTTTCGAGATGCGTCTCATCAATTAACAGACGGTATTAATGAAAAAGAAGTAGAATCCTTCAAGGAAACTGTGATGGATATCTACGGAGTAAAAGGCGTTAGGAATATAAAAGCAAGATATTATGGAAGTAACGCTGTAGTGGACGTAGTTATTCTTGTTAATTCTAATTTGGATATAAGAGACGCCCATGAGATTTCTACAAAGGTTGAAAATGAATTGATTCGAAAGCATGATGTATACGATGTGCATGTTCATGTAGAGCCTAATTAATAACAAAAAAGCCGTCCTTTAGGCGGCTCAAAAGCTATGAATTCGTCCTTTTCTTGATATCGTGATGTTGGAGTTGAGACAAGAGTTTTTAGTGGCAGGATTATTAAGGTTAATGTTACGTGATTTCAGTCATCTGAGATGGAGCTTCGTGGCTTGGCAAAAATCATGGTGCAACACTTTTACATTCTCTCCATCTAGATATGAGACAAAAATTACATATTGGAGATCAATTTCTATACTTTTTGTATGTCTTCAATTAACAGGCTGCGTGTCAGCAGCTCTGTTCCTGTTCATCAACGTACGAATCGTTTCCTCAATCGCTTGCTCGTGAGGAGTCCACGCTATCGGTCCTATCTCCCGTTCATACTTTTCACCGCTCAATACAAACGGCTCTTCTGTGAGGTAAAGCATCTCTACTACCTCTTTCATCACCGGATTGAACATTCCAATCAGCGACAGGCTGATGCGTCCTAGAGGAAAGACAGGCTTACGTTTTCCGCTAGCTTTCTGTGCGATTTTCACCAAATCATGGCCTGAAATGACGCCAGGACCTGGGATATGCCAATTTTGCCCGTAAGAAGCATCCCTACTGGCGATTTCTACAATCATACGTGCCGCATCAGGCAGGTAGACGTATTCACGAGGGATGTTCATGTTCCCGATAAATGCAGTCGGTTTGCCGGCTGCGATTGCCTCCATTGTAACGTTGAGATACGATGCTTGTGCGGAAGGTCCATAGTAATCCGGGAGCCGCACTATGAGAGGCTTTGCACCTCGCCAGCGCGAATTGAAAATCAGCTCCTCATAGGCAAGCCTAACTTTTCCCTTGCGTGTGTGAGGACGTTTTGGATGAACTTCTGTTGCTTTTTGTGTGGAAGTTCTTTTTCCGTATGGATAGATACCATCCACAACAACAACCTTTGCCTCTATCAGCTCGGCAGCTTTCATCACAGCTTCCCCGAGTGGCAAAAGCCGCGCTTCCATTTCATGATAGGGTATATTCGCACTGTGGAAAATTACATCTGCCCCTGCAGCAGCCTTCACGATATCCTCTGGCTTAAACGCATCCCCAGTTTTTAGCTTTAACAATGACGGATTGCCAAGTTCATTTGCAAGTCTCTCGAGTTTATCAGCAGACCGGCCAAACGCTACCGTCTCGATTCCTCTTTTCACCAATTCTGCCGTAATCGGATTCCCAACGCCGCCTGTTGCACCTAATACGATTGCTTTTTTCATGAATATCTCTCCTCACATTTAATTATTGATTAACCAATTACAATTTTGTAAAAAATTTTGAACTCCGAAAAAGTACATATGAAAAAATTTTTAATGCTAAGGTTGGCTTCACCTAACAATCAGTGGGGGTATAATGTAAGACTAATTGCGTTAGGCGCCTTATTGCCCCGCCTGCATCGAAACCCCGACTGATTGAAGTTGAATTTTATCTCTTAACCATTAAATCCGGCATATCAATCGCCATCGATACGTTACACAGCATTCCTCTCGCCAGAAAATCTGAAGTTTTCTGTTGTGCATCCGTAATTTCAGCTTGCTCAAAAGCACGTTGAACCAAGTGTTTTACTTGACTCATCCCTTTTTTCATCGCATCTCGGATTGGAGTTTCGCGGATCGTCTGCGCCTGCATTTGCAGCAGAATCTCGTTAGTGTGTGAATGCATAATCTCCTCGTATGCCTCAATAAGCCCTTCCTCCAGCTGCTCAGGAGCGGCCGAATTGATCACTTGTTCAAATGCCGCAATGATGCGCTGCCATGATAACTCAAGTGATTCCACAAGCAATGACTCCTTCGTAAAAAAACGATAGACATAAGGCTGGGATATCGCCGCACGCTCAGCCACTTGCGCCGTGGTAGCGCGATAATAGCCGATTTCTGCAAACACTTCAACTGCAGCTGACACAATATCGGCGCGCCGATCCGAAGATGTCGCTCTTTTAGCCATAATATTATTGCTCCTTCGTAGGTTTGATGAAGTTATTGATTGACCAATCACAACTTTATAATCATTATATTACAGTTCATTATAGGTTGCAACTATTTTAAATGCTAGTGCAAATCCGTTGGAGTTCACGAATATAAAAAGAAAAACGATGAACCACATCATTCACATGTCTTTCATCGTTTCTCAATAGCTGGTATCACTACATTTCTTTTAAATGCCAAACATAACTTTGGAAATCACCTTTTATTTCTGCGGGGATGCTCAATCCAACATAAGTAAGTTCATCACCGCCATAAATGTTATCGGTTCCGACGACTTTATATTGTTTAGAAACATCAATTCCTTTAAGCTTTAAAACTGTTAATGGTGCTGCTGGTTCAGCTAAAACCCTGAAAAAATATACAATAGCTTCTGTCTTGTTGTTATCGGTGAATAACCATGCTGCATTATTACCTTCAAATGGGTTTTGCAAGCGGTAGAAATCTCCAAACTGGATTAATTTTCGTATTTTCTTGTAGTCGGAAACTTGTTTTTTGACGATTTCTTTTTCGGCTTCAGACATCTGAGTTAAATCAAGCTCATATCCTAAATTACCAGACATCGCCACATCACCGCGCATATCTAAAGAGATACTTCGGTGCACTTGGTGATTTGGAACTGCTGAAACATGTGAACCCATAGATACAATTGGATAAACAAGGCTTGTTCCATATTGAATCTTCAGACGTGACACTGCGTCTGTATTATCACTTGTCCATGTCTGCGGCATATAGTATAGAATTCCTGGATCAAATCTGCCCCCGCCGCCTGAGCAGCTTTCAAATAAAACATGTGGAAAAGCAGCTGTGATTTTGTCCATGACGTTATATAAGCCAAGCATATAACGATGCGCTGTTTCTCTTTGTCTTTCTGGGGGAAGGGCAGCAGAGCCGATTTCTGTCATATGCCTGTTCATGTCCCATTTTACATAAGAGATCGGAACGCTAGCTAAAATATCACAAACTCTCTTTGTAATCTCTTCGCAAACCTCGTCCCTTGAGAAGTCTAGAATTAATTGATTGCGGCTCTCCGAACGATTACGGTCGGTTACATGGAGACACCAATCCGGGTGTTCACGATAAAGGTCACTATCAACAGAGATCATTTCCGGTTCAAACCAGAGTCCAAATTCCATCCCAATATGATTGACCCGCCGCGCAAGATTATCCAAACCATCAGGAATCTTTTCGCGATCCACGTACCAATCTCCTAAAGAAGAAGTATCATTGTTTCTCTTGCTAAACCAACCATCATCAAGAACAAATAACTCAATGCCTAATTCATGACCTACCTTTGCAATGTCTAAAATTTTCTCTGCATTAAAATCAAAATAGGTAGCTTCCCAGTTATTCACTAATATAGGGCGCTCTTTATCCCGGTAGGTTCCTCTTGCAAGGCGGGTACGATATAAATTATGAAAAGTCCGCGACATGTCTCCAAGACCTTCAGATGAGTAAACCATTACCGCTTCCGGAGTTTGAAACACTTCACCCGGATCCAGCTTCCAGCTAAAATCAAATGGATTAATTCCCATGGTTACTCTAGTATTTTTAAACTGGTCTACTTCCACCTGAGCCAAGAAATTCCCGCTATAAACAAAGTTAAAGGCGTAGACTTCGCCTGAATCTTCAGTTGTTCCTTTCCTTAACAATGCAATAAACGGATTATGCTGATGGCTGCTGGCTCCTCTCGTACTTTCAACCGACTGGATCCCATGACGAAGCGGCTGTCTTTCAATATGTCTCTCCTTTAAGTGGGCACCGTGAAGATGTAAGAAATCAAACTCGGAATCTCTAAAATCAACACACAAACTTAAAGCACTTAACAATTTTAATGACTGTGTTCCTTCATTAATAAAACGCACTGATCGAGTGATGACATTAAACTGCTCGTAAACGGTATAACTTAATATGACATTTAAACCTGTTAAACGATCTTCCATCTTAATGTCGAGAGTTTCGGCCTCTTCCTCGTTTTCTATATATGTAGAAGGCAGACCATCCAAAGAGCGCTTTCCTTTATAGATTGTGTGAGATAGATATTTCAAGTCGGATATGGTTGAACCGTTTTCTAGCTGAATTTGATATGCTGGTTTTCTATAATCCGTATTGCCGTACTGTGGATATTCTTGTGGAAGAGTATCTAACGAAAACGTTCTATCTTCCTTATATGGATTTCCAGAAAATCCACGGTCTAGCAGCTGTATATGATTTGAATGATGATATTCGCTTATCTTTTTCCCCCAATACAAGTGAAAAAGATAACCGTCTCGAACAATTTCCATAACATAGCTGGTATCTTTAGCTTGCAAATGGAACGTCTTATTTTTCTCATTAAATTTAATTCCCATGATTGATTCACTCCTAAAGGCTTCCAGGATGGTAGGATATTCGTGTTAATTAGTTTAATGATTGCCAAATATCTCACAAGAGAGCTTACCGGAATATATGATAATTTGATTACGGGTTAAATATATAATCAAATTAGGGTCCGTTCAATTGATTTACTTTTGCGAAAGTAATTTCTGTTTTATTTAAGCGGTTTCAGTAATCGAAGGATTTTTCCTGATTCTAGAACTGCCCGACAATGTGAAAACAGATATAATTGTAAAAAATAAAGCGATAAAGCCTAGTAAAAGATAAGCATCTTTAAAACCTACAGTATCGTACATATTTCCAGCAATCGCAGACAAAAAAGTAGCGCCAACTTGTTTTGAAAATTGAAAAGCAATAAGGTAAATAGTTGCCGATAATTCTGCGTTAAAATGTTCATTAATATATTTGAAAATAGCAACAAGCAGGATTGGAACCTCCAATGCATGCATGAGTTTTAATAAAATAATTACAACTGCGTCATCCGCAAAACCAGACCCGATAATACGGATGGACATGATACAACCGCAATAGATTAATGCATTTTTCGCACCAATTTTAATAATAAAGAAGGGTGCTATTATCATGACACACGCTTCCATAAAGGTTTGAATCGTTAACAAATTGCCAAACACTCCAGCACCTTCAGATGGCGAGGAAAAGAATTGGGTAAAGTAAACCGGAAATTGTTGGTCAAATACTTCATAAATACAACCGACGCCGACAACATATATAATTAAAAACCAAAATTTTCTGTTTTTGAACGTCTCAAGTATTGATTTTTTAGATGTTGCTTCCTGTATTTCAGTTTTCTTCATTTCGTTATTATTCGTTATTTTTGTTAATGCAAAAACAATAGCTAATACAACGGCTGCTAGTGAACTTATCCAATAGAGCAGATTGGGATCGGTGCTAAATAAACGACCTGTAATAAATACGGCAGTTGCAGCCCCCAAACTTCCGAACATTCTTACTTGGCCGTATTCAAAGCTTTTTACACGGCTCACTTTTTCAATATACGCTTCAATTGCACCGCAGCCCCCATTAAAACAGGCCCCCAGGTAAGCGCCTCCAATTATGGCCCCTAAAAAAATGTTACTTTGAAGTAAAAAAGGGAAAATATAAATGAAAAACGGAGCAATAAAAACTAATAGAGCAATAAAAACCCACATGAGGTTCTTTTTAAACCCTAACTTATCAGAAATGATTCCAAAAAAAGGCTGGAAACACATTGCAGCTATCGCTACAGCTGAAAACACGATACCAGCTTCAGTAGATGTTAACCCCATTTTGTTCGTTAACCAAAGTGAAAAAAATGTCGTACAGACAGCCCATATAAAGTAATACAGATAGAAAAAACTCCCGAATAACCAAAAATCTTTGCTTAATTTCCCCAACAAAATCATCCCCTCAGTGATTTTTGTTATTAATAACCTTTGATTCGTCAAAGTATCCCATTTATTCTTCCGTTTGCCTGGTGAAAAATCCAACAGCTTACTTAAACTGATTCTGCTAATAATTATCAGGCTGCCTGAGGTTACGGGATCGAGATGTGAAGGCGCTTTCTTTTGTTACGTGTATATCCACATTCCAAAACTCGTCCTCTGTTTTTTTTCTTGTAACCAAAAAATAACGATCGTCGCTAGCACTCTTGATACGGCGGAAGTGAAGACAAACAATATCTTTTTATTTCAGCAATGTAAGCGCCTCCTTTCATATATTGAATAGTTTACTAAACATTAACTAGGAGGATGTTAGAAACAAGTTGTCCGAAAATTTACTAAATAAATCTTATCATTTTTAGTAAACGTTTTCAATGTTATTTTGAAATGAGAGTGGGATTAACTAAAAGAATCATAGACTACTATTGTGTTTAAGCTTTATTTTCTTCGATAAATTTAGTAAAACATATTTTCCTGATTAACCGGTTTCGGGGCATGTTGATAAGAATTTTGCGGAGAGCTCTTTATCTTTAGTCACTCGGAAACATAGCAGAATATCAGGGGCAGAGTCCGAAAAGGAGTCGATCAGTATATGGTCTATATATTTAACGAATCCTATCCGGAGAACTCATACTTAATTTTTAGAGTTGGAAAAAACAAAATCGGAATGCAGGATGAAAAAGTCAATTTCGAGGCGCCAGCATGATCAATACGCCAACTAAACAAAGCGCAGCTCCAACCCAGTCATATGTATCAGGCGATTTCTTATCGATTCCCCATCCCCAAAGGACAGACAAGATGATAAAAACCCCTCCGTAAGCTGCATACACTCTTCCGAAAGTCGGGAAGGATTGAAACGTAGCAATCACCCCATATAAAGCTAAGGCTATGCCGCCCGCAACCCCCCAATAAACAGAGCGCAAATTAGATAGCCCCCGCCAATTTCAGCCAAACCAGCTAACAAAAAAAGCAAAATTACTGAGAGCAAAACATTCATTCCTTTCTTCACTTTATGATATAGGTTATTTTACATAAAAAAAGGAGTGATCACATTAACATTCTAATGAATATTTGAATAATATTTAAATTCGGGTATACTACATTTAGATGGACATTTGAATGAATAAGGAGCCATGACAATGAAAAGAAATGATACATGTGAAACGTATTGTTATGACGAAGAAAAAGTCAATCGGATACAGGAAGAATTAAAAACGAATGATATAAGCAGTATCGCCAAAATGTTTAAAGTGATTGGTGATAACAACCGTGCGAAAATAGCATTTTCCTTAACGAAGGATGAGGAATTGTGTGTGTGCGATGTGGCTAATATTATAGGGACTTCGATAGCTACCGCGTCTCACCACCTCAGGACTTTGCATAAGCATGGAATTGTGAAATATCGCAAAGAAGGAAAATTGGTTTTTTACTCATTGGATGATGAGCACATCAGGCAATTAATCGTCATTGCACTCGCACATCAACAGGAGGCGTACAGCCATGTCTAACGCACAGCAAAAAACGTATCGAGTTCAAGGATTTAGCTGTGCGAATTGTGCAGCCACCTTTGAAAAAAATGTGAAACAGCTTGAAGGCGTTGAAGATGCGCAAGTGAATTTCGGAGCTTCAAAGCTAACTGTCAAAGGAGATACCACGATTGCAGAGCTTGAAAAAGCCGGGGCATTTGAAAATTTAATAGTGCGTGACGAGAAGGAACAGGCAGTAAAACGAGAACCGTTCTGGAAGCAAAAAGAAAACATAAAAGTATATATTTCTGCAATTTTGTTGTTTCTTAGTTGGTTTATTGGAGTGCAGTACGGAGAAGAAGCGTTATTATCTGTTATCGGTTACGCTGCATCGATCTTAATCGGGGGATACTCTTTATTTAAAACAGGACTCAACAATTTAGTCCGTTTAAGGTTTGATATGAAATCACTCATGACAGTTGCCATTTTAGGCGCAGCCGCGATTGGGGAATGGGGCGAAGGGGCACTAGTTGTTATTCTTTTTGCTGTAAGTGAAGCCTTAGAGCGATATTCTATGGATAAAGCCCGTCAATCGATTCAGTCCCTGATGAATATTGCACCGAAAGAAGCGTTAATTCGACGTGGAGACAAAGAGATTACAATACTTGTTGACGATGTGAGAATTGGCGACGTAATGATAGTTAAACCCGGACAAAAACTAGCGATGGATGGAATCGTTATAAAAGGAATTTCGACTTTGAATCAGGCGGCCATCACTGGAGAGTCTATCCCGGTAACAAAAACAATGGATGATGAAGTATTTGCCGGTACGTTGAATGAAGAAGGTTTGTTAGAGGTTCGGGTAACAAAGAGAGTGGAGGATACTACTCTCGCAAAAATCATTCACCTGGTTGAAGAAGCTCAAGCTGAACGCGCACCATCACAAGCGTTTGTTGATAAATTTGCTAAATACTATACGCCGGCCATTATCTTTATTGCGTTCTTGATTGCAATTGCTCCTCCGTTAATAACTGACGGAAATTGGAGTGACTGGATTTATCGCGGCTTAGCGGTGTTAGTCGTAGGCTGTCCTTGTGCATTGGTTATTTCAACCCCTGTTTCGATTGTAACTGCGATCGGAAATGCAGCTAAGAACGGCGTATTAATCAAAGGTGGAGTTCACTTAGAAGAAGCCGGGGCATTACAGGTGATTGCTTTTGATAAAACAGGCACGCTTACAAAAGGCGTGCCGGCTGTTGCAGATGTCATTACCTTATCCGGGAGTGAAAAAGACTGGCTGGCAATTACGGCAGCGATTGAAAAAGGCTCGCAGCATCCGCTGGCATCGGCTATTATTAGAAAAGCTGAACAAGACAATTTGTCATTTCACCCGATCGAAATTGCAAATTTCCAATCGCTGACCGGGAAAGGTGTAAAAGCCGAAATAGACGGTACAACCTATTATGTAGGCAGTCCGAAATTATTTGGTGAATTGAATCAAGGATCCATCAATCAAGGAACGAATCACAAAATCATTGAGCTGCAGAAACAAGGGAAAACAGTGATCGCTCTAGGAACTTCTCAAAAGATCTTGCAATTAATCACGATTGGCGATGAAGTAAGGGCCTCTTCTAAAGAAGTGATTCAAAAGCTTCATGAAATCGGGATTCAAAAAACGGTCATGTTAACTGGAGATAACGAGGCAACTGCAGAAGCAATCGGCAAGGAAGTCGGCGTTTCAGAAATAAAATCAGAGCTCTTGCCGCAGGATAAATTGACTTATGTAAAAGAGCTTCGGAAAAATCATAAAAAGACAGCAATGGTTGGAGATGGAGTGAACGATGCCCCTGCGCTTGCTGCTTCCTCTGTAGGCGTTGCGATGGGCGGCGCGGGAACGGACACGGCACTTGAAACTGCTGATATTGCGCTGATGTCTGATGATTTACGCAAGCTGCCATATACCATTAAATTAAGCCGTAAAGCATTAGCGATCATAAAGCAAAACATAACGTTCTCGTTAGCAATAAAAGTCATTGCGTTGTTACTCATTGCTCCCGGATGGCTGACCTTATGGCTGGCTATTTTTGCAGATATGGGGGCGACACTTCTCGTCACACTTAATAGTTTGAGGCTGTTAAAGGTCATGGAGTGATTGCCTCTTTTGCTTTCTTAGTCATTTGAAAAGGACGTGCAAGATATGGGAATCTTTGATGTTGTAGTAGTTGGAGCAGGTCAGGCAGGATTAGCTATGGGGTATTATTTGAAGCAGAAAAATCTATCTTTTGTATTACCTTATGCAAACAATAAAATAGGTGATTCGTGGAGAAAAAGGTACGAATCACTTGTTTTATTTACAAATCGAAATTATAGCTCGTTACCTGGATTGAAAATGAGCGGCGATCAGGAAGGATATCCGAGCAAAAATGAAATGGCTGATTATTTAGAGCAGTATGTTTCCCATTTTGATTTACCAGTAAAAACAAATACCCCAGTTATAAAAGTAGAAAAGAAAGATGACATATTTATGATTACAACAAACCAAGGTAATATTCAATCTACACAAGTGATCATTGCTTCAGGCGCATTTCAAAAACCATTTATCCCCGCGATTGTTAAAAAGAATGGTGAGACAGAGCCCTTTCAAATCCATTCTTCGTCTTACGATTCGCCAAAGCAATTAAATGAAGGCTCTGTTCTAGTCGTTGGAGGGGGAAATTCTGGAGCACAAATTGCGGTTGAACTTGCTAAAGAAAAAAGTGTCACCTTGGCAGTGAGCCACCCATTAAAATTTTTACCCTTACGCTTTTTAGGAAAAAGCACATTTCATTGGTTAGACTTCTTAGGTTTATTGTATGCAGGAATCAATACTAAAAGGGGAAATGGTTTAGTAAACAAAGTGATCCTATCTTTGGCTATGAGTTGAAAAAACTAATAAAAGAAAACAAAATAGATGTAAAGCCTAGAGTAATAAAAATTGAAGGAAACCAAGCAGTTTTTTTTTCGAGGAAAACAGTATTTCTTCTTTCGAAAATATTATTTGGTCTACGGGATTTATTTCAGATTATGATTGGATCGATATAAACGGAGCATTGAAAAATGGAAAACCTGTTCACGAAAGAGGAATAAGCCCAGTTAAAGGATTATTTTTCATTGGCTTGCCTTGGCAATATCAAAGAGGTTCAGCGTTAATTTGCGGTGTAGGCAAAGATGCAGAATTTTTGATTGAGCACATAAAAACGAATTCTGGTAGTTTTAAAAAAATAGCTAATGCTTCAATTGTAAGTCTAATAAGTAATTGAGCCTTAGCATTATTATGGATTGTTTTCGTTATCAATTACTAAGAGTCTCCCGTTTACATATATCAATGAACTTTTTTACTAGCTCCGATTGTCTTTCGGTTTTGCGCACACAGATGGCAATTTTATTTGTTAAATGGATATCGTTGACGAATACTCTTGCTAGAAGTCCCCGCTCTACATATTCACGGACGACAATCGACGAGACAAAATTTGCGCCGTAACCTGCCATGACTGAACGAATCGCTTCGTGAAGACCGTTGAATTGCAATGATACCATTGGCGGCTGGACATTGTACGTTTGACATAATGAAAACAGCCGCTCTCTCGTTGAGCTTCCTTTTTCACGCATAATAAAAGGTTCTTGTATTATCTGGTGTAAGGATACGATTTGGTTCGCGTACTTATGTTCCGGGGAGACGACAAACCATAATTCATCCTCATAAAGCTCTTCTGCATCGATGGTTGTCGGGTGGCTCCCTGGCATATCGCCACCGAAGACGGCAATATCTGCTTTGTATTGCTGCAGCCGATCAAAAGCACCTTTTGAATTTGTGGTTGTAATAAGTAACTCAACGTCCTCATTTTCCTTTTTAAAGCTTGCCGCCCAATGAGGGATAAGGAAGTTAGCAGGTAAATAGGTAGCCGCGATCCGTAATTTCCCGCGTCTTGCCAGGCGATAATCCTCAACGAACAACTCAATTTGCTGTTCAAGTGCAAACAAATTTCGCGCTTTCTCCGCCAGCTCTATACCAAACTCCGTTAAAGAAATTCCGCGTCCTTCCTGTTTAAACAAGGAGAGACCCAGCTCCTTTTCAAATTTCTTTAGCTGGCTCGAAACTGCGGGCTGGCTAATTCGCAGTTCTTTCGCAGCCATTGTGATACTTCCCATTTCTGTCACGATATAAAAGAGCTTTAACGCATGCAGATTCACTTCGCTCAACACTCCTTATATAACTAAAAGTTATAGATAGTTAAAAAACATATATTGGAATTATGATTGATTTCATCATATAGTAGAAGTAGATTCAGAGTAAAGCCGAACGGAGGGGATATGTGATGGATGCACGTAAGACATGGGTTGAGGTTGACCAATACATCACGGAAAAACTGCTTTCAACTGACGCAATTCTTGATGCCGTACTGGATGCCAATGCAGCAGCCGGGTTGCCGGCGATTGATGTTTCACCGAATCAAGGGAAGCTCCTGCATCTGCTTGCCAAGCTGAGAGGCGCTCGTAACGTGTTGGAGATTGGAACGCTTGGGGGTTACAGCACAATCTGGTTAGCACGTGCTTTGCCAAAGAATGGCCGGGTCATTACTTTGGAAGCAAATCAGAAGCATGCTGAAGTTGCAAAGAAAAATCTTGAACTTGCAGGATTATCACAGCAGGTAGAGGTGGTTGTCGGTCCGGCGCTAGACACGCTGCCGACGCTGAGAGCAAAAGGACATGGTGTGTTCGACGTTATTTTCATTGATGCTGATAAGCCAAACAATCCTCATTATTTGAAATGGGCGTTAGAATTGTCGGCTGAAGGCACCCTCATTATTGGCGACAACGTAGTCCGGGAAGGGGAAGTGGTGAATCAGGATAGCAGCGACGAGCGTGTTCAGGGGACGAGACAATTTTTTGATTTGCTGTCTGCGGAAACTCGAATTGATGCGACAGCGCTTCAAACAGTCGGAAGTAAAGGATACGACGGCTTTGTGCTTGGCGTTGTGACGGATGGTGAGAAAAAACAGGAGGGGAAATAATGGGGGAAATGTTTTCTTCAATTCAACCTCAGCATAGGGAGTTTATTAGCAAACAAAAAATGTTTTTTGTCGGATCCGCACCCTTGCAATCAGATGGACATGTGAATATTTCCCCGAAAGGATATGACGCCTTGCGTATCTTCTCTCCGAATGAAGTGGCTTACTTAGACTTGACCGGGAGCGGGAATGAGACTAGCGCTCATTTAGAAGAAAATGGCAGAATAACATTTATGTTTATGGCTGTGGAAGGATCGCCGATGATTATGAGGTTGTACGGAAAAGGACGGGTTATATTGCCTGACAGTACTGAATGGAATGAGCTGATTGGACATTTTGATTACATTCCCGGTGCAAGACAGATTATTTTCGCCGACATTCATTCGGTAAAAACGTCTTGTGGTTTCGGTGTCCCTTTTTATTCATATGAAGGCGAACGAGAAACACTCAAGCATTCGAACGAAAAGAAAGCAGATGGTGACATCAGCGTATACCACTTGCAGAAAAATGCGGTCAGTATGGATGGAATAATGACCCCGTTGGGAAAACAGCTTCAATCGGAGAGAGGATGAGGAAAAAATTGTTGCAAGAACTACAAGTATGAGCATAGAGAAATTTATGAAAAAAGGGACACATATTATTCATGATTAATATGTGTTCCCATTTTTTTAACCCCTGATTCCACGGAACCTATCTCGTTCTTATTTGGTAGGACAATGCTGCGAGACATATCGTGACTCCCCATGTGAAAAATCCTCCATAGACTGGGATTAGCACCCATGGTTCGAACTCCGGGCTGTTAGATAAGTTAATGGAGCCACCGATTAATTTATAAAAAGTAATAATACTGACACTTATGAAAGTTATTCCTCCCAACCAAGCGGGAATGAGTACCAATAAGTGAGGGACATTCCGTCCCCATGGCCGAACCAATGCGAGCGCAAGTAAAGAGGCGATGACAGCTAAGATAACGGTTATGTCGATTCCGCATGAATACAGAAAACTACTGACCGGATCAGCACTCGTTCTCATAGATGCATGCAGCTCTTCGATTCCTTTCTCTGAAACCATTATAGTGACTCCAAATGCCCAAAGAGTCTTTAAAATGGCATAGGGAATGAGGGAGATAGATGCTGCGTACCCGCATTTGTCAGATAGTTTTCGTGTCATGTGATTGCCCTCGCCTCCTTGTATGTCTTAAAGGTCTCGTCGTGACCAGGACTCCGATTTTCATATTTTGCCGAAGTCATAAATAATCGCTAAGACAAAAAATGTTGTGAGTAGAAAAACGAAAGCCAAATAAAGCAGCGTACTTCGTCTAAATCGAGAAATTGGGGCATTGGAAGCTTGCGCGTAATAAGCAGCTGTTAAGCCCGCAAAAATTCCCATGATGACAAACCACGGTTCGTATATCAAAAGATCCCACAAAGCTAGACTTCGGACATCGAGTACAAGCCAGCCAGGGAAGTCAATTGTAATGAATCCTCCCAATAGAAGTGCTTTTGTGATGATTCCACTGATTCCATGGGCGATTAAAAAAGCTGTACAGAGAAGAGTGGGTATTAAGATAATAAGCCTCTGGATCTTCTTACCCCTAATCAAAGGCACCCAATCTGGAACGACCCTGCTCCATGGCTTGACGAGAGCAATCAAGACGAGTCCGCAAAACATAATGATAACACCAGCAATGTAACTTGCCATGTAAAATCCTTCTTTTAGTTGCCCCGGCATGCCAATTTGTCCACCTGCAGATTGATAGAATCGAACGAAAACTGCATATATGAGCGCCCAGAGACAATCGGCGTATGCGGGCCATACCGATACTTTTGTGAAACGTTCAAAGGAATTCAATCTTGGCATAGACGGCACTTTATTGTTTTGATTATTCATACATGCCTCCTGTTTTATCGAAATCGATTCTTCATCATTTCTGTTTCATTCTACATTCCAAAGTGAAAATTTAAGGTGACCTGAGGTTTTAAATCTGGTTTAAGAATTAGTAAGATCTCTTTGTCATAAAAGCTAGAATGATAAGGAAAAGGTGAGGATAAAGGTGTCGTGCGACGGTTAGCCTGGTTGCCGAGGCTCTTCAAGTCGAACCGGAAAAACGATTTCGTTTAGAGGAGCTGAAGAAGGGGAAGCCATTCTGATCGTGGCTGCGGGATTCGTAAGTCTGAAAAGTATGACAACATTGGGAAAGCAGCGTTCACAGGAATAAAGAGAGGGGGAATATGAAAATTGCCACGCTAAGCAAAAAGTATGCTTAGCGCGGAATCGTCTTTTTTTACTTAATTGGTAGTTTTATTCATGTAAATCATGTTCCAATACTCTAGGGACGGCACCTTGAATTTCACATAGTTCCCGTGTTTATCGCTGCCTTTTGTAAATCTCAATTGTTTTGACCGGCCGTCACTACTGTCGGGTGAAGCGATCCAGACAGAATTGATTTCTTCAGAAGGATAATATTTCACTTCAAAGTTTTTCACTTTTTCAGGTTTTTCTTTTTCTCCATCGGTTGCCCGCCAATCATCTTTCGTTACACCAAGCAAGTTAATCATTTGAATAATCTCGTGGTCATCATCCTTTTTGGAATATGCCCAAATTTTATTCGGTTCACCATACTTGCTATTTTTATAGCCCGGGACTTCGATTCGGTTCTTTGTTTCCGTTTGCCCGTCCCGAAGCAAATTTTCATAGGCGACGATAAAGTCATACATCTTCTCTGTATGATTTTTTAATTCATCTGTCATGTATAAATTTTGCGCAGGAAAATATTCATTGCTAAGCATATTGCCGTTGTCTCCAAGTTCCATGCGTGAACCGCCTGCAGCGTAAACCGTGGATCCGGTTAATATGACAGAAGGAGTATTGAACGCATTACCCGGATTCTTTTCTCCATAATCATAATTCATATAGGCAGGGACGACTAAAGATTTTCCTCCGCTTTCGATTCTCGACTGTTCAATTTCTTTTTTTAATGAATAATAAGAATCGTATAACTCTCCGTCACTATCTCTGTCCCACGGCCATATTTCTGCATAAATGACATCGACATCACTCACATTTGCATTTTCAATTCCTTGTGCACCGACTGGGTTGAATGCCAGATATTTATTACCAATGGCTTTTTTGGCAGAATTGAGATACTCCGTATACGTATCTTTTACGTAGAGGGTTTTACCGTCTGCTGTTTGCATTTCTCCCCATTCCCCAACCGTATCGGAATGCCATCCATCAAAATCAAAAGCATTAAAGACTTTATTCATCTCTTTGAAGATGTAATTTTGCCATCCCTTGTTGCTCATATCAAAAAAATACAAATGGGTGATTCCTGTTGGAGTTTCATCTGCCATTTTAAATTTGAATTGTCCTTCTCCACGATCATTGTTATCCGAGTAATACAATGCCCAATCTTGTTTGACTCCGTCTTTTTCGTAACCTGTTACGGCAGCATAAGCCATGTTATAAGCCATATTTACCATGTTTGCATCCTTGGCTTTTGAAATGTAGTTTCTGATAGCATCGCCATAGATCGGCCTGCCTGACCAATCATCCCATACATCAAGGTTATCGCCGATCGGTTTATGATGACGATACTTCCAATCATAGAACTGAAGTGCGTTAATATGGTAATCTTTCAATTTGTTTATTCTTTCCGTCGTATTTACATTTTTGGTAAAGTCCCACACATAACCGTAGCGAGGAAATTTCGTCCAAGAGGATGATACATCTACACCGACAGTATCTGTATCAATTTCTTTCTTATTGTGTTTCGCATCAACTTCAATTAAGTACCCTTTGAAATCTTCCGTCGGTGCCTTCCATTCAAATTTCAAATATTTTGATTGGCCTTTCTTGAGTGAGAAAGCTTGTTTCATCTTTGCATCAACGGTCTTACTTAAATGTTTTATCTTTACTTCAATTGTTCCATTGTTAATCGTGTCTTTCATTTTGTTCGTGAGCTTCACAGATATTTTCACTGTGTCTTTCGGATTGTACATTGATTTATCAGTTGTAACGGATTGAATCATTTTTTCACTAGATTCTTTAGCATAAATCTGTGAAGCGTTAAAAGAGTAAAAAATACTGCTTACTAACAAAAAAATACCTGCGAACTTCCCTACTCTTAATGAAAAACGTTTCAAATTAAACCACTCCCTTATTATATTTTGTAGTAAACGTTTACTCTTTTGGGAAAGAATATGTTTAAAAGAGTGGTATGAATAAGGTATTAAGGAGTTTTTAAAGCGCTTCCAATTAGATATTATATAAAATACATTGAATAGAATAATCCCAAAAGCAACATGAAAACGTTTACTTAAGTTCATATTAATAGCTGATATTCTAAATGTCTACGACTTATTGATTTTTCATACGATTTTCCTATGAGATGCAGCTGCTTTCTGTCTGATCATTGTATTTTGCTATACTAAGTGATATGTGTATCAAAAGAAAAGGTGAGTGATGGAATTGTCTATAGAACAAGTCAAAACCTATTTCAAGCAATGGAACAGAGAAAAAGACATCGTTGAATTTGAGGTGTCGAGTGCAACGGTTGGACAAGCTGCCGATGCTCTTCAAGTCGAACCTGAAAGAATTGCAAAAACGATAGCATTCAGGGGGCCTGAACAAGAGGAAGCCATTCTTATCGTGGCTGCAGGTGATGCAAAAATCGATAATAAAATGTTTCGCGAGACATTTGATATCAAGGCACGAATGCTCTCACCTGAAGAAACGCTACCGGACATGCGGTAGGAGGGGTTTATCCGTTTGGATTAAAAAATGATTTGCCTGTTTTTATGGATATCTCCCTACAACGATTTACTACCGTGTACCCTGCATGCGGCAGCAGCAATTCTGCAATTGGCCTTTCTTGTGAAGAGCTTTATACATACGGGAACGCTGAGAAGTGGGTGGACGTGTGTAAGGGTTGGAATGAAGATTAAGGCTGACTTTGCATAATCAATCAAAATAAAGTGATACTATGGCTTGTTCCCTCATAGAATGCGAGTAAGGAAATACATAAAGGGGGACATGCCATGCATGGACAGGAAGCCGAGGATTTCACGATTACAAAAGAGCTTCTATCACATTATCATCATTTAAGCATAAAGTCGAAAGACCTGAATGAAGAGCTGAACCAGCTAAAAAAAGTATTCAATGACTATTTTGATCGTACAGCCGGTAAACAGATGAAAGGTGAAATCCAGATAGGTGACTATAAATTGCAAAGGCAGATTCGCAAGACAGAAAGCTTTCATGATGTGAAAACAGTTGAGAAGCTTGAAGAACTTCGGCTTACCGATTGCATAGTTAAAAAGCCCGATAAAGAAAAAATCGAAGCTGCAATCACACTTGGAATTCTTTCAAGTGAAGACTTAAATGACTGTATTATCAAAAAAACGTCTCAAGCGATTGTTTTGAAAGAGATCAGTCGGTAATTGCTCCTTAAATGGGAGCTTTTTTCTGTTCAATATCGTTCTTTCATGTGCAACCGCATTCTGTTGCCGATAATTGGCAAACCCGCTTTATACGATAAATTAAAAGAATCTATTTTGAAACATATTTAGATTTACGTTATAATTGCCAAAATGAAAGAGGAGAGTCTTTAAAATGAACTTTATAGAAAATATTAATTGGGCAGAAATTGCCCTTGAGGCAGGAATTATCCTATTAAAGTTAATTGCCATCCTTATTGTGTTTCAAATTGTTCGATCTATAGGAAAGAAACTCATTCATTCTTCCTTTACAAAGATGCAGGAAAAGAAGGAAATGTCGTTAGGCAGAACAAAAACATTACAAGCTTTAACTGTTAGTATCTTTTCTTATGTAATTATCTTTATCACATTGGTGATTGTGTTAGGAATCTTCGGAATCAATGCAGCAGGATTAATTGCAGGTGCAGGTATTATAGGATTAGCGGTTGGATTTGGTGCACAAGGTCTTGTCAGTGATGTGGTAACAGGTTTTTTCTTGTTATTAGAAAAACAAATTGATGTTGGAGATTATGTCACTACTGCTGGTTATGGTGGTATTGTAGAAGAAGTAGGATTACGAACAACACAAATTCGTAGTTTTGATGGAACTCTTAACTACATTCCTAACCGAGAGATTACCTTACTTAGTAACCATTCTCGTGGTAACATGAGAGCTTTAGTGGATATAGGTATTTCTTATGATGATAATATTGATAAAGCTATAGAAGTTATTCAAGGAGTTTGCGATAAAGTTAAGGAAGAAAACGAAAATATTGTTGAAGGTCCAAATGTACTCGGTGTTCATAATCTTGGAGCATCAGATGTTGTCCTTCGTGTCATTGCGAAAACACAAAATATGGAACAATGGGGCGCTGAAAGACAACTTCGAAAAGCCATAAAAGAAGCTCTTGACCAAAACGGAATCGAGATTCCATTTCCACACCAGGTATACATTGAAAAACAACAGGCAGCAAGATAGTAAGTTTCAAAACGGAAACTAAAACGCGAGCACTCAAAGGAGAGTGCTCGTTTTTTGTTGGATTTTTTTCTTCATTATAAGGGTAGGCTGTCCCGGTCAACGTCTGCATAAATTCCTGGTAAATCCAAAAGGACAATTCGTCTTCCGAAGAATGGCCGTTTGAAAATCTTCAATTGATTACCTTACTTTGTTAGACACTAGTAGTTTAGACTTGTTTTATACAGTAATTTGAAATGATTATTGGATTGGTTAAACGCAAATAACTGATAATCTAGGTAAAAAGGATTCCCTGTTTTTCTATCATTAGCAATATTGCTCGTTTGTTATAGAATTGTTATTTTTTATATGGAGATGGCAAACATGTATTAGAAAACAAAATGAAGACTAGGGCTATTTAAAAGTTACCATCCCCAATTGAAGATCCAGTAAATATTGTTGTTGATTGAGTAAACGTTATCGTATTTTCCTAAACTAACTTTGAAAGAGGGATGAGATTGAAAAAAACGTGTATTAAATGGTTACTGGTTTTTAGTTTGGCATTAGGGATTATTTTTCCGGGGACATCAGCCTTTGCAAGCACAAATAAAACAATGATGCAGTATTTCGAGTGGTATGTACCTAATGATGGAAATCATTAGAATCGTTTGCGTGACGATGCTTCATATTTGAAAAACATTGGAGTAACATCTATTTGGATTCCACCGGCATATAAGGGAACAAGTCAGGCCGATGTAGGGTATGGAGTTTATGATATATATGATCTAGGGGAATTTAATCAAAAAGGAACCATAAGGACGAAATATGGAACAAAGGCGGAACTTCAAACGGCTATTAACAACCTGCATGAAAATGGAATTCAAGCATACGGCGATGTAGTAATGAACCATAAAGGGGGAGCAGATTACCTGGAAACCGTCGATGCGGTTGAAGTTGATTCTGCCGATCGCAATCGTGAAGCATCGCAGCCATATACCATTCAAGCTTGGAGTGGTTATGATTTTCCAGGAAGGGGAAATACATACAGTTCTTTTAAATGGAATTGGACTCACTTTGACGGAACGGATTGGGATCAATCGAGGAGCTTGAAGAGAATTTATAAATTCGCAGGCAAAGCATGGGATTGGCAAGTTTCCAGTGAAAATGGAAACTACGATTATCTCATGTATGCAGACATTGATTATGATAATTCTGAAGTCGTCAATGAAATGAAAAATTGGGGAACTTGGTGTTTCATGATAATAAAGTTGTTTAAATCATAATAAAGTCGTTTAAAAAATAATAAAGTCATTTAAAACTTAAACGTCAGTTATGCTATTTAACAATCGGGTCATATTGCGGAATAACGAATCAAACTTTTTGTAAACTTATTTTCGTGATTCACTCCGGAATAAATTTTAGTTGAGCCAATTTCTGAATGATGGTATCCAGATTAATTGGCTCTTAATTTTTATTAAATACGTAATATACATATATATTGATGTGTTGCCTTGCTGCCATGAGGTTTAGAATCCCTTGAAAAATGGATCTATGGCCGACTGTAAGAATCCAAAAGCTGGGGATTATAAATTGGTATTAGGTTCAGTCTGGTCCGCATAGGAGACTCCCCAATCAGATAGAGTTGTTAAAATCGGTAAAAGACTTTGACCAACATCAGAAAGAGAGTACTCTACTTTAGGCGGTACTTGATTATAAACAAATCGATTGATAATACCGTCCTGTTCTAATTCTCTAAGCTGCTTTGTTAACATTTTTTGTGTAATCTGTGGTAATTCTCTTTTTAATTCACCAAAACGCATATTTCTTTCACCCAGATACCATAAAATTAGTACTTTCCATTTACCTCCTATAAGCTGCAATGTTAATTCTATTGAACATCTAAATTCTTTATCTTTGTATTTCACCAACATGTTTTTCCCCTCCCGCTTATAGATAATAACACAGTATCAAATTGGATACTACGTGTCATAAAAGTGCCTACTTGTTATTTTTATACCATAGGCAGTATTATTAGTACCAGATTTGTTTTGAAGGCAAAAGCCAAAATAGCAAAGCAAATAGTGGAGGTGCAAACTATGTACGTAATAACAGGAGCAACTGGAAGAACAGGCAGCATAGTAGCAAATTATTTATTAGATAAGGGACAGACGGTTAGAGTGATTGGTAGAAACTTAGAACGCTTAACGCCTTTTGTACGCAAAGGAGCAGAGCCGTTTGTCTCTGAACCTACAGATGAGGCAAGATTAATTGAGGCCTTTTCGGGGGCTGAAGCAGTCTATGTGATGCTTCAACCTAATTATATTATAACTAGCAATGACTTTCCCGCTTATCAAAAGAGTGTAATAAGCGCAATAACATCTACATTAGAACAGGCAGAAGTTAAAAATGTTGTCTCTCTTAGCAGTTGGGGAGCAGATAAAGAAAAGGACACTGGACCTGTTACAGGATTACATCTGCTTGAACAGCGCTTAAACCAAATTGAACAGCTGAATGTTTTACATTTACGATCTGGATACTTCATGGAAAATTTACTTTCACAAATTAAAAACATTATATTTCATAATGTTGCAAGAGGACCTTTTCTACCCGATGTTCAGTTCCCTATGATTGCCACACGTGACATTGGGCGAATTGCAGGAGAAGCTATGCTAAAACGTAACTATCAAGGTCAACAAATAAGAGAGTTGCACGGAAGCTGTGATTTGAGTATGAGTGAAGCGGTGAAGCTTATAGGAAAAGCTTTTGATAAACCAAACCTCAACTATATACAAACAACCGAAGAAGAAGCCCGAAAAGAAATGAGAATGAATGGGTATTCAGAACATATTATAGGCCTTGTTTTAGAAACAACAAGAGCCTTAAATACAAAGCACATCAGGATGTTGGAACAGCGGACGTTCGAAAATACATCCTCGACTTCATTTGAAACTTTTATAAATGAAGTATTTATACCTCAATATGAGAAGGAAGCGGCTCAAATATAAAAATAGTCTAACCGCAATAATTGATGTGAGAGGTCTGAAGGTAACTTATAAGGAGGCTTTGCCATGCAACGCAGACGAATAGGGAACAGTAATCTAGAAGTATCAGCTCTTGGATTAGGTTGTATGACCATGTCCGATTTTTATGGAAGCGACAGGGATGAGCAAGAATCCATATGGACGATTCATCGTGCATTGGAACTTGGTGTGGATTTTTTGGATACGTCGGATATGTACGGTATCAGAGAAAATGAAAAATTAGTGGGAAAGGCAATTAAAGACCGCCGTCACAAGGTCAATGTAGCTACCAAGTTTGGGGTAGTACGCGACAACAGAGGAGGGATGATGGGATATAACGGAAAGGCGGAATATGTTAAGGATGCCTGTGAAGCAAGCATGCGCAGACTAGGTACTGACCATATCGATCTGTATTATTTGCATCGTATCGATCCCTTTACGCCGATTGAGGAGACTGTAGGCGCGATGGCTGACCTGGTGAAGGAAGGCAAGGTTCGTTATATCGGTCTTTCTGAGGCTCCACCAGATATGATACGCAGAGCACACGTGGTTCATCCAATATCGGCAGTGCAAACGGAATATTCCTTGTGATCCCGGGACATTGAAGACGAGGTTCTTCCTACCTGCAGGGAGCTTGGCATCGGGTTTGTAGCCTACAGTCCACTTGGGCGCGGTTTCCTGACAGGTACGATTCAACGAAACGAGGATTTGGGGTACGATGATATTAGGCGGAATTCCCCTAGATTTCAAGGACGTAACCTACAGAAGAATCTACAATTTGTTGCCCAGATTCAAAAAATTGCTGCCAAGAAGGGATGCACGGCTCCTCAATTAGCACTTAAATGGATCCTTATGCAAGGAAACGATATTGTACCTATTCCAGGAACGAAAAAAAGAAAATATTTAGAAGAAAATATTGGAGCTTTGCAGGTTGAGCTTACTAATTCGGATCTTAAATTAAATAAAAATTAATCAATAACACAAGTCAAATTCCTTAACGTAAAGGTATTTGGCTTTTTGCATGTTGTATTTTGATTAGCGTACAAAATTTCCGAAATGTTGGCTGTACCCCTTAAACAAATTAATGAAACAGCGCCAAAAAATGTTGCCGCAGGCCCCCGATAATATTTTAAGATACCTACGGAAACTCCAGTTGTTGCTATAACATTGGAGGCATTTCAGCAGGATTAATAATGGCTGAAGCCGGGTTTTAAAATAAATTGCACCGTTTTTTCCCCTTTAGTTCTGATTTATCTAAAGGGGTGTCTTTATGTCCAAAGGAAAAGGGGCAACTGAAGATAATCACTGATTTCAATATTTATACAAAAAGTTCTTTATTTTACTTGACTCATTATTTATGGGCAAAATCTTTTTCTTATTCAAGTAACAGGGAAACGAGAAAAATTGTAATTGTATTATCTTGAAATCGAGTCTTCTGCTAAAGGGTGCGATTGTTGTATAACCTTTAGATTTAAACGACTTTATTGTTTTATCTTTGGTATAGAAAAAGTGTTTTACATGAAAATTAAACAACTTTATTTTAACACCGCCCACATTTATGGACGATGTTATGCGAGTTTATAGCATTGATATTAAACAACTTTATTGTCGCCGATCACTTGGTATGCAAATGAACTGAATTTGGACGGATTTAGAATGGATGCAGTTAAACATATCAAGCATAGTTTTTCAAAGGATTGGGTAGACCACGTCAGAGCTTCTACCGGCAAAGAAATGTTTACTGTTTCTGAATACTGGCAAAATAACTTTTCTGCAATTGAAAACTATTTGTCTCAAGTGGATTTTAATCAGTCTGTTTTTGATGTTCCTCTTCATTTTAATTTTCAAAATGCATCCAACTCAAATGGACAATATGATATGAGCAATCTTCTGAATGGAACGGTGGTTTCAAAGTACCCGTCCAATGCCGTTACTTTTGTTGAAAATCATGATTCCCAACCAGGTCAAGCGCTTGAGTCAACAGTCCAATCATGGTTTAAACCCCAAGCATATGCTTTTATTTTAACTAGACAATCGGGTGATCCAACTGTATTCTATGGAGACATGTATGGAACAAAGGGAACGACAAGCTATGAAATTCCTGAATTAAAAGCAAAACTGGAACCGTTACTGCTGGCAAGAAAAAACTATGCGTATGGAACTCAGCATGATTACCTTGATCACTCGGATCTTATTGGTTGGACAAGAGAAGGAAATACGGAGCATGAAAAATCGGGTCTTGCCACGCTAATAACGGATGGAGCAGGTGGATCGAAATGGATGTATGTAGGATCACAAAATGCCGGGGAAACTTGGTATGATATAACGGGAAACCAAACAAATACCGTTTCAATTAATCAGGACGGATGGGGGCAATTTTCGTTGAACGATAAATCTGTTTCAATTTATGTCCAACAATAAAACGTAGGTCACTTGTAGCTTTCGAATAAAGTTTAATCAAATTTAGGAACAGCTAATGACTGTTCCTTTTTTTGTGTGCGGTTTTTCTTACTACGATTCTTGAGGATAACTTCTTTTCCTCATTTCTAGATGATTTTTCGTTCATTGGGTTTATGATGTATAATAAATTCAAAAGATCAGGAGGTGGAAAAAATGGCAAATAATACGTGTTTGTCAAAGAATGCAGCGACTCATGCAAAGCCTGATATTGGAGAGGCGATACTTTGCATGGGGCGAACGTTATTCTAAAAATCGCCTAATAGCTTCTATCATTTCTAATATCTTTGGCTTTGCACCTTATTTTTCATTTAAAAAAAGAATAAGGGGCTAGGCAGGAATGAGATATATAAAAGCAAACGCTATTTTACCTGAGAAGCTGATTGAAGAAATTCAAAAGTATGTCCAAGGAGAAACCATTTATATTCCTAAACCAAAAACGGAATATCAAAAATGGGGAACACGTTCCGGAGGAAGAAAGGTAATTGATGACAGAAACGCCTCTATTAAACGAGCTTTTAAAAGGGGCCGGACGATTCAGCAACTATCTGAGGAATATTTCCTTTCAATAGAAACGATCAAAAAAATTGTGTATTCTAAATAGGTACGATAAGCACTGGTCATCGATGATCGGTGCTTTTTGTATGTCGAGTTTGTTTATCAATCATCTTCTGCATTTCATAAAAATAGCGGATCTTTTAAAATATAAAAGGACTAACAAGTCAGGAGGCGTATTTAAAATGGAACCCTTTATAAGAAGCGATCAGTATAATTTTATCCGAACTCAGACACAGATCTTAATAAATGGCCACTTGTCTGTTAACGATAAGAAGGTTCTTCATGCGCTAAAATTGATCACGGTAGAAAAAGTCATACAATTATTCGAAGACATTAACGATGAGCAAAAACAATTGCTGAACCCGATTGTTAATGTCGAAGATAAGACATGCGCTGAAGAATTTCTATTACAGGTAGAGCCGTATGTCATCCCATTTAAAAATATAACGGAACAAAGGATAAAGAAATTATTCCCTAAAGCAAAGAAGCTGAAGATTCCTTCGTTAGAGGATATGGATTTGAAAGAGATGTCATACTTGGGCTGGAATGATATAGGTTCAAATAAAAAATATATTGTTACCGAGTTGGATCAAAAGCTAATCGGGCTGCAAGGTACATTTAAAAACATCAATCAAAAAGGAATTTGTGCGCTGTGCAACGGGTTTGAAGAGGTGGGTTTATTTGTTTCCGAATCAAAAGGATCAGGAAAAGGCACATTTACTAAAAGAGGAAATTACATTTGCCAAGACAGCCAGAAATGTAATCACAATATGACTACATTGGATAAATTACATGATTTTATTGAGAGGCTGACGAAATGAGTAAATACGGTAAAAGAAAAAGATAGATACAAGCAATTTAGCTTGATCTATCTTTTGGCACTAAGCAGCAAGCCTGTTTTAATCTCCTATATTCAGTACCCATTGACGCAGCTTTTTTTTCGGGTAGTATACATTGCCATTTAACGTAATATGCGGGATGTTTGGGTATTCTTGAATTAGCACTTTTGCATCTTCTTTAGATACACCTAAAAAATCATGGACTTCACTTCAATCAAGAAGTTCGAGCTCGTCATCCTCATCTAGCTTTTCAATAAAATTAACCCCGTTTGGGTTTTTGAAATTTTTTATAAAATGTATGGGTGAAGGAAGCGTTTCAGGCAGAAATTTTAATAAATCGTTTTTTCGTGATTTCAAATCTTCTTTATGATTCTTTTTGTAAGCTATCCAAAACTCAATTGATTCATTCCATTCCTCTTTTGTTTCAGGAAATACTAAAAAACCCGATACATGCATTTCTTTATACCAATCGATTGTGAAATATTTCAAAGAAAGTCCTCCTTACTTAGTGCTAACCATCTGGCATTCGTTAATTTATCCAATACACTCCACCTGAAGAAGGTGTAAATCCACAAGTTTTATAAAAATTAGCATGATGAGAATCATATGATACAGTTACGATTCCTAATCCCATCGCCTGGGCTTCCTTTAGCAGCTCCTTTACTAAATCAACGCCAATCCCTTTTTTCTGATAATTAGGATGAACAATGATGTCTTCCAAATAACCATGTTCTAATCCCATCCCGCAAACGTAACCAAAAGCTATTAATTTATTTTCGTCCCTGGCTCCAGCCCAAAAATTACAACGCTCGAATAAAGCTGGATAATCGTTGTCACGCCTGCCCCAACCAACAAGCTCTCTTAATTCCGGCACTTCATGATTAGCTATTGGCAAGTTAATGATAATTTCAAATTTCACGAATAAGATCTTCCCCTATTTTTAAAATTTTATATCATTTATGATGTATGTAATTAAACAAGATAAACGTCATCATGAGCAAGGCTTCTATTTCTTTAAAGCTTTCGACAGCTTCAAAATGGTATTGAGATTTCAATAAAGCGGACCGCTTCCCCCTCGCAATCACTCGATTATTAATTAACACTTCTGTTTTTGAATCTATGCTAATAGAAGATTTATAGTAGTATGTATTGTCTTCTAATTCTAAAAATAACCCTTCTTGGAGCTTAGTAGAGTTTTTAAGGGAGTAATCCGTTTTAACTTTTCCTATCATTTGATCGTTTTGATAAATGTGACACGTTCCGTTTGATCGAAATAACTTCTTTTTTTGCTCAACGAACGTAAAATGGTCTCCATTTTGTAAGTACAACCTCATTGAAGGCATGTTGCCACCAATGCCGATAGAAACGATGATACTCGCCTTCTTTTTGATTTCCTTTATAGAGCAATTTTTTTTCGGTTGAATATCGTTCCTTCATAAGAGTGTTCCAACCGTCAACTGTTTCATTTGGGGTGTATGTAAAGTCGCGTTTCATTTGCCATTTGTGAATCAGCCAGAGAATAAAAACGCCAGCAAGGAATAAAGACAGCGTGTAAAATTGATGCATTTCAAATTTCCCAATGACAATCAATCGAATAATCATTGCTATCAAGAGAACAATAAATAAAAACAACAATCTTCCCAAACTGTCTCACTCCTCCCTTTCGATTCATACGATCGCAAAAGAAGAAAAGTTTCATAATTGTAATTTTGAGCAATTACTGAAGTGAGTTGAGACTGCCTTAAAAAAACCAGCTCACTGTTGCAGAAGCGAGCTGGTTCCTTATACTATAATGTTAATTTAGCTTTTTCCCTAAGTTGGTATTTATGCTTGAATTCTTTATATTTATTGGCGATTCTGTTGTGGATCGGGTGAGAGCTTGGAATTCCTAAATATTTAGTGATGACTTGATTGATTCCATTTTTACGGATAGCTTGCTTCAATTTGATGGCTTCATGGTCTTTAGAGTAATCAAAAAGCAGTGCAGCAGCCATGGCTTTTGTCAGATGGGAAACGTCCATGCCTAAATCATACGTTTGCAGGGTAGGTCGAACTAAGCGGTCACCTTTAGATAGCTTGCGAATCGGGGCGCGTCCAACACGTACAACCTTATCGGTCAAGCCTGGGTTTGAAAATCGATTAAGGATATTATTAATATATTTCTCATGCTCCGTTTCATCCAGCTGGTATTTTTCTGTTAACAAACTACCGGTTTCATACATGACTTTTTTAATTTCTGCTTTTAATTTTGGATCGTCCATGACTTCTTGGATCGTTGAATATCCTTGAAGATAGCCATAATATGCTGCGCAGCAATGGCCGGTATTGACAGTGAATAGTTTACGTTCGATAAAGGCTTCAAGGGAATCTACTAATTTAATATCCTTTATTTCTGGCAGTCCTCCAAGCATTTCGGAACGGTCAATAACCCATTCAAAATAAGGCTCGACGGTTACTTCAAGCGGATCTTCATGGTTCTGTGCTGGCACGATTCGATCGACAGCTGCATTCGGAAATGCTACGTAGCGATCTGCTTTTTCGTGAAGGTCCTTTTGGATATGCTCGTAAACATATTTTTTCAGCTTAGAGCTTGCTCCAATCCCATTTTCGCAGGCGATAATATGAAGAGGGCGGGTGTTGCTTTGCAACCTAAGCTCAATGCCATCTGCGATTTTCTTAGCTATATTCTGTAAATTTGATACACCAACAGCTGTCGTTATGAGATCGGTCTCCGCGATGCGTTTAGCCACGGAAGCTTTATCTTGTGAAGAGATGGCAGTGATATTTTTTACATCAATTTGATCGTTTGTTTGGTTGGCGATATAGACGGAGTATTGTTTTCGTTGCTTGAGAAGGGAAATTTTCTTTTTGTTTCGTGTAACAAAACATACCTCATAACCTGACTTTGATAGCAGTAGTCCGATAAATCCTCTGCCAATGTTTCCTGCTCCAAAATGTACAGCATGTGGCTTGCCTGAGAGTTTTAACGGGTGTGCGTCTGAATCGTTATTTTCTTTAAACGATTTATTCATAGGCTTTCTCTCCTTTTATATTCATTTTTTGAAAGTGTAAGTTTTCCGCCTAGCGCTGCTTATGCATGTATTTAGAATCATCGCCAGTACTTCCTTCACTTATAAAATTGTACAGTCGCCCTGCCGAAGAAATCGGCAAGGAAACTGTTGTTTACTGTAACTCTTTCAATCTATTATTTTACTTTTTGGAGTAAGTTTTCGATTAGCTCATCTAATTCATGGCTTTCTAATGAATCAATCGTGTGATGGCCAGTGCTAAACGGCAGCTGCTCTGTAATGGTGTTTTTAATTACGACAGTATGAATACCGGCTTTAACGGCTGCACGTGCTCCATTTGGAGAATCTTCGATAGCAATTGCCTCACTGGCTTCCACTCCTAAATGATCTAATGCCTTCAAATATACCGCAGGATCAGGCTTTACATTCTCAACATCATCAGCTGTTGAGAAGCAGTCAAAGTAATCGGCGATGCCGAGCTGGTTCACGTATTTCTCAACCCACTCCATATGAGAACTTGTTGCAAGGCCTATTTTTAGTCCTGCAGCCTTTGCGGCCTTTAAATAATCCAGAACTCCAAGTCTGATGGCTTCTTTTTCCATTAATTCGGTGTGTCTTGATTGGATTGCTTCTCTGAATTCATCAAGGTCTATTGCAATATTATGATGTGTACTTAAATAAGTGTAAGGATTAAAGGAGTGGAGGCTGGTACCGAGGCATTCTGAATATTTTTCTAATGTTAATTCAACTCCATGTTCTTTATACGCATCTCGAAAAGCGACATACCAAGCCGTCTCTGTGTCAATAATTGTGCCGTCGAAATCAAAAATAATAGCTTTAATCATATAAGTTTCCTTTCTCCCTTCAAATAAATTATTTGTCATGCTTCACAGCAGAGTGAACTAAAAAAATTACTTAAAATTCTTTAAAAATTTTGAATCTTATATATAACCGTAACATTAAGTAACAAGGGGTTCAAGGAATTTGCCGGGGAAGGGACAGGTTATGTAATAAAACATAACATGTTAAAGCCTCATGATTATGACAATGGTATCGCTGTCACAAAAAATATAAAAAATTTTTTATGGAGTACAATGAAATCGGATACATTCAAAAAACTTTAACAGCCAAATTTCATGATAAATTGTCTCTAGGACAGCTGAATTTCGATTGAAGGTTTCAAATCTATCACCTATAATAATAGTATTGGAATAATTGTCACATATTTCCGCATGAAAACACCTCAGGTATGGCAATTTGGAATGAAGAATTGTGCCATAATTTTGTGTTTCATACGGATTTTTTTTTCTGAAAAACTGATAGCTAATATAGTTGGAAGGGTGAAGAGAATGACCGGTACGAAAAATGTCCAAAACAAAGCTGATCTTGCCATTGAAGCATCTGGTCTCGCTAAAATATTCGGAAAAAATCGAGCGGTAGATGGAGTAGATTTGGCGATTCCTAAGGGGACCGTTTACGGGTTCTTAGGTCCGAACGGTGCTGGGAAAACGACGACGATTCGCATGCTGGCGACGCTCATTAAACCTGATGAAGGCAGTGCAAGGATACTTGGACATGACCTTGTTGAGGAGGCCGATGCAGTGCGCAGCCGTGTCAGTTTGACAGGACAATTCGCTTCGGTCGACGAAGACCTCTCCGGTATGGAGAATCTTATTTTGATCGCCCGGCTTATGGGATATACACGGAAACAGGCGAAAGAAAGGGCGAGTGAACTGCTCCATGCCTTTGGTTTGGAGGAGGCAGCTAAGCGCCAGGTGAAAAAATACTCGGGCGGGATGCGGCGGCGGATTGATATTGCTGCCAGCATCATCGTCTTGCCCGATCTTTTGTTTCTTGATGAACCGACCACAGGGCTTGACCCTCGAAGCCGTAATCAAATTTGGGATATTGTTCGGGAGCTTGTGGGCTTAGGGACGACTGTTTTGTTAACGACACAGTATCTTGACGAGGCTGATCAGCTGGCTGATCGAATTGCAGTGATTGATCGAGGCAAGATCATTGCGGAAGGGACAAGCGGCGAGTTAAAAGCGTCTGTAGGAACGGGGACACTGCATATAAGACTGCTTGACCCGGAAACACGGCCGCAGGCGGAAAAGCTGCTGGCTGAAAAACTTGATACGTCTATAACTCTCGCATCTGACCCGGTAGCACTTTCCGCCCGGGTAACTGACACCGAGCGTGTAGCATTTGCTCTCGGCGAACTCGCACGTGCCGGTATTAAGATCGCTGATTTTTCCCTTGGACAGCCGAGTCTTGACGAAGTGTTTCTTACATTAACTGGCCGTCCGGCAGAAGAGGATGCTATGAAGGAGGAGGTAGGGTCATGAGTAGTCCAAATACGTCTGAGGATAAATTAAAGGCAGCGCTTTCGGCTCGTGTACGCCCGCAAAGACCAAATGGCTTAAACTCTTCGCTTACCTTTGGCTGGCGGGCGCTATTGAAGATTAAATATGTCCCGGAGCAGCTCTTTGATGTTACATTGTTCCCGGTTATGTTCACACTCATGTTTACGTATCTTTTCGGTGGTGCGCTCGCTGGCTCGACCGGAGAGTATTTACAGTTTTTGCTTCCGGGAATTTTAGTCCAAACCGTGGTATTCACGACGATCTATACCGGGGTTGCGTTAAACACGGATATCTCTAAAGGAATTTTTGACCGTTTCCGCTCTTTGCCGATATGGGGGCCGTCTCCGCTTGTTGGAGCCATGATTGCTGACACCGTCCGCTACAGCATTGCTTCGGTCATCGTGATTGTTCTCGGGTTAATACTCGGTTTTCGTCCGGCCGGCGGTGTACTTGGTGTGCTGCTTGGGATATTGCTGCTCCTCATTTTCGCCTTCAGCCTGGCTTGGATATTTACGATTCTCGGATTAGTGATGCGCACTCCGAATTCCGTGATGGGAGTAAGCATGACTGTGCTCTTTCCGCTCACGTTTGCCAGTAACATCTTCGTTAATCCGGAGACAATGCCCTCTTGGCTGCAGGCTTTCGTCAACGTCAACCCGATTACCCTCCTAGTGACGGCAGTCCGCGGCTTGATGCAAAACACGGCGACCTTTGGAGAGGTCGGCTGGGTTCTATTGGCATCTGTTGTGATTACGGCTATTTTTGCACCGATTACGATGTATTTGTACCGGAACAAGCGATAAGAAGCTCAATATATAAAAATCATTTTGATGTCCCTTATTATACTGAAGAAGAGGGAGAACAAGTGGCTTTAGTTTTACGAAGAATAAAATAGTTTCTAGGTAATAGAGTTTTCTCTAAAAGAGAAGTTTATCATTGTTTGGATAAACCTCTCTTTTATTCATTAATCTATTTAAATTTATATGTTACTGTCACTTCTTGAAAATTATTTGGTTCCATATAATCAAACACATATTTGATCAATAATTCATTTGGTTCTTTCCATTCTAACTGATATGCTCCATTTAAAAAAGGTTTATAACCATCATCTGTTCTTATATTTGTTAAATGCGTCATAAATAATCCCGAGTTTGACAATTGATAGATTTCACCATGTCCGGTTTCGATTATCAAAAAGCTCTCTTGACTATCTGGTGAAGAGAAAGTCGTATATTCAGCATCGTAATATTCTAATCCATTTAACAATACTAGAGCAAAAATAAATGAACCGATACCTATTACAATTCCCCTGATTACTTTATCTTTTTGTTTATAATTAATTAAATAAACTCCAGAAACAACCGTAGTAATTATGAATAGGCCATTGAGAAATTGATGATTAATTCCTTTTGCCGGGGTTCCAAATTGAATGTATATCCCTTTCATAGTAAACAAATATGAAATAAGTAAAAAAAACAGACTCAAAATTAAAGAAACTATTGAAATTTTAAGAAGTTCTTTATTGTTATATATCATTATTTATCTCCTATTTCTGCGGGGATTAAAAACAATACAATTTGGTCTGTCAAAATTTTTTTTTACTTTTCTCTCCCAAAGGAGAACCGGTTAGTAAAAGTCCCCAATTTTCTATATCTTCTCGATCTGCACTTTTCCTGAAAAGAAGACTGCTCCGCCGCCCATGTCTGACAGCCGGTCCGGCGCTAGAGCGTTCACAAGCTGTTGTTTATCTTTTGCGTCTGCCCAGAGCCCCTGCGTGACAACCGCTCCCGGAAGCACCTGGTCTCCTGCTGAAACGGTCAGCACACATTCGCCCCGGTCATTCCAGATACGGACTTTTTCGCCAGTTTTGATTCCTCGTTCGTTTGCATCATCTATGTTTATAAAGGCTTTCGGTTCTTTTTCTAATTTTTGATGCTTTTCATTATTGGAAAACGTTGAATTTAAATAATTGTGGTTGGGTCCAGGGATAAATGTCAACGGAAACTCACTGTCATCCAGTAAGTCGGTATGTACTGGAAGAGGTGAATAACCGTCTTTTTTCATCGCTTCAGAATATAATTCAATTTTTCCGCTTGGTGTTTTAAGAGTACCAGGCAGAAGAGGCTGTCTTTTCGCTTTCATAAACTGATTTTCCAGCAGAGCCTCGTAGGTAATACCTTCAATATGGGAGTTTCCCGTATTGTAAAGTGACTGGCGAATCATGTCTTCATCCGTATCCTGAAGCGCTGGTTCATCAAATCCCATCGCTTTTGCCAAAAGACGAAACACTTCTGTATTTGATTTACTTTCGGCAAAGGGCTTGATCACTGGTTGTTGGATTTGTATATAGTGATGCCAATAAGACGTATAGAAATCGAGATTTTCAAAAGACGACGTTGCTGGCAAAACAATGTCTGCGTATTTTGCCGTTTCTGTTAAAAATAAATCATGGACAACCGTGAACAGATCATCTCGCATGAAACCTTCACGAACTTTATTTGCTTCTGGAGCAACCACTGCGGGATTTGTACCGTAAATAAACAACGAATAAACAGGCGGATCTGTTTCCGTCAGTATCGTTCCGAGCTGATTCATGTTAAAGCTTCTGGGCCTGCGTCCTTTTAATAAATCAGGACGCTGTAACGCTTGTTTATTAAATTGAAGGAAAGCGGAGTTACCCTTGGTTGCTCCTCCTCCTTTTTCCAGCCACTGTCCCGTAATAGCAGGCAGACATGAAATGGTACGAACGATCATTCCGCCGTTGTCATGATGTTGAATGCCATTCCCAATTCTGATAAAGGCTGGAGACGTTTCTCCGTACATGATTGCCAGCTGGTACAAATCCTCTTCAGGAACCCCCGTTATGTTTGCAACCTTTTTAGGAGCATATTGCTTAACGTGCTCGCGCAGTTCTTCATGCCCCGTGGTGTAAGTTTTGAGGAAAGCATCATTTTGTAGATTTTTTTCAAACAAAATGTTCATGATGCCGAGCGCAAGCGCCCCGTCTGTCCCGGGATTAATCGGGATAAACCAATCGGCAAGCTTTCCGGTCTGGTTTTTATGGACATCGATGACGACGATTTTAGCACCTTTTTTTCTGGCTTTTTGCGCGATCGTTATTTGATGCATGTTCGTAGAAACGGCATTGATTCCCCAGAAAATAAACAGCTTTGAATGGATTGTTTCCTCAGGGTCGATTCCGTGCGCGCTGCCCATTGTGTAGTTGTATCCTACAGAACCAGCAGTATTGCAAATCGTCCGCTCTAGCTGGCTTGCACCTAGGTAATTGAAGAATCGGCGATCCATTCCTTCAGATTGAAGCCGTCCCATATTTCCGTAAAAGCTATAGGGAAGGATGCTTTCGGCTCCTTCTTTATCAATAAGTTTCTTCCAACGGGAGCTGATCGTATCAATCGCTTCTCTCCAAGAAATCGGTTCGAATTTACCTTCTCCTTTTTTCCCAATTCTCTTTAAAGGGACCGAAAGACGTTTTTTATCATATATTCGTTCCGTCATATTGCGTACTTTGTTGCAGATGTTTCCCTGGGTTACGGGGTGGTTTTTATCACCCGCAACCTTTACGATTTTTCCGTTTTCTTTATGAATTAAGAGGCCGCATTGATCCGGGCAATCGAGAGAACAAACAGATGGAAAAACACCGTTTTCCTGCATAGTGAAATCGTTCATAACGCATATTCCTCTCCGAGTTTATATTTCTAGCATTATATCATGTTTAATGAAAGGGGTGATTCAGGATTTAATGTAAAAAAACATCTAATTAGAAATTTTCACTAATATTGTATGGTGGTAATACAATAAAAATAGATAATAGTATCTATATAAACACGAAATATAGAAACCTATTAGTTAAATAAAAGGAAGAGGATCTCCTCCCAAAATTGATTCAATTAACCTTTAAACTTAATCGTATATTTCCACTAGCTAGAATCTTTACCAAGGTGTAAATCAAAATTAATAATCGATTGCTATTCTTGACTCGTAGTTACTATGAGAGGAGATGTGAATAGTGAAAAGAAAATGGTTAGCGGCTCTTGGTGCTCTGGTAATTGGAATTGGAATGGCTGCTTCAGGTGAAACTGGTATGGCAAAGGAAAAACATAAGGATATTGTAAACGTTTCACACCGTGGTGCTTCCGGCTATGCTCCTGAACATACTCTTGTATCCTATGAGAAAGGCGAAAAAATGCACGGTGACTATATTGAAGTGGACCTGCAAATGACAAAGGACGGCAAATTAATAGCCATGCACGACGAGACTGTTGACCGGACGACAAATGGGACAGGAAGAGTAAAAGATTATACATTAGCACAAATTAAACAGCTGGATACAGGGAGCTGGTTTAACGAAGCTTACCCTCAATACGCAAATCCTGACTATGAAGGATTAAAAGTTCCTACTCTTGAAGAGGTCTTTCAAAAATTCGGGAAAAACGCAAAGTATTACATTGAAACGAAATCTCCTGATGTATATCCTGGTATGGAAAAAGAGCTTTTACGTCTTGTAAATAAATACGATATTAACAAAGATACGCTTCTAGTTCAGTCGTTTAGTTCATTAAGCTTGCAAAAAATGCAGCAGCTGGATCCATCGGTCAAGCTCATACAGTTGCTCTCCTATAAAAGCAATGCGGTAATTACCGATGCTGAAATTGCAGCAATAAAAGAATACGCCGTTGGAGTCGGACCTAACCATACATATTTAAATCAAGAATATGTAAGGAAGGTTGTTGATAGCGGGCTCGAGATCCACCCGTATACCGTGAATGACAAGGGAAGGATGCAGCAGCTGATTGACTGGGGGGTTACGGGAATGTTTACAAACTTTCCAGATCAGCTTCATGAAGTGAAAAAAGGGAAGTAGTATCGATGAAAAATGCCGTTCCTATCGTGGAACGGCATTTTTACATTTATGAGATATGAAAATTAGACATTAAATAAAATCTCCCAACATAGCATACGGGAAGGGAGATGATAGAAATGCCAGATATTCAATTAATACCATATCGTGTTGAAGAACTAAGGGAAACTTCGACAGAGATTCCGTATGGTGTAAGCATGATTCAAGCACCGTCAATTTGGCGAGAAGGATACAAGGGTGAAAATATCGTAGTAGCCGTAATCACACAGGATGAAATCAATCATCCTGATTTAAGGGGACAAATCATCGGCTGATATAATTTTACGATGACTATAATGGAGGAACGTCTCCGATAATAACGGGCACGGCACACATGTGTGCGGCATTATTGCAGCGAAGGAGAATGACAGGGGAATAACAGGAGCTGTTCCTAAAGCAAAACTGCTGGTATTAAAAGGCTTAACAGGTGAAGGAAAAGGATCAGTTCAAACAATTTCTGATGCCATAAACTATGCAGTGAAATGGAGAGGACCCCGAGGAGAAAAAGTGAGGATTATTTCACTCTCGTTAGGCAGTCCTGACGATCATCCTGTCTTACACTCTGCGATTAAAAAAGCTGTACAAAATAATATTGTTGTCGCCTGCGCAGCGGGTAACGAAGGTGACGGAAATGCACAAACGAATGAATATAGCTATCCGGGAGCTTATCCGGAAGTTATAGCAGTAGGCTCTGTTGATAGTAATCAACGTCTCTCTCCATTTAGCGGCTCCAATTCTGAAGTTGATGTCGTAGCACCCGGAGACAAAATTGAGTCTACTTTTCCACCAAGTAAATATGCGGTATTATCTGGGACATCAATGGCTACTCCGCATGTGTCAGGAGCTTTGGCTCTTCTCATTGAAAAATATGAGGAAAAATATAACCGTACCTTATCTGAGCCGGAAATTTATGCTCAGCTCATAAAAAATACTGTTTCAATTGGCTATCGAGAGACAGAAGAAGGGAATGGACTGGTGAAACTGGATAGTAACCGGTCATCGAGATCGTTTCGATGGATGTAATGTATGTAAAAGTCTACCTGTTTTCCTATGTAAACAGGTAGACTTTTTATGTCAAATCACTCGTTTTGTTCCTTTATATTTGCTTTTCCAATGCGAGTCTAACTCGGAGATCTGCACTTTTTTCCCTTGCCGATACGTATGAAGGATATGTCCTTTTCCAATATAGACGGCGACATGTCCAATTTTTGCGACGCCTTCTCTATTTTCACGTTTTTTTGTTGTGAAAAACAGCAAATCTCCTTGCCGGATTTGAGAAAAAGGAATCCGGGTACCCATTAAAAATTGCTGGCGAGAATTTCTAGGAAGAGAAATCCCGTTTACGCCAAAAATATGCTGAATAAAAGAACTGCAATCAAATACATTGGTTTGATCCGAACGGGCGTTAAACACATAAGGAGTTCCTAAAAAGCGTAAACCTGTTGAAATAATTTGATCGGCGAGCATGTTAACCCTCATTATTTTCTTTTTTTTTATATCAAATGCGGCCGGCAGTCTGTTTGCTTGGACAAGTATCATACATTTATCAGCCCATTCTTTGAAAATATCCTACCTTGACCGGCATATATCCCCCCTACATCATACCTAGGTCGAAAATTGCATAGAGTAAAGCAACCCATAAGAAAGTGGTGGATTCATTTTGACTTCAAATTTTAGAGACGGCAAATTTCTAAAAGAGCATATAATGGCCATCGTCCGTTACTATGCTTCGAGATGTATAGATACAAAAAATGGCGGTTATATCAATTGCTTCTTGGACGATGGAACTATTTGTGATTATGAAACGAAGCATCTTGTTGGTATGTCCAGGTTTATTTATATTTTCAGTGTGGCTGCGATGATTAGTGATTCTCCCGCCAAGTATGTGGAGGCTGCAGAACACGGACTAACGTTTCTTGAGGAACATCAGCATGACAAAGATCACGGTGGCTATTATTGGATTTTAAAAGGACAAGACGTCTATGATTCAACGAAATTTGCGTACGGGCATGCTTTTGTCCTGTTGGCTGTCTCTACTGCATACCAGGCGGGGATTAAAAAGGCCGGGCAGTTAATTGAAGATGTTTTTGATATTCTTGAAACTTATTTCTGGAGAAAAGAAGATGGATTATACGTAGATGAAATATCTGCTGATTGGGCAACTGTTTCACCTTACCGGGGACAAAACGCCAATATGCATCTGTGTGAGGCGATGATGGCAGCGTTCGAGGCAACAGGGGAAGCACGTTATCTCGACCGGGCTTATCAGTTGGCCCATTCGGTCATATTTAAGCTTCTTCCCCAGTCTGGCAGTCTGATCTGGGAACATTATGATGAGAATAGGAAAATAGATTGGGAGTACAACAAAGATTATACCAAAAGTGAATTTCGGCCTTACGGCTTTATTTTTGGACATTCGATCGAATGGAGCAAGCTGCTGCAGCTTCTGGAAAAGCACAAAGAGGAGCAATGGATTTTTCCGCAGTCAGAGCGATTATTTCGTACGGCGGCAGACTACGGAAGCGACCGCAGGTATGGCGGGATTTATTATGCCATGTCTCCTGAAGGGAAAATCATCGATTCAGATAAGCTTTATTGGGTTATGGCAGAAGCAATTGGGGCAAGCGCTTTATTCGCTGCAAAGACTAACAAAATCGCGTATAGAAACTTTTATGAGCAAATATTCAAATATTGCTGGAGGTACTTTGTCGATCATAAATGGGGAGCATGGTATCAGCTGCTGAGCGTCGATAATCAAAAAAACAGCAACATTAAAAGCCCTCCGCCTAAAACAGATTATCATCCGATTACAAACTGTATAACTGCAATGAAGGCTTTTTTATAACGTTCTTCTTACGTCGTAACCATTTGGCCGCCGTTCACGTGAATGGTTTGACCCGTAATATAGGATCCGTCATCAGAGGCAAGCAGTACATAGACCGGGGCCAGGTCATAAGGCTGCCCTGCCCGTTTCATTGGCACATCTGTTCCCAATGTTTTTATTACCTCGGGAGGCTGCGTTGAAACGTTAAGCGGTGTCCAAATCGGTCCGGTGCCACAGCGTTCACACGAATTCCTTGATCAACAACAGAATTAGCCAGAGCCCGGGTGTAGCTCACGATGGCTCCTTTTGTTGCCGAATAGTCGATCAGGAATTTGAAATTATTATATTCAGCCTGAAAACTTTAGGTGAAATGTTCATTGAATACTTAAAAAGATTAAAGGAAATAGTATAAGTGAAATTTAATTCAATAGGAGGAAGCTTATGAACTCGCAACGGGCACAAGAGATTTCTGAATCGCCAGTTATGGCAAATGTCACTTATAACGGAATTCCAATTTACATTCAACATGTGGATGAGAGCAATGAAACCGCCAGAATTTATCCTCTCGATAACCCGGAAAATGAACAAGAGGTTTCATTAAGAAGCTTAAAAGAACTAGACTGAACCAATTATGGTTTGGTCTTTTTTTTTAGAACAGAAAAAATCTATAAAAAAGCTATTGACCTTCACGTTACGTAAAGGTGTACATTAAGGGTGTCAGGAGGTGATCACATGGAATATACAGTACAAAAATTGGGGCAGCTGGCTGGAGTCAGCACCAGAACGCTTCGGTACTATGATGAGATTGGAATTCTTAAGCCGGCAAGAATTAACTCGTCAGGCTACCGGATCTATGGTCAAAAGGAAGTTGACAGGCTGCAGCAGATTCTGTTTTACAGAGAACTGGATGTTAACCTGGACAAGATAAAAGACATTATCAATGCCTCATCCTTTGACGAAGTAAGCGCCTTAAAAGAACATCGTGAACAACTCTTTGACAAAAGAAAGCGATTGGATTTGCTAATAGCCAATGTAGAAAAAACAATTGCATTATCGGAAGGGAGAATCATTATGTCAGATAAAGAAAAATTCGAAGGCTTTAAGCAAAAAATGATAGATGAGAACGAGAAAAAGTATGGAAAAGAGATCCGCGAAAAATACGGGGATGAAACGATCAATAAGTCTAATGAGAAGCTGATGAACATGACGCAGGAGGAGTATCAAAAGGTTAAACAGTTGGAGCAGGAAGTAAAGGATACGTTAGCTGAAGCATTCAAAACTGGTGACCCAGCAAGCGACATCGCGCAAAAAGCTGCTGATTTGCATAAACAGTGGTTAACGTATAGCTGGAGCAAATACAGCAAAGAGGCACATGCGAATCTTGCGCAAATGTATGTCGATGACGATCGCTTTAAAGCATATTATGATGACAAGCAGCCAGGAAGCGCAGAATTTTTGAGAGATGCGATTCATATTTATACTGGGAAAAAGAGTTAAAAAAGTGCTTTGAAGAAGAACATGCGGGTGAATGCCCGCGTGTTTTATTAGTCTATCTGAACTAACGATATCAGCATATATTGACACTAATGTAAGATCAAAATATAATCAATGTTAGTTATCAATAACTATCTTAGTTGAGCATGATGTGAGGTGTCTTTATTGAAGGCAATTGAAGCGGGAACCGCGGAGCGAATCATTCAAGCAGCTCTTCAATTGATGCAGAATAAAGGTTTTAAAGCTGTAACAATAAAAGAGATAGCGCAGGCAGCAGAGGTGAGTGAGATGACTGTCTTCCGCCATTTCGGAACGAAGAAAGGCGTATTTGAGGCAGCTGTGAAAAAATATTCATATCTTTCTGATTTTAAGAATGCTTTCGATGAAAAGATTCTTTGGGACATAGAGAAGGATCTATACATGATCGCACAAATGTACATCGAATTAATGATTAAGAATCAACCTATTTTTCTGATTGCTGTCCAAGAACGGACGACGATGCCTGAATTGGCAGATTTTGTTTCTAAACAAACAGATCGATTGAAAGAATACCTTACAAATTATTTTCTCGTGATGCAGGACAAGAAAAAAATGATCAAAACGAACGCCAAGATCCAGGCGATGATATTCTTGACTATGTTATATGGCTTTTTTTCTTCAAAAGCCCTGTGGAAGGATCAATTTATCAAGGAATCAAAGGAAGAGTTCCTGCAGCATACTGTAGCTGCTTTGTCTAATGGATTAAAAAATAGATAAGGAAGAGGAGGGGGATGGACAATGAATCTGGTTGTCGGCCGTGGCGGCACAGGAAGTTCGGCGTGGCTAGTTTGTCTTTCCCTTTTTTTCTAATAGAACAGCCGATGATTCCTTACTGTGGGGAATATCGGCTGTTTTCATAAGGTAAATGAATAGGTTCGTCTTTTCTAGTAAAATTTTGATGAACTTGTAAACTTATTAACAAAACCTCAATGAGGATCAGGAGCACAATCAATATCGGTAAAAAGAGGAAGACTAAGTTTTGCAGGCTATCGATTAGTAAATGATGGCCCTTGGGTATCCTTTCAGTGAAAAAAAGAAACGTTCCAAACGTAAAGATTCTTGCCCATTGACTAGGTGAATAGGAAAAGACTCCTTGCTTCCATCCCAATTTTTTAACCCGCTGAGTAGACCGGAAAACCTCAATAGCCTCTATAATGAGGAAAAGGGTAAATGAAACGATCCAGATGAAATCAAGGATGTAAAAGGCTTCGAAATGTGAAAAGGTTAATGATACACCTGTAATCGACATAGCGCCATGAATGATGCAGTTTGTGTTTGTCCAACTTTCTGTTAGATCTTTATTTGGTATATGAATATACCGAAATAAAATAATTCCAAAATTTAACAAATAAAATAAGAAACCGATAATGAGAAGAATGTCTGCAAAGTGTGTTGGAAAAGCAACTCCAAATATGGTATACCCAGAAATAACAATCGACTGGGTGACAACACACGTCAGTAACAATCCGCCATGAATTTGATGTGAGTATTTTTTTGTTGCTTTAAAAATGTATATATAGTTTCGTACTGCCAATCCTAAATATGAAAGCCATAAGACAAGATTAATAAAAAAAAGAATCCGTGAAGGGGTATAAAATTGCTTATCTGAAAGTAAAACGGTAATAACGGATATGGCAGCAATCCAAGTCCCTGTCGAAAAACTAGATATAGGGTCTTTTATATGTGATGAATAAAAGACACCTTCCAGCATATCAAACGTGTAATGTATGATAACCCAAAAGGCTATGAGGATAATGAGATGGAAAACTATACCGCTTATATAAGGAAGGGCGAAATCCTCCGTAAGGATGTCTTTCATCATAATTCCCATTGCCATGATGGGAGCACCAGCTACTGTAGAAATGTTTAGGCGGGAAACTTTCAAGTTAACTATAATCGCTAATGTAAGAATAATAATGAATAAAAATATAAAAATCATCGCATTCTCCTAGGTGATTTATTCATGAGGAATTTATTTAAATTTTATTAGACTAATATCTTCGTTTTACGTAATTGATATCTATAATTCTGATGAAAATACATAAACGTCTGTAGACTATGCAGGTTTCATAGAGTAGTTCAATTCTCATTAATAATTATATCGCAATACGATATAATTTGTAAGTATAATTCGATCTATTCCAATTTGTTTTATTGGTATATAAGATCGCTTAATTTTTTAATAAAGATTCAACGTTTTCAAAAAGTAGATTTTTCCCCTCCCCTTTGCCTCCCCCCCCTGATAAATCATGTGAATTTATCCCGCATTAACGGGCAGTAAGCCCTCACCTTTCAGGGAGAATCGACTGAAAAAGAGGTGGGGGATTAACTGCCTGTAAAAGCCCGATTGGTTCACCTAACAATCAGGTGGGAGAAAATGTTCGAAGGCTAAGTACTCATGCGTCCTGTGCATATCCAGTGTGGACTTCTTCGGGATTAATAATCACTAAAGTGTCATTCACCCCAAATTGTGTTTCACCCTTATATTGAAACGTTATTAGACTCCTAACCGTTATTTGTCGTAAAATGAGCCCTATTTGAGTTTTGAAGAAAATGATCTACGATGATGCTGTTGATAGCGTTGATAAACGCGAATGCACTTGCTTTCATAATATCCGTGTCTGTTGCTTTCGCCATGTATTTTTCTCCTCTGTATTCGACCTGGATTTTTACTTTTCCAAGTGCCTCTTTTCCTCTTGAAACGCTGCTAATATTGTACTCAATCAAGGTAAGATCCAACTCGCTAATTTCTGCAATCGTTGAATACAACGCATCAATCGGACCTGAGCCGCCGCTGCTTCCTTCCAGCAGTTCATCTCCTTTTTTCACTTTTACACTTGCAGAAGGGAAATGGGTATTGCTGATCACTTGCAAGTCAATCAGTTCAAAGAAATGGTCACTATAGTGCGTCATGTTTTGGTTGAGATTATCGTGTTTTGCAAAATAATTTTCAACGATCACATATAGATCATGGTTATAGACTTCTTTCTTCGCATCAGCCAGCTCAAGAAATGCTTCAAAAATCCCTTCAAAATGTGTGTCCGTTAATGAATCAAAACTTAATTTCTGAAGGGCGTTTTTCACTGCATGACGCCCGGAACGAGCGGTTAGAACAAGCTCCATATCTTCTAAACCGACTTCAATCGGGTTTATGATTTCGTAAGCTTCTCTTGATTTCAACAATCCGTCCTGATGTATGCCTGAAGAATGGGCAAAAGCATTTTCTCCAGTAATCGCCTTATTTACCTGTACTTCAAGTCCCATTAAATTGCTTATAATCCTTGATGTATTCATGATTTCTTTGGTATTAATGTTGGTGTATGCATGATAGGCATCGGAGCGCGTATTCAACGACATTACCACTTCTTCTAGTGAAGCATTACCTGCTCTTTCACCAATACCATTGATCGTACACTCCACTTTATCCGCACCACTTTTAATAACTGCTAACGTATTGGCTGTTGCCATACCAAGATCGTTATGACAATGGACGCTTAATAGCACGTGATCATTCACGTTTTTCAATCGGTCATTAATTTTAGAGATGAGTTCACCAAACTCCTCCGGCTCGGCATAACCACAGGTATCAGGCACATTTATTATCGTAGCCCCTGCTTTGACAACCGCTTCAATCGTTGCCCATAAGTATTCAAAATCAGCGCGGGACGCATCTTCTGTTGAATATTGCACATTAGGCAAAAGTGTTTTGGCATATTTTACGGCATCGACACCAATATTTAAAATTTCACTTTTCGATTTTCTGAATTTTTTTTCCACGTGGACGTCTGAAGTACCGAGAACGATATGGATTAGCGGGTTTTGCGCATACTTCACGCTATGATAAACTGCATCAATATCAGCTTTTACCGCTCTTGCTAACGCTGTGATGAAAATATCATCTGTATTGCCGACTTTTTCAGCAATTTCTTTTACAGCATTAAAATCGCCGGCAGATGACGCAGAAAAACCCGCTTCGATAATATCAACGTTTAGCTTTTTCAGCTGCTGTGCCACTTCTAATTTTTCATTCAGATTTAGCTTAGCTCCCGGAACTTGCTCTCCATCACGTAAAGTCGTATCAAAAACCCAAATTTTCCTCGACATTTCAAAACCACTCCCTTTTGTCATTTTAAATTAATAAAAAAGCCCCGCCTCTATAAAAACCTATAGAGACGAGGCTTTACTCGCGGTACCACTCTAATTGATCAATCCATATAAGATTAACCCACTCATTTTTCGACAGCCATCACTGCCTATCTTCATAACGGTAGAAACCGACATCCCTTACTAATCAGTTCAGGGAGTAGCTCTTGGATGAGTTCAAAGGCAATAACTGCCGATTCCCACCAACCATCGGCTCTCTGAAAAGCTTATACACCCTTCTACTATTTCCAATATTTGCTTATTGTTATTTAATTACTTGGATAATAAATCAGTGAACTCGAGTTGTCAACACTAAAATTCAGAAATATTGATCATTTAATGAAGGAGAGGTTTCGTTCCTTTATTGGCGGCTTTTTCCTCATCTCTTTGTTCCGCTGAAAATTCTTTCAGAACATCAACAAAATATTTGACCGATACGGAAGCATTGTCAAACGAAGGACAAATCAGGCTAATCTCTCTTTTGATAGCAGGGGAAATGATTTTTAAAGGCAGCTCATGAGAAATAGTAGCTAATGTAAATTCAGAAATGATGCCAATTCCCAATCCGTTATTCATCATTTTTACTAGCGTTTCTCCGCTTTGAACCGTAATTCCATCATTTAAATTCAACTTTGTGTTTGCAAAAGCTTCTGTAACAGCTTCTTCATGTCCGCCCTTGCAAAATATCAATTCTTCGTTCTCTAATTCTTCAATCGTAACGATCTTTTTTCTGTAAGACGATAATTGGACGGGAGTACGACGACCATTTTATCTTTTTTTAACACGATATGTTCAAAATCATCGGCCGGGCTGGCAACGATTCCTACATCAATTTGATAATCATCCAGTCATTTTTTTACTTGATCCGAAGACCCTTCTTTTAATTCAAATTTAATGTCCGGATATCTGCTTTTCATGTGGGAAATAACTGGCGGCAAAAAGTAAGCCTGCTGTAAATGATTCAATGCGGATTTTTCCGCTTTTTAATCCTTTATTTTAACACGCAAACAGTGACAGGTGAATTGCTGATCATTGTCTCAGCACTGAGCTGGGCGTGTGTGAATGTTTTCAGTAAAGTGAAGTTTTCCGGAGATGAAATCATGAATATGACTGCCTGGCAGTTACTCATAGGAGCGATCATTCTGTTTGTGATTTCGATAATGACGGAAAATGTGTCACAAACGGAATGGACACTTCCGGCCGTATTGTCCCTTAGGATTGCTCGTTTACACTCATAACCCTGAAGGTGGGGGTCTTACTGACCGTTAATGCGGGATAAATAATATAAAAGAAAGATCAAACTCCTTTGTAGAAAACTTGTTTGTGGTAACAACAAGCTTAACATTTCTACAATAGGAGTTTTTTCTCTTAAAGTTTTTTCATTTTCTGTAACCGATACAACGCTAATAGGGGCAGATCCTTTGTTTTAAGCTGCCTTCCTTAATTGAAATTTTTTTAGATATATGATTCACATAAATGCTCTTTCTGTATTTGCAGCTAAACGATCCCCTGTTTCATTTGTTCCATCAATTAGAAGTTCTAATTTACCTGAAACAGGATGTATAACTAGACCATGTACAGGGATATGCTTTGGCAGGAGTGGATGTTTACAAATAACATCTACACTGTGGCATACCGAATCTTCTACAGAGTTAAATCCTTTTAACCAATCGTACAGGTCAATACCTGAATATTTAATTGTTTGGAGAGTTTTCTCATCTATACGATTTTGAAGTATCGTCTCGATTATTTTATCCGCATCTAAGTTCCCAGCTCCACAATCGTAGTGTCCCACTACACAGACTTCGTTCGCCTGCAGCTCATATATTGCAATAAGTATGCTTCGCATAATGCTGCCAAATGGATGATCAACAATAGCCCCAACACTTTTAATGATCTTGACATCACCGTTTTGAAAGTTCATTGCACGTGGCAGTAGCTCAACTAAACGTGTATCCATGCAAGTAACAATGACTAAACGTTTATCAGGAAACTTTGTTGTACAATATTTTTCGTATTTTTTTTCGTCAACAAATTTTTGATTATATGTTAAGACTTCCTGCAAAAGTGACATATACTTACTCCTTTCTATGTCTTGCAAAAAGATTCGTTAACCTCATTTAAGAGTATAAATACCAATCTATTGGATCCACTGAGCTAACTGATTATACAATGGAATACCAAAAGTAAGGTTAAAAGGGAACGTTACACCTAAAGCTAAACCTAAATAAATTGATGGGTTTGCCTCTGGTACAGACGATTTTAATGCTGCTGGCGCTGCAATATAAGAAGCACTGCCAGCTAAAACGCCCATTAGAGTAGATCCACCAACAGAAAGACCTGTGAGATGTCCCAATAAAACTCCTAACGTACCGCCAATAAGTGGCATATAGAGTCCAAAAAGTAATAATTTCATACCGTGTTTACGAACTTCAGGCAACCGTTCACCTGCCATCAATCCCATAATTAATAGAAATATAATTAATACACTGCCATATAAGTCTATAAATAAGGGTTTTACTACTGGAAGAGCACGTTCTCCAATAATGAGTCCTATAAATAAACTTCCTAGTAAAAGCAAAACACTTTTTCCAAATATACTTTCAATGATCAATTTTCTATCAAACATTTTGAACGGGGAAGAGGCAACTATGCCAACATTTTGTGAATGGGTTGGTACCGGGTGTTTTTTATTCTCAATAACTTTTAATAACAGTAATGAAACAAAGATTGCTGGGCTTTCTAATAGGGCAGCCATAGCACTCATAAACCCTTCGAATGTTGTTCCCTGTTTTTCAAGATATGAAATGGAAGTTCCGAAAGTAACAACACTGATCGAACCGAATGTCGCTGCCAAGCCAATGGAGTTTTTGAGATCCATTTTAATTAGCCGCATGATAAAGAACGTTATTAATGGAATAGCGATTCCTAAACATAAAGTTCCCATAAGGGGCCGAATAACAGAATTTAATGAATAATGGGAGAGTTCAATTCCGCCTTTTATTCCAATTGCAATTAAAAGATAAATACTTAAAGTTTCACCTAGTCCAGCAGGAATTTTTAAATCAGACTTGCATAAAGCAGCGATGACACCTAATACAAAAAACATGACAGCAGGTGTTAATAAGTTTTGTAAAACCATTTCAAACATTTAATATTCCTCCTAATTTGTAAAAACAAAATAAAAAAACCGACACAATCAGAATGAAGGGTCCCCTTGACCATTCATGCTAGTTGAAGTCGGTTTATCGTTAACTCCCTTATTAATTAAGGTTTTTAAAGATCTCCCTAAGTTATGAAATTAAATGAATGACTTAATTGGTTTCTTCTAAATTCTTAGAAAATTTAAAGACGATTAGTCTTTCTCCAGTTTTTGTACTTATATCGGTAAAAAAACTTATTACTTCTTCTCCAATTTTATTTTGGATCATTTGATTGATTTCAGCTGCTCCTGATTCAATTAGATCAGAACGAAATTTTTTAACAGATAATATTCCTTGTTTTGTTTCACAAAGTGAATGCTCTGCAGGAGTTAGGATACCGTGTAAAACGACAATAACTTTATCTCGCAAAATATCTGCCTTAATCGACACAGCACCACGGCCAAAGTTATCCTTTTGCCAGTGAGTAACAATTTTACAAACCTCTGCTTCGATAAATCCTTTAGTTTTTTTCAAATAATAGTTTTCCACCATTCTCTAATTTATTAAAAATTTTTACCAGTTGGTATTGGAGGCTTCTCTGGATGAGGCTGCATATCCGCAAATGCGCAGGTGCGGGAAAAACAATTTCACTAAATGTAATGATGTACTAAAAATATAATGACAATCTTTTCTTTTATTTCTCAATACATGATTTTAAAATCTAAAACCTAAAAAAGACTTCTTTTTTACCAGATTTTTTCTTTTGACATTTTATTTAGTCTTATCACCTTCTTTTGTTTATCACTTTAATCAAAAGTATTAAGCTTTACAATATTATGTAAAGCTTTGTACTCTCGCGTTATATTCTATTTTTTATAATTTATAGAGTCAATAGGTTTTCTTTTAAGCAAGTTTTTTTAAAAACTAAGTATTTAGAGCTAACAATATTGATGTAATAGGTTTGAAAACGTATTGCATTTTAAATATCACTTGCAAAAAATGAAGCAATATATCTATTTTCTATTTTAGTTTAATAGGCATAAAAAACTCATATTTTCAGTAAAAAAGTTTCAGGAACAAACTTTCGTTATCGTTAGACTTTTTCATTTTACATGGAATAGAACTGGAGAATGCATGGGGATATTTATTTGCTGCTTTAATGGCAATCCGAATTTCCTAAAACCGGCACGGTTGCCTAACAGTAAGAGTTGTAAACATTAAGGAACGATTTCGCTCCTTCTTTTATACTTTTAAAGACGATGTAATTTCCTCATCCCTTTGCTCCTCAGTGAACTTTTTCAAGATATCGACAAAATATTTGACGGATATGGAAAGATCATCAAATGAAGAAGTTATGAGACAAATGTCTCTTTTGATCGCAGGAGAAATTGTTTTTAACGGCAGTGTATGAGGAACCGTAGCTAAAGTAAATTCTGATATAATACCCGCTCCTAATCCGTTATTCACCATTTTTACTAGCGTTTCTCCACTTTGAACGGTGATTCCGTCATTCAGGTTCATATGCTCATTTGCAAATGCTTCATTCACAGCAGCTTCATGTCCGCCTTTACATAAAATCAATTCTTCATTCCCTAATTCCTCAATCGTAACGATCTCTTTTTCCGTTAACCGATGATTTGGCGGGAGGACGACGACCATTTTATCTTTTAATAATACGAAATGTTCATAATCAGTTGTAGGGCTGGCAACAATTCCCACGTCAATTTGATAATCATCAATCCATTTTTTTACTTGGTCTGAAGTTCCTTCTTTTAATTCAAATTTTATATCAGGATATCTGCTTTTAATGTACGAAATAACCTGCGGCAAAAAGTATGATGATGCTGCCACAAATGATCCGATACGGATTTTCCCACTTTTCAAGCCTTTTTCTTCATCTGCGAATTCCTCTACTTTGTTTACCAATTGAATCACTTTTCTAAATTCCTGTACAGTTGCAGTGCCAATTGGAGTTAAGTGGATCCCCCTTTTTTTATCGCGATAAAATAAAGAAACTCCTAACTCTGATTCAAGACTTGAAATAGCTCTGCTAACAGCCGGCTGCGTCATAAATAGTTCTTCGGCTGCGTCTGTAAAATTCAATTTCTCAGCAACCTTAATAAAAATTCGGAGCTGGTTTATTGTCATAACAAATATGTTATCTCCTTTCGTTAATTTATGTATTTCCATTATGATGTTGATGTTATTATACTAACTTTACATAATAAAAGAAAGGAATGGATAATACATGTTTAAAGTTGCAGGTGCTATATTTTTAGTCGTACTCATTTGGGGATATACATGGGTAACGATGAAAATAGGGTTGAGCTATATCCCGCCATTTTTATTTTCTGCTTTTCGATTATTAATTGGCGCCATTCCGATTTTTTTGATATTAATGCTGCTAAAAAAACCGCTGCTTCCGGATAAAAAGAAAATCACGAACGTTTTGGTCATGAGTGTCCTCATGTCGTTGGGGTATTTGGCAACTTTAACTTACGGGATGCAGTTTGTTGATTCGGGCCAAAGCTCTGTATTAGTGTATACGATGCCCATATTCGTTACGTTGATTGCCCATTTTACGATAAATGAGCGGCTGACTTCATTTAAAATCATCGGAATTTGTTTAGGAACAGTTGGTATTCTCTTTATTTTAGGGCCGCAATTTCTCAATTTTAACGCGCAAACAGTGACAGGTGAATTGCTGATTATTGTTGCGGCAATCAGCTGGGCGTGCGCGAATGTATTCAGCAAAGTAAAGTTTTCCGGTTCAGATATTATGAATATGACTGCGTGGCAATTATTAATTGGAGCGATCATGCTTTTTGTGATTTCGTTTATCACCGAAAACGTGTCGCAAACAGAATGGAATCAACAAGCTGTGTTGTCCCTGCTTTTTAATGGGATTTTCTCAACGGCCGTAACATTTATCGCCTGGTTTTGGGTTCTTACGAAAATCGAGGCATCTTTAGCATCGATGACACTTATGGCCGTTCCGATTTTAGGTTTATTTTTTGGCTGGCTGCAGTTAAACGAAACCCTTACGATAAACATTTTGGCAGGAGCATTCTTAATATGTATCGGGATTTTCTTTGCTGCTAATAAAAATAGAAGAAAAGATCTAGTGAAGGATACATTGGAATATCAAGTAAGACATCGATAAACCACTCTTTGGTCAAAAAGAACCAAGATCTCCGTTAATAGTTCTTGGTTCTTCCTGTTGTATGGGGAAATTTCGGTAAAGCGAGTGACTTTCTAAAGTGCGAAAGTCTGTTGCGTGCTAAATTGATGATGTGCTGCACCTTGCCTATTTATGTACAAACTGGGCTTAGCATGCGAATTCAGCACTTTGTATGTGGGGGACCCTATCAGCTATTTTTGATATAAAATGGTTTGGGCAATGCCGATGAAATATTCGGATTCACGGATAATATGATCAATTACAACTTTCGCAGTTAAATTGTTTTTGATTGCTTCGCTTTGGTTCTTAATTTGTCTGCATAAATCAATAAATCTTTGACTTTGTTCTAAACAGAATGATACGAGTTTGAGTACATCCTGGTAGAGGGAAGGTGTAATTTCATAGTCCGAACGGGTTACCGTCTCAATAAATCTAATGACCCGCTGATGTGTTTCGCTTAATACCTTTTCCCATTCTATTAATGCTTCGACATAATTCGCTTCCAAGTTTTTCACTAATTCCCGTATGACAACTGTATGCTCTTCTTCTTGATGCTTCCAAAATTCAGCCTCGTCCAAAATACGTAATGGCATTTTTTGTCCATAATAAAATTGCATTTCCCTTTCTGACCCCCATTCAATATTTGCCTATTAAAAATGTATTCATCCTTTTAGACAAATATGAGGGCTTGTTTCAGAAGAGTAAACTTAGAACCAGAGCATATATTATACTATACGAAGGTATATTAGGGTTGATTTAAGTAATGGAAAATGTGACGATTGTAATTCTCAGTTTCTCATATATTAAAGTACTTTTTGAAATAAAACCGTCCGGTGCTTGTAATGCTGACAGCTCTTGTATAAGGGATATGAGTGATCCACTGTTTTTCAAAAAAATGAGTAGCTAGTGCACTTCCTAAGCTGCCTGCCAGGTGATGCTGCCTTTCACTCCAGTCTAAACAACATCTGGAAAATGAACGTCGTTTTTTTCTTATTGAGGGCAAGTCTAATCCTAAATCGCCAAAAAATTGTTCTCCCTTTTCCGTTACTTCAAACTGCCCCTGTTCTTTGCTTAAAATTCCCGAATGAACCATCGACTCCGTTAAGCGAACTCCCAAATTTCCGGCTATATGGTCATAACAAGTTCTTGCTTTACGTAACGCTCTTGTTTGCGAATCTTGTTTTAATGACTTTATTTCTGCAGGCGGTGAAATAACAAGGAAAGACTCTAACATTTGTGCGACCTCTTGATTAGCTAATTGATAGTAATGAAACCGGCCATGTTTCTCCATTTTTATCAAATGGATTTTGCTTAGCTTTGCCAAATGAAAACTGGCTGTTTGCGGCTTTACTTTTGCAATGGAGGCTAATTCACTCGCTGTATGAAATCGCCCGTCCAATAGACACGTTAATATTTCTGCCCTTGATGGATCAGCCAGAAGCGAGGCCATTTCAGTAATATTAGGGTTTCCATTCATCATTTCCACTCCTTTTGTAATCCATATTTCGATGATACTGGAAATGTTTCGGTATTACAATGAAGACATAACAAAACAAATCAGGATCTTGGATTGAAAATACCAAAAGGAGAGACACATGAATGAAAAATAATCGAACAGTAAAATATGAAAAATTCCGGCAGCTTCATAGCCGATCTAAAACTTTTGTCCTTCCAAATGCTTGGGACGCCGGAAGTGCAGCAATTTATCAACAAAGCGGTTTTGAAGCGATCGGAACGACGAGTGCAGGAATGGCTGTCTCATTAGGGTATCCTGACGGAGAAAATCTTCCTTTTGATAAATTGCTGGAAGCATTAAGGTCTATTGTAAATGCTGTGGATGTTCCAATCAGTGCGGATATCGAAGCGGGTTATGGGAAGTCAGTACAGGAAGTGAGAGAAAATGTAAGGCAGATTATTTCTACGGGAGTTGTAGGTATTAATCTTGAAGATGGGACAGGAAACCCTGATGCCCCCATTTATGATCTTTCATTGCAGTGTGAAAAAATAGCAGCTATCAAAGAGCTTTGTGATTCGCTGAAAATGCCCTTATTCGTCAATGCCCGTACAGACCTTTTTTGGCTTAATATAGGGAATCCCGAAGAGCGTTTGATAATAGCCATAAATCGTTGTAAGGCTTACCAAGAGGCAGGAGCAGACTCCATCTTTGTTCCCGGTCTAAAAAACACAGACGCTATTAACATTCTCAGACAGGAAATATCAATCCCAATCAATTTATTAATTGATGCAGAAACTCCTTCTCTGCAGATGCTTTCTGAAATTGGAATTGAGAGGGTAAGCACTGGTTCGGCACCTTTTCGAGCGACAGTTACATTCTTAAAAAGAGTAAGTGAAGATATCATAAAACGAGGTGATTTTCAGCAAATAGCGGATGGGGTAATTTCATATCATGAGTTGGCCAAATAGTTGGAACGCCAATTGTTCATTAAAAAAGAGGTTTTTTGCCTCTTTTCATTTTTTCTCTTTACATACGGTAGGGGGGTATAGTAAGATTAATTCAAGAAGACGATGCAAAGCAGGTAATAATCCATTTTGTTTATCGTACGGTTAAAAGGTATGAAATAATAATCAGCCAAGGAGGCAAAAAATAATGGAAAATGTAAAATTACAGGTAAAAGGAATGTCTTGCAGTCATTGTGTAAATGCCATTGAAGGGAATGTTAGTCAATTAGAAGGTGTTCATTCAGTAAATGTTCATTTAAATGATGGAAGCGTAGACGTATCGTTTGATTCAAAAAACATTTCTTTACGGGAAATTACCGATGTTATTGAAGACCAAGGCTATGAAGTAGGCTAAGTTCAAAGTTTCTAAGGGGTATGCTGTACGATTACTATACCCTGATACGGTATGTGGTTATGAGGAGTGAGCGGTGTGAGTGATAAAAAAGAAACTACCCTTCAGATTGCTGGAATGACGTGTGCGGCTTGTGCCGTGCGAATTGAAAAAGGCTTAAAAAAAGTTGATGGGGTAGATGATGCTAATGTGAACTTTGCGTTGGAAAAATCCAAAGTAACATTCGACCCATCCAAAGCCAACGTAAACAAACTGAAAGAAAAAGTAGAATCTCTAGGGTATAAAGTAGTTACGGAAAAAGCGGAATTTGATATTACCGGAATGACCTGTGCAGCGTGTGCGAACAGGATTGAAAAACGTTTAAATAGATTAGACGGCGTCCAAAACGCCACTGTCAATTTTGCTTTAGAGACTGCACAAGTCGAATATAGCCCGGAAGAAGTGTCGGCTTCAGATATGAAAGAGGCGATCAAAAAGCTGGGCTACCAGTTAGAACAAAAGCAAGAAGATACAGGAGAAAAAGTTGACCACAGACAAAAAGAGATAGAGAAGCAAACAGGCAAGTTCATTTTCTCCCTGCTGCTTTCCATTCCTTTACTTTGGGCGATGGTTAGTCACTTTGAATTCACTTCGTTTATTTGGCTGCCGGAAATGTTCTCGAATCCTTGGGTGCAGCTGGCACTTGCAACTCCGGTTCAATTTGTGGTTGGCGGCCAGTTTTACGTTGGAGCCTATAAAGCATTGCGAAATAAAAGTGCGAATATGGATGTTTTAGTCGCGCTCGGAACGTCAGCTGCTTATTTCTACAGCCTTTATTTAAGCATTCAATCGATCGGATCAGGTGCCCATATGGTGGAATTATATTTTGAAACGAGTGCAGTTTTGCTTACTCTGATCATTTTAGGCAAATTATTTGAAGCAAAAGCAAAAGGACGTTCATCAGAAGCAATAAAAAAACTGATGGGACTTCAGGCAAAAACGGCTACTGTTCTAAGAGACGGCCAAGAATTAAATGTACCGATCGAAGAAGTAAAAGCTCTAGACATTGTTTACGTAAAGCCAGGAGAAAAGGTGCCTGTTGACGGAGAGATCATCGAAGGCAGGTCTGCCCTGGATGAGTCAATGATTACTGGGGAAAGTATTCCTGTTGATAAAACGACAGGAGATGTTGTAATTGGATCCACAATCAATAAAAACGGATTTTTGAAGGTGAAGGCGACTAAAGTTGGAAAGGACACAGCTTTGGCGCAAATTATTAAAGTAGTGGAAGAAGCTCAAGGATCGAAAGCGCCTATTCAACGTTTGGCTGACGTTATCTCTGGAATATTTGTCCCGATTGTTATTGGAATCGCGGTTGTTACGTTCCTTGTGTGGTATTTATTCGTCAGTCCGGGAGAGTTCGCAGCAGCCCTTGAAAAATTAATTGCTGTGTTAGTTATCGCCTGTCCTTGTGCATTAGGGTTGGCCACTCCTACGTCCATCATGGCCGGATCCGGGCGGGCAGCTGAGTACGGAATATTGTTTAAAGGCGGCGAACACCTTGAAACGACTCATCGTTTGGATACAGTGATTTTAGATAAAACCGGAACGGTCACCAATGGTAAACCGACGCTTACTGACGTGATTGTGTCAAATGGGATGGATAAAGCTGAATTTTTAAGGTTGGTCGGTACTTCCGAAAAGAATTCCGAGCATCCTCTTGCTGAAGCCATCGTCCAAGGGGTTAAAGACAGAGGAATCAAACTCGGCGATTCGGAGCATTTTGAAGCTATTCCGGGCTTTGGAATCCATACAATTGTTGAGACGAAAACCATATTGATCGGAACACGCCGGCTTATGGAGAATAACGAAATTGATATTCAAGAGATCATACCGAAAGTGGAAGAGTTAGAAAAGCAAGGTAAGACGGCAATGTTCGTCGCAATTGACAATCAATTTGCCGGAGTTATCGCTGTTGCGGACACAATAAAAGAAACGTCTAAAAAAGCGATTCAGAGATTACAAGAAATGGGGCTCGAAGTGGTTATGATCACGGGAGATAACAAAGCCACAGCCCAAGCCATTGCTAGTGAAGTCGGCATTGAACATGTAATAGCCGAAGTTCTGCCGGAGGGGAAAGCAGAAGAAGTCAAAAAGCTTCAAAACGCTGGGAAAAAAGTAGCGATGGTTGGAGATGGAATCAACGATGCACCGGCACTGGCAACAGCTGACATCGGTATGGCAATCGGGACCGGGACGGATGTTGCAATGGAGGCTGCTGATATCACATTGATTCGCGGTGATTTAAATAGCATAGCTGATGCAATCTTTATGAGTAAAATGACCATTCGTAACATTAAGCAAAATCTGTTTTGGGCGTTTGGCTATAATACGTTAGGTGTTCCTATTGCGGCGCTTGGCTTCCTTGCTCCGTGGCTTGCGGGAGCAGCTATGGCATTTAGTTCCGTGTCCGTTGTTTTAAATGCACTGCGCCTGCAGCGAATGAAGTTAAGAGGGTAGAGGGGGTTATGTCATGAAGCACAAAAATGTTTGGATATGGTTTGTTTCAGCATTTGTTTACCTTGGCTTAGTCATTAGCGGGTATACCGTATACGCAAGCATGAATCAAACGAACCCGCAAGCTGCTGGCCACTCTGACTCAATGAATATGGAATCCGAAGAAAGCAGCGGTCACGATGAACATGACGAGGAGAGTGGCAGCGAACATTCAGATCATGGAGCTGATACGAAAAGTGAAGTCGCAACAGATGTAAAATATAATGAAGGTTTGCTCACGATTGATGTAAAGGATCATAAGAATAACCCGGTTGAACTAGAAGTATCGCACGAAAAAATTATGCATCTTATTCTAGTAAGTGCAGATTTAAAAGAGTATCACCATTTGCATCCTGAAGAACAAGGGAATGGCAGGTATACTTTGAAAATTAACCTTTCCGAAAACAACTATAAAGTGTTCGTAGATATAAAACCAAAAGACCTTGCCTATCACGTTCGTCCGAGTGAGCTGCACGTTGGTGGAGATCATGCGGGACACGGTGAGAATTCTCTTCAAGCAGATACAAATTTCACAAAGACGATAAATGGGAAGACAGTTGAATTAACAACAACAGAGTTAGCTGCGAACAAAAATGTCACGTTAACCTTTGATACGAAAGGTGTTACGCCGCAGCCTTATTTAGGAGCTTTAGGCCACGTCGTTATCCTAGATGAAAGAGGCGGGGAGTTTATCCATGTCCATCCGGCTTCTAACGACCAGACCGTTTTTAAAACGAAGTTCGACAAACCGGGAATCTATAAATTATGGGGAGAATTTAATTTCGATGGAAAGGTGAATGCCTACCCATTTGTTATCGAAGTGAAATAAGCAGCGGAGGCGTAGTGATTGCCTCCGCTGTTTTTAATAGATAAATGATAGATTGGGAAGATTATTAATAATAGCTTAATAATCATTTACTATAATCAATATGAGAAAGGTTTATTAAGACGAAAAAGGAGTGATCTGATTGCTCAGGTGCAAAGAAGAAAACGTCTTTTTTGAACGTCTTTTTCAGCATAAAAAGATTGCAGCCGTAAAACATCCGAAAAGTATTGAAAAGGCAGTTATGCTAAAAGACCAAATCAGTGCCGTTTTTTTGCTGACTGGTAATATTATGTCGGTTAAAAAGTATGTGGATTTGTTAAAGAACGAAGGAATTCCTGTCTTTGTTCATATTGAAAAAATTGGCGGTATAAGCATGGATAACGAAGGGCTCGACTTTGTTGCCAATTACGTACGGCCGCTAGGGATTGTCTCAACGAAACCGAATTTGATCGCAAAGGCGAGAAAGAGAAAGTTGATGACCATTCAACGTATATTTATGATCGATACGGAAGTATACGATCACGTGCTACATATAGTTGAACAGCATCAACCTGATTTAATTGAAATCATGCCATCCCGCCTGCCGCAAGTCATCCGCGAACTGAGTCAGAAGGTCCATGTCCCGTTGATTACGGGAGGCTTGCTCTCAGAAAAAGCCCATGCCGTCGAAGCGCTTGAAAATGGAGCTGTTGGTGTATCAACCTCCAATATAGACGTTTGGAAAGCAGACCTTTCGATGAAAGAAGATGTTCAAAAAGTCACTAGTTAGGTCGTCCCATTTCTTTACTTTTTAATAATACTTCCTTAACATTCAATCGTTAAGATAAGAATTGAAAAGTGCATAGAAAATAATAGGTCCTAAATAAGAGAGACCCCAAATGTAATCGGTATACCCGATTCTTTTGGGGTCTTTTTATTTTTTGGAGGTGAGTCCATCTGACTATAGGTTCACTATTAAAAGCCGTTTAAGTAGAAAATAAAAAAATGGAGGAATAAAAATGAAAAAGTTAGCTTTTATTTTTATGTTATTCACGATGGTTCTTTTGGCTGCATGCCAGTCCGGCGGTACTTCAAATGAGAGCAAAGCCAATGCAGATTCAGGAAGCGAAGAAAACGGAGGAAAGATTGAAATCAACTATTGGTATGCTTGGGGAGATAAAATCGGAGAAAACAATGAAAATCTAGCAAAAATGTTTAATGAATCCCAGGACAAATATCATGTAAATGCAGAATTTCAAGGGACATATGACGATCTTCATGCAAAAACACAGGCCGCATTTGCTGCAGGAAATGCACCAGAGGTCACATTAAATGAAATCGCATCAATCGGTGTATTTGCTAAATCAGGAATGACAGAAAATTTAACTCCTTTCGTTGAGAAGGATGATATCAAAATGGATGATTTTAATCCGGGACTCATGGGGAATTCATACGTAGATGGCAAGCTGTATGGACTTCCGTATCTACGCAGTACACCGATTCTTTATATGAACACGACATTGCTGAAAGAAGCGGGATTGGATCCGGCTGGGCCTAAAGATTGGAAAGAATTTGAAGAGTATGCGAGAAAGCTGACAAAGAAAGGTGAGCGTGTAGGGATCAGTTTGCCGGCTGATATTTGGTTCTTTGAAGCATTCGTAGCACAAAGCGGAGGAAAAATGCTTTCAAAGGATGAAAAAACAGCTGAATTCAATGGAGATGCTGGGGTAAAAGCACTTGAATTTTGGAAAAAACTCGCGAAAGAAGGCGTAAGTAAAGTTCCTACAGGTGAAAAAGCAGGAGATTTAGCGAAGCAGGATTTCGCAAATGGAAAAGCAGCCATGATCTTTTCTTCCACAGCTGACCTTTCGTATCAGCTGTCCGTATCGAAAGAGAAAGGCTTTGAAATTAACACTTCTTTTATGCCTGCAAGTGATTCTTATGCTGTCCCAACAGGAGGAGCTAATCTTGTGATGACGGCTGGATTGGATAAAGAAAAGCAAGAAGCAGCTTGGGAATTCATCAAATTTATGACGGCGAAAGAACAAACCATTTATGCAAGTAAATATACAGGCTATTTGCCAAGCCGCCTGTCAGCTATCGATTCTGAAGAAATGAAGACATTGTATAAGGAAAAACCTCAGTTCAAAGTGGCTGTTGACCAACTGCAATATGGGCATGCGCGGCCGATGGCAGAAGCATATCCAGAGGTTGTAAAGGTCGTTGTGGATGAGATGAACAGATCTATCCTTAAAGATGATGTACAGCCTAAGGATGCACTGGATGCGGCGGCTGAAAAAGCCAATCAATTACTTAAATAACTCAGGTCTAAAGTTTCAAAAAGGAGAAAAGCGTGTCCCTCTAGCGCTTTTCTCTTCCATTATAAGATTAAAGGAGCAGCGAGATGGATTGGCTTAAAGATATTAAAGCAGTGATTTTTGATTTGGACGGTACGTTATATCAGGACTATACATTTTTAGGTCGGTATATTAAACATTTGTTTGAAGGAACTTTATCTGAAGCCGAAATCGAAATAAAGGTGAAAGAAGCCTACGCCATACTTGAAGGGCATCATCCTGTACGACTTGGATATTTTTATAATCGTGAAAACGAAAAGGTATATGCTCATAAAGACCTGCGGCTTACAAAAGCATTTCACTGGAATGGAATAGAAGAAGAGAATTTGATCGCTTTAGACGAATGCTTGTTTTATATAGGTGATCCTTGGGGTATTGCCAAGCTTTACATTGATCGATATGGCTTGGATGAACAAACGGCAAGAAATGCTTTTGAGCGCGTCAGACAAGAGATGCTATGCAAGCCGAATGAAATCTACCGCCACCACCCTTTATTTGATAGCATTTCAAAATTGAATGTGCAGAAGAAACTCTTTTTAACAAACACACCTGAGCCTTCAGGTCCTGAATTTGTTAAACACTTGCAAATCGGGGAGTTGTTTGACACTTACGTTTACGATGCTTGCAAACCGGACGGCATAAATGAATCTCTTGAACAGTTGCTAAAGGATGGGTACCTGGCTCACGAAATTTTGTCGATCGGCGATAATCCATGGAATGACCTGTATCCTGTGAAGAAAAGGGGAGGTCGGACGTGTCTGATTTCGAAATACGTTCATGCTGACCCGACAATATGGGACGTGACTGTTGAAACGATCGAAGAACTGGCGGACTTTTTACAAAACCATGCGGCGGAAATTCAACCTGCCATAAAAGGGCAGTAAATCCTGAATAAAAAGGAGATGGTAATGTGGCTGAGATCAGGCTGAAAAATGTATCAAAAACATACAAGGATGAAGAAGTTGTTAAAGATCTTAATTTAACGATTCGCGACGGATCTTTCACTGTCCTCGTCGGACCATCAGGCAGCGGTAAGTCAACGACGCTTCGAATGATTGCAGGACTTGAACAGCAATCAGGCGGGGAAATCTGGATTGGAGATAGATGTGTCAATGATGTAGCACCAGGAAAACGAAATATTGCGATGGTATTTCAAAATTATGCCTTATACCCAACGATGACAGTCAGGGGGAATATTGAGTTTGGTCTCGTCAATAAGAAAGTTCCTAAAAAAGAACGGGAGCAGCTAATCAACGAAATCTCAGAGATTGTCGGTTTGACAGAATACCTTGATAAAAAACCGCAAAATCTGTCGGGTGGACAACGGCAACGTGTGGCATTAGCCCGCGCAATGGTAAAAAAACCGGAAGTCTTTATTTTGGACGAGCCATTATCAAATCTTGATGCAAAATTACGCATCCAAATGAGAACGGAGCTAATCCAGCTGCACAAGAGATTGGGAACGACCTTTGTATATGTCACCCACGATCAAGTGGAAGCCATGTCTATGGGCGATGAAATCGTCATTTTAAATAAAGGTGAAATCCAGCAAATGGACACGCCGATGAATGTCTATCACGATCCGAACAACAGGTTTACAGCTGAATTTATTGGAACACCAGCTATGAATACGTTTGACTATGAACAGGTGAAAGATTATTTTTCAAATTTGAATGGAGATGTTGCATTTCTTGGGTTTCGTCCTGAGCATGCCTCATTATCCTTAACGAATAATACGGATCATTCCGATTGCCTGGTGCTGCACAGTGACATTATCACGATGGAAACACTGGGATCCGAAACGATTTATACCGTAAAAAACGATATTGGAAAAATGCATATAAAGAGCTTTATCGCTCCTTTTGAAAATGTGAAAAAAATCATTGTGTCGGTTCCACACGAAAAAATTTATGCTTTTGATAAGGAAGGGAAACGGAACCGTTCTGTTGCCATGGGGCAGTTGAATTCAGCTCTGTTAGGGGGAGTATAAATGAGGTGGAGCAGCATACGTCCTTATGCGATGATTTCTCCGGCCATTCTCGTCTTCTGCTTGTTTTTTATTTATCCTATTTGCTACATGGTTTACTTAAGCCTGGTCGACTGGAATTTTGTCAGTCCGGTGAAAAATTTTGTCGGTTTTGATAATTTTCAAGCCCTCTTATCTGAACAACAATTTATCGAAGTGATGAGAAATACAATGACCTACACGTTCCTCACTGTTTCACTTACGATAATCATTTCTCTTGTACTTGCAGTCTGGCTTAATAAACAGGGGGCAGTGTATGGTTTTGTTCAAGGAGCCATCTTCAGTCCCCATATCATCTCGCTTGTTTCTATTTCCATGCTTTGGATGTGGCTGATGGACACAGATTACGGGTTGTTAAACTGGTTTTTGAATTTGTTCGGCATTTCAAATGTACCTTGGCTGAGTGATCCTGGAACATCGCTTCTATCACTTGTAATTGTCGCGGTTTGGAAGGGTATTGGCTATAACACGCTGATTTTTATTGCTGGGCTTCAGAGTATTCCGCGAGATATTTATGAAGCAGCTGCACTTGATGATACTAGTAAAATGCGCACTTTTATTAAGCTAACATTGCCAATGCTGTCACCAACGTTGTTTTTTATTACCATTATTAACCTGATTAGCTCGTTTCAAGTATTTGAGACGATAGCGATCATGACTCAAGGCGGGCCGATCAATTCAACCAATACGTTTGTTTATTACATCTATGAATTTGGTTTCCGTTTCTTTAAGATTGGATATGCTTCCGCTGCAGGCGTGATTCTGCTGATTATTATTAGTATATTAACGCTGATGTATTTCAGAATCCTGTCGCGTCGTGTGCACTACCGTTAATGAAAGGAAGAAACTAATGAAACGATCATTATTAGGAAGACTCATCAATGGTATTGGCCTGTTTCTTGTCGTTTGCATTTTTGCTTTGCCCTTTGTCTGGATGATCTCCACCTCTTTTAAAACATTGGGTGAGACGATGACATTTCCGCCGCAATGGCTGCCTAACCAATTGCTTTGGGAAAACTTCTCTAAGGCATGGAACTCTGGACCGTTTTTTACCTATTTTATCAACAGTCTAATCGTTTCGATCAGCATCCTGGTTTTGCAATTTCTTACGATTATTCCGGCTGCTTATGCGTTTGCGAGATATCAATTCAAAGGACGAGGCTTTTTCTTTTCGTTAACGATGATTACGTTAATGATTCCGGCACAGCTCATTTTTCTGCCGGTTTATTTGCAAATGAGTTCATGGGGGCTGCTTAATACGCTTTGGGCGCTTATCCTTCCGTTTGCTTCAAGTGCTTTTGGAATTTTCCTTCTGCGCCAAGCGTTTAAACAAGTACCGGAAGAATTGCTGGAAGCAGCGCGTTTGGATGAGGCCAGTGAATGGAGAATAATTTATAAAATTATGATTCCAATTGCTAAGCCAGTGCTAATCACGTTCGGACTTTTTAGCTTTATTACCCATTGGAATGACTATTTTTGGCCGCTTGTTATGACAACTAACGATACAGCCAGGACTCTTCCACTGGGGATTTCCAAGCTGCGGGAAGTTGACGGGGGTGTGGCCTGGAATATCCTGATGGCAGGAAATATGATTCTAGTTATTCCAATATTAATTGTGTTTTTCTTTGCCCAACGCCAGATTATCCGTGCTTTTGTTTATACCGGTGTAAAATAAAGATCTGTTAAATTAGGTAAGGAGTACTTATAAAGGCTGAGGCTTTGAAGTCACTGCTTTCTCAGTCTCCTTACCTTATATTTTTGCGTTAACTTTGTAAAGAATCATTCACCTTCCCAAGCTGTGGAGGGTTTTTTTACGTGAAAACCTAGTTGTTTTCTATAACAACGGTAGAAAGAATAAAATAAAAATGACCGTTTGGTGCTGCTAACACCAAACAGTCATACAATAATTTATTTAGTTTTTTCTGCCATTAGGATTTCTTAGATTATGAAGTATGATCGACGACCGGCAGCAAAGAAATCCGGCACTCGCGATCTGCCTCTTCTCCTCTGGCAGCAGGTGAATGTGTAAAATGGTTGATATGGTTGTAAATGATTGGTGCGTTGTCGATTATATCTTGATCCGTAATATCAAGAGAAGAAATAACAATTTCGTCCTTTTCAATTTCAATGAGTCGAAACGCATGTTGGTCTAAAACGGCAGATGTTTGGACAAATGTCCAATTCTTTTGATTGACAATGGAGTCACAATGGGTATGCCCGTTTAAATACACTCCCACACCTTCTTTTTGATCCAGTATTCTCCACATATCGATACTAGGATGAATCGATCCCTTTTCCTTATCGGAATTTTTCGTCGTATTGTATATAGGATGGTGGGCAAACACAAGAAGCGGTTTTGAACCTGAATCCTTTACGACGTTTTCAAACCACTGTAATTGCTCGTCGTCAATATGGCCTCCCCAATCTTCAAAATCCATTTCTTTCGCCGTGTCTAAGAAAGCAAAAACAGCTTCGTCTGTTACGATTGAATGATAACGAGGTTGACCCGTAATTGTAAGGACTTCTTCTCTAGTTTGGGCATATAAGTCATGATTGCCTAGAGCGTGGTAAAAATTACGTTCTTTTCGTCTTAATAGCTTGTAAATTTCCTGTAATTCCGTCGCATGGCCGAAGTTTGTTAAATCTCCGATTGATACGTGAAGATCTGCATCAATTTCTAAAAACCTATCGATAAACATTTGATAAAAAGCCGCGCGGGCATTAAGTACATCAGAAACTGAATCTTCAATTTCCGGATAATGCAAATCACCCATTAATACAACCTTCATACGACATTCTCCTTTCATACCTTTGCATTGAATGGCTAGGCTCATCCCATCTCTCTATTTTAATATGTTTATATTACGTGGATGCTAGGTGTGTATTAATAGATTGTAAAAATCCATTTTTGTTTATAAAGCAAAAAGGATAGCGTTTTGCTTTTGCTATCCTTCCGAAGGCAAACTCCTTCTCCTATATGTGGGAGCGGGTTTAGTATTGATACGTTTGAGGTCTGCTGGTTTGCTAGTTTAAAAGGGAAAGGTACGATAATCATTTTGAACGGATATCCATTTGGTCACTGTAAACTCTTCTGCTATCCATTCATTTCCAAAACGGCCAGTTCCGCTCGCTTTATTTCCTCCAAAGGGAATTAAAGGGCTGTCATTAACGGTTTGGTCATTAATATGTGTCATACCGCTTTCGACTTGCAGCCCAAGTTCTCTTCCTTTGTCTAAATCAGTGGTAAAGATGGCAGAGCTTAAGCCATATTCAGTATCATTTGCCAGTTCAATTGCATGCTCATCTGAGTTTGCTTTAATGATCGTGGATATTGGTGCGAACAGTTCTGTTTGAGCAAGCTTGCTTTTGTTATCTACATCTATAAATATATATGGAGTTAAAACATTGCCTATTTGTTTGCCTTCAAGTGCCAGTTTTACTCCATCTTGTTTTGCATCTTCAATAAGCGTAAGTGCTTTCTCTATTTGACGTTCATTGATCAACGGCCCAATAACCGTTTTTGGATCTTTTGGATCGCCATACGTTATCTGTTTCACTCTTTCTACATATTTTTCAACGAATTCGTCATAGTTATCTTTATGGATAATCAATCGATTTATGATCATACATATTTGGCCTTGGTGAATGAACTTGCCGAAGATAGCCGCATCTACTGCACGGTCAACATCGGCATCCGAAAGAACAATAAAGGGACTGTTTCCTCCAAGTTCTAAAGCAAAACGTTTCAGCATTTTTCCTGCTAGTTCCCCGATATGTTTTCCCACTTTCGTCGAGCCAGTAAAGCTAATAAATTCCGAATGCGGACTTGTGAGCATTTCATCACCAATTACTTCAACATCACTTTGAATGACTTGAAGAATACTCTTCGGAAGTTCGGCATATTCAAATGCTCTAGCAATAATCGATCCACCTGTTAAACCAACTTGTATATCGGGTTTATGTACGACAGCATTTCCTAAAGCCAAAGCAGGAGCAATCGTTCTCAACGATAAATTCATTGGGAAGTTGAAAGGAGAAATCGAGGTGATCACACCTAATGGCAGACGGTATACCTCGTTCTTCTTTCCATGAATGGACGATGTCACTTCTCTTCTTTTATACACTTGATCCACTAAGTCACAGGAGGCTTCTAGAATCTCAAGTGTAAGATCAAGCTCTACATTTGCTTTCATCTGGCTGCCGCCTGTTTCACGTGAAATGATATCAACAATTTCTGAGCGATGTTCCAGTAAATAGGCTGCGGCTTTTTCTAAGATTGTCCGCCTTTCTTCAGGCTTCGTTTTTCCCCATTCTTTCTGTGCCTGTTTAGCGGTTTTAAATGCTCGATGAAGTTGATCGACACTCGCTAAACTAAATGAGGTGATCGTCGATCGATCATAAGGATTTTGATCGACAAATGTTCGGTCTGACTGTCCCTCTGTCCATTCTCCATCGATGAAACTCATGTGATACTCTTCGAACTTTTCCACATAACCCCTCCTTCAAACAATCTGGTTTTCTTTGATGTTAACCTATTCATAAGTGGTTATGCTAATCATTCAACTTCATTGCTTTGTTAAATATAATGCTGATATTTTCTCGAAAAAGTCCAATTAGTTATAAAAAAAGCTTGTAGACATGTCTGAAGGCATTGTCTACAAGCTGTAAGGAATAGCGTTTAGCTATCCATCTACATACTTTCTTGCTGCAAATTCGAATCTGCTAATTTCTCCTTGCTCATGAACAGAATAAAGAGATATGCAATCCCAAGAGGAACAAGTGTCCAAAGAATAGTTGTTGTAATCGAGTTTGTTAATACTTCCGTGATTTGATTTAAGACATTCTCCGGGATCTGGGAGCGCAGTTCAGGAGATAATAGCGCCCGGCTGTCCTCACCAAGCCCGTTTTGTTTGATGTCCTCAGGTAATCCGGCAGAAAAATTGTTTTTTTGAATAACTCCAAAGATTGTTATACCGAGTGTCATACCTAATGAACGAAGGAAGTTGCTTGTAGAACTTGCAATTCCTCTTTGCTCCGGCAATGCTTTTTGCAAAGAAGCCATGCCAAGTACAGAAAATGATGGGCCGACTCCTACTCCAATAATCACCATGTAAATGGTTAATAGCCACCCAGGTGTAGAAGGTTCTAACGTCCCTAACAAAATTGTTCCTATTCCCATAACAATTCCGGACAGGATCATAATCTGTTTGTAGCTCATTTTATTAGCGAGAGCTCCGCCAATTGGGGCACCAACACTAGTGCCAACCATCATCGGCAATAACAATAAACCTGAGTTTGTTGCTGTCCCGCCGGTGACTCCTTGAATGTACAAGGGAATATAGATCGTAGATACCATAAAAGCTGCTCCGTAAAACATTCCTGTCAAGGCGCTGCTTGTGTATAGCCGTTCTTTAAATAATTCAAAAGGTAAAATTGGATCTTTGACACTTTTTTCAACCAGCATGAAAATCGCGAAACCAACAGCAGCTACAACCAATAACGAAATAATCTGCCATGAATCCCAATCATATGTGTCTCCACCTAATTCAAGCCCGAACATAAGCGAAACGGTGAAAATGACAAGAAAAATTGCGCCAAGCCAGTCGATATTCTGGCGTACGTGTACTTTTGATTCGTTGTAAAAAACAATAATTAAGAATAAGGCAACCAAACCAATAGGTATGTTAATGTGAAAAATCCAACGCCAATGAATATAATCGGTAATAAAAGAACCTAATAAAGGACCAATGATGCTTGATAACCCGAAGACCGCACCGAATATTCCACTCATTTTTCCGCGCATTTCACGAGGAACGACATCCCAAATAATGGTGAAGGCAATCGGCATTAATGCACTGCCGCCAATTCCTTGAATTGCACGGAATATGCATAATTGAACCATCGATTGCGCAAATCCGCACAAAATAGAACCGACTAAAAATAATAAAATTCCAAACATATAAAATCGTTTTCTGCCATACATATCAGACAGTTTCCCAAAAATCGGCATGCCAGCCATTTCTGCCACTAAGTAAGCAGATGTGACCCATACGTATTTATCCAAGCCACCCAAATCACCGATGATTGCTCCCATACTTGTTGCAACAATTGTATTATCCAATGCCGCTACGAAAATCCCTAAAATGAGTGCGGCCATAACAGGGACCAGCTTTGTTTCTTTTTTCATCGATTACCCTCCCTTTTCATTAACAGTGTTAAATTGACAATTTGTAGTTTAACATCGTTAAATAGAGAAGTAAAGAAATTTTATCTGAAACAGTATACAATGGTTCATTGAGGTGGTTTTCGTGGCGAAGAATAAGATTAATAAAGAAATCATTACAGAAGCGGCACTCAGTATTTTACATGAAAAGGGCCTTGCCAATTTAACGATGAGAAATCTGGCAGCAAATCTGAAGGTAAAGGCACCTGCGCTATATTGGTACATTAAAAGTAAACAAGAAATTCTCCAGCTATTATCAGAATATATTTCTTCGCAAATTGAGTATCCAGAGGAATCGAAGGATTGGGAAGAGGAGATGACTCTCTTGTCATTGGCGAGCAGGCGGGCGATGTTATCGGTACCTGACGGAGCGGAAATCATGATGGATACGCTGCCTGTTTCCAAAAAAAGGTTGCATCTCATTAATAAAGCTTTTGAAATCTTCCATAGAGCGAATTTTCCAGAGGATAAAATATTTTTAAGCGCAATCTTAATAAATAGTTACGTAACTTCATTTGTATTGGACGAACAGAAGCAAAAGAAAATGATAGATGAAATGGGAAAAGAAGAAATCGTGAATCAATTCAAAGGAGCAATTACCGCGATTCCGGAAGATAACATTCCGCATGTATATCGTTATATGCTAACGCCGAAAACAAAATTGAATGATGAAGAAAGCTTTTTAGCTGGTCTGCGAATCATTTTGAAGGGGATAAAGGCTGAGATGGACAGGTAAGTTTAGGGAGGGACTATGATGATCAGAAGGTTGACGAAAAGTGATCACGAGGTTTGTTTTCAGCTTTTGAAAATGCAATCAGCTGAAAACCTATTTATCATCGGTGATATTGAAGCCTACGGGTACGATAAGGACTTCCAAAAGCTATGGGGTGATTTTAACGAAAACGGAGAACTACGCGCCGTTTTGTTAAAATATCAGGAAAACTACATACCATTTGCAAGGGGATCATTCGATGCGAAAGGGTTTGCCGAAATTATAGAGAATGATCCTACGTTTTCGATGATGTCAGGATTAAAAGACATCACAGAAAAAATCGAACCCCACTTGAATAGAAAGCTTAAAAGAAAAAGGCAAACCTACTACGCGAAATGTACCAGATTACAACCAAGCATCAGTAACATTGATGTGTCTCACGTAAAACAAGCCAAGCCCGACGATGCGAAAGCTCTTGTGGAGTTATTAATGAGTATTCCGGAGTTCAGCGAGTCCGTCATTACCGTTAAGAGAAAAAGACGCGGATTAGAAGATGGGGTTTCACGTTCCTTTTTCATCATGGAAGATAATAAAGCTGTTTCAACCGCTTCGACCTCTGCAGAAAATTCTTTCTCCGCCATGGTAACAGGAGTATGTACACTAGAGCCCTATAAGAAAAAAGGCTATGCTACCCAGTGCATGGCAAAGCTCTGCAAACAGCTGTTGGACGAAGAAAAGGAACTATGTTTATTTTATGATAACCCGGAAGCCGGAGCGATTTATAAACGGATTGGCTTCGAAGATATCGGCTTCTGGATGCTGTATACGTATGAACATGTGAAAGCTAAAAATTAAATATTCCTCCCGTGGCGGGGAAATATCATTTAAAGATTCAAAGAAAAATGTTATTAAATTTTTAAACTTATGTTTGCAAGAATTAAAATCTTTTTATAATAAGTTTTATAAGCTTTTAGAAGAAAGATCATCTCATTATTGGAAGGCACTGACACTATTAAAGGGCAATTGTTACTCAATCGACTAACTTATTATATTGTGAATATAACAACATTGAACCGTGGGCTTTGGTTGTAAAACCCTTCTAATTTAGGTTTAGAATAAAGTTTAATCAGAAATATCTTACAAACCAGCATTCTACGGTAAATAAAAAGAATCCATTTTGAAAAAGGATTGATCAAAATGTTCGGCTAGATAAAATGGGCCAGTTGTTTTTTTGTGTCTGATTGATATAGAGCGAGAACTGTGATTTGCATGGAGTCTTCTAAGGGTCTCGGTAGCAAAACGCGGAAAACATACGCTACGCATTCGACATAACAATTCTTTATTTTCGTCAAAAAAGCGTATGTGACAGATTTCTGAACATACGCTTTTTCGTTAATGTAACTTTTATATTTATTTCGCACTTTTTTAATACTTATTTTACGTAAATAACAAATAAAGAGGGTGTCCCAAAAGTAAAAACTTTTGGCCCCCTGTTTTCTGTAATGTTCTTAATTGAATATGATCTGTAAATGTTTCTTCAGAAGATTTATGTTTAGTTCAACGCACTTAAAACCAATATAGCCATCTGGCCGGATGACAAGCATTCCCTCTTTAGAAGCAAATCCGTACTTGCTGTAAATTTGCCCCTTTGAATCACACAAGTAATTTTGTTGAATCGCACAATCTCGTTCTATTCCGATTTGAAACACCTGTATTGGGTATGATTCCACATTTTCTTTGATTTTCTTAAAGGTTTCATAATCTTGTGTAAACACAAAAAGAACATGTTTTGTAGTTGTTAATAAATGGTGTAGACGCTGTCCATTGCCTATAATTTCGTCGGGTACTCTGTCTCCGGGCTGTAACCAATTCCCTTTATTAAACACCTTAGATCCGTATTCTTCGCCATTCACAATCGGACTATGACGATAATGGATACCTGTTTGAGAAAGTGCATCAATGAATTTTTGGTTGATGAATCGAGAAGAGGTAATGACTGGAGCAATCGTCTTTCTAACTTGATTGACTAAGCGACTCTTTTGGAGAAGGATTCTTGTAAAGCGTTCGGTTCCCGATAATAAATTACCCCAGACGGGCTCTCTTTCCGTTGTGTATGTATCCAATAACGTATCCGGGGAATAGTTTTTAAGGACAAGCGCTAACTTCCAGGAAAGATTATAAGCATCCTGAATACCTGTATTCATACCCTGGGCGCCTACTGGAGAATGAATATGAGCAGCATCTCCAGCTAAAAAGACACGTCCCAAGCGCGCTTGCTTCACCATTCTTTGATTTACAAGGAATCGTGAGGTCCATAAAACGCTGCTGACTGATGTGTTAGTTGGCCCGACTGCATGAATCATCTGTTCAATTTCTTCAATACTGACCTCCGAATGTTCTTTGGCACCTATATCAGATGTCATTAGGATTCTATGTTTTCCGTCTTTCATCGGAAAAAATGCAATGAACTTTCCCCTGTCAACAAACGCATAACTCTCGTTATAAGGCAATTTCCATTCCACTTTAAGATCAACCAGGGAAAAGTTTTGTTGAATCGTTACCCCTTCAAAATTTAACCCAAGTTGATGACGGACAGTACTGTGAGCCCCGTCACAGCCTACTATATATTTGGTGCGGATGTTCGCGGTCTTTTCTATTCCTTTTTGAACAATCACTGTTGTTCCATTGGCGTCCTGCTCGATTTCTAACAGTTTCGTTTCCCACTCTACATCATAATTTTGTTTCATTAAATAGTTATAAAGAATTTCTTCTGTTTTGTTCTGCGGCAACATCAAAACAAATGGAAAAGGACTATTGCATTGCTTATTAAAATCAAAATAGATGAGTTTATGGTCTTTGTTCATTACATTAAATGCTGGTGTGTCCAGGCCCTTTTCAACCATTTCTTCTGCAATTCCTGTTTTCTCATAAAGCTCCAATGTTCTTGGCATGATACCTAAAGCTTTTGTCGTTTGCGAAGTGGTAATTGCTGAGTCGATAATCTTAAATGATATGTCATGTCTGGCCAATTCATTTGCTAATGTTAGGCCGGTAGGTCCTGCACCCACAATCAATACATCTGTATCAAAGCTATTCATTTGAATTTCCCCTTATCTCAAATGCTTTATATTATGGTCATGTCTACTTGTTTACCTGAAATCAGTTGTATTATGTATAAATCAGCACTTAGAAGATGCTTATGATAAGCAAATAGAGTTTAGTCCTATCCCTTAGCAAGAGGAGTCCGTGTCACTCCACTACGCCCGATTCCATGGCATAAACAGGTGTCCCATATGGCATACCAGGAAAATTCAAGTCTTTCGCACCGTCATGACCAGGTTGACAAGGCTCCGGACTGCCTTCCTAATAATGTTGTGGTCCAAGGTAGTGATGGATTCTTCACCGAATACGCTCACATAACACCAGTTCGCAGGCGCCCAAATCATGCACTTCCTGGATCGACTTTATATTGGATGTGGTATAATCGACCACTTACGATAGGGAACCCAATCAGAACAGGGGACTTACTTGGTTGGGTGGATAATTCTGGGCGCACGGAGGGAGATCCTGTTGTTCATATTGCACGATATACTCCCGGGCCTATTGAAACTTTGTATTCCAGACATTCTCCTTGTGATTGGTATATACATGGTGTCGATTCACCTTTAATGATCCCGCCTGCAACTTGTTTTCCAGGAGGCATTTACCCTCCTATTATCTTACCTGATAGAGTGTAGATAACCCTTGTTATAAGCCTAGAATTTGTTCCGATACTCTTCTTTTTTGGAACTTACATTGGATCGTTGATGACGGTCCTTTTTCATGTAAGTAACTTTGTAGTTTGATACATTGGCGATTTTTGACAAAAGGAAAATTAGCATCGAAATATTTTGATGAAGAAATAATTGCTATGGAAAAAATACAACCATGGACGGAGGAACTGGAATCATGAAAACTACAAGGTTATTATCTACTCAGCTTTCTTTGGCATTCTTCTTTTAAATAATGCTCAAACTGAAAACCGTCCATCCGGTCAATATCCAAAATCCCTGATTTACTTAATCTTTTGTCCAATTGATGTTGCTTAAAAAATCGATATACGGAAGGCACAAAAAGAAGAAGCAGGAAAACCAATATCGTATTGAAATACGAGAAGGTCTTCAGATACGACCATGAGTAAAATATATTCTACCATCACCAAAAAAAGTAGACCCATTTTTGCGTCTTTTCCAAATTTCCTTCGTCCCCATTATTGAAAGAGAAAAAACGAAGGAGGAACAACTAGTGCAATATACTTTTCTAGGAAGAACAGGATTGAGGGTCAGCCGTTTATGTTTAGGCACGATGAATTTTGGGGTGGACACGGACGAAAAGACCGCATTCCGAATCATGGATGAAGCTCTTGATGTGGGTATCAACTATTTTGATACAGCGAACATTTACGGGTGGGGGGAGAATGCAGGATTGACGGAAACCATGATTGGCAGGTGGTTTGCTCAAGGCGGACAGCGCCGGGAGAGAGTCGTTTTGGCTACCAAAGTGTACGAACCTATGTCGAATCCCATCGATGGTCCGAATGACACAAGGGGCTTGTCGCTCTACAAAATCAGACGCCATTTGGAGGAATCATTGCGGAGGCTCCAGACGGACCATGTGGAGCTCTACCAAATGCATCACATTGACAGGCGGACTCCATGGGACGAATTGTGGGAGGCCTTTGAAACCCAGGTTCGGTCGGGCAAAGTCGACTACATAGGTTCAAGCAACTTTGCAGGATGGCATTTAGTAAAGGCGCAAGCGGCAGCAAAGGAACGCCGTTTTATGGGTCTTATAAGCGAGCAGCATAAATACAGCCTGCTCGAACGGACCCCGGAATTGGAGGTATTGCCGGCGGCACGGGATTTAGGCTTGGGTGTCGTTGCATGGAGTCCTCTGGCAGGAGGTCTTCTCGGTGGCAGCGCGTTACAAAGCGATGCGGGAGCTCGTACAGGCAAACGAGCCAACCTCATTGAAAAGCACCGCCGGCAGCTCGGAAAATTTTCTGCATTGTGTGCAGAACTAAGCGAAAAAGAGGCAAACGTCGCTCTGGCCTGGCTGCTGAAGAATCCGGTGATGACCGCGCCTATCATCGGACCTCGAACAGTGGAACAGCTGAGAGACGTCATTCGTGCGATCGAAATCAATCTTGATGAACATGTACTTCAGGAATTGGACAACATTTTTCCGGGACCGGGCGGAGAGACGCCTGAAGTGTATGCTTGGTAAGGAAGTTATAGGTAAACACTTCACCTCTAAAAGAGCTATGATTGATTTAAATCATTTGTAAATATAAATAGAAAACCGAGTATTAGAACATACTCGGCTTTCTGTTATTCGATTAGATATCTATTTGGTATACAAGTACTGTATACCTACAGAGGTCCTTTAATACAAACAGCACCAAGAATTATAGTTTCACAAGCAGCCGCACATAAGATAGCTAATACCCCAATTGCCTAGTTACTTAATATTGATTTGCAAGGCTGACAGGTCAAATATCCAAGCTAGTGTAAACGACTTGATAAAGCGTGGGGTCATACTGTTCGGCAATTTCTTCAGCCTTCTTCATGTGAACGAGAGCCTCAGGATCTTTTAGCATACGCGAGAAGGCCTCTTCATCCTTCCATTGGGCATAATTTACGACCTTTGTTCCATCCAAGCTTTGATGGAAATTAGCAGAAAGAAACCCTGGAAACTTCTTCATAACGGATTCTGTAGCTTGGATTAATAGAGCAACCAATTCCTCTTGCCGGTCAGGATCAACAGTAAACACATTAATTAACGTAACACACGGGTGTTCCGTGCTGATGGTCGTCATTAAAAATTCCCCCTGTTTATCGGTTGATTGCCATAAACCTGTCACACGATCCTTTTCAAAGTATTTAAAGATAAATTACCCTTATAAAAACACCCTAAAACACAAAATCAAGAAAGACATCCACCACAAATATATAAAATATAGAATTATTTGAAACCTTATCCTATTAAATACGTATCACATACTACACGTATTTTTATAGAAAGGGGATTTTAATATGCTTGAAATTGTTATTATTATTGTTTTGGTCGCACTGCTGCTTGGAATTTTCTCTTCAAAGAAATCTCTTTCAAAGAGAAATCATTCATTCCATGATTCTTCCAATGGTGCAGGCCCGGGCTTTCCCTTTTTTGTCGGCAGTGACGGTGGAAATGATGGAGGAAGCGATGGCGGAGGGGGCGGTGACGGAGGCGGGGGAGCCTGAATGGACTGAGGGTCTGCCGTCTTGCTGTTTGTAAATATATCCTCTTTATTCAGGTTTATATCAACCCATGACCTAGAATATTCCCCCATAATCATGAGATATCCTCCCATTATACAAACTTATCCTCCCATCTCTTTTTCACTCTATTATAAAATGGAAAAGACGGGAGGATTTCACATGCAAAAAAAGATTTTAATTATAGACGATGATACTGAACTATGCAGACTGCTAAAAAAATGTATGGAGTCGGAAGGATACAAGTCGGAGATTGCCCATACAGGAAAAGAAGGTTTAAAGCTGCTTGCCGGAGAGGAGTACCATCTCGTCATTCTCGATGTGATGATGCCGGAGATGGATGGGATGTCCGTGCTGGCACATATTCGAAAAACAAAAAATACACCGGTGTTAATGCTTACGGCCAAAGGGAATGAAATGGACAAAGTACTGGGATTGAAAGCCGGAGCAGATGATTACATGACGAAACCGTTTAGTTTGTCCGAATTAACGGCGAGAGTCGAATCTCTCATTCGAAGATATATGGTGCTGGGCGCCGCCCTTCAACAGCCCCGCAGCCTGACTTTCGGTTCTCTGGTGATTGATCCTGCATACATGCGGGCTACTTTAGATGATGAAGATGTGTCATTAACGGGAAAAGAATTTGATTTGCTCTATTTTTTGGCATCAAATGCCGGGCAAATTTTTACTAAGAAGCAAATATACAAGCATGTTTGGCAAAATGAATATGCTTACGATGACAACAATATCATGGTACATATTAGAAGGCTTCGCAAAAAAATTGAACCAGATCCGGCGAATCCCATTTATATCTTAACCGCTTGGGGTATGGGCTATAAATTTAACGGAGCTGCAGGAAATGAGTAGTATGAGTTATTTGCTGCTGATCGGCCTCGTCATCGCCCTGATTTTTTTTATTATCCGCGAACGGAAATACCGTAAACGGATTCAGGAGACGCATTCGATCTTAGAAGAGATTGTCGCCGGCAATGAAAATCGCAGAATCCATGTAGACGAGAAAGAGCTGATTGCTCCGTTAGTTTTCCAAATCAATCAGCTGGTCGATTTCTATCAAACGGATAAAGTGAAAGCATACCGGTCGGAACAAGCAAGAAAGAGGATGCTGTCGAGCCTTTCACATGATGTCCGGACGCCTTTGACATCGGTTTTGGGATATTTGGATGCGTTAGAGGGTGGCCTGGCTGGTGAAGAAGCTGAGGAGTATATACATATTGCGAGAAATAAAGCTTATGCGCTAAAAGAGTATTTGGACGAGTTGTTTGTGATTGCCCAAATTGATGCCGACGAATGGAAGCCTGCCAGTGAATCGTTCGATCTATTTGAATTGCTGCGCAGCGTCTTGATTGGATGGATGCCCGAATTTCAGAAAAAGGACATAACGGTCGATGTCCAAATTCCAGATAGTGAACGATTTATTATCGGAGATCAACATGCAATTTCACGGGTTTTTAATAATTTGCTGCAAAATGCTTTACGCTATGGCGGCGATTCATTTATCGGAATCAAGGCATGGGCTGAGGAAAAAGAGATTCATTTTGAAGTGTGGGACAAGGGTTCCGGGCTTTCTCCAGATCAGCTTTCAAAAGTATTTGACCGGCTTTATAAGGCCGATTCATCCAGGTCATCAAAGGGGCACGGATTGGGTCTGGCGATTGCCAAGGAGCTCGTCCAAAAAATGAATGGAACGATTGTTATGGAAAGCGATCCTTTTCAAAAAACCGCTGTACTGGTATCTCTTCCGAAAGTAAGAAAAAGTAAGAATTAAGTAAGCTCCATGTCAGAACCGCCGGGTAGAATGATAGATAGTTAAGAAGGCAAGGAGCGATAGGAATGCAAAATTGGGTATTAGAAACTGAAGGACTTACCCGAAGGTTTGATCAACAAACAGCTGTCGATTCAATCAGCTTACACGTTCCAAAAGGGCGCATTTACGGTCTTTTAGGGAGGAACGGGGCAGGAAAAACGACGACCCTTCGGATGATTATGGGACTAGTTCGGCCTACTTCAGGAGAAATCCGAATGTTCGACCATAATGTAAATCAATATACAAAACAAATTTACCATCGTATCGGGTCACTAATTGAAACACCGGGTTTTTATCAAAATCTGACAGGAAGCGAAAACCTCGCCATATTAGCACGATTACGGGGAATTCACCGTCGTGACGCGATCCGGTATGCGTTATCACGAGTAGGGCTGGATAATGAACCGCGCAAAATGGTGTCCCAGTATTCGCTGGGGATGAAACAGCGACTAGGCATTGCCGCAGCGATCATGCATGAACCGGAATTACTGATTTTAGACGAGCCTATTAATGGACTAGATCCGATCGGGATCCAGGAAATGCGAAAATTTCTTACTGATTTATGTGATGAAAAACAAGTGACCATTGTCATTTCAAGCCATATTCTTAGTGAGATTGAACACGTAGCCGATCATATTGGAGTAATCCATGAAGGGAAGCTGCTGGAGGAAGCCTCGGTGTCAGAGCTTAGAAAAAGAAACCGCAAATACCTCCAGTTTCAAGTATCGAATGAGAAAAAAGCTGCAATTCTCTTAGAAACGCACTTTCAAATCCAAGATTATGAGATTCATGAAAAAGGGACTATACGTGTCTATTCCCACTTAGGACAGCAAGGAAAGATAAACCGCATATTTGTGGAACAGGGCATTGAAGTTTCCGGAATCATGGTGAGTGAGGACAACCTCGAGGATTACTTCATTAAATTGATAGGGGGCGGGACGATTGGTTAATTTGTTGTACGCGGAGCTGTTAAAACTAAAGCGGGCTCAGATGTTTTTAGTCAGTGTGATCGGCGCTTCGGCAGTCCCGGTTATGATATTTATCAGCGCATTGAATACGAAAATCAAAACACCTGATATTCCTATTCATTTTGTTGAAGCTTTTGGAGAATCCAATATGTACGTTCTTATGCTCATCGGGCCACTTTTATATGGGGTAATTACATCCTATCTGTTCAGCAGGGAATTTACCGAAAATACATTAAAAAATTTATTAACCATTCCTGTGTCCAGAGTGAGCCTGATTGCAAGTAAAATGGTTTTGCTTCTCATTTGGATTATCGTTTTAACTTTGGTTGCCTGGGTACTGACCTTTATTGTAGGTCTCATCTTTCAGTTTGAGGATATGAGTATCAACGTCTTATTACAATCTATCAAACAGTTTATGATTGGAGCATTTCTGCTTTTCCTTTTATCAGCTCCAACGATGCTGGTCACATTTTTTTTCAAAAATTATGTTCCAACCATTATCTTTACGGCTGCAATCACGATGGCGAACATTGCTATTGTCAATTCAGAATATAAGGCTTTGTTTCCGTGGTCGGCCGTACATGTCATCGCAAGCAATGGCTTTGTCCCTGGATTTTCTCCGATTTTTTCGTATCTATCTATTTTTCTTGCGTCACTCATCGGCCTAGTGGCATCTATTATTTATTTTAAAAAATTGGATATTCACTAGATAAAAAATGGAGGAAGTGATTCAAGTGAATTTGTGGGAACTTTTTGTAGCATTTATCCTTGGACTGGTTGAAGGCATGACAGAATTTGCGCCGATTTCGTCTACCGGCCACATGATTATTGTTGATGACTTTTTGTTTCAAACAAAAAAGATGTTCTCCCAGGAAGCAGCCAATACATTTAAAGTCGTCATCCAATTAGGCTCGATCCTTGCGGTTGTCGTTCTCATGAGAGACCGGTTCCTGAATCTGCTCAGTTTGAAAAAAATAAAAGGACAAACGGTTACCGAAAACCATTTCAATTTGTTTCATGTGCTGATAGGTATATTGCCGTTTGGTATACTTGGATTTCTTTTTGAAGATTACATTGATACATATTTGTTTTCTGCTGAAAGAGTTGTCATCGGGCTAGTGCTCGGAGCCATCCTCATGCTTACGGCAGATTGGTTCCGGCGCAGCAAACCAAGAACGGAAACTGTCGATCAGATAACGTTTAAGCAATCGCTTTCTGTTGGGTTGATTCAGTGTTTTGCTTTATGGCCGGGATTCTCACGCTCGGGATCAACGATTTCGGGAGGGGTTCTTCTCGGAATGAGCCATCGCGTGGCGGCAGATTTTACATTTATTATGGCCGTACCGATTATGGCCGGGGCAAGTGGCTTGTCACTCTTAAAAAATTGGGATTCGATCACAGTGGATGTTCTTCCTTTTTTCGCTGTCGGCTTTATCAGCGCCTTTCTCTTTGCGCTCGTATCGATTCGTTTTTTCTTAAAGCTGATCAACCGGATCAAGCTTGTCCCGTTTGCCTTGTATCGATTGGTGCTTGCTGCTGTGATTTATTTTGTGTTCCTGTAGAATGAACAGAATTGGCGGCATGATGTAATTTACAAAAACAAAGGAACAAGCGCCCATCGCAGCTTGCTCCTTTCCTTTTACATGCTTATTCCCAAATATCCTTTAGCGTCCAATACGTCAATTCTTTGACCGTAACATCCCCTTTTTCAGAAAACAGCTCGATACCTGTTCTGCTTTCATTAGGGTAGATGCGGCTTGTCAATGTTGCCTGGCCGTTGTTTGTAAAGACTTCGATGGACGACCGGTCGATAAATACACGCAAGACAAGCTCTCCATTAGCTTCTGTAGTCACGCTTCTGACTCCGTCTTCCGGCTTTCCGCTTTTCGTGCAGTCAAGGATTAGCTTTTGGTTAGATGTGTTATACGTTAATACTGTCTCTTCCTGGCCACCAACAATCTTTAACCCAACTGATTCAGGACGCGAGCCGGTGAAATCAAAAACGGCTTTTACTTCAAGCATCTCACTGTTCGTTTCAGCTGTGAAGCTACCTGAGATCACTTGATTTGTACATACATTGTGTTCCGCTTCGCGAAGCAATTCTGCTTCCTCTACAGGATTCATAAGAAGCTTGTTGTTTTCTCCAAGAGTGAGAACGCGGGGGAGAGTCAACGCACCTGCCCATCCGTCTTCTTTTGTCGGCATGTTTGATTCCCACATATCCATCCATCCTATGGCGATTCGGCGGCCTTTATCATCTAATAAAGTTTGTACGGCGTAAAAGTCATGTCCGTGATCCAATTCCTCGAATGAACCATGCACGAATTTGTTCGTTTCGTAGTCATACTCTCCTATAAGGTAGCCTGTTTGAAAAAGGTTTTTATATAAATCTCCTTTTGCTTCTACTCCTTGAGGCGAAAACAAGAGAACGTGCTTACCGTCTAATTCAAAGAAATCCGGACATTCCCACATGAACCCAAGATCTCCTGCACTTTGCGCAAGAACGCCAACGTATTCCCATTTTCGCAAATCAGCAGAACGATATAAAATCACACGTCCCACGTTATCTTTTGTCGAATTTCCCAGAATCATATACCAAGAATCCTCGTGTTTCCACACCTTTGGATCACGGAAATGATGGGAACTGTCTTCAGGAGGCTCGGCAATCACCGGGTTTTCTCCAACTTTTGTGAAATGAATCCCGTCAGTGCTCACTGCGATGTTTTGATTTTGATAGAAAATGTCATTATCTTTATCTGTATAGTTATGACCAGTATAGATCAGTGTCAGCTCTCCGTTGTTATCTACTGCGCTTCCAGAAAAGCATCCGTCTATATCGCACTCATCTCCCGGTGCTAAAGCGACTGAGCAGTGCTCCCAATGAACCAAATCCTTGCTTTTTACGTGGCCCCAATGCATAGGACCCCAATGTTCATCGTACGGATGATGCTGGTAAAACGCGTGGTACTCTCCATTAAACTGGATCAGTCCGTTTGGATCATTAATCCAATTGGCAGGAGCCATTATGTGATAACCAAGCCGAAAACGTTTATTCATTTTTTCACATGCTTGTTGTAATGCCTGATTCGCTAGCTCGATTTTATTTGTTGTTAGCATTAGGTAGTCCTCCTATTGTTGGTTGATTTGCCGTTTCCAATTGAATTCCTCTGGATGTTTGTTTTTTCTCAGTAAGCAAAGTGAAGATGGAAAGAATCGTGAACAAAAGAACGACTGCTCCCATTATGATATACGTATTACGAAACCCATAATCATCATAAAGCATTCCGGCAATCGGTGAAAGGATGGTTGTGCCTACTTGGGTGGCAAATTGAAATCCGACTAAATAAAGAATGGATGAAAGCCGGGTATCAAAATGAGCTGCCAAGTATTTAAACATGGCAATTAACATAATCGGCAGCTCCAACGCATGAATCAATTTCATCGATGAAATACCGACCGGCCCCATAACCATGCCTGATCCGATGATTCGGAAGGCCATTAAAAATCCTGCCAGAAGCAAGCCGTTTTTAACCCCGATTTTTTTCACAATAAATGGTGCCAGGAACATCATTCCGGCTTCCATGAAAACCTGAAATGAATTTAAGTACCCAAAAACTTGATTTCCTAAAGCTTCAGATGAAAATACGGATGAGTAGTAAATAGGGAATTGCTGGTCGTATACCCCGTAAATACAAGCGACACCTATGACGTACATCATCAAAAACCAAAAGTCTTTTAATAAAAACAGATTTCCAATGTCTTTAATAGAAACAGAATCTGCCCTTACGATTTCAAAATCTGTCATTTCTACATGAACTGATAGAATAATAGCTACCAATATGATCGCAGAAATAGAAGCGATCCAGAAGTTCAAGTTCGGATTAATGTTAAAAATTTGCCCAGCGAAAAATGTGGCTGCAGCCCATCCTAATGATCCCCACATTCTCGATTTGCCATACTCAAATTTGTATTTCCGGCTGATTTTTTCAATATAGGTTTCAATTGCGCCGACACCTGACAAAAATGTTACGCCTAAATACAAGCCTCCGACGATCGCACCCGCTAATATATTGAATTTTAATAGCGGCCCATAAATATAGATAAAAAATGGTCCGACAAATACAAGCAGCAGGCTGATGAATAAGAGAATGTTTTTCTTTAAGCCGATTTTATCGGAAATATAGCCGTAAAGCGGTTGCATAATCAGAGCGAAGATAGCGTTTACAGAAAAGATAATGCCAGTAGCTGCTCCGTTTAAATTGATTTCCTGTCCTAGCCAAATGGAAAAAAGTGAAAAGCTTGCTGACCAAGTGAAAAAGAAAAAGAAGAAATATCCGCTTAATTTCCAATACATTGTCTTTGATTTTGACATTTATCCCATCCCCCTTGAAAGGTACCGTTTTCAGAAAACCCTTTCACAAATAGTTTATGTCAACCGCTTTCGTATGTCAACCGCATGACATAAAAAAATAAAAACATTGCTAAAAAGACAATGTTTTATGTTGTTTTTCCTTCTAACAGGGTAACAGGCAACTGTGTTTCATATGGAGCCGTGCCGAATTCACCGTCAATTTCTTTTCGTAAAATCTCGATTGCCGTTTTTGCAATTAAATCAATCGGCTGCTGTATGGTTGTCAATTGAGGCATCATTATTTTCCCGGTTTCGGTACCGTCATAGCCAACAACCTTTAACCGGTTTGGTATGTCAATTCCCCGCTTCTTAGCTTCATTAATGACCACGGCGGCAATTAAATCATTGCTCGCAAATACTCCGTCAACGTCCGGGATTTCGCCAAAGGCTTTTTGAATCACTTCTTTTTGGCCTTCGTGACCGAGAGGAGTTTCGATTTCATAAGTAACTGGCTCCATATGATGCTTTTTCAAAACATCTTCAAATGCTGTTCTTCTTAACTGGCCAGGAGCTTCGATTTGTAAAGGCGCGTTAAAGTGAATGATTTTTTTACATCCTTTAGAGAGTAAATGCTCAGTCGCAAGTTTCCCACCTGCATAATTATCCGAACCAACTACGGGAATCGTATTTGAAAAATAACGATCAATCGCAACAATGGGCAAATTTTGCTTGTGGTAATGAAACGTTCCTTGATTGTGTGTCCCGACAATAATCCCATCTACTTGATTTCTCATTAGCATTTCGGCATACTGCTCTTCTTTATCGATCCGGTTCAAGCTGTTACAAAGCAAAACCTTATAGCCGAGCGAAGCGCATATGTTTTCAATATGGAAAGTAAGCTCTCCGAAAAACGGGTTGCTCGTCGTCGGTAGGATTAACCCGATTAAGTATGTACGTTTATTAAATAAAGAGCGAGCCAAGTCGTTTGGAAAGTAATTCAGCTCATTCATCGCTTTTTGTACGTTGTCCTTTGTCTTTTGGCTGATATAGCCGCGGTTGTTTAACACTCGGGAAACCGTCGTTGGTGAAACACCTGCGAGCTTTGCAACATCTTCAATTTTTGGCTTCATTCCATTTCCTCCAGCTGTATCATTCCCTATTATTATACGTTTTTTATCGGGGGCGGTAAAATGTCCGGGTTAAGGGTTTTGTTTTACCTGAAACACTATATGCTAAGAAACGAACCGAATACAGTATTTGATCTTGTTGAACTTTTAAATCACATTACTTTACGGTAAGCTTATAAATGAAAGCGGTTGGTTATGAAGGGAATGAAAATAAATTGAACACAAAGAGTCGCGGAATTTCGTTTGGACCTCCTCGTTTTAAAATTGCTGTTCGTGCGCTTGTATGGCTATCACAATGTGAAGGGAAGTTGTCGAGTGCATCGATTGCTTGTCAAGTCAATTCGCACGCTACTTTTTTAAGACGAGTATTAATTTTATTAGTGAATGCAGGAATAGTTGAGGCAAAAGAAGGAAGAGAGGGTGGCTATACCCTAAGGAGACCTTCATCTGAAATTACTCTTGCAGATGTATATATGGCTGTAAAAAGCGAATGTACAGAAACTGAAGAAACAACAAACTGTGATGAAGCTGGCAAACAACTGGACATGGCTATAGAAAAAATCATGAACGAGGCAGAGCAGAAATCACTTGATTTTCTTCGTCAATATACCATATCAGATTTAATCGGTTAATATAACAAAGAAGTAATTTCTGTATGCATTATTGTTGCTTTAAAAAAGTATTCTTCGTATAATGTGCTTAAAGTAGTTGCAGTTAGTTAATCACTTGCTGCATTTATTTTTACTTTTTACTGTGCTACATATTGTTGCAGTAAATTTATTACTTGGAATCATCATGAATACATCTAGGGAGATTTTAAAGCAAACTGTGATAAATTTTGAACAATTTTTTGTAACAACGCTTAGAAAGAGTAGCTTTTGGCAAATCATTTATTTTAGGGGGAGAGAACAATGTCAATAAAAGTAAAACAAGAATCGTTATTTTCTGATGTAATTAGAGATCGCCATTCCGTAAGAAAATATGATCCCAATTGGAAATTGTCTAAAGATGAAATAAATGAAATCCTGAAAGAAGCGACACTGGCGCCCTCTGGTGCTAACGTGCAACCGTGGCGTTTTCTCGTAATCGATGATCAAGCCAAAAAAGAAATTCTTTTACCGATTGCATTTAATCAGGAACAGGTTGTGCAAGCGTCTGCAATTATAGCGGTATTGGGAGATTCGCAGGCAATAGAAAAAGTTGAGCAAATTTATAGTGCAGCTGTCGAGGCGGGGTATATGACAGAAGAGGCAAAAAGTCAGATGATTAAAAATATTAATGGCTACTACTCTGATCCTCATTCTGACATCGTGAAACGTTCCTTACTGATCGATGGGGGATTAGTATCAATGCAAATCATGCTGTCAGCTAAAGCAAGAGGTTACGATACAGTGCCAATGGCTGGCTACAGCGAGCCAGAATTCCGAAAAGCATTCGGCATTTCCGACCGCTATGCAACGGTCATGCTCATTGCAATCGGTAAAGCGGCGCAACCTGCTCATCCGACGGTGAGATTGCCTTTAGATGAAGTCACATTTTGGAATACGATGCCGGAGCAAAGTTAAAAATCGGATCCTTTATTCTTTAAATAACTAATTTGATAAAAAAGAACAGAATTTTCTACCTTAAGAAAGTTCTGTTCTTTTTTTCGATATTTTTAGCAAGAATTTTTCCACCATGTATTTCACGAAATTTTCAAAATTTATCAATCTAGGCTTGAAAAAGAAGGAATCCTTGCCATACCTCATTTTTACATATATCATTTCTTAAAAAACTTTTCTGAATGAATTTGATACTTAGCGTGCAAAATCTAATATTTAATGATTTAAAAAGGTGAAACCGCAGGAAAGGGGGATATCCTCCCAAAATGGAAATATATCCCCCAAGACTAAAATATATCCGACCATTCTCGGAATATATCCTTCTATCGATCTTCTTTTCGTTTTGGCAGGGAGAACCACAGCTGATCGAGCCATTTCAGTTCGTCTGCTGAAAAGTCGTCCATCTCCGTTGCTCTTATGCTCGCATCTAATTGATCCGGACGGCTGGCACCAATTATTGCGGATGTGATTCCGGCTTGCTGAATAACCCATCGCACTGCAGCTGATGCCATCTCATAGTTATGCTCCAAACACCATCTTTGAAATGTTTCTACCGCTGCAAAATAAGGCTCTTTCCAATATCTCTCCTGGTAAAATGATCCTGCTTGATTATGCCCTTGAAGTCCAAAGCGGCTGCCTGCTTCAGGAGAATCGCCCCAATTATATCGTCCCGTGAGAAGGCCGCCTGCCAGAGGATTGTAAGTAATCACACCGATACCTTCCTCACTGCACATTGGCAAGAGCTCCTCCTCAATCATGCGAAACAAAAGGTTGTATCGCGGCTGGACGCTTTCAATTTTCATATAATGTTTTTGTTCTGCGATTCCGTTTGCTTTTGCTATTTGCCATGCACGCCAATTTGACACACCGATGTAGCGTACTTTTCCTTGAGTGACCAGATCGTCAAACGCTCGCAATGTTTCTTCCAATGGCGTCGATGGATCAAACATGTGGGCTTGATAGAGATCAATATAGTCTGTTTGTAATCGGCGCAAGCTTTCTTCTACAGCCGACATGATGTGCTTGCGGCTAAGGCCTTTATCGTTAGCGCCAGGTCCCATGGCTCCGAAGCATTTGGTTGCAAGGACGACACGATCCCGTTTTCCTTGCAGCCAGCCGCCGACTATTTCCTCAGTTGCACCCAGTTGGCTCCACTCGCCGCCCAGCGGGTACATATCGGCAGTATCGATGAATGTAATCCCTGCATCAAAAGCTTTATCCATAATTTCGAATGATGTTTTTTTGTCGGCTTGATTTCCAAATGTCATTGTCCCAAGGCCTAGATTAGTTACCTTTAATCCTGAACGGCCTAACGAACGATTCTCCATATATTCCACCTCATTCATTATTGATTCGCAAAAGCAATTTTCCAACAGTGTTTTTTCCTTCTAACAGTACGTGGGCATCAATTACTTCATCTAATGAAAATACTCCGAATATTTCTGCGTGAATTTCTTTTCTGGCAAGCATTTGCAGGGCCTCTTTAGCTGCTTTTCCAACGATTTGAGGAGCAGTTTGCGCATAAGATCCCAAAGCGAATCCAGAGACGCTTTTATTGGACATCCATAGCTGGTTCGAAGAGAAGGGTACATCCTCTTTTCCGCTTGCGTTCCCCACAACAATCAATTGACCAAACGGGCGAAGCACTTCCAAGCTCTGTTCCCGCATATCTCCTCCAACCGGGTCGAATACCGTATGTACTCCTTTTTGCTCAGTTGCCTGAAGGATTTGCTTCTTAAAATCGGATCGGAGAAACAATTCATCATAGTCGAATGATGCACCACACTTCATTTTCTCTGCACTTCCGACAGTTCCGAAAACCTTGCCTGCTCCTAATTTCTTTGCCACTTGCCCTAAGAAACTGCCAAGTCCGCCGACAGCTCATGAAACAAGGATCGTGTCATTTACCTGCATTTTATTTACATGTTTAATAGCCATATAAGCTGTTGTGAGATTCACTATGGAAGCTGCTGCAGCATCCAGACTCAGATCAGCCCCCAATTGATCAAGCGGGATAGTCAAATCAGGTGATACATGGGCAAGCGAAGCATAGCCGCCTAAATTCATCAACGTCATTGATACAACCGGCTGGCCAGTATAAAATCCTTCGACACCTTCCCCGACCTCACGTACATATCCCGCCACTTCTAAACCCGGAATCAAAGGCATCGGAAAATTCGTACCAAATGCCCCTTTGCGAAGCAAAATATCGACGTAACCTACCCCGGCATAAACAACATCAATCGTTAGCATTCCAGGATCGGGCAGAAGGTCGGGTAATTCTCGAAGCTGTAAGTTTTCGGGGTTGCCAAATTGATCGATTACAACTGCTTTCATTTTTCATGCCTCCTTGTTTCTTATATTCATATTTTATGAAACAAAGAGAGAGGCAAACAGTGTTCAATTATACTGGTATAAAAACTACCTGGATGGAGATCAATCCGAAAGAGGTGTAAACACACAGCAATGGAGATCGGCATTCCCGTTAATGTGGCCGAAACTGTTCAATTGAAACGATATGATTCCTTCTTCGGGATGATTGAATGTCAATTTCCGTGCTGTCTTTCTTTGGACATCGTGAAGTTGCCATAAATCCGAAAACTCTTTGCTTTCCTTACAGATTTTCCGGACAAAAGCTTCAAACCAAGGGTCTCCAGGCTGTTGATCAAAATTCGAACGAAATACCGCTACTGAAAATTGGGCAAATTCATTCCAATTAACCAAATTCTTACGCAGGAATGGATTCAAAAATATTAAACGGGTCATATTCCGTTCTTCAGAAGGGATTTCGTCAAAATTAGCGATTATTTTTGAAGCCATCTTATTCCATGCAAGCACTACTGTCCGGTTGTTCGCAATAATTGCAGGGTATGGCATATGATCAATGATTCTTTGCAGCCCGGTATCCATAATTTCTGATTGGTTGGAAGGGTTCTTTGGCTCGCTATAATGAGAAAGCCTGAGCAAATGATGTTGCTCATCGGGGGATAATTGAAGGGCTCTGCCAATACTTTCAATTACTTCTCTTGAAGCTGAAACGTGTCTCCCTTGTTCCAGCCACGTATACCAGGTTGTGCTGACACCTGCCAGCTGAGCAACCTCTTCTCTGCGCAATCCTGGTGTTCTCCTTCTTCCGTAGGAGCCTAGAATACCGGCCTCCTCAGGTTGAATTCGTTCCCGGCGGGATTTTAGAAAATCTCCGAGTGTTTTATATATTTTGATTTCTAAAGTCATCGGAATTCCTCCTTGCCATAACATACCTCTGTATTCTTTTCTTGATTTCATTATTATTTCCTTCTGTAAACAAAAAAACTGCCCGAAAATTTCGGGCAGTCTTTTGGAATCTAGGACACAGCTTGGTTTTGTTTGCTGACACTCGTACTGCTGTTTTTTGATTTTGCTGATTCGATTAGGTTGTTAAACATGCCGACTAAGAATCCTAAAAGCAGGACACTGACGATTGAACCAATTCCAATAGGACCTCGGAAAATAATAGCAAGTATAAAGGCTGTTCCTTCTCCAACTGTTTTTGTGGTACTCATTTTCCATCCAAATCGTTTTGAAAGAGCCAGCATCAGTTCATCATTTGGAAGCGGTGCAAACCGAGCCTGAAGATAGATGGAAATTCCTAATGCAAGAATGACAATGCCAGCGAGATATAAGCCCCAGCGAAGAGGGAGACTTTCAAGTTCTATGAAGCTTAAAAGATTTAAATTTAATAAATCTACATAAAACCCCAGAAGAATGATAGGGATAAATCCTCCAACGTTTGGCAAAGCCTTTCTAATGATACTGTTAATGACAATAAGTATACCTAAAACAATAAATATCCAAGAACCTGCAGTTAATCCGACATTCTCCGCTAAACCAACATACAGAGCGTCCCATGGGGCAGTTCCTACATCTGCTTTAATCATTAATACAACACCAAATGCCAAAACAAAGAGTCCGCCTAGATAAAGTACTGCTCTTTTTAAAATATCCATTATAGTGTTCCTCCCTCTTTTTTTGCTGCATCAACAGTTAATTGGTAAACAATAATATTTAAGGGTCATTGAGATTCTCCATTTCTTGAAAAATTGTGTAATCGTTCACAATAATGAAATGGCTTTCATAGAAGTGTGTATGTTACCTTACACTTAATCCAAGGATGCGTTTTCAAAATCAATTGAGCTATCTTTTCTAGTTACTGAAGTTTTCATTTTACTGGAACCGTATTCAAATTATCAAATAGATTACAAATCCTTTAGACTAATAAGAAAGCGGATGCATAAACCTATAAAAATAAATAAAATTTATGTATTTCAAATTTAACATATTAATTAGGTTGCTGTAAATGGTTCGATACTCCTTTTCGAGCAATTTATTAATAATTGCTTATAAATAGGAAGTATAGGCATAAGGTATTAGCACATTATAGAAGGAGTTTTGAAAGGGAGAGTGAGAGGATTTTGTGTTTAGAAAAAACAGTGGAAAGGCCGCTTAATTATTCTAAAGCAGCCTTGGTGAGTGCTATATTTCTACTATTTGTCTATCATTTAACCGATCCACGCGTCACACCGCTAATAATCCACTTTTGTGCAAACATGTAAACAACAAGCATCGGAAGCAGTGCCATTAAATATGAAGCAAAGGCGAGATTATAGTTGGTGCTGAATTGTCCCTGAAAGACGAATTGTGTCAGAGGCAGAGTCGCTTGGTTGGGATCGCTTAATAACACGAGCGGAAGCAAAAAATCGTTCCATGTTGATAAACATTGCAGGATGGCGACAGTTGCATTGATTGGAGTGAGCAAAGGGAAAATGACTTTCCAAAATATTTTCCAATGTCCGGCACCGTCAATAATCGCTGCTTCTTCCAAGGCAATAGGTATGGATTTAATATAACCTACATAAACAAAGACATTGAAAGAAAGGGCATAAACTACGTAAAGAAAGATTAATCCGATTGGGTTATCCATCCCAAGAGAACCGGCTTGTTTCACAATGGGCAGCATTAAAATCGGAAATGGAATAAACATGGCGCTGATAAAAAAGTAATAGATATATCGATAGAAGCGTTTATGCATATTACGAGCAATCGCGTAAGCTACCATTGAATTCGTCAAAAGCGTCAAAATGACTACACTAATGGTAATGAAAGCACTGTTTTTAAAGGCGTTATAAAAATTGGTCAGCCGAATTGCTTCAGAAAAGTTTGAAAGCGAGAGTTGGTTCGGAAGACTTACGAATGATTGAGCCAATTCTTCAGGCGTTTTAAATGCAACGGTCACAGCTAAATATAGCGGAAACAGAATGAATAGTGCACCTATAGCTAAGAGTATGGTTATGATGAAATTTCTCTTCATTTACATATCAACCTCTCTTTTTTGCAGCAATTTGATTTGTAGTATGGAAATTGTTGCAAGGACAATGAAATATATGACTGCGTTTGCAGATTGGTAAGCAAACTGTCCGCTTGCAAATCCGCCTTTGTAAATCAGATAAGAAATCGATTCTGTAGCTGTTCCGGGTCCGCCACCTGTTAACGCGACAACTTGGTCGAACACCATAAGAGCCCCTTTCATTGCCAACACCATATTTATCGTAAAAAATGGGGCAATAAGCGGAAAGGTGATTTTCCAAAACTTTCTCCAGCCATTTGCTCCATCAATTTCGGCTGCTTCATAGATATCTTCATCCACAGTTTGAAGGCCGGCGAGATAGAGAATCGTATTAAAAGCAATTGATTGCCAGACGGCTACGACAACAATTCCAATCCATGCCAGATTCGGATCTCCTAATATATTTTTTGATAATCCATCGATTCCTAAAGAAGTACCGATTTCAGGAAGGATATTAGCAAAAATATAGTTGAAAATATAGGAGACAATGAGAACGCTTAAAATATTAGGAATAAAGTAAATGCCTCTGAAAAATGTTTTTAACCGATTGATTTTATGCAAGCCGATTGCGATCAAAAGACTCAGAGCATTAACCAAAACAGTGGATACAATAGCGAACTGAAAAGTAAAAAGATATGACTTTAGTACCCGTTCATCTTGAAAGACAAGAAAGTAGTTTTTCAGACCAACAAATTCATAGCTTCCGAAGCCGGCATAATTCGTAAAGCTGTAGTACATTCCCTGGAGAACGGGAAACGTGTGGAAAATGATAAATAAAAGCAGCGCCGGCAAGGTTAATATCAAGTAGAATTTTGTAGATTTCATAATGATCCTCCTCGTTTAATAAGAGCTCTATTAAAACCGGCTTCTCTCATTGATCTTATCCCATTCTTGATCCAATTTTTTTAGAAACCTATCTTTGTTTTTCGTAATCAGAAATTCCTGCACAAGGTTTTCCGGTCCTAATCCAAGGGGATATGCATGATCGGGAAATCCAGTAACCCGGTTGTCTTCGAAATAAGGTTGTAACCCTTCTAGGTATTTGTTTTCCTGAAAAACATTGCCGGATGTTGCAAACATGTTCTGGTTTTCAATATATGCTTTTACATTTTCCGGTTCGAAAAGAAAATTGATAAATTTCATCGCTTCTTCGGGATGCTCGGCATGCTTTGACATAAGCAATGTCGTATCAATACCTGTCACCAGTTTGTTCTCACTTTCTTTATCGGATGAAGGAAACGCTGTCATTCCAATGTTCGCATCAGGATTGTTTTTCAAAATTTCTGGAACGGCCCAGTTGCCTTGCAGGTAAAAAACACCTTCTCCTTTTGCAAAGGCGACGCTTCCGTCGGCATAGTTTCTTCCAAAGATGTCGTCCTGGCCATATTCGAGAAGCTGAAGCATTCTGTCAGCAATAACGCCGTATTGTTCCCCAAAAGATGTTTGCTTCTCGTTTTTTTCTTCTGCAAAATTTTCGCTCTGCAAATTGCCAGCAAGAGAATTTAAAATAGGGAGAGCGGTCCAGCTGTCTTTTAATGTAAACTGAATGGGAACCTCTCCCTTTTCTTTGGCTGTATCAAGCATTGATATAAATTCATCCCACGTTTTTGGCGGGTCACCGAAGCCCAGCTGTTTTAATTTGTCTTTGTTATAAACGAGACCGTTGGCGTTTACGCTATAGGGAAGGCCGATTATTTCGTTTTTCTTTAAATTATTTTCTGTGGCGAGAATGTCTAGATAAGTAGGCTCAATCTTTTTGGTGACTTCTTCATCGGCCAGGTTTCTTAATACGCCTGCTTTGGCAATATCCCTGAAAGTGCCGAGAGACATAACATCCGGAAGGCTTTCTTTGGCCACTCGTGTGCGAATAACGGTATCCGCATCAGGCGGGGCAATTAGCTGAACTTTTATCTCTGGGTTTTCCTTCTCGAATTTTTCAATGAGCTGTTTAAGGATGGTTATGTTTTCACTTTTGTTAGAAAAAAATTCGATTTTTGTGACTTTTTCTGATGAAACTGTAGGATGACTATTGCAGCCTGTGATGAATAAAAACAAGAAACTTAGCAAAAAAATAGTTAACCATTTCATTCCCATCAATTCCCCCTTGTTGTACAACGCTTACATTTTACGTAAACGCTTTCCCTATTTTCTAGATTATTTTGCAAATTTCATTTTGTCAACTCCTAAATATTTTATATTCTGACGAAATCTGCACGTGAACCTTTGATTCGTCAGAGTTTTTATTTTTTTGTTGACTTATGTTCGAGTGGTTTTATATACTCTTTATAAGAAAGCGTTTACTCGAAGGTGTGATCATTGTGAAACCAACGATCAAAGATGTTGCCCAAAAAGCCAATGTCTCTATAGCAACAGTGTCAAGAATATTAAATAACGAAAAGGGTTATGGTGAAGAAACGCGCAAAAAAGTCCTGTCCGTTATTCGGGAACTCGGGTATCAACCGAATGCCGTTGCCAGGGGACTGATTAACAAGAAAACACAGTCCATTGGAGTTGTGTTTCCTTATGTGTCGAATATGTATTCTGGTGAAGTGTTGTCAGGTATTGAAGAAGCTGCTTATAAGTCAGACTTTAGTGTCGTTATTTGTAATACAGACGGCCAGCAGGAGCGCACGCTGCGAAATTTAAAGATGCTTGCCGAAAAACAAGTCGACTGTATTATTTTCGTTAGTGAAATGGTCAGCGAGGAGACGGCGAAATTTCTTTTAAACACGAGCATCCCTGTGCTTTTGATTTCAACGAAGTCAGAAATGTATCCATTGCCTTATATTAAAACGGATGATCAATTTGCAGCTTTTTCAGCAGTAAATTATCTCATTCAGAGCGGCCACCGGGATATCGCGATGCTTGCGGGACCGATATCTGATCCGATTGCCGGCAGTACAAGAATAAAAGGGTACACACAAGCTTTAACTTCAGCAGGATTCCCGGTTAAAGAGGAAAATATTATTAAAGTGAATGGTTTTAGTTTTGAAGATGGACTAGAAGGGTATGAAATCTTAAAGAATGTGAAGAGCCAGTGTACAGCGGTTTTTGCCGCCAGCGATGAGATAGCGCTTGGCGTTATTTCGGCCGCTTACCAGAATCATGTCAGCATACCTGAAGAGCTTTCAATCATCGGCTATGATAATTTAAAGCTCGCAGAAATGGCAGTACCGCCTTTAACGACAGTTGCCCAGCCGCTGAAAGAAATGGGGAAAATGGCTGTAGAGATGCTGTGTGATCATATTCAATCCGGAAAAGAATTAAACAGCATCATAATGCCTCATAAAATCGTTGAAAGACAATCGGTTAAACGATATTAAAAATTTTGTCTACAAAGTAAACGTTTACTCAAAAAGGGGGAGAAACGATGGAACAGCAATGGTGGAAAGAAGCGGTCGTTTATCAAATTTACCCGAGGAGCTTTAAAGACAGCAACGGAGACGGAATTGGAGACATTCAAGGCATTATTTCTAAGCTGGATTATCTAAAACTTCTTGGAATTGACGTAATATGGCTATCTCCGGTCTATGATTCACCTAATGACGATAATGGGTATGACATTCGCAATTATACAGAAATCATGCAGGAGTTCGGGTCAATGGAGGATATAGACGAGTTAATCGCTGAGGCTCATCGAAAAGGTATTAAAATTGTGATGGATCTTGTCGTTAATCATACGTCTGATGAGCATGAGTGGTTTTTAGAATCGAAATCATCAAAGGATAATCCGAAAAGAGATTTCTATATTTGGAGAGAAGGAAACGGAGATGAGGCCCCTAATAACTGGGAGTCGATGTTTAGAGGCTCGGCTTGGGAATATAATGAACCAACAGAAGATTATTATTTACATTTATTTTCAAAAAAACAGCCGGATTTAAATTGGGAAAACCCTGCTCTGCGCCAGGAAGTATATAAAATGATGACATGGTGGGCGGAGAAAGGCATCGACGGATTTCGAATGGATGTCATCAATTTTATTTCCAAACACCCAGACCTGCCGGATGGAGAGAAATCTCACGGAAAAGAATTCGGAAACGGTGCACCTTTCTTTATGAACGGTCCGAAGATACATGACTACCTTCAGGAAATGAACAAGGAAGTTCTCAGCCGTTACGATCTGATGACTGTCGGGGAAATGCCGGGTGTCGACGTGGAAGAGGCCCGGAAATACACGGATAGCAGCCGGAACGAAGTCAACATGGTGTTCCAATTTGAGCACATGGGTGTCGGAGATGGAGTAGAAGAAGGAAAATGGAGTAATAATGCATGGGAGCTGAATGAATTAAAGGAAATATTGTCCAGGTGGCAAAATGGCTTGGAAACAACAGGATGGAATAGCCTGTACTGGAATAACCACGATCAGCCAAGGGTTGTTTCCCGCTTTGGAAACGATGGCCAGTATCGGGTGGAGTCAGCTAAAATGCTCGCGACCCTGCTTCATATGATGAAAGGCACACCGTATATTTATCAAGGTGAAGAGCTGGGAATGACCAACAGTGAGTTTACATCCGTACATGATTTTAATGATATTGAATCGATAAACTCCTACTATGATTTAAAAAACCGTGCCAAGTGGGATGAAGAGAAAATCATGAATGCTCTAAAGGCCAGAAGCCGGGATAACGCCCGTACGCCTGTTCAGTGGGATCAAACGGAGCATGCAGGGTTTACCACCGGAAATCCATGGCTGGAAGTGAATCCGAATTACAATGACATTAATGCGGAAAAATGTTTAGCCGATAAAAATTCTGTCTTTTATTATTATCAGAAGCTCATCCAGCTCAGAAAAACATATCCGATCATCGTGCATGGCAAATACGAGCTTATTTTTAAAGAACATCCACAGCTTTTTGCTTATGAGAGGCATTACGAAGGCAAGAAATTAGTGGTATTATGCAGTTTTTCTCCTGAAAAGATCGATTTTGACTATCCGTCTCTCGATAAAGCAGACGGTAAGGAATTGTTGATTAGCAATTATTCGCAGGAGAATCAACCGGAAGCCCTGCGGCCGTATGAAGCGCGTGTGTATTTAATTTAATACGAAAGTACGTTTTTTGACCCTGCCCAAAGGTTTTAGTTTGAGCAGGGTATTTTTTCCACTTTATATATATCGCCATAGCTTGCTATATTCAATACAATATTCAGGTTAATTTTGTAAGCTTTTTATTACAAAAACCTTTCAATTCTATTACAGATCCGGGGAATAGGCAGAAATGGTTTATTTTTATGCCAATATCATATAAAATGCGCACTAGATGATTTTCTCGCAATAGGAAATTATACTTCTTAGCTACGAAAGGAGAAAAATCATGAAAAAATTGATATTTCCATTATTTATAGGATTGTTGGCTTTTGCACTAACTGCATGCTCATCCAATGCTGAAGGTGATAAACCAAAAGAGAATAAAAATGAAAATACTGCTCAAGCGGATCAGCAGGATCAGCAAAAGCAACAGCAGGATCAGCAAAAGCAAATGGAAGAAATGCAAAAGAAAATGGAGCAGCAAAAAATTGAAGATAGCAAAACCGTTGCTATTGTAAATGACAAGGAGCTTTTGGGCAGTGACTACAATGCTGTACTAGCTTCATCACAATCCCAGCTTCAACAAATGGGACAAGATCCAACGTCCGAAGAAGCGGCAAAGCAAATAAAAGAACAAACTATCAACAGCTTGGTGGGACAAACGCTTCTAATTCAAGATGCGGATAAAAAAGGCTATAAAGCATCTGATGATGAAGTAAACAAACAACTAGAAGAAAGCAAGAAACAATACAAAAGTGAGAAAGAATTTAACGATGCTGTAAAACAAGCAGGTTTAGATGCTGACAAGCTTAAAGCTCAATTTGCTGAAAGCATTACATTCCAAAAGTATGTTGATAAAGAAATAAAAGTAGATGAAGCAACTGACAAAGAAATTCAACAATACTATGATCAAATTTCCCAGCAAGGAAACAGCACAGGTCAAAAGCCTCCAAAACTAGAGGAAATAAAACCTAAAATCAAAGAACAGCTTGAGCAGCAAAAGAAACAAGAAAAGCTTGTAACAAAGGTTGAAGAGCTTAAGAAACAGTCAAAAGTCGATATTAAAATATAAAAAGACAGGAGTGCTCCTTTAAGATAGGGGCGCTCTTTTTTTACGTTATTTTCTGGATATAAAAGGTATACATAAACAATCACATTTAAAATCATTCTAAAGTTATACATATCTTATTCATTTTACGTATCATCAGGAGGTTGCTTTATGCGGCTAGCATGGATTGCCGGGCTTTTATTAATGGTTCACCAAATGAATACTCCTGACAATTTAACAATAAGCCATCAAGGGCAGACGGTAGCCATTGTTAATCGAGCCGATTTGACAACACCGCTGTTTGGGGTGCCGATCATTGATGAGAATAAATACAATCAGTTTATTGAAACACTTAACCAAAAAATTTATCACGAGCCTGTAAATGCAGTATTGAATGACCATGGGGGAATAGTGCCAGGCGAAGCAGGCTATAAGCTTTATCGAAAAAAATTCAGAGAAGAGTTTACTTCCTATCTGTACGCAAACGGATCAAAAGAATTAGATGTTCCGTTGCTTCCGATAAATCCAAAAGTAGACAGTGAATTGCTTTCTCATATACGGATTCAAAAAATTGGCCAATACGTGACGTACTTCAATAAGAATAACAAAAACCGTACTCACAATATTATTCTTGCTGTCGATGCAATAAATAATTCTGTTGTTTTCCCTGGAGAAAAGTTCTCCTTTAATCAAGTGGTTGGCAAGCGAACAGAAAGCAAAGGATACATGAGGGCGCCTGTCATCGTAAAAGGTGAAATGGCAGAAGATATCGGCGGTGGGATTTGCCAAGTGTCTTCAACCTTATTCAATGCCATTGACAGCGCGGGCGTTCAAATTACCCAACGCTATTCCCACAGCAAGAAGGTTCCCTATGTTCCGCCTGGCCGTGACGCAACCGTAAGCTGGTATGGTCCCGATTTTTCATTTAAAAACATTTATAACCAACCGATTCTAATACGTGCCAAAACAATTGGAGGAATGGTTGTGATCGGAATTTATTCCTCAGATGTAATCAACTATAAGCCCCGAAAGATCTCAAGTCAGAATTAAAAGAAGAAATCCACACGCATAACCTGCTATGCATGTGGATTTTTAAAGGAGGATAAGTTAATCTCTCGCTCGCAAATAATTATTTTTTGGTTTGAAAAGCGGACGATAGCTCTCTATGTTTGAAAAAAGAAGGAAAACATTTAGAAAACCAATGATCAGTGAAGGAAGAATGGTGGTAATGTCCAGAAATGCGTGAAACAAAATCATATTTACTGTAATAGGCATGAAGATAACAAGCGCTAGAGGAACAAAGCGATTGATGACTAACGATAAACCAACAAGAAGCTTCAATAAACCGACGATGAACAGAATATATCCAGTGTTTTCAAGAGCCATCAAAAAATTATTCGCCACAGGATCAGGATATTCCATCGGAGGCACCAAGTTGAATACAACAATCGAACCAGAAGCTAAAAGCATAAGTCCAAATACAATACGTAAAATCATTGTGATTTTACTTTTCATCCTTCTCACCCCTTCAATTTTTTCAGAAACCTGATCTCTTAGGTAGCCGCATTATGAAAACAATAAAAATCAACAAAGAGACAACAACAGACACAGCGCTGACTATGAACAGGCCCCGATACCCAGTATATTGCGAAACCCAGCCAAGTATGATTGCCCCTATACCGATCCCCACGTCAAATGCGGTGAGAAAAGAAGCTGTGGCTCCTTATTTACGATTCGCGATTTGCAGCTTAATTCCTTCACTTATATATCATTCCTACTTGAAGGATTTCTTTCTCTTCGAAGCGAAGGTAAAAGAATGCAAGTAAAAGGAGTGGGGAAATGATGTTTATCATAAACGTAGAAGGAGCAATATGTAAAGAAAACAAATGGCTGGTCATTGAACGCAGCTCTAAGGAAGCACACGCCGGCGGCCTTCTTTCTCTTGTTGGCGGTACAGTAGATCAGGAAGGAGATTCCAATGATCTATTAGAAAGAACGTTGAAAAGGGAAATGTATGAAGAGGTAGGTATCACAGTGAAAAATCTAATGTATGTTAGAAACACTTCGTTTGTAATTGATAACGACCGAGAGGTGATCGATATCGTGTTTTTGTGTGAAATTGATGAAGGGAAGCCTTTTGCGAAAAGTCCGGATGAAGTAGAATCTGTCTTTTGGATGACTGCTGAAGAAATTTTTCATCATGAAAAGGCGCCAATCTGGTTAAAAGAGAGTATTCAAGAGGCCGATGCTATTCGGGAGAAAACGTTTCAATGAAGAAAGCTTCTGGACATATGCTGCCGGATCGAGTGTTAAAATGGGTCATCCAATCTGTTGGCCCTGATGCTTCCATACAATCGATTCAAGAACTTCATGGCGGGATGTCGTCTCTGGTTCACAGGATTTCTGTAGGAGCCGATCATTCAGAAAAAGAATTTGTCTTGCGTCTGTTCACCAATGCTGACTGGCTGCGTGCTGAACCAGACTTAGCGCTTCATGAAGCAGAAAGTCTTCGGGTGGCGTCTCGGACTGGTGTGCAGACGCCCCACATCATCGCATTTGATGAAACGGGAATTGAATGCGGCGTGCCGGCCGTATTGATGACGAAGCTGGAAGGGACGGTAGAATTAAGGCCGGAGAGTATGACCCGATGGGTAAATGAGCTGGCAGATGCATTGGTAAAGATTCATTCGATCGAAGCTGATGACTTTCCTTGGACATACTTTACCTATCACGATATCGCTTCTCTGGAGATTCCAGGCTGGTCGAGTGTCCCGGATTTATGGAAGAGCGCGATTGAAATACTAAAGGGGCCACGTCCCGAGTCGAAAGAGTGTTTCATCCATCGGGATTACCATCCTACCAATGTATTGTGGTCAGAGAATACAGTGAGCGGCGTTGTCGATTGGGTCAATTCTTGTAAAGGTCCGGCAGGTATTGACGTTGGCCATTGCAGAGTGAACCTGGCTATGTTATTCGGAATCCAAACCGCTGATTTATTTTTATCAGCTTATGAAAATTCCGCGGGGCTGTATTATAAGTACGATCCATATTGGGATATATTATCATTAGCGGATATAGTAGATGGGCCGCCCGAAGTATATCCCGGCTGGCCGGCTTTTGGTGTTACAGGGCTGACAGACAAACTAATAATGGAACGGCTGGACAGGTATTTGATCAGCTTGTTAGAACGTATATAGAGATTACAAGTATATTAGATATCTATCCCATTTATGGGAATATACACCTGCGACAAATGTATCTGAGAAAGTATCATCTCAGAATATTTTAGCAGTGATATTAAACCTTCACAAAAATGGAGAAAAATGAATGGGATAATGTGTAAATGATGAAGTGTTTTATGGTTTATCCATAGTCTTCTAATGGTTAGAACAAGACGTGGCTTAATTGGTTAAGCCCCCGCTCTCTAAGAGAATGGAATAGATTTCCCGAAGTTTCAGCATGTGAAACAAGTACACTAGAATTCTTTTTAAACATGTTGCTATTCAATCTCCTAATTTATCGGTATAATAGAATTTAATAAAAATATACCCTTTAAAAAATTGGAGGATGTAGTGATGAAAGCTACAGGTGTGACAAGAAAAGTTGATGATTTAGGAAGAATTGTACTTCCTAAGGAGCTGCGTCGTACGCTAGGGATTCAAATTAAAGATCCGATCGAGATTTTTGTTGAAAAAGATAAGATTATTCTAAAGAAATACAGTCCTGTAAAAGCTTGTTTGATAACAGGAGAGGTAAGCGAAAATAACATGGAATTTGGCGATGGAAACATTGTATTAAGTCCGGAAGGTGCACGGATTCTGATCGATGAGATACGTAATAAAGCGAAAGAGAATTGGGTATAAGGATTTTTTGGTGATTTAGACAGTAGATTTTCATCAATATTCTTATCCTAGGTTTGACGAAATGAGCCCTCTGACCGGGAAGAAGGTTTAAGGTATAAATTCCCGATCTAGGGCAATAAATGCGATTTGATAAAAACATGCCTAGGGCAGGATTCACTACGATTAAACTCACTTTTAGTAGCTTAAAGAAACTTTTCTTCCTTTCCCATTCAAGGGAAAAATCTCCACCCTTTTCCCCTTGCATTCCGCAATTCGGCAGGTGCTCAGGCAGTCGAAAAATGGCCAATTTATTGGTTGTTCCAACTATCCAACATGTAAATACACCGAAAATGTTGCAAATGTTTAATACAAATAAAGTTATTTACTTTTAAACAGTCAGAAGCCGCATTCCTTCATTGAAAGTATGCGGCTCATTCAAAGAATAAGTTGTCCGACAGGTTGGGTACCTAAAAGACACCCAACCTGTTTTTTTGTTACCATAACAAACATGATAAGGAGTGAAAGTAAAACCCATGGAATTCATAAATTTCATTGGTTCGTAGTCATTATAACGAAATGTTATTCTATCTTTATTCTTCTACTACGCGACCGTCCTTATAGATATGGAACCAGCCAATTGTGCCTGAACCACCTTCATCTATCCAGTCCTTATTCGCCGCTTTGAGTTGATAATAGGATTGTTTTTTATTATCTTTTACTAATCTACCGTCACCACCGAATACAATGTTTTTACCTAGCTTTTTTTGACCTATTGCAATCGCATCATCCACGGTAAATTGTTGTCTTTCTACTTTATTTTGGTCTAACGCTGCCCACGTTAATGGACCAACAATACCATCTTGAGATAGATTATGATCAGCTTGAACCTGTTTTACCACCGCTTGAGTTTTAGGACCAAAAATACCATCCACACTTGTATCATATTTCAAATCTTTAAGGATTTGCTGCAGATCATCCACATAACTAGAGTTGGAACCTATGCTCAAAGAGGGACGTGTTTCTGATTTTGCTACCCCTTTTTGAGAGGAGACAGCTGCTACCTGTGTTTCAGCTTGTGCTTGAAGGGAACTTTTAGCCCCCACAGTGCTAGTTTCTGCTGCTGAAACTTGTCCAGAAACCCCTGCTAATGATAACAATGCGACTGTACCAACTAATACCTTTTTCATTTCTTATCATCCTTCCTTACTCTTAGATTTCCATAAATGTGAGTTCACGAGCTCGTCTCCATATACATGCATAATCTCTTCTAATTCTTGATCTTTACCATACTCTTTTCATAGGTGTCCCCGCTTTTTTCTCCCCCTTATCACCGTTCATTGTTTTGACGAGGTTAGGGGGAATCAGGTTTCAAATAATACATTACTTCAACTTATTCGATAAAAAGCACACAAGAAAATCTATCGTTATATTTTCTCTTCTTATCAAAGTGAATGTTTTGGGGAAAAGCGTTTAACCCCTTTGAAAATCCAAATTTTTCTCCTTATGGGTCGCTCAAATCTATCAGTCTCTTTTTAATAGATCGACATTCAATTTCTTTGATTTTAACGTGAAAAGTAAGGGAGTTCTTGTTTTGTCTGATATGTTGTAAGAAGAATAAATAAAAAATAATACAAAAAGTTTGTATTTTAATTGACTGAAAGCGTTTTAAATTATATGATGTTTATAAGAAGTAACCAATATATACTCAAAATATAACAATGGTTGGTGGGAAGAGGTGGTGTTTTTATAATTCAAGATAAATGAACTTGTTTTTTAAAACCTTCCAGATACCTGTTCTGAGCTTTACGAAACTTTGGCAGCTATTATTTTTAATAATTCTAAACAACCTGTGTAAGGGGGAAATAAACGTGTCACAAGCAGTAACAGTGAAAATGAAAAATTATATTAATGGTGAATGGGTTGAGAGCAATGCGACGCATTATGAGGATGTCTATAATCCGGCAACGAAAGAAGTGATTGCACAAGTTCCACTCTCGCCGAAAGAAGACCTGGATTATGCAGTAGAAGCTGCAAAGACAGCGTTCGAAAAATGGAAAAAGGTAGCCGTTCCACGACGTGCAAGAATTCTCTTTAATTATCAGCAGCTATTAACCAAACATAAAGAAGAATTGGCTCAGTTAATTACGATTGAGAATGGAAAAAATTTAACGGAGGCATTAGGCGAGGTTCAGCGTGGCATTGAAAATGTCGAATTTGCTGCAGGCGCTCCGTCCTTGATGATGGGAGATTCACTAGCTTCTATTGCGACAGATGTAGAAGCAGCAAATTACCGTTATCCAGTCGGAGTTGTCGGTGGAATTGCACCCTTTAATTTTCCGATGATGGTGCCTTGCTGGATGTTCCCGATGGCAATCGCGCTTGGTAACACGTTTATTTTAAAACCATCTGAAAGAACACCATTATTGACAGAAAAATTGGTCGAATTATTTACAGAAGCAGGCCTTCCAAAAGGCGTTTTTAATGTCGTTTACGGTGCGCATGATGTCGTAAATGGAATATTGGATCATCCGGAAGTGAAAGCAATCTCATTTGTAGGCTCCAAACCCGTCGGAGAGTACGTATTCAAACGGGGCAGCGAAAATTTAAAACGAGTTCAAGCATTAACAGGGGCCAAAAACCACACGATTGTTTTAAATGATGCCGATTTAGATGAAACGATCACGAATATAATTGGTGCTGCTTTCGGATCGGCAGGTGAGCGTTGTATGGCATGTGCTGTTGTAACTGTAGAGGAAGGGATTGCTGATAAATTTATCGCAAGACTAACAGAAGCAGCGAAAAATATTAAGATGGGTAATGGCCTTGATGATGGCGTATTTTTAGGGCCGGTTATTCGCGAAGAAAATAAAAAACGCACTTTACAATATATCGAAACAGGGATTGAAGAAGGAGCCTCCATGCTTTGTGATGGCCGTGCAAATATCTCAGATGAAGGATTCTTTGTCGGTCCAACGATCTTCGACAATATAAAAACGGATATGACGCTTTGGAAAGAGGAAATCTTTGCACCGCTCTTATCAATCATTCGTGTGAAAAATTTGAAGGAAGCTGTTGATACTGCAAATCAATCTGAATTTGCTAATGGGGCATGTATTTTTACATCAAATGCTTCTGCCATTCGGTATTTCCGTGAAAATATAGATGCGGGTATGTTAGGCGTGAATTTAGGAGTCCCTGCTCCAATGGCGTTTTTCCCATTCTCCGGCTGGAAATCTTCATTTTTTGGAACGTTGCATGCGAATGGCAAAGATAGTGTTGATTTCTATACACGGAAGAAAGTCGTGACTGCACGCTATAAATCCCCGTCATTTGAATAAAACAACTTTTGCAGAGAGAATTCCTAGTATTGTAATAATAGAATTCTCTTCTGTTGATCCAATCCACGAAAGAAATGGGAGGCAACCTAATGAGTAACTTGCTGCGAAAACCGATAACGAAAGAAATCAATCCAGGTGTTACTATCTGCCATGAGGTGACCACAGAAAATTCTTCTTTAAAATATGTCGACTTTAAAATTGTCGATTTGGTTCCCGGTGCAACGTATTCAGAAGAACTGGGGAAGACGGAATGCTGCATCGTGGCAGTAACAGGGAAAATCAACGTAACTGATAAAGAAAAAACGTTTGAAAATTTAGGAACGAGAGAAAGTGTTTTTGAAAAAATACCGACGGACAGTGTGTATGTGTCAAACGATCGCGGCTTCGAAGTGGAAGCGGTGACACAGGCGCGAGTTGCCTTATGCTACTCACCATCCGAGAAGCAATTGCCTACCAAACTGATTCGAGCTGCTGATAATGGAGTTGAAAACAGAGGAGATGGCCAAAACAAACGGTTAGTTCACAACATTTTGCCAGATTCAGATCCATCTGCGAACAGTTTGCTTGTCGTAGAAGTCATTACAGAAAGCGGAAACTGGTCCAGCTATCCGCCGCATAAGCATGATCGGGATAACCTGCCGGAGGAGTCATTTTTAGAAGAATCCTATTATCACGAAATGAATCCAAAGCAAGGATTTGTATTCCAGCGAGTATATACAGATGATCGATCGTTGGATGAAACGATGACAGTTGAGAACGGTGATGTCGTGATCGTGCCGGAAGGCTATCACCCGGTCGGCGTACCTGCAGGTTATACTTCCTATTATTTAAATGTAATGGCCGGACCGACGCGGACGTGGAAGTTTCACAATGATCCAGATCATGAATGGATACTGGCAAGCAACTAATCAGGGAAGGAGCAGTGATCGGAGATGAAATACGAATTTACTAGTCAAAAAGAATATGATCTTATCGCAATCGGACGCGCTTGCATCGATCTGAATGCAACAGAGTATAACCGTCCAATGGAAGAAACGATGACATTTTCAAAATACGTGGGTGGTTCCCCGGCTAATATTGCTATAGGGAGCTCTAAATTGGGATTAAAAGCAGGTTTTATCGGAAAAATTTCAGATGATCAGCATGGACGATTTATTGAGAAATACATGCGTGATTGCGGAATTGATACATCAAATCTCGTCATAGATCAAGAGGGACATAAAAGCGGCTTAACCTTTACAGAGATTAAAAGTCCGGAAGAATGCAGCATTTTAATGTATCGGGAAAATGTAGCCGATCTTTATTTAGATCCGTCAGAAGTAAACGAGGACTATATAAAAAAAGCAAAACTTCTCTTAGTGTCAGGTACTGCTTTATCGAAAAGCCCATCACGTGAAGCGGTATTTAAAGCGGTAAGTATAGCTAAGAAAAATGACATAAAAGTAGTATTTGAATTGGATTACCGCCCATATTCATGGGATTCTCCAGAGCAAACAGCCGTTTATTATTCATTCGTTGCAGAGCAGGCAAATGTTGTCATAGGTACCCGGGATGAATACGATGCGATGGAAAACAGAACAGGCGGCCAAAACGAGAGCACCACCGACTATTTGTTTGCCTATTCACCAGAGTTAATTGTAATTAAACATGGAGTGGAAGGATCATATGCTTATACAAAATCAGGCGAAACATATAAAAGTGAAGCCTATCCGACGAAGGTATTAAAAACGTTTGGAGCGGGCGATTCATATGCTTCCGCTTTTCTGTATGCTTTACTCAGCGGCAAAGACATTGAAACGGCTCTAAAGTATGGAAGCGCTTCAGCTTCGATTGTTGTCAGCAAGCATAGTTCCTCTGAAGCGATGCCATCGAAAGAAGAAATCGAGGACCTGCTGAATAAACACTCTGAAGCGAAACAACTGAGATAAGGAGTGGGGGAAAATCGTGAAAACCATTAGACTAACAACAGCACAAGCATTAGTTAAGTTTTTAAACCAGCAATACATTCACGTAGATGGAAGGGAATTCCCCTTTGTTGAAGGCGTATTTAATATTTTTGGCCACGGCAATGTATTAGGGATCGGCCAGGCGCTTGAGCAGGAGGCCGGAAGATTGAAAATCATCCAAGGAAAAAACGAACAAGGAATGGCCCATGCGGCGATTGCGTATAGCAAACAAATGCTGCGGCAAAAAATTTATGCGGTGACCACGTCAGTCGGTCCAGGCGCTGCTAATTTAACAGCCGCGGCAGGAACGGCATTGGCGAATAATATTCCTGTCTTATTATTGCCAGGTGATACCTTCGCGACCAGACAGCCTGATCCAGTGTTGCAGCAAGTGGAGCAAGAGTATAGCGCCGCGGTGACGACAAATGATGCGCTAAAGCCAGTTTCAAGATATTGGGACCGAATTACCCGGCCGGAACAATTGATGTCTAGTTTACTGCGGGCTTTTGAAGTCATGACCGATCCGGCAAAAGCCGGCCCCGCAACGATTTGCATCTCGCAAGATGTTGAAGGGGAAGCGTATGATTTTGATGAAAGCTTCTTTATCAATCGTGTCCATTATCTTGATCGGAAATTGCCGACAGAACGTGAATTAAATGAGGCAGCTGAATTAATAAAAGCAAGCAAAAAGCCGGTAATCCTAGTGGGCGGCGGTGCAAAATATTCAGAAGCACACGAAATATTGATAACGCTTTCGGAAAGGCATAATATTCCGCTGGTCGAAACCCAAGCCGGCAAATCCACTGTAGAAAGTACATTTAAAAATAACCTTGGCGGCATGGGAATAACCGGAACACTGTCAGCCAATAAAGCTGCGCGCCAGGCCGACTTAATTATCGGAATCGGCACGAGATATACTGACTTTGCGACTTCTTCCAAAACGGCTTTTCAATTTGATCAAACGAAATTTCTGAATATTAATGTCAGCCGAATGCAGGCGTATAAGCTTGATGCGTTTCAAGTGGTCGCAGATGCGAAAACAACGTTAGAGCAGCTGGCACCGCTATTAGAAGACTATACGAGTGAGTTTGGCGGCACGATAACGGAATTAAAAGAAGAATGGGCAGCGGAGCGCGACCGTCTAGGCAAAGTAACATTTAGCAGAGAGGATTTTGATCCTGAAGTAAAAAATCATTTCTCTCAAGAAGTACTCAATGAATATGCAGATACGTTAAATACAGAATTAGCACAAACGACCGCGCTGCTTACTATTAATGACACCATTGCTCCTGACAGTATCATTATTGGTTCAGCGGGATCGCTTCCAGGTGACCTGCAGCGTATATGGAACCCGACGGTACGAAACACCTATCATTTAGAATATGGCTACTCCTGTATGGGATATGAGGTATCTGGTACGTTAGGTCTGAAACTAGCTGATCCGACGAAAGAAGTGTACTCATTGGTGGGGGATGGCAGCTTCCTAATGCTGCATTCGGAATTCCTCACATCTATTCAATATAATCACAAAATCAATGTGCTGCTTTTTGATAATTCCGGATTCGGCTGTATCAATAATTTGCAAATGGATCATGGAAGCGACAGCTATTATTGTGAATTTAGAACGCATGACAATCAAATCCTTAATGTGGATTACGCGAAAATAGCGGAAGGATACGGCGCAAAAGCTTACCGAGCGAACACAGTTGAGGAGTTAAAAGCGGCATTGGAGGATGCGAAAAATCAGAAGGTGTCCACATTGATTGAAATGAAAGTGCTTCCAAAGACGATGAGTGATGGATATGACAGCTGGTGGCATGTTGGGGTTGCCGAAGTGTCTAATAAAGAAAGCATTCAAAAAGCTTATGAATTTAAGCAGGAGAAGCTTACACACGCAAAACAATATTAGGGGAAGAGGGCAAGAGGATGGGAGATCGCGATATTTTATGGGGGATTGCTCCGATTGGCTGGCGCAATGACGATTTACCGGAAATCGGTGCAGAAAACACATTGCAGAACCTGTTAAGCGATATTGTGGTGGCCGGCTTCGAAGGAACTGAAGTTGGTGGTTTTTTTCCTGAAGCGAAGGTGTTGAACAAAGAGCTTCAGCTGCGAAATTTAAGAGTGGCGGGGAAATGGTTTAGCAGTTTTATCATTCGCGATGGGATTGAAGCGGCTTCGAAAGCTTTCCATCAACATTGTTCTTTTTTAAGGGATGTCCATGCAGACGTGGCAGTAGTATCTGAGCAAACTTACAGCATTCAGGGTACCCAAAAAAATGTCTTCACTGAAAAACCTCATTTTACTGATGGGGAATGGGAGATCGTGTGCGAAGGGCTGGATAAGCTGGGAAAAATCGCTGCGCAATATAACTTAAAATTGGTGTACCACCATCATTTGGGAACGGGTATTCAAACTGCCGAGGAGATCGATAGTTTGATGAAACATACGAACTCTGATTATGTACATTTGCTATATGACACTGGTCATATCTACGTGTCTGACGGAGATTATTTGAGTGTACTAAATAAACATCACGATCGGATTAAACACGTCCATTTCAAGGATACGAGAAGAAAAGTAATGGATGAGTGCAAAGAATCGGGCCGTTCGTTTTTCCAATCTTTTTTAAGCGGAATGTTTACGGTACCGGGTGATGGAGGTATTGACTTTAAAGAAGTGTATAAGCGATTAACATCTTACAATTATCAGGGTTGGATTGTTATAGAAGCTGAGCAGGATCCTGCTATAGCTCATCCATTGGAATATGCGTTATTGGCTCGTAAGTATATCAATGAAAATCTGCTTGTACACACATAATTTTGTATGGAGGAGAACAATTTGAAGCAGGAAAGCGAAATATCTCATGAGAAGCAGACATTGGCCGGAAAACCAAAGAATCCTAAAGCGTTTATGCGGACAATTACATTCGTCTCGACTTTTGGAGGACTTCTCTTTGGATACGATACTGGGGTAATTAATGGGGCTTTGCCTTACATGTCACAGCCGGATCAATTGAATCTTTCCCCAGTGACAGAAGGGATTGTTACGAGCTCGCTGCTTTTGGGAGCAGCCTTTGGTGCCATGTATGGCGGCCGATTCTCTGACCTGAAAGGGCGAAGAAACAGTCTTCTGTGGCTTGCGGTTGTGTTCTTTATTGCTACTTTGGGCTGTACATTTGCACCAAACGTTCAAGTGATGATCGTATTCCGCATTCTTCTTGGACTCGCAGTCGGCGGTGCATCTGTGACCGTTCCTGCCTATTTAGCCGAAATGTCACCTGCAGAACAGCGAGGAAGGATTGTTACTCAAAATGAGTTAATGATTGTTTCTGGACAGCTGTTAGCGTTTACCTTAAACGCGATTCTCGGGAATACAATTGGTGACAACGCGCATGTATGGCGGTATATGCTGGTCATCGCATCGCTGCCGGCGGTTTTTCTCTGGTTTGGGATGCTGGTTATGCCCGAAAGTCCGCGCTGGCTCGCCTCGAAAGGAAAAATCGGAAATGCCATGCGCGTTCTGCAGCAGGTTCGTGAAGAAAACAGAGCCCAGGCTGAATTGAAGGAAATTGAAGCAGCGATTGCAGAAGATGCAAAGCTGAAAAAAGCTACGTTTAAAGACCTGACTGTTCCATGGGTGCGGCGGATTGTCTTTATCGGACTGGGAATCGGTATCGTCCAGCAGATTACAGGTGTCAATTCCATTATGTATTACGGAACCGAAATTTTAAAAGATTCAGGCTTTGGGACCGAATCGGCATTAATCGGAAACATTGCAAACGGTGTGGTTTCCGTTTTGGCGACCTTTGTCGGAATCTGGCTTCTTGGCAAAGTCGGTCGCAGGCCGATGCTGATGACTGGTCTAGCCGGCACGACATCCGCTCTTCTCTTAATCGGGATCTTTTCACTTGTTTTAAAGGATACAGCAATATTGCCGTACATTATCCTTTCATTGACTGTAACGTTTCTTGCCTTCCAGCAAGGAGCTGTATCACCTGTCACCTGGCTGATGCTGTCTGAAATTTTCCCTCTTCGGCTGCGGGGTATTGGGATGGGGGTCACTGTGTTTTGTCTTTGGATGGCAAACTTTCTCGTTGGCCTGACATTTCCGATTTTGATGAGTGGGATTGGACTTTCGACTACATTTTTCGTCTTTGTGGCCTTAGGGCTTATTGCGATCGCCTTTGTAAAACATTTCTTGCCGGAAACAAAAGGCCGGTCACTTGAGGAATTGGAACATGATTTCCGAAATCATGTGGTGAGGAAGAAAGCGTCTTTTTAGTAAAAATATGTTTTGATAAGGGGAGTTTATTGTGACACTTAGAATAGGCGTAGTTGGTACCGGTGCGATCGGCAGGGACCATATGAGAAGAATTAGCAAAACGCTTTCCGGCGGAGAGATTACCGCTGTAACCGATGTGAATCTGGAGTCCGCCAGTCTTGCGGTCAGGGAGCTCGATTTGAATGCGGAAATTTTTCCTGATGATGCATCATTGATTGCGTCAGATCAAGTCGATGCCATCCTGGTAACAAGTTGGGGCCCTGCCCATGAAGGAACCGTGCTAAAAGCCATTGAAGCAGGCAAATACGTTTTTTGTGAAAAACCTTTGGCCGTTACAGCAGAAGGCTGCATGAAAATCGTCAATGCCGAAATGCGACATGGAAAAAGGCTCGTGCAGGTTGGCTTTATGCGGCGTTATGACAGCGGTTATGTGCAAATGAAAAAGGCAATCGACAATCATGAGATCGGAGAACCTTTGATGATTCATTGCGCCCATCGCAATTCTGAGGTGAATGCAGCTTATACAACGGACATGGCCATGACGGATACCCTGGTTCATGAGATTGACGTCCTGCATTGGCTGGTTAATGACAATTATAAATCTGTACAAGTGGTTTATCCGAAAAAAACGAGGCATGCGCTGGAGCATCTGAAAGATCCGCAAATGATCACGCTGGAAACCGAAGGAGGCATTGTCATCCAAGTAGAGGTCTTTGTCAATTGCAAATACGGCTATGACATTCAATGTGAAGTCGTTGGAGAAGACGGAATCATAAAATTGCCGGAGGTTCCAGGGATTGTCTATCGAAAAGATGCACAATTACGTGTCAATCTATTAACGGATTGGAAGCAGCGATTTATAGATGCCTATGATAAAGAACTGCAAGATTTTATTGATTCGATCCGGGAAACAGGAGAGCCTAACGGACCGACGTCGTGGGATGGTTATGTTGCAGCTGTTACTGCAGGTGCGTGTGTAACCGCGCAAAAAACAGGTGAGAGAGAACCTGTGAGACTAGGAGTAAAGCCTGAGTTCTATAAAGAAATCGGGAAAACAAAAGAGATTATCTAATCTACTATATAGAAGAGAATTTCTAATATTAAAATATATCAAGTGTGTACAAAAGAAAGGAGAAGTTTACATTGCGTTTAGCATATGATCCGTCCCATTATCGTGATAATACCAACTTAAAAGATACTATCGATGCAGTTGCCAGATTAGGGTATGAATATGTAGAGTTATCACCGCGTAAAGATTTTATTTGGTTTTATGAATATCCAAAGGTTGATAAACAGCTGATAAAAGATTTAAAAAGATATTGTTTAGATGCCGGCGTTAAAATCTCTTCTGTACTTCCTGTTCAACAATGGTCTTCACCAATTGAAGAAGAGCGTCAAGCTGCAGTGAGAAATTGGAAGCGTTGTATTGAAATCACTTCTGAATTAGGAGTAGATTTAATGAACAGTGAATTTAGCGGTGACAAAAGCCGTCCTGTCCAAAGTGAAGCTGCTTTTGTTAAATCAATGGAAGAGCTGATGCCGCTTTTTGAAAAAGAAAGTATAAAGCTTAATTTACAAGCTCACCCTAACGATTTTATTGAGTTGAATACAGAAGCAATTCGAATAATTCGTGCGCTGGATAAAGATTGGCTTAAGTTGGTATATTCTGTTCCACATGCTTTCTTTTATGATGATGGTGTTGGCGATGTAGAGAAACACTTGGAAGAAGCAGGAGATTTACTTGATCATGTTCTAATTGCCGATACTCTTAATCATAAAGCGGCATTTGGATTACGATATATTATTAATCCCCCTGATGCAAACGTAACAATTCACCAGCATTTGAATCCTGGTGAAGGGGAAATAAACTTTGATGCATTATATCGCAAATTAAGAGAAATGAAATTTGATGGAATTGTAACAAATGCAGTATTTGCTTATCCTGATAAACCAGAGTGGTCGAACGAATTAACCCTGAAATCCATTAAAGATGGATTAAATATTTATCAGAAGATATAACTTTTTAGAATGGTTTAAAAACCATTAGAAGATCATACTCTACATTTTTAAGGTAGAAATGAATTTTGATGGCAAAACCATGAATGCAGTATTTGCCTGGACCTAAGAAAGCTGATGAGTCCAGCACATTTATGCTGCAAAAAATGAAGAAATTTTTATGCCATTTAATTAATCAATAACCCAAAAATGGAAGCGTTTTAAAAGTTGAGACGATGGAGTGGATGACGATGAAACTGTGCTTTAATCAAGCGACAACTCTGGAAAATTCAACTCTCGCCAAGGATCTGGAGATTTGCAACAGACACGGTTATGACTATATTGAAATTCGTACGATGGATAAGTTGCCTGAGTATTTAAGAGAAAATACGATCGAGGATTTAGCCAACTTCTTTCACACGCATCACATTAAACCGTTAGCATTGAATGCTCTAGTTTTCTTCAACAATCGAGATGACGATGGCTATCAGGAAATCATAAGTGAATTCAAAAAAATGGTGAAAACCGCCAATCAGCTAGGTGTGAAATATATCGTTGCTGTTCCGCTCGTAACGAAAGAAAAAATACGAAAAAGCGAGATTAAAGGCAGCTGTGTCGATGTATTAAAAGAGCTTTCAGATATAGCTGATCCATATGATATTAAAATTGCTCTTGAATTTGTCGGTCACCCGGAGTGTACCGTCAATACATTCGGTCAAGCTTATGACATTATACAGACAGTTGATAGAGAGAATGTGGGATTGGTACTTGATTGTTTTCACTTTCATGCAATGGGCTCTGCCATTGAAGATTTGGAAAAAGCCGATGCGTCGAAAATCTTTATTTTGCACATCGATGACACAGAAGATTTCCCAATTGGCTTCTTAACAGATGAAGATAGAGTCTGGCCGGGATTAGGAGTTATCGATTTGGACCGCATCTTATCAACATTAAAGGAGATCGGGTACTCAGGGGTTGTATCTGTCGAATTATTCCGCCCAGAATATTATCAATTAGATGCTGAAGAAGTGATCAGCACAGCGAAAGAAACAACAATGAACGTCGTATCAAGGTATTATGATTTTAAAATTATGACCTGATAAATAACTTCTAATGAGAGAAGTGATAATAAATGACACTAGTATCTATGAAAGAAATGCTTTTACAAGCAAAAGAAGACAAATACGCTATTGGACAATTTAACATGAACAGCACACAGTGGGTACAATCAATTTTAGAAGCAGCAGAAGACGAACGTGCTCCAGTCATAGTAGCAGCCTCTGACAGACTCGTCGATTATTTGGGTGGTTTTAAAACGATTGCTGCAAGCGTCAAAGCCCTGATGGAGGAAATGTCCGTAACGGTTCCTGTGGCCTTGCACCTGGACCACGGGATGAGTGTGGAGAGATGTAAGGCGGCAATTGACGCAGGCTTTAGTTCGGTCATGTTTGATGGTTCTCATTACCCGATCGATGAAAATATAAGGATGACCAAAGAGGTTGTTGACTATGCAAAGCCTCATCATGTATCTGTTGAAGCAGAGGTTGGTACAGTCGGCGGTATGGAGGATGGCCTCGTTGGCGGGATTAAATACGCCGATCCTTTGGAATGTGTCCGTATTGTAGAAGAAACAGGCATAGATGCATTGGCAGCAGCTCTTGGTTCAGTTCATGGCCCGTATAAGGGTGAGCCTAATCTGGGATTCGATGAGATGAAACAAATTTCTGAGTTAACATGTATACCATTAGTCCTTCATGGCGGTTCAGGCATACCCAAATATCAAATTAGAAAAGCGATTGAATTGGGACACGCCAAGATCAATGTGAATACAGAATGTCTGCAAGCATGGGCAAAAGCTTTACGCCAGGTGCTGGCTAGTGACAGTCACGTTTATGATCCGAGGTCAATTCTTACTCCGGGCAAAGAAGCAATCATTTCTACAGTAAAAGAGAAACTAAAGGAATTTGAATCAAGCGGGAAAGCAGAAAAAATGGGGCACTTATTTTCATGAGTGCCCCGTTTTTATTTATTCGCAATTAGAAGTTTTATATCATTGTTCTCTGTAAATTCTCGATAATTCTCGTTCGGTACAGTGTCAGTAATAAGATAGTCAATATCTTTCAAATCACAATAAGTCATCAACGCATATTTATCAAACTTGAAATGATCGACCAATAAAAATACTTTAGAACTTCGTTCAACTACAATTTGTTTAATTTCACTTTCAAGCGGAGAAGAATTCGTAACACCGTTTGACAAGGAGACACCGGTTGAAGCCATGAATGCCTTGTTAATGTTGTATGCTTTTAGCAGTTCCATGTTTTTGAAGCTGACGAATGATTTTGTTTTCCGTTGAAAAACCCCGCCCATCGAAATGATATTCAAATTATCATAAGGAAGAGAATGATTAATAAAATCCAGGTTGTTGGTAATAATCGTTACATTCTTTGTCTGTAAATAATCAGCCATTTCTAATGTAGTAGTCCCGGAATCAATAAAAATAATGTCGTCATCTTCCACAAAGCTCGCGGCTAATTTTCCAATTAACTCCTTCTGTTTTTTATTGCGAATTTGCCTATCATGAAATGATTCTAGGGTTCTATGGTTGATCGAAACCCCGCCATAAACCTTTTTCAAATCACCTAGATCAACTAACTCTTGAACATCACGTCTTATTGTATTTTTGGATACGTTAAACACTTTCACAAGTTCGTCTAAGGATACGGTTTGATGTTCAATTACATAATCTTGAATTTGTTGAATACGTTTTGTTTTTAACATGCCTCTCCACCTTGTTTTGTTTTTTAGTCATACGTGATTCGTACATGGAACAATTCTTATTAGTTATTATAAAAATACACGATGTTTTTATATATATTATACCAACATTTAACCAAAACATCACCTTTTTCTTTAGGGAATAGTGAGTGAAGGCATATATAGGATCGATCTAAACCAATAGAAAAAGCACTGCTCGAAAATCGAACAGTGCTAAAACATAGATTGAAGAATAAAACTATTTATTTTTGACTCTTTTTTTAATAAATAAGACTGCAATAACAATTACAAGAATGGCTAAAATTGCATAAACGATATTTGAATAGATATCCATATACCCGACAATTGATTCCCACGAATCGCCTACCGCAGCTCCGACATACACCAGAATTACATTCCAAATTAATGATCCCGCTGCTGTAAAAAGGAGAAAGATCCAAAAGTTCATATGCGACATTCCGGCTGGAATGGAGATCAGGCTTCTTATCAGAGGGACAAGACGGCAGAAAAAGACCGCCCAACCCCCGTATTTCGCAAACCAATCATTGGCTTTGTGGATATCCTCTTTTTTTAAGCGAAGGAAGCGGCCCCACTTGTCCACGATTTTTTCCATTCGTTTAATATCAACGACCCGGCCTATTCCGTAAAGAATCACAGCCCCCAGTACGGATCCAATCGTTGCGTAGATCACAACGCCGATCACAGTAAGTTCTGACCTAGTCGTCATATATCCTCCAAACGTAAGAATCACTTCAGAAGGAATCGGAGGAAATACGTTTTCTAAAGCGATGAGCAGAAGAATGCCTATGTATCCAAATTGCTCCATAAAATGTTGAATCCAGTTTTCCATTTTTCACTCTCCCAGATATAACTAATGTATTAGAATTCATATTTATTAATTATTGCAAGATTCATAGCTCCTACTATATGTAAACATAAAAAGGCATGAAAAATGAAATGGCGGCAACAGTCGCCACGATATTCCATATGTATTTACGATTAATAGGGGAATTTTCGGGTTTTTCATTTATATGACGTCAAAAGTTTCCTGCAGGTTTCCCTATTCCTTATTTTAATCAATACAAACGAAAGTCACCACCCTAATTTGACACATTTCCTATCGTTATGTTCATGATAAGTTACATGCCAAAAAATTGCGAGGTAATTTCCTCACCAATGTCGAAAATAAGAAAATAGTCTGTTAGTTGGAGAAATAAGAGTTCTGACACAACCATACTAGTAAATGGCTGTGTTCATTAAAAGATTTCAGGTGATTTTTGCATGATGGGGTACCTTATAGAAAGAGTCGAGCTCCTTTGACCTTGTATGAAACGAAGTAAATTTTTATCGAAAAGATTTTGAAGAATAGGAAATAGGACTGTTTTTTAGGTTTGAAAATGATTGATAAAATCAACTAATTTGCTTTAGAATTTGGTTGATTAAATCAACTGTTTTGTGAGAGGAGATCTTTTAAAATGCCACTTGGTGAAAATTTTATTGGATTAAAATTCAGAAAGTTCAATCGTTTTTATACAAATGTGCTAGGGTTTCTTAATGAGCACATTTATGACAGCCCTTTTTCCTTAACTGAAACACGTATTTTGTTTGAAATTTATAATACAAGAGATTGTACAGCAAAGGTGCTGCAGGATAATTTAGGACTTGATCGTGGTTACGTTAGCAGAATCATAAAACATTTTGAAAAAGAAAATTTAATTTATAAACAAAAAAGTGAGAAAGACGCACGAAACCATTATCTACATGTCACTTCATTTGGTCGAACCATTTATAAAAAATTAGAAGAGAAAGCGAATCAGCAGGTCGAGTATATTTTGAATGATTTAGATAACGAAAGCCAAGAAAAGCTGGTAATCGCTATGGACACCGTTGAATCGATTTTGTCTCAATCCGTTCAAACTAATGAATCTACGGTTTCTATCAGGGATTATCATATCTCTGATGATATTAAGGTCATGATTGAGAAGCAGAGGACGTTTTATGCAGAGACATACGGCTGGGATCAATCGTTTTTAGAGTATTTGCATGAGACGTTTGATGGGGTAATCGAGAAAATTTGGATAGCAGAAAGCGGAGGAAGATTTGCCGGTTGTGTAGGTTTGGTAAAACAAAATGAAAAAACTGTGCAGCTTAGATGGTTCCTTGTAGATGAAGCTTTTCGTGGTAAAGGTATTGGTACTCAGCTCCTTCAAAAGCTAGTTACTTATTGTAAAGAAAAGGAATTTGAACGCGTATTCCTTTGGACAGTCAGCAGTATGAGTACGGCTCGTCCGCTATACAAGAAAATCGGTTTCGAAATTACCGAAGTCAAGGAAGAGCAATTGTTATGGGGAAAACATCTTGTAGAAGAGCGATGGGATCTAGAATTATAAAATGATTGAGAGAATTACAATTCAAGATACAGTGTGAGAAGGTTGCAAATTTCAGGAGGATTTTATGAAGGGGAAACCGCATTATGCGTGGATTATCGTTTGTATTACATTTTTTACTCTATTAGCAGTACAGGGAATTCGGCTTTCATTCGGAGCTTTTATTGAACCGTGGGAGAAAGAATTTTCCATGGATAGAGGATCTATTTCATTGATTTCTATGGTAAGCTTTGTCGTTTATGGCATTTCGCAACCCGTGATAGGCAGACTTGTTGATCAGTTGGGATCTCGGCTGATTTTATCTTTTAGTACCTTGCTGGTTGGCATTAGTATTTTCTTAACGTATTTTGTAACTTCATCGTGGCAGTTATTTTTACTTTATGGAATAGTTGTTTCTATTGGGGTAGGAGGGGTATCGAATGTCACGGCTACGGTTGTAGTGACAAATTGGTTTAACGAAAAACGCGGTATTGCTTTTGGGATTATGGAAGCTGGCTTTGGAGCTGGCCAAATGCTGCTTGTTCCCGGTTCGCTTATGTTAATCAATTGGTTAGATTGGAAGCTGACTGTAGTAATATTAGGTCTGTTCTTAATGGTAACTGTATTTCCAATTGTGCTCTTGTTCCTGCGGAATCACCCGGAAGAAAGAGGGTTGCAGCCGATTGGCGGCAGCAATAAGGAAAAGAACAGAGTAAAATTTTCTACTGAAGAGAAGGTGCCATATTGGCATTTATTTCGTATGAGAGAATTTTGGTTTCTTATCTTGCCATTCTTGGTATGCGGGTTTACGACTACCGGATTAATGGATACTCATCTGATTCCTTTTTCTCACGATCATGGGTTCTCCACAGGCGTAACAAGCGCCGCTATCAGTTTATTAGCTGCATTTAATATAGCGGGAATACTAGTTTCTGGTGTTGTTGCAGACCGATGGAGCAGCAGAAAAATGCTGTATTTGTTATATGCCATACGAGCAGTATCACTGTTAGTTCTTATATACAGTCATGAGTCGTTTTTATTGCTTATTTTTGCAGTGCTATTCGGATTAGTTGATTTTGCAACTGTAGCACCAACTCAAATGTTAGCTACCAAGTATTTCAAGCAGTATTCTGTCGGATTAATTCTCGGATGGTTATTTCTCAGCCATCAAATAGGGTCTGCACTCGGTGCGTATTTACCGGGGCTGCTATATAATGAGACGGGTAATTATACGTTGTCCTTTTACATATCCATTTTTTTATTAACCGGAGCCAGTATTTGCAACGTCTTGCTTCCGGAAACGAGTAAATCGAAAAATGAAGAGGGAATTGAAGTAGCGGCGCTGGATATGCAGACCTATGATAATAAAGGGTGAATTATCTAAGAAAATATTCAATCAACAAGAAATTCGGTGCTTATTATCAGCTCCGAATTTCTTGTGAAATAAGGAGGAATTAAATTGGATATAAAAATACACAGTGATTTTTCGAATGTGAATCTTGATGAAATGAGGGGAATATATCGTTCTGTCGGTTGGACAAAGCATACAAATGAAACAATTAAACAAGTTTTTGAAGCAAGTAATGTCATCACTTTGGTGACAACAAATGGCCGAATGATTGGGTTTGGAAGAGCGATATCAGACGGGGTTTTTAATGCAGCAATCTATGACGTTATCGTCCATCCAGATTTTCAAAAACAAGGGGTAGCTAAAAAAATAATGGAGTTTTTACTTGATAAACTAAGTAATGTTTCCTGTGTTCATTTAATCTCGACTATTGGAAATGAAGAGTTTTATCAGAAGCTAGGCTTAAAAAAGGTGAAAACAGGAATGGCAAGGTATTTAAATTCTGAGCTGGCTAATGAGTATTTAGAGTAGGATTCCTCCTTGTTCATATCAAATCTCTCAGAAAGATATCATTTATTTTAAATTGAAACATTTCTCCCTAAATTTCGTATATCAAGTAATTAAGAAATTTATAGAAAGAGGCGTAAGTGAATGAATTATACAATTCCGGAGCCGCAGCAACGAATTTCAAAAAATGCGGTAAAGGTGTGGAGAATCTCTTCAGTGATTTCTCATATCATAACAATGCTCATTTTTGGAGCTCTATTATATTGTCAGGATCGATTTGGTTGGTACGATTGGATTGGCCACGTCACATGGGTAATTCTGATACTTGTCGGGCTTGATTTCGTATACGGTGTTCTTATTCGTCCGGTTTTTCTGCAGCGAACGTGGAGATACGGGGTGGATGAGGAGCATATTCAGCTTAAGCACGGGGCTTTAGAGAAGACGCATATCATTGTACCGATGACCAAAGTACAGTATGTCAATACCTCTCAGGGACCGCTTCTCAGGAAATATGGGCTCTCAACGATTAAGATCGGAACGACAGCATCCTCTCATGAAATACCGGCGATTCCGGAAGAGGAAGCAGAATCGTTACGGACACAAATCGCAGTATTGGCCAAGATAACCGAGAATGAATGACGGAAAGGATAGATGTGTATGAGACGGGAAGAATTGAATACTATTGCCTCTAAACCTCATCGTCTGCATCCGTTATGGATATTATTTTCGATTGGTGAGTTGATAAAAGAGTTAATTATTCCAATCGTCATTTATCTAATAAATCTAGGGTCGGAATCGTTATTAATGACAATTGGAAAAATCGGTGTCATTTTGTTTGTTGTCTTTCGTATGACTTCAATCTTATTTGAATGGTGGAATTTTCATTATTTTTTTTATAATAATGAGCTGAGGGTGCAAAACGGACGTTTTATGAAGAAGAAGCGTTTTATTCCGCTTGATCGCATTCAAGGTGTGCAGATCAATTCTAATTTTCTGCACCGTTTCTTCGGCTTAACATCCATTACAATTGATACAGCTGCAACAGAAGGAGATTCTTCGGTTAAGCTAGTCTTGATTAAACGCTCGGAGGCTCTCAGGATTCAGGAATATGTCGCACAAAAACCACCTGTTCCTAATCAACCTGCAGAGAAAGAGACACTTGTTGAAGCAGACAATCTCCAACCGTCGGATTGTAAAGAGATAAAGTATAGGGTAAGCGGAAAGGAAATCATTCATGCTTCACTCACGTCATTTAGCTTTGCTGCGGTTATCCCGATATTGGTAGGACTGCTTTTCAAAATTAATGAAATCTTATCGCTTGAAAAGTATTTTGATAACGCTTTGAAATTTGTTCAAAGCGCTTGGACGTGGATGATTGTATTCGGGATTGCTCTCTTTTTTGTGTCGGTTGTGTTCGGCATGGTACTCACGTATTTGCGTTTCGGCAGGTATATTGTTCAGACGGATGCAGAGAGAATTTATATTCAAAAAGGGGTCCTGAATCAATCCGAATGGATGATCGAAAAGAGAAGAGTCCAAGCGGTGAAATTCAAAAAATCGTTTATTCGCCGCTTGTTCGGCATTGTAGAGGTAGAGCTTGTTTGTGCAGGAGCATTTGGAGATGAGGCTGTTGAATCGAACCTGCTGTTTCCGTTCATTTCAGAAAAAAAGGCGCTGCAGCTGCTGCCTGATATTGTTCCTGCATTTAAAGTAAGTGAGAATATGAACAAGCTGCCACAATCCGCTCTATGGGTAAAATGTTTACGACCGAGCTACTTCTGGATAGTGGTAACAGCTGTCCTTGTCTATATTTGGCCGGATAAATGGTATTTCTCTATTTTATTGCTGGCGATTATTATGTGCTTGCGAATACTGAATTTTTATAACAGCCGCTTTTCTGTGGACGATCGATTTATTCAAATGAGCTCGGGTTCATTTTCCTCAGAAATGTTTGTAACAACGAAGCAAAAGATTGAACAATTGTCCGTTACTGAGTCATGGCTGCAACGAAAAGCAGGGCTTGCTACTCTTGATATCGCAACACGCGGAACACCGATTCATCACGCTGAGATCGCTGATATCCCGAAAGAAGCTGCTGTGCGCTATTATCTCTGGTATGGAAATCGAGCAAAGGCTAATTAAATAGAACGGGGCTGTCTAATAAGTCGATTTTTCGACTTTTGGAAGCCCTTCTTCATATTCGAGTAAATTGATATATCAACATTCTTGAATTTTATCGCATTTGCCCTATTCGGACAGCCTCTATTTTTTAATAGGCAACCATGTTGAACATAGAAAAAGCCTTCAGAATCCTTATGAAGGACTTTTCTCTGGATCTTTTCCTTCTTTTTGTCCTTCAGAACCACGATGAGGGACTTTTCTCTGGATTTTTTCCTTCCCAATAATTAAACAAATTTTCTCAAATAAATATCCAATTTGTAACAAAAACTTTTTCATAAAAATGTAATTACTCTCCTTAACATTGCCGGCGAAAACTATAATCGTTCGCTTCAAACTTTAAATGAGAACGGACGGTGCATCGTCTATGGTTATACGTCAGTTCTTGAGAAGAGGAATTCAAGTGATTGGTCGAATGAATGGAAACAAATAACGGAAAATGAGACAGCCCAGGGAGGAAATCCTCAAACCCTCTATTCCATAACAGGCTTAAAAAAAGAAAGACTCGATTGGTTTCGAGAGGATCTGCAAAAGGTATTTTCATTATTAAAGGAAGGAAAGATTAGACCAATTATTGCTGAGAAAGTGCCGTTAACGGAGGCTGCAAGAGCCCAACAATCACTTGAAAATTCCAGAGCGGTAGGGAAAGTTATTCTTACGAATGAATCATAGGAGGTACATGATGTATTCAATTGGAGAGATAGCCAAATTAACGGGCATCACTGCGTTTACATTGAGGTACTATGAAAAAATCGGCCTCCTGCCAAAGCCCCAGCGGCAGAATGGAAAGGAAGACGGGATTCGGCGTTATGATGATCGTGACCTTCAGTTCATTCGTTTTATTCACGGACTGAAGGATACAGGCATGAAGCTTGAAGACATCGCGACGTATGTGGAAGAAGGCTGTCTTTTGGCCAGAAATGATTGGGAGACAGATGATTGGAAAGAAGACATCTATGAAACACTAAACAAACGAATTCAATTGTTAGAAACGCACGAAGATCATCTGGATCGGCAAATCAAAAAGCTGGAAGCGATGAAAACCGCTGCACGTGAAAAAAGAGTGTACTATTTAGCGAGGCTAAAAGAAAAAGGACAGGAGCCCGGCTCTAAAAAAACAGGTGGATAATTAATTAGGAATTGTTGAACAGAAAACCAGAATCTACATGATTTTGTTTTTTTTATTTGCGAAAGAATGCTGTTTAAGTAAGGTAATTGTACTTTAAAAACTGAATAATGATATATACATTTCATTATTGTAAAGTTATTGTAAAGTTTTCGGTTTGGTTGTTTACAAAAATTTAAGGTTCTAACATAATGGACGGAGTTTGCAGACTTTTATTGAATGTAGGGGTGAATCTTTTGGAAATAGATATACAAAAACTATTGTTCGAATTTATTGGCGGACTTGGAATTTTCTTGATTGGAATTAAGTACATGGGAGACGGCCTCCAGAAATCTGCGGGAGATCGGTTGAGAGACATTTTGGATCGATTTACAACCAATCCTGTAATGGGTGTTCTCGCTGGAATTATTGTTACCGTTTTAATCCAAAGCAGTTCCGGTACAACTGTGATTACGGTCGGGCTTGTAAGTGCGGGATTTATGACACTTCGCCAGGCGATAGGAGTCATTATGGGAGCAAATATCGGGACTACCATCACCGCATTTATTATCGGTTTTGATGTGGGTGAGTATGCTTTACCGATTATTGCAGTTGGATCTTTCCTTCTGTTTTTCTTTAAAAATAAAAAACTTCAAAATTGGGGACAGGTCTTTTTCGGATTTGGTGCCCTATTTTACGGATTGGAATTAATGAGCGGAGGAATGAAGCCCCTTCGTACAATGGAAGCATTTCATGATTTAACAGTAAACATGAGTTCGAATCCGCTTCTTGGAGTAATTGTAGGGACCATTTTTACATTAATTGTGCAAAGCTCAAGTGCCACGATCGGAATTTTGCAAGGGCTTTTTGCCGATTCATTAATTGATATAAATAGTGCGCTGCCAGTATTATTCGGAGATAACATTGGCACAACGATTACGGCAGTATTAGCATCAATTGGCGCTTCTGTTGCAGCAAAGAGAGCGGCTGCTACTCATGTGCTGTTTAATCTTATTGGGACTGCCATATTTTTAGTTTTGCTTAAACCATTTACATCATTTATTGTCTTTCTCCAGTCAGCTTGGAGCCTTGATCCCAAAATGACGATTGCTTTTGCGCATGGGATATTTAATACAACGAATACTCTTATTCAGCTGCCTTTTGTTGCTGTATTAGCATTTCTTGTGACAAAAATTATTCCTGGAAAGGATACGGTCATTGAGTACAAGGCAAAGCATCTTGATCCTATTTTTATTGAACAATCACCGTCGATTGCTCTTGGACAAGCAAAAGAAGAGGTTTTGCGTATGGGTGAATTTGCTATAAAAGGACTTGAAGAAACCTATCAATTTTTGCTGACCAAACAACCGAAACATGCTAAAAATGCCTATCAAATAGAGGATGCAATCAATAACCTTGACCGGAAAATTACTAACTATCTCATCGAACTGTCATCTGCATCACTGTCTGATCAGGAGTCAGAAGAGCATAATATGTTAATGGATACAGTAAGAGACATTGAACGAGTCGGAGATCATTTTGAAAATCTTATCGAGCTTGTCGAATATAAAATGGCAACTCGAGTAGACATTACCGAATCGGCGATTGACGATTTAAAATATATGATCGAATTGACTGTTTCAACTATTAAGGAATCCTTAGCTGCTCTTGATCAAAATGATAAAGACATAGCAGAAAAAGTCATTGAAAAAGAGGAGCAGATTGACAAGTTGGAACGAAAGCTTCGCAAGCAGCATATTCTTCGTTTGAACAAAGGATTATGCACTGGCCAGGCAGGAATTGTTTTCGTTGATATCATCAGCAATCTGGAACGAATCGGTGATCATGCAGTAAATATAGCTGAAGCCGTAGCCGGTGATCAAATATAAAGTGAATCTTCAATCAATGGGGCGTTTACTGCCCGTTAATACAGGATAAAGTCTTGGAATTGCCCGCACACCCGTAACTTCAGTCTAAGGTGTGCGGGCTTTTTTGTCAGACAGTTCTCGATGAAGTATTATATTACGAGATTGCTGTATGGTCTGCACTTTCATCAATCTATTTATACTCCTTTCATAAAAATCTACTTAGGACTAATCATCCAATTATAGGGATTTGTACTCTTTTTTGTAAAACACTTCTATGCTATTTTTTTAGTGTAAAGCAATAAAATTAAGGAGGGGATAAACTGGGTGGAAATTGTGTCCTCAGAAGTAGGGGTGAGAATCAACGATTGGTATAATGTAATTCGCAAGCATAATATTGATGAAGCTTTAATCATTAAATCAGAAATTGAGCAAAAGATGAAAAGCATGGATGACAAGGATTTATCAATTTATTACAATTTAATGAGCTTTCGACATCAAATGATGATTGATTATGTAGACCCTGCATTTTTAAAAGATGACAGGATAGAGTTACCAGAGGAGTTAAAGGACAGTGAAAGTAAAAAAGAGCAATTCAATGGATTGATAGAGTATTATTTTAACTTTTTTAGAGGGATGCATGAATTTAATAAGGGTCTTTTTATAAAGGCAATATTGTTTTATAAGAGAGCAGAAAAAAAGTTAGATGCTGTATCAGACGAAATTGAAAGAGCTGAATTCAACTACAAAGTCTCAGAGGTTTATTATCATATGAAACAAACTCAAGTATCGCTGCTCTATGCTATGCAGGCATTTCAAACCTATCAGGCCTATGAAATATACACTGTCCGTCGAATGCATTGTGAATTTGTAATAGCGGGGAATTACGATGATTTGCATCGCCCTGACAAGGCCTTGCCGTATCTTGAAAGCGCTTTATATATTGCGAAGCTTGAAAATAATCATCGTCTAATAGGAGCAGCATTATACAATCTTGGGAATTGCTTCTTGAAAATGGGTGATTTCGCCACTGCTACACAATATTTTAGAGAATCTGTTAATCGGTATGTAGAAGGAAAATTAGAATTTCTTACTCATTCAGTTGAAGCTTGGTTTTCACTTACCCAAATTTTATTTAAGCAAAAGAATATTCACGAGGCGAAGAGAATTTATGAAGAGGGTTTAGCTCAAGCATATCAACTAAAGGAAGAAGGTTTAATTGCAGAGTTCCATTTTTTGAAGTCATTATATCTTGAAGATGGGGATACCAAGGGTATATTAGACTCCTTTTCTGTTCTAGAATCGAAAGGAATGTATCCTGACATAGAGGAATTTGCATTGGAAGCAGCGAAATATTTCAGTGAAAATGGAAAATATAAGGATTCCTCTTTATTTTATGAAAAAATGATTGAAGCACAAAAACAAATTCGAAAGGAGGGGAGTGACTATGAAATTTAGAATATTCAGTATTGTCCTAGCTGTAGTAACATTGGTTGGGGTAAGTATTGTTGGACAAGTATCGAATGAAAAAGAAGAACTGATTTCTAAAAGAAATCAAACTACAAAGATCGACAAATTGGTTTAGAGCATAAAGGTTATCCTGAAAGAAATAAATTAATTAGAAAAAATAACTTCCTCTATATTTTATTGTATAGAGGGTTTTTCTATTGAAAAAGATGTAAAAAGGCCACATCTTAGATTCATTAGTAAGGATTCTAAGATGTGGCAGATCTTCTTTTTCAGTAGTTTCCATTTTCCAGATCAAAGAGGATTCAAAATCCTGTGCAGAAAGCGCTTGGTGCGCTCTTCCTTAGGGGAGATGAGCACCTCGCTCGGAGGACCTTGTTCGACGATTACCCCTCCATCGATAAAAATAATCTCGTCTGCAATCTCCTGGGCAAATTTGATTTCATGCGTGACGACAGCCATTGTCCAGCCTTCGTTAGCCAGGTTTTTCATGACCGTAAGAACCTCGCCAATAAGCTCTGGATCCAAAGCAGAAGTCGGTTCATCAAAAAGCATCAGTTCGGGCTTGATTGCGAGCGCCCGTGCAATGCCGACGCGTTGCTGCTGTCCGCCGGAAAGCTGAAACGGATATAAGTCCAATTTATCCTCTAAACCAACCTTTTCTAACAATTGGATAGCTTCTTTTTTGGCTTCCGCTTTGTTTTTTTTCTGAACCTGAACCGGACCTTCCATTACATTTTGCAATGCCGTCCGATGCGGAAACAAGTGATAGGCTTGAAAAACCATTCCGGATTTTTTTCTGAGACGAAGCAGGTCTGATTGCTTGTTCTTTTCAGAAAAATCGATGGAAAAATCATCAAAAGAGAGAATGCCTTGCTCGGGAGTCTCCAGGGCGTTTAAACATCGTAGCAATGTCGTTTTCCCTGATCCGGACGGTCCTAAAATGGCAATGACTTTTCCTTTTTTTATTTCAAAATTAATGTTTTTTAATATGGTGTTATCGCCAAACGATTTTTGTAATCCACTTACGGATAACATTTACGGACCCTCCTATCTTGCTGTAAATCGGTCAAGATACCGTTCGATATGATGCTGGACAAGTGATAAAAGAAAGCAAATAATCCAGTATATAAATGCGGCTAACATGTAAATATAGACAATTTGATCGAGATGAGTCGCACCGATTTCCTGGGATTTTCTGAACAGTTCAGTCACCAAAATCTGTGATGCAAGTGACGTATCCTTGACCAAACTGATAAAGGTGTTGGATAAGGGCGGGATCGATACCCTCATGGCTTGCGGCAAAATAACGCGAAATAAGGTTTTTCTATAAGACATCCCTATCGTATAGCCTGCCTCCCATTGTCCTTTCGGTACAGAAAGAATAGAGGCGCGAATAATTTCTGACGCATAGGCACCCACATTTAAAGAGAATGCGATAATCGCTGTTGGATACGGGTCAATGTAAATGTTAATTTCAGGAAGTAAGTAAAAAATGATAAACAATTGCACCAATAGAGGTGTTCCCCTAATCGCTGAAACATAAATACTAAAAATCCACCGGAGAATTTTCACCTTGGAAATCCGGGCAAAAGCTGTCAGGAGTGCAATAATCAATCCGACAATAAATGAAATAATAGTTAAGGGAATCGTATATCTGATTCCCTCTAGTAAAATTGGCCAAAATGATTGCTGCATTAAATCCCATGGAATAGCAAATCCGAAAGTTTGGAGATCCTTAATTAGAAACATCTTCACCAAACCATTTCTCTGATATTTTTGAAAGTGTTCCGTCTTCTTTCATTTCATCCAAAGCTTTATTCACTTGTTCAACTAACGTATCACTGCCTTTACGGAAGGCAAAATAGGTTTCTTGTGGTTCGCCGGTTTCAAAAGCTATTTTTACATTTTTATTTTTTGACGTTGTTAGATAATTAAGTACAGCTAGTTTATCATTAAACGTTACATCTGCTCTTCCTTGCTGAATGAGCTGTAAAGCCTGGGCAAGACCTTCCACGCCTTGTACATTGGCGCCTGCTTCTTTAGCGATATCGTTGTAGTTACTTGTCAATGATTGAGCTGATGTTTTTCCTTTGACATCTTCTTCAGATTTGATACTGTTGTTATCGGCTTTCGTAACGACGACAGCTTTAGAAGTTGTATATTTTTCAGAGAAATCATATTGGTCTTCACGGCCGTTTTTACCGACTTGATTGGCAACCAAATCAAATCGCTTGCTGTTTAGCCCGGAAAACATACTGTCCCATTGAGTTTCTTTAAACTCGACCTCAAGATCAAGCCGTTTGCCGACCTCTTTGATAACTTCCACATCATAACCGGTCAATTGGTTTTTTTCATCGTGGAAGGTAAACGGTGCGTAGGTTCCTTCTGTTCCAACGGTTAACACACCTTTATCTTTAACTGCTGTCCATAAGTCTTCATTTTTATTACTGTCTTTCTCTGAAGAGTTATCAGCATTTCCACATGCTGTTAATGCTGCAAAAAGCATAATGAACAGGATGGTAAATAGTCCTTTTTTCATGATATACCTCTTTTCTTATTGGTTTAGACCGTTTAATCTTTCTGACCAATTGTAAATTATAAAACACCTTCCTACATTTTGCATAGGAAATGCTTATTTTTTATTTTTAGCTGATTTTTTTCTTGTATAGTATGTGATAGATTCAATACTTTAAACGCTAGTTAATTTACAGGAATTGCTTTAAGAATATTTTTTAGAACGAAAATCTTTTTCACCGCATGGATTCTGTACTAAACGTATTTCTTTCTCACTTCAGGACAATGGATCTGACGGATTGGAGAAAGCCTCGTGTGCTTGCCGATTATGATGTCACGCCTGAGTGGGTCGTCTATCATCTGATTGAACACGAATCATATCATAGGGGCCAGATTTTTCAGCTGCTGTCCCATATAGAAAAACAGGAATCTTTTTGAATAAAGTTCCCTAAAAATAAGCAGAAAAAAAGATCGAATAATGAATGCTTCTTCGATCTTCTTATTTAAATCGCATGTATCAAAACCCCAGCCAATAATCCAACCCAATCACAACGAGAACAACGATGAAAAAAATGATAGCGAGTGTTTTCTGTCCGGCAAAGTATAAGGCGGCTGCTGCAGCACCGAAAATAACAAGCTTCAAGAGAATTCCTATTGGAACAGAAACGGGAATTGTTGCTTTTGGAGATACGAACATTCCCCAAAAGATGGCGACAAGCAACGGCGTGCCGATTCCCAACGATCAGTTTGACAGCTAATCCTTTATCGAGCTGAAAGCCCCAATAAACAAATGCTACTAAAGCCGAGAGTTCTAAAAGAAAAAGGATGGCTAACACGGTATATTCTATGATGATCATATGGAGAGGCTGCTTATTTCTTTACCAAAGTTCTGAAGGTATTCGTCTAAGTGATCGGCGGGCTGAAATACTGAATTCCCGTGACAGACCTCCAATCGCTTCGGTTTCAATTTCCTGACGATCGTGCTGCTTTTGATCGCTTCATTCATATCGGCTGTAAACATTGGCATGGGCCGGTGAAGCTTCCCTTTTTTAGAGGTGAAGAGATCACCTGCGAGCATTACTTCATTCTTTTCGTGATAAAAAACGACATGCCCCGGTGAATGGCCAGGTGTAAGGTAAGGGGTGAGTTCTGCCATCCTAGTTAAGTTTCCGTGCTCATCTTCAGGAAGTGCTTTGGCTATCTCTTTTGAAACGGATTGGGCGGCTTTTTTTCGGCGTGGATAAGGCAGTTCTCCGTCCATATACGGGATTTCGATTCGATGCGCATAAACCGGGACATTTGCTGTTTTTAAAATAGAAGAAATCGCCCCTGTATGATCCGAATGGCCATGCGTTAACAGAATTCTTTGAAGTGGTCCGGCCTGCAGCTCATCAATAAATGATAAAATGCTTTTAGCCATCGAAGGTATGCCTGCATCAATGAGTGTGACTCCATCGTCATCAGTAACGATCCACACGTGAACCGGGATTATCATCCACGTTTTCAAGCTCCAAATATGCTCTGAAATTTGTTGTTTTTTCATTTTTCATCTGCTCCCTGATTTATTTTTTCTTTAAAACCAAAAAGAATGACATCAACGGCTTCATCAAAGGTTGATGATAATCTATTCATCAATTCTTCGACTGATTCATTCGAATAAGTGTAAGTGCTCACGGTTCCATGGAGGTTATAGAAAAAAATACGCGTAAATGTTAATAGCTGTTCGTTTTTCGGTATAGAGAGACATTCCTGAATGACGCTCATCAATAAAGCAAACATATTGTTGCGAAGTTTATTAATTTCGAGCTTTGGATCTTTCTCATCGATCCTGGTAGATTGTGCGGCGATAATGATTGTGTACATGTTTTTGTTCTGTAAACAAAAATGGATAAATTTATGGCTGATTTGTTTCAATCTGTCTTCTGGGGTTAAAGCATCATGCTGTGCGATTTGTTCCATTTGCTTTTGCAATTTGAGCAATGAAGGCATTGAAAGCTGGTGGAGCAGAGCTTCCTTATCCTTAAAATAAATATAAATCGTCGTATGTGAGCAGCCTGCTTTTTTCGCGATTTGCCGCATCGTTACTGTGTCATACCCCCGGTCGGCAAACAGTTCCTTTGCAGCAGTAAGGATATTATTTTTTGTTTCATCTGAACGCTGGTCAATTTTAGTCATTGATGAGAATTCTCCTTTTATCCCGCATTAATGGGCAGTAAGTCCCCCGCCACAAAGCTGTCGGCAGGTGAACAGGCGGGGGACGGCTGCCTGTAAAAGCCAATTGGTTCACCTAACATGTACGGAGGCTATTCTTCGAAACCCTTGCTGGTTGAAGGGGTACTTTATAACCATTGGTTACTAACCTATGGTTATAATATAACCGACGGTTACCAGAGAAGTCAAATTATTAACTTAATACCAACTTGACTTATAGGAATAATATAATTAATATTGGTAACATATTCTAGTAAACACTTTTGTAAAGAATCTCGCATAACTGAACGGCTAATAATATAGAGGTGATGCTGTAAAGAAATAGATTTAATTTTTATAGGAATCAATAAAAGAAGATTTGATAATCGATATGTCTACATGAGTGATGTTACAAAATATTGAGGAATTAGATGATTATCCAAAACAATGTTTTTGTCCGCATGTCTGTTGGGGGAAAGTTGTGAAAATATTCGAATGGTGTGTGGAATTAACGGGTATAGTTACAGCCCGCTTTCATGTTACATAATTTTAGTAAGGGATGGGAACTTCATGTTATTTAAGGCCCCTTTTAGAGTAGTTGATATTCATGGACATTTGCCATACTCTCTTTCTTTTATCACAAAAAACAAAGTGGTTAATGAGTACAACAAAGACCGTTCCGACCGAATGAAACTTACTTGGGATTTCCCGAACACAAAACAAGAAACCGAACAAAATGATCTTGAAGCTCCTCTCATTGAGCGTTGGGAAAAAGAACTTGACGCCTATCAAATTGATACTCTGAATTTTTTAACGGCAGAAAGTAATGACATAATGGCTAGTTATATTAGATTCAACCCCTCAAGATTTACCGGCTTTGCTTACCATTCGATTGAAAGAGAGGATGCTCATCTTGAATTAAAGCGGGCAGTGGAGGAACTGGGATTGAAGGGATATAAGCTATTTGGCCCGCTTGTTAATAAGGATTTCCACGATCCGTCTCTTAAAAAAGTTTGGACATACTTAGCAGATAAGAGATTGCCAGTTTTAATCCATTTTGGTTTGTTGGGAAGAGCAGGGGGGATTGTCAATCATCAAAACATCAGTCCCCTTTCAATTTTTCAAGTAGCTAGAGAGTATCCTGAGATACCCATCATCATTCCGCACTTTGGTGCAGGTTATTTTCAAGAGCTGCTTCACCTTTGTTGGAGCTGCCCGAACATTTACATTGATACTTCGGGATCAAATCAATGGGTGAGATGGATGCCATACCATCTTGATTTGGAAATTTTGTTTCGTAAAACCTTTGAATTGATTGGATCGAAACGGATCATTTTTGGAACAGATTCAAACGGATTTCCAAGAGGGTACGTTTATAGATATCTCCAGGATCAGGTCCGAACGTGCAGAGAGATGAATATGCGCGAAGATGATCTTGAAAACATTTTTGGTAATAACGCCAGATATCTATTGGGAATTGAGAAGAAAGACCGTAACAATTATAAAAGGGGGAAAGAAGTTGAAAATGAATTATAAATTAATCCTGTTGTTAGCTTTTTCAATATTACTTTTTACAGGATGTTCAAGTAAAGACACAGCAAGTTCGGGTAGCGACACTGTTGAAATTGAATACTGGCAGTATTCTTTTGATTCAAAAGTTCATTTAATGGATGATCTAATTAAACAATTTGAAGAAGAAAATCCGGGTATCAAGATTAAGCAGACAACGTTTCCGTATGAACAGTACAACCAAAAAATTGCAGCATTAGTCCCCGCTGGGAAAGGGCCGGATGTTATTAATCTGTATTATGGATGGTTGCCTAAATATGTGAAATCAGGCTTTTTACAGCCTTTGCCTAAGGACGATTTTCCACAGGAGCAAATTGAAAGTGAATATTTCCCATTTATTCAAACGTCAAAGCTGGATGGTGAATATTATTCGCTTCCTACTGCTGTTCGCACACTAGCTCTTTTTTATAACAAAGATTTATTCAAAAAAGCCGGTTTGGATCCTGAACATCCTCCGACAACATGGGATGAGCTAATCGATATAGGCAAAAAGCTAACGGTAAGGGACAAGAATGGAAAACTGATTACAGAAGGGCTTGCCTGGCAGCCTGAAGCCCAACTGCACACCTGGTTTAGAGACGGCCTTCTCTATCAGGCAGGCGGAAAAGACCAAAGTGATGATTACAAGAAAATTCTTTGGGACGACAATAACGCTGGTTTAGAAGCATTTAAATATTTAGTCGAACTATCAACCGTCCATAAAATAGGGGAGAAAGACTTTTATACCGATGACTCTACAGCTTTCAAAACAGGTAAAGCCGCTATGAATATTGATGGCTCCTTTCGCTTAGGAGATTTAAAGAAAGGGGCTCCCGATTTAAATTATGGTGTGGCACCTCTTCCTTCCTATAAAGAAAAAGCCACACCTGCAACTTACTGGGCAAATGGAATAACCGCAAATGTAGATGGGAAAAAACTAGAGGCATCCGTAAAGTTTTTGCAATTTTTAGCGAGTGACAAAGTCATGGAAAAATGGTCTGATGAAATTGGCGAGCTCCCGGCCAAGAAAGAAGTCGCACTGCAAGACAAGTATGTAAATGATCCGATTATTGGATCTTTTGTCAACCAGTTGCCTGATGGGAAATCTCACTTCTTTATTGATGAAAATGTGGAAAGGCAGTATATCCTCGACGCAATAAATAAGGTTCTGCTAAAACAGACTAGTGTTGAAGGTGCATTTGCAGAATTAGAAGAAAAAACCCAAAGCTTGTTTGATGAATATTGGAATCAGTAGAAAAACAAAGAGAGAACTTTTTTAATTTCTCTCTTTTAATAGGGGGGAAACAAATTGGACTATGTCGGACAAAAACGAGCCAAAAGCAAATCGAAAATCTATCGAATGACCCTTACCCAGCAAAAATACCTGTTTGTTTATGGTAGCTTGGCGATTCCATTGCTGTTTTTTATTTCCATCCGTTTTTTTCCCATGCTTTACACGTTTAATATCGGTTTTAGGGAATGGAATATTATGTCTCAGGATAAGCCGTTTGTTGGCTTAAATAATTATGTTCAGTTATTTCAAGATCCTGTTTTTGGTAAGGCGTTGAGTAATACTTTGATTTACGTTGTCATAGGTGTATCTCTTCAATTGATAGTAGGACTGGCCATTGCTTTATTACTGCAAAAGATCAATAAGTTTCAAGGACTGTTTCGGGTGCTCTATTTTATTCCTTATATCACGAGTGCGGTAGCCATTAGCTGGGTGATTAAGTGGATTTTTATGAATAATGGAATCATTAATGATATTTTGTTGAGTATCGGTTTCGAAAAGCAATTGTTTCTTCAATCCCCTGATCAAGCTATTTATATCGTAATTGCAACCATCATCTATCAAGGGCTTGGTTTTCAAATAATTATCTTTTTGGCCGGACTTGAAAACATCCCGACTATTTATTATGAAGCGGCAGATATTGACGGGGCTGGAGCATGGAAGAAGTTTTTGCATATAACCATTCCTCTGCTGAATCCAACGATTGTTTTTTCCGCTATAATAGCAACGATCAATTTTTTACAAAGTTTTACTCAGGTAGAAAATATGACAGGAGGAGGACCGCTTAACTCAACGATTACCATTGTTCAATACATTTATCAATTGGCTTTCAGTCAGTTTAAAATGGGATATGCTTCTGCGGCAACCGTTATTCTCTTTTTGATCATTTTTATGATCACTATCTTTCAAACAAAAGTGCTAACCAAAAAATTTGAATATTGAAAAGAAAGAGGTGAGAAACATGGCAGCTAGCCAAAAGGCATTGCAAATTGTTTTCTATATTGTGTTAATGTTTGGCGCAATTCTTATGATATTTCCTTTTCTATGGATGATTTCTACCTCATTCAAAGTACCGGCAGAAATATTTTCATTTCAATTGATACCGGAAAATCCAACGATACAAAACTACATTAGAATTTTTACTGACACGTTATTTGGCAGATGGTTTCTAAATAGCCTGTTCATTGCTTCTTTAACTACACTTAGCGTGGCTTTTTTTGATACTTTAATAGGATATATTTTGGCTAAATTCTCCTTTGTTGGACAAAAGGTCATTTTTTTTGCAATTCTAAGTTCATTAATGGTTCCAACAGAAATGCTGATCATACCTTGGTATATCATGTCTTCCCAATTGGGGTGGGTAGATACGTACTGGGGTATCATGTTTCCTGGTGTTATTTCGGCATTCGGTATTTATCTAATGAAACAATTTATCGAATCGATTCCCGATGATTTGTTGGATGCTGCACGAATTGATGGAATGAGCGAATTTGGCATTTTTATAAAAATTGTTATTCCACTTGTCAAACCAGCAATATCCGCATTATGTATTTTTACTTTCTTGGGAAACTGGAATGCGTTTCTGTGGCCTCTAATCATCAGCCAATCAGAAGATGTTAGGACGTTGCCAGTAGGGTTGGCTTTTTTTTCAAGTGAAAACGAATCAAATTGGGAAATGGTAATGACGGGTGCTGCTCTATCGGTCATTCCTTTAATACTTGTTTTCCTGTTTTTCCAAAAGCGAATTATTAAGGGAATCACTCTTACAGGGTTAAAATAAGGTTATGTTAAACTACACTGTTACAAATTTTCGTTCTGTAATAGGGTTAAATTGTCGTTCGGAGATGATTTACCTGTGAACCTCAAGAACAACAGTAACTTTCCTGTTTGGGCAATAGAATCAGTAGAAATAAAAAATCCTGATCCTGTGTGGATCATAAAAGGTAATGAGGAAAGACAGAAACTATATAAACTGCTTTCTATTTTTGGTGTTACTGAGATTGAGCATATTGGGAGCACTTCCATACCTAATTTGCCAGCTAAACCGATCATTGATTTAATGGCTTCAATTCCATCTATGGAGCAAATTAACGAAATGGCACAGAAATTAGTTTCCTATGGATGGCATTATGTGCCACCCGAATTAGATAATCGGCCATGGAGAAGATTTTTTGTTAAGGTGAAGAACGATAAGCGTGCCGCACATCTGCAGCTCATGTTGAAGGGAGAAGAGCGGTGGCGAAAACAACTTTTATTCCGAAACACTTTAAGAGCGAATTCTCATTTAGTGGAAGAATACGCAATCCTTAAAAGAAGATTGGCAAAAGAATTTGCCAATGATCGAGAAGCGTATACGGAAGCAAAGGCGGAATTTGTAAAACGTGTGCTTTTAATGGATCACAATAGTTAAATTTACCGCTTTTCAATGGTGGTTCTTTTGAGCCAAAATTAACACTCAGATATAATAAAGCCTAAAAAGAATTCTAAAAAGGACTTAGAACTTGATCCTTATTGAAAAAATGTATTTACTAAAATGGGGACAAATCAATATTTTAAAATGAAAAGTGGTCTGATATCTCTGTTTTTCCAGAAAAAATATTTTTCCTGTGTCAATTTTTGTTGTATGATAAAGGATAGTAGTTTTTTAAATTAAAATTGAACAGGGTGTTTAATTATGGAATATAGAGTTTTACTTTATTATAAATATGTCCCAATCGAGGATCCTGAGCAATTTGCCATCGATCATCTGGAATTTTGCAAAGAACTCGGTTTATTAGGACGAATTCTCGTTTCAGAAGAAGGTATTAACGGTACTGTCTCAGGAACGGTTGAGCAGACTGAAAAATATATGCAGGCTTTAAGGGAGGATCCGCGCTTTGCTGATACCGTGTTTAAAGTGGATGAAGCAAGCGGCCATGCCTTCAAGAAAATGCACGTTCGCCATAAAAAGGAACTTGTCAACCTTAGCTTAGAGGATGATGTGAATCCACTCGAAATTACGGGAAAGCATCTAAGCCCGAAGGAATTTTATGAAAATATGCAGCAAGAAGATACAGTTGTGATTGACGCGCGTAATGATTATGAATACGATCTTGGGCACTTTAGAGGAGCGATTAGACCTGATATTAAGACCTTCCGTGAGTTGCCTGATTGGATTCGCGATAACAATGAAGTTCTTGAAGGAAAAAAGATTCTTACCTATTGTACAGGCGGGGTACGTTGTGAAAAATTCTCAGGATGGCTGTTAAAAGAAGGCCATCAGGATGTTTCTCAGCTGGATGGCGGTATTGTCACTTACGGCAAGGATCCCGAAGTGCAAGGTAAACTCTGGGATGGGCAGTGCTACGTATTTGACGAACGAATTAGTGTTCCAGTCAACCGCGTAGAGCATGTCATCGTCGGTAAGGATTATTTCACCAGTGAACCGTGCGAACGATATGTAAACTGTGCCAATCCTGAGTGCAACAAGCAAATCATCTGCTCAGAGGAGAACGAGTACAAATATATGCGCAGCTGCAGCCACGAATGCCGTGTGGATCCGCGCAACTTATATGTGAAAGAGCATGAAATGACAGAAGAAGAGATAAGCGCAAGACTTGCGGAAATCGACAGAGAAAATAAAGTAACGTCCAGGTAAAGCGGACTTTTTAAGATGCGGGATAAGAGATACCTTTCTTTTATCCTTTTTTATTTGCCTCAAATTTTTAAAATCGTCTTGTTGAATCTTTTGTTATTCTTTTTTACTATTAAAGGAAACAGGAACGTCTGTGACATAAGCTATACTGTAACGGAATTTGTGGAGGGGGATTTAAAAAATGGATTCGATTAGAAACGAAACGGATAAAATCATCCAACAAACCGAGGAATACGGAGCGAATAACTATCATCCTCTGCCGATCGTTATTTCTGAAGCAGAAGGGGTATGGGTGAAGGATCCTGAGAACAATCAGTATATGGATATGTTAAGTGCTTATTCTGCAGTCAACCAGGGGCATCGCCATCCTAAAATCATTCAAGCTTTAAAAGACCAGGCAGATCGCGTGACATTGACTTCACGGGCATTTCACAACGATCAGCTTGGTCCATGGTACGAAAAGATTTGCAAGTTAACGAATAAAACGATGGCTCTTCCTATGAATACAGGTGCTGAAGCAGTTGAGACAGCTGTGAAAACAGCCCGCCGCTGGGCATATGATGTCAAAGGGGTTGCCGAAAACAAGGCGGAAATCATCGCTTGCGCCGGAAATTTTCATGGCCGAACCATGACTGCCGTTTCTCTCTCCTCGGAGAATGAATATAAAAGAGGCTTTGGGCCGATGCTGCCGGGCATAAGAATCATCGATTACGGAGACATCGAAGTATTACAAGCAGCAATCACGCCAAATACTGCTGCTTTTCTTGTTGAACCGGTTCAAGGAGAAGCTGGAATTGTCCTTCCGCCTGAAGGATTTCTTCAAAAAGCAGCTGAAATTTGCAAAGATAATAACGTTTTATTTATAGCAGACGAAATTCAAGTCGGCTTGGCAAGAACGGGGAAAATGTTCGCCTATGAATGGGAAAACATTGATCCTGATATTTTGATCTTGGGAAAAGCTCTTGGCGGCGGTGTTTTCCCGATTTCTTGCGTAGTCGCTAACAAAGAGGTTTTAGGAGTTTTTAATGCCGGATCACACGGATCAACATTTGGAGGAAATCCCCTCGCTTGTGCTGTTTCGATCGCCTCACTTGAAGTGATCGAAGAGGAGGATCTCGTCAAACGGTCACTTGAGCTTGGCGGGTACTTTAAACAAAAATTAGCGGAAATCACTCATTCTCATATTAAAGAAATTAGAGGAAGAGGATTATTTATCGGCATGGAGCTTCATGAACCTGCCCGTCCGTATTGCGAAAAATTAAAGGAAGAAGGGCTGCTGTGCAAGGAGACGCACGATACAGTCATCCGTTTTGCCCCGCCTCTTGTCATCTCTAAGGAAGAGTTGGATTGGGCGATTGCAAAAATTAAAAAGGTATTTGCTTAAGTAAAAAGCGTAACCAACCCGGTTACGCTTTTTACTACTACAAGGATCTGATAATCCCGCCTTCAACCCTTTGGGCGGATCCGTTTATTGCTGAGGCTTTTCCAGAAGCCAGATACACAATGGTGCTGGCAACCTCCTTAGCCGTGGCATAACGCTGCAGGAGCGATGTTGGCTCATTCACTTTAAAATAATCTTTGACAAAGGTGTCTAACTCTTCATTGGCAGCTTGTGCAGCACCCTTCATATAGTTTTCGACGCCTTCTGTCCAAGTAGGGCCGGGCAATACGGAATTAACGGTGACATTGGTGCCTTTCGTCATTTCCGCCAGTCCTCTTGATAAGCTGATTAACGCAGTTTTTGTCATCGAATAAGGAATCATTTGCGGCAGAGGCTTCACTCCCGCTTCACTTGCCAAGTTTAAAATACGTCCGGAATCCCTTTTAAGCATAAGCGGCAGAAAATGACGGCAAAGGCGTACCGCGCTCATGACGTTTACTTCGAAGTAACGGAGCCATTCCTCATCCGACACTTCAGTAAAATCCTTCACCTCAAAAAAGCCCAGATTGTTTACAAGTACATCAACTTCACCAATGTCAGATGCTTTTTCGACAAAGGATTTGCTCTCGTCTTGATTAGCCAAGTCTGCTGCGATTCCGTGTACAGTACCGAAGGAAGAAAGCTCCTCTACTACTGCAGAAACTTTTTCTGAAGAGCGTCCATTAATAATCACCGTTGCTCCTTCCTCAAGAAAAGCCTTGGCTGCAGCCTTTCCAATCCCAGCAGTTGAGCCTGTTACGATGACGAGTTTATTTTTTAGTTGTAAATCCAATATGCATTCATCCTTTCTATAATTGGCTAGTTTAACGCAGGCTTAATGAGTTTCGCTATCATTTTGCTTTACGATAAGTTGGCAGGAGTAGCTAATAATATTCTTTTTACAAAGACTAAGCAAATATGTATTGATTGAAGAATGTTAATGATTTTATCTAACCAAATAAAAAACCAGCTGGGTTCAATTCTTGAACCCAGCTGGTTACGAATACTAATTTTCCGATTTTAATTGAAATACCCTTGCTTCAAAAGGTCTTAATAGGTTGGTTTCCATCGGTTCATTATTTTCAGCTGAATAATTACCAATAAGCAGTGGCGTTTCATTGATATTGATAGGAGATGGAAGGTGTAGCGGTACAGTTTTATCGGAAAAGTTAAGAATAACAATGATTTTTTCATTCCCTAATGAACGTGTATAAGTCCAAAGGTCTTTATCATCAGGCATCAGGTTATCATATGAACCGTGTAACAAAACTTCATTGTTCTTTCTAAGTTGAATAAGCTGCCGATAATAATGAAACACAGAATTACTGTCGGTTAGATTGTTTTGAACGTTAATTGTTTGATAATTGGGATTGATACTCAGCCACGGTTCATGTTCCGAGAACCCGGCGTTATTGCCATTATCCCAATGCATTGGAGTACGTCCGTTGTCACGGCTGCGGCGCCAAATTGTTTTTAGTGCTTCTTCCTCCGAATACCCTTCTTCCACAGCCTGTTTGTATTGGCCGATCGATGCAATATCATTGTAATATTCGATTGAAGGGAAATTTACATTCGTCATTCCCAGCTCTTGTCCTTGATAAATAAAAGGAGTTCCTTTTAAAAGCATATAAAACGTGGCCAATAATTTTGCTGGAATAGGTCCATCGACATGTTGTCCTAGAAAATGATTAATAGAGCGCGGCAAGTCGTGATTTTCAATATAAAGCGGACTCCATCCAATTTGATTAATAACTTCTTGGCTTTCAGAGATTACTTTCTTTAGCCCGGAGAGAGGACGGTCAAGCGGTTTGTACCATTTTCCGTCTTTATCTAAATCGATGTCCACATGTCCAAATTCAAAGAGCATGTCGAAAACGCCATTATCGCCGACATAGTCAGGTAAATCCCTTGCTAAAACACCGGGCGCTTCAGCAACAGTAAATATATCTTGATTAAAAGCTTTTTTCTTTAATTCATGTAAATGTTCGAGTAATCCTGGTTGATTTAATGTTCCGATATCAACAGGTGATAGGCCATCAGAAGAATCTGAAGGGAAATCATCCATCATATCACTTTTCTTAATAAAAGTAATCGCATCCAGCCTAAAGCCTGCAATACCCTTTTTTAGCCAAAAATGAATCATTTCATATAATGCTTCTCGAACCTCGGGATTATCCCAATTCAAATCCGGCTGTTTTTTAGAGAATACATGCAGATAGTACTGACCCGATCTTTCGTCATATTCCCATGCGGAGCCGCCAAATTTAGAACGCCAGTTATTTGGAGCAGACCCATCGGTTTTAGGATCTCGCCATATATACCAATCGCGTTTTTTATTGTCTTTGCTTTTTCTCGACTCGATAAACCAAGGATGTTCATCGGATGTATGGTTAAGGACCAAATCCATGATAATAGATATCTCTCGCTTTTTAGCTTCCGCAATTAAACGGTCCATATCATTCATTGTTCCGTACTCAGGCGCTATGTCCATGTAATCGGAAATATCATACCCATTGTCATCCATCGGAGAACAGAATACAGGGTTTAACCAAATAACATCGATCCCCAATTCTTTTAGATAATCCAATTTTTCAATAACACCGTTAATATCTCCAATTCCATCATGATTTGTGTCTTTAAAGCTTTTCGGATAAATTTGATAAATCACGCTATTTTGCCACCATTTTTTACTTTGCATTGATTATATCCTCCATTTTCATTGTTAGGTTTGATTGTTAGAAATATTGCCGGTTTCAATTATCAGCAAAACTTAAGCGCTTCCCTTGCTAATCGAACGAGACGGAACGATGTTTTTATGACTGCTTAATAACGTAAATGCTCCAAACAAAGTAAAAGCAAAAACGATTGCTCCCATATACAGGTATGTTTGTCTAAAACCAATCTGATCATAAAGCGATCCGACAATAGGCGATAGAACCGCAGTTCCAATCTGTGTAGAAAACTGAAAGCCTATTAAATAAAGTACTGAAGACAACCGAGTATCGAAATGTTCCGCAAGATATTTAAAAATGGCTACTAACATAGTTGCAAGCTCAAAGGCATGAATTAATTTAATAAATGAAATGCTATAAGGGTCAAAAACCAAGCCTGATCCGATCATTCTGAATGTCATAATACACCCTGCAAGTATCAGGCTGTTTTTAGCTCCAATTTTATTAACCAAAAATGGTGCCAGAAACATCGTCCCTGCTTCTAGAAAAATCTGAAGAGAATTTAAATATCCAAAAACTTGATTTCCCAAATCTGATGTCGGGAAAAGTGAAGCATAATATAAAGGAAATTGCTGGTCAAAAACCGTATATACACACGCTGATCCTAGCATAAAAATCATAAATACCCAAAAGTCTTTCAGCTTGAAAAGGTTTCCCATATCCTTGAGCGTAACAGATTCCGCTTTTTCAATTTCAATTTCATTCATTTCTACTTTTGTAAAAAAGAGAATAAAGATTAATAGTATGGCAGAGAAGGAAGCCATCCAAAAGTTAATATTTGGATCGAAATTAAAGATTCTCCCGGCAATGAAAGCAGCAGCAGCAGATCCCACTGAGCCCCACATCCGAGCGCGTCCAAATTCGAATTTGTATTTCCGGCTTACTTTTTCAATGTAAGATTCGATAGCTGCACAACCAGCAAGAAAAGTGAGCCCAAGGTAAAAACCTCCGACTAGTACACCAAACCAAAAATTCCATTTTAAAAGGGGGCCGTATACATAAATAAAGAAAGGGCCTGCCAAAACAACCAATAAACTTATAGTGTAAAGCAACGTTTTTTTCAATCCAATGCGATCTGATACGTAACCGTATAAAGGTTGGAAAGCCATGGTAAAGACAGCGTTTGCAGAAAAGATTATGCCAGTTTGAACACCGCTTAGTTTGATGCTTTGGCCAAGCCAAATGGCAAAAAATGAATAACACAATGCGTAAGAAAAGAAAAAGAAAAAGAAATACATACTAAGCTTCCAATAAATGATTCTTTTATTCATATGTGTCACCTTTCCCGTCAGGTAGTCATGCATTACTACCCGATAAATGATGGAAAACGCTTTCTCTGATTTAGATTTTACTGAAACCGATTTCATATGTCAATAATTTTTCCATGGATGATCAAGTCGTGATTATACTTGTTTTATTTTATTTCATGATCTATTTGTAGCTTAGGATTTATATGATATCGATTTCATAATTAGAAAGGAATACCCTGAATATAAAAAGGAATTCCCTTGGATACTAATCAACATCAGGATATCGACTTATTAAGCTTTAGGATACAAATAGGAGGGTGAAATCGATTTCTTATTTCAAGTTGATTTACGAACTACGAGTTGGATCGGTAATTCATAGGTTTGCACCTTAAATTCTGGATTCTTTAAGAGGTCGATTATTATTTCGATCGATTTTTTTCCCATTTGTTCTACCGGTTGTTTAATTGTGGTTAATTTAGGGTTTAATAACTCTGCGAGAGGTTGATCATCAAATCCCATAACCGCGATGTCGTCTGGGATTCTTAAACCGCATTCAATTGCTTCCATCATGATTCCGCCGGCAATTTCATCACTTCCTGTAAATACTGCTGTCGGGCGATCGTCCATTTTTAGAATATTTTTCATGACCTGTTTTCCGTCTTCAACCGTATGTTTATTTACAAATATCAGCTCTGGCTCCACTTCAATCCCTGATTCTTTCAAAGCTGTTTGAAAGCCTTGATTCCGGTCTTTATCTTTTCCTTGCTCTGCAAAAAGACCGCCGGTACAATAAGCGATCCTTTTATGGCCTTTTTCGATCAAATGTTTAATTCCAATGTATGCTCCTTTGTATTGGTTTAAATGAATCATTGGAACTTTAGAATTTTCGATATATTCGTTACAAAGCACGATAGGTCCGTATTCTATATAAGACTCTATTGCTTGCCATTCGTTTTCAATCGATGTCATGATGATCCCATCAACTTGTCTGTTTTTGAGTAAGTTTAAAAAAGCTATTTCTTTGTCCCTGTCTTCATGACTTTGACAAATAAGAACTTGATAACCTTTACTGTATGCGGCTTGTTCAATCGAATCTACCAGGTAAGCGAAAAAAGGATTAACGATCCGAGGAACTATGACGCCAATTGTAGTTGTAACTTGGCCTCTTAATTTTCTTGCGGAAGGGTTTGGAGTATAGCCAATCTCTTTCATTGTCTTCAGTACCAGATCTTTTTTTTCTTTTGAAACATAGGAATGGTTATTTATTACACGTGATACCGTTGCTTTCGACAATCCAGATAATTTTGCAACGTCGGATATTGTAGGCATATGTGCTTCCCCTTTCACCAGTAAGAACTTACACAATTTTATTTTATCAATGACCGGTCATAACCGCCACACCGGCATGTTATTACCTATTGAGAAAGTCGGTTAGTTTTGCGAATCGCTGGATTAATAAAGAAGATATTTATTTTATAAGAGTTTCAGGTTTATAATAGAAAAATTAGAACTGTGTACAGCTGTATTCCATCTTTTGGAGGCAATATTTATGCTAATTATTCTAACGATGTTCGCTTTAGGAATCTTGCTTGGATTTGTAGGCGCAGGCGGGGCAGGATTTATTATTGCGCTTTTAACGGTCGTATTTCATATCCCGATACATACAGCCCTTGGAACTTCACTCGCAGGAATGGCATTTACAAGCTTTTCGGGAGCTTTCAGCCACTACAGAGAAGGAAACATAAACATAAAAACGGGGCTGATTGTTGGTGTGTTCGCAGCGGTTGGAGCTTTCATCGGAGCTAAAATCGCTTTAGTGATACCTGAGCATATTTTACACTATTTTACTTCCGCTATGTTATTTTTATCAGCCATCCTCATGTTTGTTAAATTGTTTTTTAAAGACAGTAAGGAAGAAAAGAGGTTAAGCGAGCCGGATATGTGGATTAGAAGTATTTTCTTAGGAATCATTTCAGGAATCCTATCTGGAACGTTTGGTATAGGTTCTGCTCCCTTTATCCAAATCGGGTTGCTAATTCTGCTGCAACTGTCTATTCGCCAATCTGTCGGAACGACCATGCTTGTCATCCTACCTATTGCAATTGGAGGAGGATTTGGCTATATCACGGAGGGTGCTGTGGACTTTATACTGCTTCTGCAAATATTAATTGGTACCATGTGCGGATCTTACATTGGAGCGAAATTCACAAATTTAGCGCCGAAGCCAATGCTGAAAACGGCCTTATTTCTCACACCTGCAATTGCTGGAGTTATCCTTTTGCTATAGGAGGAAGAGAACAAGTGGATAGAAAAATAAGAAACATATTATTTAAAGCGTGGTCTTTTGAATCGAGTTCACAATGGAGCAAAGGTAACCCGGCAAAGGGGCAATGCGGGGTTACAGCATTAGTTATTAATGATTTATTCGGGGGAGACATTTTTAAGACGAAAACTGAGGGAGGCTGGCATTTTTACAATCTGATAAATGGTGAACGCTGCGATTACACAGAATCACAATTTACAAAACCCATTCAGTATTTAGATGTTGTTTCCAGCCGACAAGAGGCATTTGCCGATACAAATGAAAATCAATACATGTATTTAAAACAAAAAGTGAATCTGCTGCGATCAAGTTATAAATAAAAAAGCCGAATTGTCCGCAGTTGGACTTTCGGCCATTATTTCTCTTCTTCGTAGCTTTGAATCAAATTCACCATATGGGCGTAGGGACCTCCGGCAAGTACAGCCGATGTTACCAGGATCGCTTCGGAAAGCTCCTCTTTTGTCGCTCCAGTTTTTTCTGCTTTTTTCGTATGAGCATCAATGCAATACGGACATTCAGTAACATGGGCGGCACCGACGGCAATGATTTCTTTCAGTTTTGCGCTTAATTTGCCCTCTTTCATGGCTGCTGCACTGAAATCGGAATAGGCTTTATACCCATCAGGTGCCCATTCTTTTAAATTGTTAAGCTTTTTCACATTGGATTTGTCATAGAAAGCATCAGGGGCATTTGGATCCGAAGCATTTTGCATGTGAGAGCTATGCGCGACTGCACCGCCTGCTTCCAGTGCAGATGCAACAAATACCGCTTCCACCAATTCTTCAAGAGAAACTTCCTCCGCTTTCGCCGTCCTCGTATGAATATAAATGGAATACGTGTCTTCCTTCGCATGAGCGATTGCAACCGCAATGATTACTTTTTCTTTTCTCGATAAAGCGCCCTCTTGTAAGACCGTGCTGTTAAATTCCGAATAAGCATGCAATTGCTCAGGAGCTAGATGCTTCAATTGATTAAGCTTTGTTAGATTTTCTTGTTGATATAAGCTGTTTGACATGGGACCCACCCTTTCCTTGTTATACTATTTGTGTTTCTTTGGCGAATTATTCCTGTGTTGGGGCGATTGTATAATTAATTGAAGGAACTGTGCAAATTTGAAGTGTAATTGTTCAATTATTTAAAGAAACTGTTTAATTAATTAATGTACCTGTGCAATTAGTTAGTTCAATTGTTCGATTAGTCAAAGGAACTGTGCAATTAAGGTACCCATCTGTGCAATTCGTTGAACTACGATGAAAAAAATAGATGATTCGCAGCACGGGTTTAGCGGCTTTGAATCATCCATCTACTTAAGCTGACTCAGTCTGTTCTTTTGTACTTTTTCTAGTTTTCCAACCAAGGGCAAACAGCAAGGCAAGGATTGCTAACACAACAATGATGAAAATCAGATTCGATTGAATAGTGTTTATCATCTGGCCAAGTATGATCCCGACCAAACCGAAGTCTGCGTCGCCAAACGTCGTGCTTTGGAAACCGAGTCCACCGAGTACGGGAAGCAATAACGCCGGCAAAAAGCTGATCAGAATCCCGTTAGCCATGGCACCAATAATCGCACCACGTCTTCCTCCAGTTGCGTTTCCGAAGACTCCGGCTGCTGCTCCCGTAAAGAAATGGGGAACGAGACCGGGTACAATGACAGCTAAACCAAAGACCGGCAATAACAGCATACAAATGAGTCCGGAAATAAAGCTGAACATAAATCCTAAAATGCTCGCATTGTTGGCGAACGGAAAGACAGCGGGAGCATCCAGGGCCGGCTTGGCATTTGGCACCATTTTATCTGCAATCCCTTTAAACGCAGGGACGATTTCTCCGAGCAGCATCCGCACACCGGCTAAAATGATGTACACGCCAGCAGCGAAAGTAAGCCCTTGCATTAATGAGAAAATCAAGTAGTTTTGCCCGTCGCTAAGCTCTGACTCGATAAACTGTCCTCCGGCAAATAAGCTGACGACGAAGAATAAGATAACCATCGTTAACGAAACTGCAACCGTTGTGTCACGAAGAAAGCCGAGTGATTTTGGAACTTTAATTTCTTCGGTTGATTTTGAGTTGCCGCCAACTCGTTTGCCCAGGAATCCGGCAACGAAATAACCGATTGAACCAAAATGGCCGATTGCGATATCATCCGATTTTGTAATTTCTCTCGTATAAGGCTGTAATAAAGCAGGAAACAAAACCATTAATGAACCTAAAATAATTGCTCCGAGGATAATCAACGGAATCCCTGTAATGCCGCCAGTTGTGAGGATAACTGCAATTAAGCAAGCCATAAACATAATATGGTGACCGGTTAGAAAAATGTATTTAAACGGCGTGATTCGGGCTAAAATGATATTCACAATCATCCCAAACAGCATAATCATTGCCGTTTCCGCGCCGAAGCTTTCTTGCGCGACAGCGACGATTGCTTCATTGTTAGGAATGATGCCGTCTACATGAAAAGCATGGTTGAACATGCTGCTGAACTTATCAAGCGAGCCAATAATGACGGTTGCGCCGGCACCTAAGATGACAAAGCCAAGAACGGTTTTGAGTGTGCCGGAGACTACGTCGGCTGCCGATTTTCGCTGAGCTAACAGCCCAACTAATGCAAACAGCCCGACTAATATTTCCGGTGTGCCGAGAATATCGTTCATAATGAGGTCAATCATCAACGTTTCCTCCTTTTCCTTATCTTGCTGTTACTTAAAGATTGTTTTCCAAGGCATGCCGGAGCTCATTTTTATCCAATAAGTTTTTTAATAAAGCAACATTACGAGAGCCATCTGCGATATTGCCGAGAATATCCTCAGATCCGATGTACAGATCAGCCGGTTCCGTTTTTGCAGTAGTTAGATCGGTATGGGAGACGTCAGCTTCAACATTCATTTCTTTTAATATCGCCTTGACGTTCATCTCTACGATCATTGAGCTTCCTAATCCATTTCCACATACAACTAATATTTTTTTCATCTTAAATCCCTCCGTAAGTTATTTTAATGAGTATTTTTTAACAAGTGATAAAACATCTTCAGCAGTTTCTGCCTGGATAAGTTTTTCGGTATTGCCTGGTTCTGATAGCAATTCTGTCAGCTGTGATAATGCTTTCAAATGGGTTTCATTATCAATAGCTGCGAGAACAATGATCAATGATGCTTTGTGTTTCTCTTGATTCGAAAAGCTGACTGGGCTTTTTACACGAAGAAAACTCATCCCCAGTTTGTCGACTCCATACTCAGGCCTCGCATGAGGAATGGCGATGTTTGGAGCGATGACGACATAAGGGCCAAGCTCTTGAACATTTTTCACCATCGCTTCCACGTAACTCGGTTTAATGCTTTCGTTTGCAAGCAGTGGAGCGGAAGCGAGCTGAATCGCTTCTTCCCAATTGGAAAGTTCCTTACGAAATTGAATCGTTTCTTCGGTAAGCAATTCATCTAACATCGGCTTATGGGCCTCCTTTTTTAATGAATGATGGGAAGAAATAAAGTGCTGCAGCTTCTCTTTCAGAGGTTCCCGCTGCTTGATGATTGCGTGCTCTTCAATCATGGCCATCAGCAAATCGATTTCTATTGCTGGTTCAGCATCATTGAAAAGATTCCTTACCTGCTGGACGACGTTTTCCCGGTCCTTTTCATCCAAAAGGGCGGGAACGTAAATCACGGGTGCCCATTTTTGTTTGATAAAGGATGTCGAAAAAACGATATCAGCATCAAAAGGGTTCCGATTGTATTCCCGCACTGAAACCGTGTGGGTCACCATCATCTCGGGCAGCAGGGTTTCAAGCTGGGAACGAAGCATGCCGGAAGCGGCGATCCCATTTTCGCAAACGACGATGGCTTTATAGTTTTTTGAAACATATTGGTTTTTACGGCTTAGCCAACCGCCAAAATGCATCGCTACGTAGGCTATTTCCTCATCCGGAATGGTTTTTCCGACAAAGGATTCTAAGTGAGACAAGGATCGCTTTGTTAAATAAAATACTTCCGGATACTGCTTTTGAATGTCTTTTAAATAAGAGTTAGTAATTGGGATACTGTACTTTAACCGGTAATAAGCAGGCTTCAAATGCGTTAGCAAATTTTCTTCAAGCTGCTTCCGGTCATCAAAAATTAAGCACCCAATCAGCTGAAAGTCATCAATGATTTTTTTGATGACCATCTGGAGCTGCTTGATTTCTTTAGTGCCGGCAGATGCGATATGTTCGCGATGGACACGTGACCCAAGCAGCTGCATCGTCAGTAAGAGCCTTTCATGGAAGGGAAGCGTGTGAAAGCCGTTTTTCTTAAGCTCGTCATTCAGTTCTTCAACCGCTTGATAAGCGTTCGTTTTTTCCAAAATGTTCATTTCCTCTTCGTCGATAGAAACGGTTGAGTTATCTGATTTTCGTTTTACGACGATCAGAAGCTGCAGAATTAAAAATTGGACAACCTCTTCGGTGAAAGAAACATTCAGTTTCTTTTCGATTGAGGCTACTTCGTTTTCTAAAAAGATGAGCAGTCGGTCGTCTGTATTACCTGAAGACGGATTCAGCATTTCATAGAGCTTCTCATGCAAATGCCGGGAATCTTTTGATGAAAGTACGTCACTGATCAAAGTCGTTAAAAGCTGACGCTTCGCCTGTTCAGATCCGATAAGCTCGTAGCCTGATCCTTTCTCATAAGAGAGGGTAATTCCCAAAGGATTTATCGAATCGGCTGCTTTTTTTATATCGCGAAAAATGGTTCCTCTGCTTACTTGTGTTCTTTCCATTAGGTCATGCAGTGAGGAAGTTTCGCTCTGAGTCAACAGGGAAATCAAAATAATGCAGATTCGTTCCTGCCGGGATAACCGATATTCCCATTCATCCGTGAGTTTCAAGCGGGAAGCGAGATGATCGCGAGTACGTTCTGATAAATAAAATCCCTTGCCGTACGCTTTTTCTACCGGAGATAATCCTTCCCGTTCAAGCCATCCATTAATTTGGTCAATATCGTAATAAATGGTTCGCTGTGAGACCCCTAGTCTTTCCTTTAGAAGATCGATGCTGACCGCTCCATTGGATTGATAAATCAAGTTCAATATGGAGGTTCTTCTTTGATCAAGGACCATATGCAAAAGCCCCCTTACTTGATGCCATAATTTGCAAAAATAGACGCTTCGTTTTCTTCTTCTCTCTACACTTGTTAGTATACTCCTTTTACAAACTGTATGTAAGGGTTTTCGAAGTATAATAGTTGAGTAGCTTCATTTTGCAAAATGATACTTTTGTCGTTCGGGACGTTTCCAGTATTGAAACCTGGCAAGAAAATGGTTTAATTAAACTAATATTGAAAAGCTGGAGGCTTAAGGTTCATGATTAAAAAACTAAATGCCACAGATAAGGAAACAGCCAAGAAAATGATCGATGTCCAGCTGCCTTCCTATAAAGCAGAAGCAGAATTAATCGGCTTTTACGGGATTCCCCAGTTAAACGATACGGTTGAATCGATCATGGAAAACGATGAGATATTCATTGGATATTTTTTCGACGAAGAATTGGCAGCTTTCATTTCATATACCGAAGAACAAAATGAATTTGATATTTGCAGGCTGGTTGTCCATCCGAACCATTTTCGCAAAGGAATTGCGAAAAAGCTGTTGGAGCATGTACTTAAGAATAGAACGAATGGCAAAAAAGTGATTGTCAGCACGGGAGCAAAAAACGTTCCAGCCAAAAATCTTTATGCTTTTTTTGGTTTTGAAGAAGTGAAGAATATTGAAGTTGCACCGGGGATTTTTCTTACTTTTATGGAGTTAATGTAGAGAAACAGTTAATTTCAATTAATCTCAAATTTATATGTTAAAGAGTACTAATAAATAGTGGTTTTCCCTCTTTTTTCAAGCGGAAGTTAGATATAATTTAACCAATAAATCAAAAAGAGGTGCAGCATTTGAAAAAAGTCCTAATGTTTTTTCTATGCCTTGCTGTTGTTTTGACAACATCTGCTTGTCAAAAAAAATATACTGGTGAGTATAAACAATGGGGAATGACGGCCAAATTGGTTGATACTGATAAACTAGAAAAGCATAACATTCCATATAAAATTGAAGATGGTCAAGTTTATATTCCTGAAGATGCCTATGAGGATGCTCTATTCTGCTGCTCATAACAAAAAACAGGAGACACAAAAGCTCCTGTTTTTTTGTTATTTTCCTGTAGTGTCGCTTGTTGTTCGATGTGAACTACCTTATTAGGGCAGGCTTCAAGGAATCGATCGTTTATTTTAAAAGGCACCAGATCCGCCTCCTCCTCCACCAACTCCGCCTCCTCCTCCACCAACTCCGCCTCCTCCGCTAAACCCGCCACCTGTATTGGATGAACCGGCTGCAGTGCTTGAGGCAGCTAATCCTGCTGAATGAAAGCTAGGAGATATTGAGGCTGTGAGAATCATAAGGGTGGTTATGTCAATCGAGTAAAAGCTTGGCTGAATGTCATTTGAACTGGCTCTATTACTGGATCGATGAAAGGCGTTCTCAAGCTCTTCATGTTTTTTGTATAAGCTATTGTCTTTTATACCCATTCCGTAGATGAAAGAACGCAATCGCTCATCTTCCGTCCAAGTGCTCCACTCATTTTCAGTAAGATATGGGAAGTTATTTTTGAATCGATTCCACTTATAAAACGTTGCCGCTCCTTTTTCGCTTTTTGGTCGGTAAAAAATCGCATACCCGATCAAAAAGAGGAAAGTTGGCAATGAGAGAAAGAACAAGCCAAAAAGGTCATACAACGGAAATAAAAAGAGAAATGGCAATAAGATTAAGCTCGATAAGCCGACAGTTGAACGATATATTGTATTTTTCTCGTAAAAAGCTTGGTCTTTGATTTCGTTCTTAACGGCATACTGCCATTTTGTCTGGTTGGAAAGGTATTTATTGTGATTTTTCTTCTGTTTTGTATACCTAGCCAGGTCATCTAAACTGAAAGTGCCGTTTTTCCCGATTTTGTCAAACAGCCATTCCATCAAAATTTCTTCGTGGCGTAAAGCGCCTTTTCGAGTAATAATTCGAAATTGATCGTCAGAAATGTTTTCAATATAGCCTTTGTGTAGCAAATCCATCAATCCCGCTGCAACTGTATCTGAAGAAAATGCTCCTTTATTTGTATAAAAAATCGTTGCCGGTATGCTCATACTTTCTTCCGGAATCTTGTTTGATGTTGCCGCTTCTTCCTTCTCAAGCATTAGCTTTAAGTCTCTGCTTCGTTTCCAGGAATAAAGGAGGATTGCAAGTATAACGAGACCAAAAGCTGGGATAAGTACTTCGCCGATAGTAGAAAGCTGCTTCTTCATCCTCGCATCTTCAGCAGCTTGATCTATCCCCTCCTGCTCAGCCGCCAGGATTTTCTCCTTCATCGGCTTATTCGACATATTGGAAGCGGCAGAAAATAGCTTGTTGTCATAGGCGACTCGAATATCACCTTTTGTACCATCGGGAACCTCTTCAAAGGAAAATTTGACGGATCCGTCCGGTTGAATCGCTTCTTTATTAAAAGCTTCATCATAGCCAAAAGCTATCACATCTTCTGTTGTTTTTTCGGGTGGATGAACTGTGACCGTAAGATTTTCATAGGTTGATTCATTGTTATTATCGAAGAAAGGCCAATAAAACTCTGCTGCATCTGAATATACACTTACTCCATTCTTTATAGAGTAATGAAGGTCGACAGAAATCGTTTCATAGCTGCCTGCTCGGTGAATTTTATAGGTATTTTCATCTTTTTCTGTTTTTAATGGTTTTCCGTTTTCATATGCTTTAAAATTTGAGATTTCCGTGCCTTTTTTGGCGATCAATTCTCTGGTGATCCCATTGAAATCATCGTCGAACTTATAAGTATGTGTCTCTTTAACATTAACATCGCCATTTTTTTGCAAATCAGCTTGTATTTGAGTATTAGTAATGGAATAATCAATGGCAAAGGTAAGAACAGGAAAAAGTACTAGTGCAGCCGACATGACAAGAATAGAAATCAATCGTTTCATTATTTAATCACCTGCCTTTAGTATGTTATACGAAGAAACAGAGAAAAGGTTTTAAAAAAAGAGAGTGTATATGGATCATCTGTTTTAAATATATACTAATAAAAAAGTAGGCTAGGAGAGAAGAAGATGGGGGACAACAATGCAACAAAGGATTATTGGGACGCAAGCTTATATGATGGAAAACACGCCTTTGTTTCTAACTTTGGAAATGATGTAATCAAACTTTTAGACGCAAAAAAAGGTGAACGTATCCTTGACCTGGGATGCGGCACAGGGGATTTAGCACACTCGTTAACTGAGATGGGTGTGACAGTTGTCGGGTTTGATAAGTCGAAAAATATGATTGATCAAGCAAAGGCTAAGTATCCGAATATTGTTTTTGGTGTTAGTGATGCAACAGAATTAGACTATCAAAATGAATTTGATGCGGTGTTTTCAAATGCTGTCCTTCATTGGGTTAAGCCTCCAAAGCAGGCGCTGCAATCAATCTATCAAACACTGAAGCCAAAAGGCAGATTTGTCGCTGAATTCGGCGGAAAAGGAAATGTTAAAATCATTACAGATGAAATTCTGAATCAATTTAAGAGCTATGAAATTAACTTTTCTGATGAGCAGTTCCCATGGTATTTTCCGAGTATTGGCCAATATTCAACATTGATGGAGGAAGTCGGGTTTAGAGTCATGCATGCACAGCACTTTGATCGTCCGACGCCGTTAGATGGGGAACACGGCTTAAGAAACTGGTTGGAAATGTTCAGCGGCGGGATGTTTGAAGGAATCTCAAACGAATTAAAAAATGAAATCTTCAACAAAATCGAAACCAACGTAAGAGAAACATTATATCTAGATGGCTGTTGGTTTGCTGATTATAAAAGGATCCGTGTCATTGGAGTGAAATAGAACGATGAGGAGGAATTGTGCAATTAATTAAGTCTTCTGTGCAATTATTAGCTATTACTGTGCAAAAATAGCGACTACCTGTGCAATTATTGCAACAGTTTGTGCAAATAATCAATTGAACTGTGCAATTCCCACGCTTCATTGTGCAATTCCTATACGTTTTTCGCAAAAAAGGGCGACCCACACAACTCGTGAGCCGCCATCACCATCTTCTCAGCTATTTTGTTCTTTCAATTCTAAAAAGATTGCTGATAAATCCAACTCGCCTTTTCCGTGTTCTTTAGCCGATCCGTAGGTTTGATCTGCAGCTTTAGTCAGCGGCAGGGAGGCGCCGTTTTTGTCTGCTTCTTTTAAGGCAAGACCCAAATCCTTCGACATCAGCTTCAGCATGAACGCAGCAGGGAATTCTTCTTTCTCAAACAACTGTTTTTTGCCGGTAACGAGCGGGGTTCCTACCGCAGAGGCAAGGATCATTTCTAGGGTGTTTTCTTTTTCAAGACCTAATTTTTCGGCAAGCAGCAAGGCTTCAGATGCTCCCTGCATCGTAATTCCCAGCAGCAAATTAATGACAAGCTTGGCTGAGGCGCCTTTTCCGTTTTCGCCGAAATGTACGGTCTTTTTGCCCAGTATATCAAAGATCGGCTGTACCTTCTGGATATCTTCTGCGTTTCCTCCCGGTAATATTACCAGTGTACCGTCTTCTGCAGGCTTCACAGATCCTGATACGGGTGCATCGATGAAAGCCGCCTCTTTTGTACGGACAAGCTCTGAAAAAAGTACCGAATCCTCAGGGCTGACTGTACTCATGTCGATAACGATTTTGCTGTGATCTAATCCAGCCAGGATTCCTTCTTCCTGTTCCATCACATCCTTAACCGCAGCACCGTCCGTCAGCATTGTAATTATGACATCTGATTTTTCCGTCAGTTCCTGTGGTGTCTCGCATAGGATCGCGCCTTCGTCGGCCAAGCCTTGTGCTTTTTCTTTCGTCCGGTTGTACACATGCAAAGTGTAGCCGGCTTTGAGAACGTTTTTTGCCATCGGGGTTCCCATATATCCTAGTCCAATCCAACCGATTTTCAACAATGCAATCATCCTTTCCGTAGTTATCTCTCTTTATTTTAACAAATACGTCTTTGCCAATGATACTTTGGTGATTTCATAGGAAACATCTCCTACTCTTATAAAATTCAATTTGTATATTCAGAGAAAATATGATATTTTTTATGTTAACCAAAAATAAAATAGGTTAACATAAAAATGCTATATGGAGGGGTTGACCGTATGACCACGGATTGGCGATTGCTAGCACAGCAAGTTATGGAAGGGTACGAAGTCACAGAGGAAGAGGCTTTGTCAATTATACAAGCTCCTGACGAAGAAATGCTTGATATCTTACAGGCAGCTTTTCTTATCCGCCAAAAGTATTATGGGAAAAAAGTAAAGCTCAATATGATTATTAATACGAAATCAGGGCTTTGTCCGGAGGATTGCGGATATTGCTCGCAATCGATAGTGTCCGAAGCTCCGATTGATAAATATGCATGGCTGACCAAGGAGAAAATTGTTGAAGGAGCCCGGGAATCTGTTCAAAGAAAAGCAGGTACATATTGTATCGTTGCTTCAGGAAGAAGGCCAACCAGTAAAGAAATTGATCATGTTATCAGTGCGGTAGAAGAGATTCGCGAGACGACGGATTTGAAAATTTGCTGCTGTCTCGGATTTTTAAATGAAGAGCATGCAAAAAAACTGGCGGATGCGGGTGTTCATCGCTACAATCATAATCTGAATACGAGTGAACAAAACTATGAAAATATTTGTTCTACCCATACATATGATGATCGGGTTGATACGGTCGTGAATGCGAAAAACTCCGGCATGTCACCTTGTTCAGGGGCAATTTTTGGCATGGGAGAATCCGATCTGGAGGCGGTTCATATCGCAAAGTCTCTGCGCGAATTAGACGCTGACTCCATTCCATGCAATTTTCTGATCCCAATTGACGGGACGCCACTTGAAGGACGCACCGACCTGAATCCGCGAAAATGTTTAAAGCTTCTCGCGATGATGCGTTTTGTGAACCCTTCGAAGGAAATTCGGATATCAGGAGGAAGAGAAGTCAATCTTCGTTCTTTGCAAGTAATGGGCCTTTATGCGGCAAATTCGATTTTTGTCGGGGACTATTTAACGACGATCGGACAAGAGCCAACAGCCGATTGGGGAATGATCGAGGATCTTGGGTTTGAAATTGAAGAATGTGCCTTATGATAAATAGAAAAGCAAAAAATTTTAGGAGGAGTCTTCTTTGAAAGTACGAGACATTACGTTTATTTCATTATTTGCTGCAGTTATGGGGGTGCTGGGGCTTGTTCCTCCTATAGTACTGACCTTTAGCCCAGTGCCAATTGTTCTTCAAAATTTTGGTGTGATGCTTGCCGGCGGACTGCTTGGTGCAAGACTTGGCGCCTGGAGCCAGGCGATATTCTTAATGGTAGTGGCGGCCGGAATGCCGCTTTTGAGTGGAGGACGAGGCGGCCTCAGTGTTTTTGTCGGACCGAGTGCTGGATACTTATTCGGTTATATCATCGTTGCCTTTACCATCGGGTATATTCTTTCCCGATTTCGTGTGGTAACCTTTATAAAGATATTGATCACTAATGTGTTAGCGGGAGTATTCTTGCTGTATGTATTTGGAGTCCCCGTTCAAGCTTTTGTCATGAATACTTCATTAGCAGGAGCATTAATATCAAGCTGGGTTTATCTTCCTGGAGATTTGTTAAAAGCGGTACTTGCTGCTTATCTAGTGAACAGGTTAAGAAAATCCCCGGTATTTCAGAAAAAGGCGGCTAGTATTTAGGAAAAGGAGATAAAGAATGGCAGCGATAACCCAGACCTACGACAAGCATCGTCAAAATCAACCTGAGCGCATCGCTGTTCAGATGGGCCATGAATCGATTACTTATCGAGAGTGGCAGGAGTTGGTTGCAAAAACAGCAAACTGGCTGACATCTCTGGATAAAGTGAATCGGACGATAGGAATTCTATTACCTAATGGAATTCCCTTTCTGCAGCTCTTCGCAGGGGCGTCTTCGGCAGGATTGACAATAGTCCCTCTCGATCCAAAATGGAAAAAAGAAGAGTTAGAAAAAAGATTACAGCTCTGCTCTCCTTCCTTCGTGATTACGACAAAGAAAATGAGCAGCGCGTTAGATACCATTGGATGTAATAGATTACTTTGGGAAAATTGCAAAGCTGATATTCAATGTGCACCACAGGATGAACCTGATGAAGTAAGCGGGGACCTTCCGTTTTTCATGGGGTTTACTTCGGGTTCAACGGGAGCACCTAAAGCCTTTGTCCGCTCGCATGATTCCTGGATTGAAAGCTTTGCCTGCAATCGGGTGGATTTTAACATGCATGGCGATGAACACGTCGTTATTCCGGGAGCACTTATTCATTCCCATTTTTTATATGGCGCTATAAGCACGTTGTATCTCGGAGGAACGGTGTATTTGCTAGAGAAATTTTCCCCATCTCAAACAATCTCTTTCATTGAAGCACATTCGATTACGACCGTTTTTATGGTCCCAACAATGATAGAAGCGCTTATGAGAGAAAAACGCATAATAAACAAGCCTCTAACGATCATTTCCTCTGGAGCGAAATGGGAAGCCGATTCAAAACGGCGGATACGGGACACCTTTTTCAATTTGACGATGTATGAATTTTACGGAGCCGGTGAACTAAGCTTCATTACTGTTCTTTCCGATCAAAACAATAGGCAGAAGCCTAGGTCAGTAGGCAAAGCGTGCCACAATGTCGAAATCAAAATAGTAAAGTCAAACCAAGAAGCCGCGCTCCCGAATGAAGTCGGAAAGATTTATGTACGAAGCAAGATGATTAGTATGGGATATGTACATGAAGGCTCAGAAGAGATTCATTCACTTCAGGATGAGTGTGGCTGGAGTTCTGTGGATGACATGGGATATTTGGATGAGGATGGATTCTTGTACATAGCTGGACGAGAAAAAAATATGATTCTCTATGGCGGCATGAACATTTTTCCCGAAGAAATTGAAGCCGTGCTCACACTACATCCTGAAGTTGAGGAAGCTGCCGTAGTGGGAATTTCAGATCCATACTGGGGACAGGTTGTGACTGCGGTTATCAAAGGGAGTGCTTCGAAACCCGAATTAAGAAGGCTTTGCCAGAGCAAGCTAGCCTCATATAAAGTTCCCCGAAAATGGCACTTTTTCGATGAAATTCCTCATACAACAAGCGGAAAACTCGCAAGGCAGCAAATGAAGGAAATGTTGGAAAGCAAGGTGAGCAGACATTAAGAGAGCGGTTATTGTCCAAGCAAAACGAACGCCGATAGGAAAAGAAAACGGCATGTTAAAACACTTGCAGCCCCACGAATTGGCTGCTCCTCTTCTTAAACAATTAAGCAAGGGGATCGAAGAGGAAGTTGACGATGTCATTCTTGGAAACGTTGTTGGGCCGGGCGGAAATGTTGCAAGACTGTCTGCTTTAGAGACAGGTCTTCCTTATGATGTTCCGGGAATGACGATAGACAGGCAATGCAGTGCCGGGCTGGAGGCTGTTCGAATCGCCTGCTACTCCATTCAAGGAGGGGCAGGCCGTTGTTATATTGCTGGAGGAGTGGAAAGCGCGAGTACTTCTGCTTTTGAAAAACGTGCACGGTTTTCACCTGAGTATATCGGAGATCCAGATATGCCATTGGCCGCAGAATATGTCGCTAAAAAATATGGTATATCAAGAGAAAAGCAGGATAAGTATGCATTAAGAAGCTATGAACGGAGCCGGGAAGCTTTTCAAACTGGAGTATACAATCAGGAAATACTAGCGATAAATAACATAGATACAGACGAGGAGCTGTTGCGTGACCGCAATATGGAAAGGCTCATAAATCGGGCAAGACCTATAATTGCTAATGAGCACGGCACCGTTACGGCGGCAAACAGCTGCGGTATTCATGACGGGGCATGCGCTGTTTTAGTCATGGAAGAAACGATGGCAAAACAACAAGGGTATCAGCCGGTATTACGGTTCATTGACAGCCAGGTGTCCGGTGTTCACCCGCACATTCCGGGAATTGCGCCTGTTCCCGCAATTTTGCAGCTGTTAAAGAGGAACGAGTTAACAATGGAGGACATAAGCTTTGTTGAATTAAACGAAGCGTTTGCCTCAAAGGTTGTCGCTTGTGCGGAAGAACTGTCCATCCCTTACGAAAAATTAAATGTTAGCGGCGGCGCCCTTACATTAGGTCATCCTTACGGAGCATCCGGCGCCGTTTTGATCACACGTTTATTTTATGAGGTACAAAAAAGCAGGCAGGCAAAGTATGTCCTTGCGGCTATTGGAAGCGGCGGGGGAGTTGGGGTTGCCATGTTGTTTGAGAAGGTGTAAGAGTCAAATAGTTTTTTAAATAAAAATATAATAAATTTCTCACCTTATATTCATACCATTAAATTTTTCTGCCGTATCATGTATACTTATCGGACAGTACAGATAAAGGTGGAGCCTCATGATTCGAACTTTCCTGTTTTCCAACCGCTTTGTGTTTAAGATTATACTAGTTTTTCTATTTGTTATCTTATTGCCTACCTTTATTCTAAGTTGGGCTTTTAATATGCAATCTGAATCTGTTGTAAAGACAAACGTACGTGAAAATACGATTCAAACCACTAAACAAACGGCGGATTCTCTTTCTTTTATTTTTAACTCGGGCAGCGACACATCGGATTTTATTTTCAGCAATACAGACATTCAAAAAGCGATAATGAACATGAATAGAAGCTCGGCTGAAGAGCAGCGTCGGATTTTTCAATACATGAATAACACGTTGAATCAAATTGTTTACTCAAACTCCTTCGTCAAAAATGTCTATGTTTGGAAAGAAGAGGGCAGCGGCTGGGGCGGCAGTACATTTTCTCCTTATATGTATCATCCATCCATGTACAAGCTAATGCGGATTCGTGTGTCTAATCAGGAATGGATAAAGGAAGCCAAACAGAAGGATGGCGAACTGGCTTGGCGGGGGTTGCAGTTTGACCGTTTGATCGGAGGGGGTGCCAATACAGACCTGATTCTTCCTATCGGGAGAGTTGTTAAAAACTTCAACGATATGAATCACATAGGGTTTATGCAGGTGAATTTAAATGGGCATTCTATCTTAAACATCCTCGAGCAGCTAAAGCTTGGGAAGACAGGAAGATTTTTTGTTGTAGATCAGCAAGGTAAAATCATGATCCATCCTGATCTTAATCTGATTAACAAGAGTGTGGAAACTCCGGATTTACTCAAAAAAATTGTGGACAAAGATGTTGTAGAATTCGAATATACCTTAAATGGAAATCCGCATTATGGGGTCAAGCAGCCCTTGAGTAACGGATGGATGATCGTGGGAACTGTGCCGGTTTATGAAATTACCGGACAATTGGATCGGTTGCAGACCTTTATTTTGATTTCTTCCGGAGTTCTCATCATGCTTTCTATTGGTATCGGTCTATTAATGGTAAGCAGAATAACAAAACCGATCAAGCAGCTTACTCTGGATATGAGGAAGGTAAAGAATGGGGATTTAAAGGTAAGGACAAATGTAAGGTCCAACGATGAAATCGGTCTAATGAGTCAGCAGTTTAACAGCATGCTTCAAGAAATCGAAAAGCTTATGCATAAGGTAAATGAAGAGCAGGATCAAAAACTACAAGCGGAGCTAAGAGCCGTCATGCACCGGATTCATCCCCATTTTCTTTTAAATACATTAAATATGCTATGGTGGTCGATTAAATCAAATCAGAATGATCGAGCTGCTCTAAGTTTGAAGTCATTAATCCGCCTTTTGGAAGCACATATGGGTAAAAGCGGAAGTATGATTACATTGGAAGAGGAAATAGATTTTCTGCGGAAATATATTACCATTTTAGAGCTTCGATATGAAAAGACCTTTAAACTGGATTTGGAAGTGGAGCCAGAAGCGGAGAAGCTTGTTATTCCTCGTATGCTGCTCCAGCCACTGGTAGAAAATGCAATTTTCCATGGGATTATTCCCAAGGAAACGGACGGACGTATCTTAATCCAAGTTCATACAAGAGATAATTATACAGAATTTCTAGTCACTGACGACGGTATAGGTATCCGTGAGGAGAAGCTGAAAATATTAAATGAACCGGAGAAGGCTAAGGCCAAGGGTGAAATGGGTATTGGTCTGCTGCACGTTTACGATATGCTTCGCTTTTATTATTCTGATTGCTCTGAGTGGACGGTCACAAGTAAACTGGGAGAAGGGACAACCGTCTGTATCTTACTCGGAAATCCTGCGATACCTAATTCCTTAGATAATAAAAGGAGAAACGTTTAATGGCACGGTGGATATCAATTTTGTTGATCCTTGTTATTGCTACCGGATGTGAAAGATCGAAAATCATCACTTCGGATGAGCCACAAACGCATCATGAGAATAAAGAGAATGTAATCGAGTTTTGGCATACATACAGCGACACAGAAAGCAGGATTTTGGAACGGGAGATGATTCCTGCTTTTGAACGCCAATTTCCTAATATAAAAGTAATAGCTGTAAGGAAACCTTATAACACGGGACTGAAAAACACATTGATTGCTCGGGCTTCATCCAACCGCGGTCCTGATGTGGTCAGAATGAAATTGGACTGGATTCCTGATTTTTATCAAAACAGGCTGATTATGCCTTTAAATACTTTTCCTGATTTCCAAAAAGTCCGTCATACGCTTAATCATAAGACGATGTCAGCGGGCTTCTACCAGAATCAATATTATTCTCTTCCCATGGATTTTCTCGTACAGGTGGCTATCTTTAACCGGGAGCTTTTGAATAAAGCGGGGTATTCGGAACCTCCTAAAACAATGAAGGAAATTTTGGAACTTGCCAGTCAACAGCATCATACTATTGGACTTGGAGGCTTGGATACATGGAGAACGCTTCCATATATATTCGGCCTTGGGGGTTCGCTGACCGATGCTAAGTTTACTAAGGCAACCGGGTATTTAAATGGAGAAGCAACAGTACAGGCGGTGGAGAAGCTTCTGTATCTTTATAATAAAGGGCTGATTGATCACATGGTAGGAGAAGAAGGGGGAGACAATTGGGAAGGTGTAAAAAGCGGTAATGTGCTTATAACGGGCGAGGGGCCATGGTTTTACAACATATGGACCGATAAGGAATTGGACAGGTCTTTAAAAAATACTCTACCTATTCCTTTCCCCCATAATAAAGGGCCATCTTCAATCCTGGACGGCGATCATTTGGTTATTATGAAAGGGAGCAAACATCCTGATGCTTCTTGGACATTTCTGAAATGGATGTCCAGTAAAGAGGCTCAGTTGATGATGTCGAAAGTAGGGATTTTTCCAACGAATTTAGAAGCAGCAAAATCGATAAATTCTAATCGGGATTCTTACACTATTCCGTATAAAGAGGCTCTGGATCATGCTTACCATAGGCAATCGGTAAAAAATTGGAGTGAAATCGATGAGGTTTACACTCGCTATATGCGTAAAATATTCCTAGGGGAAATCTCTGTAAAAGAGGGACTGACCCGTGCGGCAAAAGAGATTGACCGTTTATTGGCCGTATAACGTTCAGAATGAAAGCGATCTGGGCATATCACGAGAAGAGAAAAAAAGAGGCCGTCAAATGACAGCCTCTTCGTCAATTTTATCGTCTATTCTTCGACGATTATTTTCGTTTGCTTGGATGTTCCATCAATCGAAAGGTTATATTCTCCAGCTTTATCAAAATGAACAGTAAATGTCTGTTGTTTTTTCTCTCCAGGGGCAAGACGGATATAGTGTTGTTTTATTATTGTGTCATCAACTTTTAATTTCAGTTCATCGCCTAATGGCGTTTGACTGTTGTTCTCAGCATCTAAGCGGACTGAAACTGTTTGGCCGGCTTTTACTTTCTTAGGGGCTTTTAATTTCCCGTAGCCAAGGGTTTTTGATTTGTAGTCAGGATAATTCTTCAAATCTTTTTTTGATGCTGGCTCCAAACTAATGGCATGTCCTCCGCTGCCAACCATGGAAGCCGTAATCTTATCCTTTGAATCTACGATAACTTTATCGATGGATACTTCGGTTGGGTTATTTTCCATGTCCGCTTCAGAACCGTCACTATAAATCGTTGCGACATATTTTTGATCTTTTTCAAGGAATTTAAGTGGTACTTGAATATTTTTCGGATCTCTATCGGTTAATGTTCCGACAAACCATTTATCCCCTTTTTTGCGGGCAATCGATAGATATTCATCGATTTCTGCATCAAGTACTTTCGTATCGTCCCAGCTTGCCGGTACATCTTCGATAAACTTAAATTCAGGCTGGTTGCGATAATGTTCTGGAAGGTCGGGAGCCATCTGCAAACCGCTGAAAATGACAGGGTAATAGGCAAGCTGACGGGCTCTTGTCGTCCATACACGTGTATCTTGATCATTTGGATCATATTTAAGATTGAAGATACCTCCGTTATAATCCATCGGTCCACCTAATCCAGCAGTAAACGGAAGTGTCACCGTGTGTTCAGCTGGATTTCCTGTATCTCCACCGTTGTATTCCATACCACGGAAAGTCTCACGACTCATCATATTCGGATAGGTCCGACGTTCACCGGTATCTTTAATTGTTTCATGAGCATCTACCATCAGGTCATACTTAGCAGCTGTCGTAAGAACCTTACGGAAATGGTTGACCATGAATTGGTCACGGTGATGATGGCCTTCAGGCTCAACAATTTTCGGAGTGCCGACGTATCCTGTCTTAATGGAATGAATCCCTAATTCTTTGTAATAAGCGAAAGTCTTCTCTAGTTGATTTTCATAATTTGTAATGTTTCCGCCTGTTTCATTATGAGCAACGAAATCAACGCCTTTTTTCTTGCCGTATTTAACTACTTCCTCTAAGTTGAAGCGCGGGTTTGACTTGATATAGTTTTGGTCGCTCCAGCCTTCAGGGATTGGACCGTCCCAGCCGTCATTCCATCCTTCAGCCAAAACGGAAGTAATATTGTGTTCGCTCGCAAAGTCAATATATTTTTTCGCGTTTTCGGTCGTGGCTCCAACTTTGTCACCCGGTGCCCAAGTGGATTGCATTTTGTGCATTTCCCACCAGATACCCATGTATTTTTGAGGTTTGATCCAAGAGGTATCTTTAATTTTATTTGGTTCGTTTAAGTTTAACATCATATCGGACTCAATTAGGTCACCGGCCTTATCACCGATCATAATGGTCCGCCATGGTGTTTTATGAGGAGCTTCGACTTTTGCTTTTACACCATCTGGCAAAGGAACGATTGCACTTTTAAAGCCGTATTTTACATCCTTGATTGGTTCAATTGTCATTTCGCCATAGTCAACCAAATCTGCTTCATTGAGAGCTAGATAAGCATTTTTATCGGCCTTCATCGTAATAGGAGTATTTGCCGCTTTCATTTTATCTAACGTGGTTTCCTTATAAAGATGTTCATATAGTTCAAAGTCTTGCGGTGTCCACCATGATTTGAAATTGCCGGCAAAGCGGAATTCCGTATCTTCATTCATAATGTCAAACTTTTTGAGGTTTTCTTGTTCAGGAAAGACATAACGAAAGCCTACTCCGTCATTAAACACACGGAACTCTACATGTAAATCTCGATGGGGAGCAGCTTTTTCCTTAAGTTTCACTCTCAGTTCATTGTAGTGGTTTGTTATTTCTTCTTTTTCATCCCAAACCGGCTTCCATTTTCCATTTTCTGTTTTTACTTCAGTACCGACGATTTCGAAGTTTTCTTTAAGATCCGGTACATCTTTTAAATCAAACCCTAATTGGGAACGATCGATTAAATTTTTATTATTGAATTTAACCTGATAAAATGGTCTTCCCTTTTCTCCTAAGCCAACTTGAACATTAATCTTACTGTCTGGTGATTTAACCACAAGCGAGTTTTTTTGTTCGTCTGCAAATGTATTGTTTGCACTTAATGTCATTAGAACAAGTAAAAGTAAGAGCAGCGTTACGCTTACAATCAGTTTTTGATACCTGTTGGTACGAAAATCAAAAATTTTCATCATTACCGATCTTCCTCCATCATTTAATTAGTCGTCAACTGACGCTACAAACCGGCCACGATAGATAGCCTGTGGCTATAAGTCCGAATTAGTTAGAATTTGCTTGAATTTTTTTGTGTTTCTCTTTTAGCGGGATTTAAACACTTGTTCTTTCTTCGGTTTAACGCTGTTATGTAGCTCCAGCGAGCAAGGCTAGATGTAGTTGTTCTGAACTTTTAATTCTTGTAAACCTCTCTCCTTTCTGAAAACGGAAATTGACATAAAAGCTACTTTAATATAATTAATTGGTGAGGTAGCACTCCCCTTTCTTTTTAAATTCCCTCTTAAAAAGGGGTTACCTATAAAATAAATATTAAAGACAACTGATTCAATGGAGAGTTTGTACCGAAAAAGCGTATAAGCCAGAAATATAGAAAAGAAAGCGTTTTATTGTTTGTGGATAGATAGGTGTTAAGGGAATTAAATACTGACATGATGAGGATTTTAACACTATACACTAAAAAGCAAAAAAATATTTTTATGCGAGTTTCATTGGGAAAATATACAATTACATAGTGCGTAGGTATATGTTAAATGAAGTAATAAAAACCATTAATTTACTTAGATTCTACTATGTTAATATTATTTAAGTAATATAGGGGATTGAATTGCTAAAACCATCTTAATATAGTGATTCAATATTATGTAATATGAATATCTCAATGGATAAACCAAAATTTGTAATAGTGAAAATTGCATTGTATTATGAACCTCAACATGTAAACATTAAGATAGATATTATTGCTGAATTCAGATTTTGCTGATAATGGAGGAGTTACCATGTATCGAGTTGTTATCGTTGATGACGAACCGATCAGTCGCAATGGAATTGAAGCCTATATCGATTGGGAAAAGGAAGGTATGTCGGTAGAAGCTATTTGTGCCAGTGGGGAAGCGGCCTTGAATACAATAAAAAATCGTTCCGTTGATATTCTCATTACAGATATCCTCATGCCTGTAATGAACGGAATTGAACTGATGAAGCAAGCGTTCGAGCTTGAACCTAATCTCAAAGTTATTATGCTTAGTAGCTACAGTGATTTTGAATATGTAAGAGAGGGTCTCAAGCTAGGCGCTGTCGATTACATGCTAAAGTCTGCATTAGAACCGGAAGATCTTCTAGCCGTCCTGCATCGTTGTATTTATATGCTGGAGGAAGAACGAAGAAAAGAAGCGGAATTTTATCATTATCAACATGAGGCAATTTACAAGGAACGGAAATATATCGAGCAGGAAATCAAAAGGCTGATGGTTCAAGAACAATTTTCACATTCATCAATGGATTGGGCTCCTGCATGGTTAAAACAACATCGATATGCTTGTATCTACCTTACGTTGGACCGGGTGAATGAATTAAGGGAAAATCAAGGATATCTGCACGTTCAATTATTATTGGAAGAATTGCAGGAAATGTTTTATGAGCAGGTAGATGAAGGCTGCGCGATGTTGTCAGGTGAAAGAAGTTTATTTATATTAATTCCAGAAAGCGTACGTAATTGGGGTCTCAGGCTTCTCCGATTGAAACGATTCGTTGAAACTGAATTAGACATTTCCATTTCTGCCGGCTATAAGATTGAGCAGGGAATATCCCGAGTTCTAAAGGGATTATTCGATAGCCGCACTGCTTGTCAAAGAAAATTTTTCGAAGGCTTAGGTTGCATATATCGATGGAAGGGACCATCCTTAAACGAGGAAACAAAAAAGCCTGAAACAGAGCCGCCTGATTGGGACCCCTTTTTCGAAATTATTCGTAACGGGGATCCGGTTCACACTGCGGTTGAATTTGCGAGTAATCATTGGGAAAATAAACGATTGGAACCGGAACAAATAAAACAAGAGGCTTACGAGCTTTTTAACGACATGAATAAACTGCAAGGAGAGTCAGGGCAGCTTCTTTCTGAACAGCTTGTTTTGCTTGAAAGGTCAGAAACATTAGAGGAAATAACATTGCTTCTGAAATGTGGATTGGAAGAAATCGGAAGGACCTTTATCCCTAGACTTCCCGATAATGGAAACGGGGGGCAGCTGATTACAAAGGCGTTGGATTATATTGCCGATCATTATAAAGAGAACGTAACACTGCAGAGCGTAGCGGATACAGTGCATGTCAGTAAAAATTATTTCAGCATTCTTTTTAAAAAACAAACAGGCTATAACTTTATCGATTATCTGATGGAAATGAGAATAAGGGAAGCTAAGCGGCTCTTGATTGAAGAGAACAGCCGTATTTATGATGTTGCTGAAACCGCCGGATTCAATAGTGTGAAATATTTCAACAAGCTGTTTAAAAAAATGACCGGACTTACCCCGTTAGAATATAGGGAAAAGCACAAGGAAGCAGGTTCGTATATAGTTTAACAAGTTGGCGTTTAAAATTAGAATTAGCTCAGATACGGAAAAAGGACGTGAATCCCATTGATTCATGTCCTTCTTGTGTAATTACTTTATATCCCGAATAATGATAACAAATAAGTCCAGGCAGCAATGATCACAAGCAATAAAAGACTGTACTTAATCGTCATGCGCAAAAGCGTAGATTCCTGCCCTGTTTCGTTAACAGAAGCCGTGGCAATTGCAATGGATTGCGGTGAAATTAGCTTTGCCATGACACCTCCGCTCGTATTGGCAGCAAGTAGCAGAGAAGAACTTGTGCCGATTTGTACTCCTGTTACCACTTGGAGGTTGCCGAACAGAGCGTTGCTGCTGACGACAGAGCCGGTGATAAATACGCCGATCCAGCCAAGAACAGGTGATAACAGCGGGAACATATCTCCTGTTTTTGCGAGGGCAAGACCAATTGAAGAGGAAAGCCCTGCATAATTGGCAAGGTTCGCAAATCCCATAATAAGACAGATGGTTATGATCGGAACCTTAAGCTCTTTCAGAGTATCCCCTAAACCTTTAAAGCCTTGTTTGACATTCATATTCCTGCTTAGTACAACTGTTATCAAGCAAGCAATAAGGATTGCTGTCCCTGTGGCAGAAATGAAATCAAGCTTAAAGATGGCTGCCAATGGCGCTTCTGCTCCGGCGATCGGGGGGACTTTGACCACTTGGCCGTCCAGTCCGGGAATAGGCAAGAGCATGGTTGTTTTTTGCAAAATGCCGCCTTCAGTGAATAGATCTTTAAACGCAGGGAGACTCCAAATAGCAATCATTCCTGTAAGAATGTAGAAAGGTGACCAGGCACTAACGACTTCTTTAAGTGAGTGGTTTTCCTGAATACCGATGTCCTCCTCAGCGTTTTCGCGATAGATCGTTTTTGGCTCCCATGTTTTTAGAAAGACGGCAAGAGCTGCCATACTCGCTAATGCGGAAAGGATATTCGCAAGCTCTGGTCCCACGAACATCATGGTAACTGTTTGAAGAACAGTATAAACTCCGCTCACCACTAGTAAAGCAGGGAATGTTTCCTTTACTCCTTTCCATTTATCAAGAATGAAGACGAGCAGGAATGGAACGATAAAAGAGATAAATGGCAAGATCAAAGCAAGGGTGCGTGATAATTCAAGTGCTTCGAGATTCCCCATTTGCGCACCGACAATAACAGGTATACCGATTGCGCCAAATGCTCCTGATGCTGCATTTGCTATCAAGCAAAGCATTGCCGCTTTTAACGGGTGGAATCCGAGCTGGGCAAGCAACGCGGCTGAAATGGCAATCGGAACACCAAACCCCGCTGCACCTTCCAAAAAGGCGTTAAAGCTAAAACCGATAAGCAAGACCTGCAGACGCTGATCTCGTGAAATATTTGCAATGCTGCTGCGAATTACGTCGAATTTGCCGGTTTTAACGGCAATTTTATACAGCCAAACAGCCATAATAATAATGTATCCAATCGGCCATAAGCCGTTAGCAATGCCGTGTACTACAGCAGCAATTGCTTTAGTAAATGGCATTTGGAATAGCGCAACCGAAATAAATAAACTGATAATCAAAGTAAGAAGGGATGCAATCATGCCTTTCATTTTAAATAAAGTCAAGGCCAACAAGAAAAAGATGACAGGCAAAGCTGCGATAAGAGCTGATACATAGGTATTACCGAAAGGATTATAATCTTGAATCCACATACTCACTCACACTTTCTTTTTAAGACTTGTTTTCCCGAAAGATTGTGAAGTATTTCACAAATAAATAGTACACCATTTATCTCCATTTAGCAATTGGGGATGTGTAAACAATTTGTCTTTTTTGTTACAAAAAGAGAAAGCCATTTAGGGCTGCAAAAAAGAAGGCGATTCACCGACGAATCACCTTTATTGTAAATGAGTCGCTCCTTTTTTGTTCATTTTTTAAGCACAAAAGTGTTTAGAAATAATGTGAAGTGGGACAGAGTATTACAGGTGATGAAAAATTGAAATTAAATCATATAAATACAAGTCACAGACCATTTCCGCTTCCTAAAGTTCCATGGATACTACAACAAACCTGGGATGATGTACTGTTTTTACATTGGCCCGTTTCAGAGGCTATTCTTCGCGACCATATTCCCGCTCAACTTGATCTGGATAGATACGAAGGAACTGCCTGGGTCAGTCTTGTTTTATTTGAAGTGAACGGAATGAGGCCAAGAGCTTTACCGCCTATCCCATTTGTCCATTCCTTTCTTGAACTTAATGTAAGGACTTATGTGACATACAAAGGAAAACCTGGTATTTACTTTTTTAGTCTCGATGCCAATAGTCGTCTTGCCGTTAGAATGGCTCGTATTGGCTATTCTCTGCCCTATCATCTTGCAAAAATAGAGCTAAAAAGAAAGACTGGCAAAATTGAGTTTTCGAGCAGCCGAATTCATAAAAATAAACCAAAAGAGAGCTTACAAACAATTTATCGACCTACGGCTGAGGGATATTTTGCAAAAAAAGGAACTCTTGATTATTGGCTGACAGAACGCTATTGCTTATGGACGCAAAAAGGCAGAAGACTTTTTCGGACAGATATACTACATGAAAAATGGAAACTCCAAAAAGCCGAGGTAGAAATCCAAAAAAATTCAATGGCTCACTTTTTGCCTGCTTCAAGCTTGAGCAGCGATCCAGTCATTCATTATTCTCCATCGAAACGAGTGTTGTTCTGGCCGCCTTTGCCAGAAGATTAGCGATAATAGGTCAATCTGATGTGTCCTTATCATAAATGGCTTTGCTTCAGGCCAGTTTCAATTAACTAAGACAGCTCGAGCAGCTATCGCTCAGACTGTCTATTTTTTTAAAAAATATTTTCAAAGCCAATTTAGTAAATAAAATGAAATATTTTTAATAATAGCAACAATATCAGTGTCATCCTTAAGAGAAATAGGCCTGCTTCAAATTACAAGCAAATTACTTTTTACACAATCGATGAAATATATGGAAATATAACTATTGCAATGCAGTTTGCTGGTTTTTCAAAAAATTTATAGGGGTATAGCGTTTGTAATAGTCACAAGAAAGGGGTGAGGAAATGACTCGAAAAACATCTGGAGAAAACTCATCGTCAGAAAATACTTCTGAAAATCCAGGTGATGCGAGTGAGAGCCTCAAAGAGAAAGCGAAGAATGGACTGCAAAAAGCAGCTGTTGCATTGGTTAAGAAAGCCCCGAAGAAAGTGAAAGAAACAATTAAAGACGAAACAAAAGACCAGCTGACTAAACAGCTCAAAGCGAATTTTAAAAAAGAGCTTCATTCGAAGGCTGAGAATGCCTCTGAAAAATTAGAAAAAGCAAAAGATCAAAATGCTGAAAATGTACACGAAAAAGCCGAAATGGCCAAAGATAAGGTGCAGGATGTTTTATTCAATGTGAAGGATAAACTTAAAGATCTCAAAGAAGCTGGAGAAGAGTTTCAAGAAAAGGTTTCGTCTAAGAAAAAAGATTCTGGCTTGAAGAGTGTGAATGACATTAAAGGAGCTAACGATATAAAAAGTTCAAATCAATTAAAAAGCTCCAAGGATATCAAGAGCTCTAAAGATATCAAAAGCTCTAAAGATATTAAAACAATCTGTTCGTAATCATAGAAAGGAGAATGTTTCTAATGAGTGTTCAAAAAAGTACGGATAGTTCTAGTTTGGCTGAAGTGATCGACCGAATTCTTGACAAAGGTGTCGTTATTGACGTTTTCGCAAGAGTATCTCTTGTTGGAATTGAATTAATTACAGTTGAAGCAAGAGTAGTCATTGCGAGTGTGGACACATGGCTGCGTTATGCAGAAGCGGTGGGACTCCTTCGAGACGATATAGAAAAAGAAGGCCTTCCTTCACAGTCCAATGAAAGAGGTAATCAAGCGTTCAGTATTTAATCAAAGCTTAGAATATAGGTGACTAATCATGGAAATCCAAAGAATAATGAAAGCCGTCAATGATTTTTTTAACGAGCATGTGGCTCCTCCCCATAAAATCATATCAGTTGAATTGGCGGAGGATGAGGGCTGGAAAGTGATGATTGAGGTCATTGAAGAAAAAGATTATATGAAGAGATATGCTAAGGACGAAATGCTCGGTGTGTATCAAGTGTTTTTAAATAAGGAGATTGAAGTTGCGTCATTTTCGAGAAAAAGCTTTCGTTACCGAAGCTCGATTGGTGAAGAAGCGTAAGATGCGATTAGCGAAATGGCGATGGCAAAATAATAAGGAGTGAGCCGGTTGAGTCAAACGGGAATATACATTTTTTGCGGAATTCAGACCAAGGAAACATCCTCATTTGGTAAGGTGACGATCGAAGGAGAAGAGAGGTCAACCTTTACGATCCATTATAAGGACACGGCAATGGTGGCTGCTGAGGTTCCGATGAAGATCTATCACCCGAACAAAGAAAACCTGATGACTCATCAGAAGGTGATATCTTCAGTCATGGCCCAAAATGATACTGTCATTCCAATTAGCTTTGGAAATGTTTTTCAAACGAAAAGAGACGTGGAGGTTCTTCTGGAAAATCTGTATCCGCAGTTCGCAAAGCTCTTCCCTGAAATCAAGGGGAAAATGGAGCTTGGATTAAAGGTAATCGGAAAAAAAGAATGGCTGGAAACAGCAATCAAAGAGAAGCCAGAAGTGGAGAAAATGAAGCAAACGATGCAAGGAAAGTCACGGAATGCTCAATATTATGACCGTATCCGGCTTGGCGGCATAGCTCAAAATTTCTTTGCTTCTCTGCAAAATGAAGTGAAAAAAGACATTTTTGTTCCGTTAAAAGAAGATTCCATTGCGGCAAAAATCAATGAACCAATCGGAGAGACAATGCTTTTGAACGCTGCCTTTCTCATTGATCGCAGCAAGGAAGAACCATTTGATCAAAAAGTGAATGAAGTCCATGAGAAATGGAAGGATAAAGTTCAATTTAAATATTCCGGTCCATGGCCTGCTTATAATTTCATAAATATCAAGCTTAAAGTAGAGGAAGGCCGATGATCCATAAACTGTTCACTGTCCCGATGAACCTAGTCATTAAGGTCGGTGAAAAAGTGAAAGAAGAAGCAGATCGTGAGCTTTACGATCTGGATTTCATTCAACAAAAGCTGATACGCCTGCAAATGATGTACGAATTAGAGGAGATCCCTGAAAAGGTTTATAAGGAAAAAGAAGAAGAACTGCTCATGCGATATGAGGTCGCAAAAGCACGCGAATTGGAAGAATGGGAAGCCATGACAAAGAAGCAGAGGTGAGGGAAAACGATGTCAGCGTTTTTTTATTTATACGGGCTCATACCCACGGCAGAAAAGAACGAAAAAAGCTTCATTCCCTTTAAAGGAATTGATAAAGAACACGAGTCATATACGATATCGATGGGAGATATCACGGCGATTGGCAGTGATGTTAGGGAAGAAGAGTATTCTGAAGAAGTAATAAAAGACAAAATGAACAATGACATGGAGTGGCTGCAAGAAAAAGCGATGCATCACCATGATGTTTTGGCTGCACTTCAAAGCCAATACACAGTCATTCCCATGAAGTTTTGCACCATCTATAAAAGCAAAAACAGCATGGAACAACAGATTGGAGCCAGTCGGAAGAAAATCAATGATTCGTTTTTAAAAGTTATGGGAAACGAAGAATGGAATTTAAAAATCTATTACGATGGCACAAAACTAAAAGATCATCTTCGTAACAGCCATCTGGGGATTGCAGCAAAAAAAGAAGAAATTAGCAAATTGCCGCCCGGCAGGCAATTTTTCGAAAAAAGAAAACTCGATCAACACCTCGATCAAGAGGTTGAGAGAGAAATAAATAAGAGGTGTGAAGATATTCATAATCAACTGACACAATTCTCTGATTATAGCACAGTCAAAAAGAATTTGAGCAAGGAAGTGACTGGTAAAATCTATGAAATGAGCTGGAACAGCGTATATCTTATCCCTCTCCCACAAGTAGAAGCTTTTTTAGAAGACATTCAGGAAAAGAAACAGTCCTATGAGGAATTTGGATTGCAGATGGAAGCTTCTGGACCATGGCCGGCTTACCATTTTGCAAATCTTGCCTAAAGGGAGGAGTTCGATGAGCCAGAGATCAGCCGCGGAAAATAAAGATGTGTCGCTCATCGATATATTGGATGTCATTCTCGATAAAGGCGTTGCCATTAAGGGTGATTTGATTATTTCTATTGCCGGAGTCGATTTAGTCTATCTTGATTTGCGTGTATTAATTGCTTCTGTTGAGACGCTGATAAACGCAAAAGAATTATCATCTGCAGAATTTGATAATGAGAAGGAGGGTTTGGAAGATGCAATCGGACACTCTGAAAAATGGCCGGATTCATCTCGATCCTGATCGAGCAGAGCATGGGTTGGCCCAGCTCGTTTTGACCGTGATAGAACTTCTGCGGCAAATCGTTGAACGGCATGCGATTCGACGGGTTGATTCAGGAAATTTAACCGATGAACAAATCGAGAATCTGGGACTGGCCTTGCAGAATTTAGAATTGAAAATGGATGAATTAAAAACGATTTTTCAGTTAACGGATAAAGACTTAAATATTGATCTTGGGCCTTTAGGAAACCTGCTTCCACGATCAAAATAGGAGTGATTCAAAATGCCGGTGGAAGGTCCAGTACAATCAAGCACAATTGTTGATGTGTTAGAAAAGGTTCTGGATAAAGGAGTCGTTATTGCCGGAGACATCACGGTAGGAATTGCCGATGTAGAGCTATTAACGATAAAAATCCGTTTAATCGTCGCATCGGTTGACAAGGCAAAAGAAATTGGCATGGACTGGTGGGAGTCGGATCCCTATTTATCTTCAAAAGCATCCGACAAGAGTCGCCAGCTGGAAGAGGAAAATAAGCGGCTGAATGAACGTCTTCGAGCATTAGAACATAAACTGGAACGCAATTCATAATGAGGAGGAAATGGTATGACAATCGAAAACAATGTTGAAGGAAAAGAAAACAATGTTGAAGGAAAAGAAAACAATGTTGAAGGAAACGAGAAGCGTGAAAATAAATTAACGAGCAGTCCGGTTAAACGCACCATTTTATATGGAGTCGCAGGAGCGACGATCGGGCTGGTCACCAGCAAGAAAGCAGGAAAGAGGATTTTGGCAGCGGTTGACACAGAGAAATTAAAAGAAAAAAGCTTGAGCTTTGGAAAATCAGCTAAGGAAAAACTAAGTGAATTAAAGGATTCAAGTGTTGAAAAGTCACAGCAGGCTGCAAAGGATATAAAAAATAAAACGACAAATTTCATAACGAAAAGAAAAAATAATGAGGAAGCTGAAACGCAAACAAATGAAACTGAACCGGAAAATAAAAATGATCATTCCGATAACGAGCAATATGAAGCGTTAAAGGAACAAAATAAAAAGCTGAGTGAACGCTTAGAACAGGTAGAACAAAAATTGAAGCAGCTATCGGAATCGACTGAAAGTGATAGTGGGTCAAAAACTGACAAAGCAGAAACATCTGTTTCCAGCAATGACGATACGTCTTCAAAATGAAAGGAGAATAATAGATGACGTCATCACCATCCAAAGACAGTACGCTCGAATTTTTTGTGAAGGCTTCAAATAAACATGAGTTTTCACTGGATATTACATTAAATGTGAATGGGTCGGTGGTTACTGGAACGATCATCTCGGCCCATGAGTATTTTGAAACGGTGAGTGAAACATTTGAAGATGGAAATGAAATTGCTCAAAAAATTAGTGAAGGACTTGTAAAGGCTAGTGAGTCAGCAAAGAATAGCAGCCAAGAAAGCGACATCGGTTTTATTCATTTAAAAAATACACGTATTTATAACGGCGATGGTAAAGGAACACCCTCGAAAGGGGATATTTTATGGCGGGGCAAGCTGGATCAAGTAGATGGATTCTTTCTCGGAAGAATTTCAGAGGGATAAAGTGAACGAAAGGTGACTCAGGATGAAGTCACCTTTTTTCTTTTAAAGTTTTATACTTGATGAAACGAGATCACTTGCTAGAATTCAAAGTCGACGGATCTGAATGTTTAATTTAGATAACGAATAGATGACAAAAAATAGGTAAGTTGGCGGATGAAATAAGTCTGTCCCCATGTTTTCTCTGTTGATGATTCCGCAAATCTTTGTAAGGGGTTGCATAAAAAGTCCTGTTAGGAATCAACTATCCGGCAGCTTTTTTCCACTTCCTTCTTTACATAGCTTTACAGCCTGTTAAAAAATGATCTTTATAATAGTCAGCGAATCGACATATTCATTGAAAAGAGGGGAAAACGTGGCAGAAGAAAGATCATTAGAAGGTTGGATTAAAAAGCTTAGTGACGAGAGCTTTAAGAACAACAAATTTGATCGCCGTCGTTTTATTCATGGGGCTGGTAAGATTGCCGGCATATCACTGGGGCTTACAATCGCCCAGTCAATGGGGGCATTTACCATAAATGCTGCTCCTAGATTCTCCAGTTATCCTTTTACGCTGGGGGTTGCTTCAGGAGATCCGCTCTCTGATAGTGTCGTTTTGTGGACAAGGCTAGCGCCAAATCCTCTTAATGGCGGAGGAATGCCGGAGGAAGCAGTACCGGTTAAATGGGAGATTGCTAAGGATGAAGATTTCCGCAACATCATTAAGAAAGGAACGGAGGTTGCACAGCCTGATCTTGGACACTCCGTTCATGCGGAGGTATATGGACTTGAGCCTAATCAAGTATACTATTATCGCTTCAAAAGCGGGAATGAATTAAGTCCCGTCGGCAAAACAAAGACGATCCCTGCACCAGGTTCAAGCGTTGCATCTTTAAGCTTTGCGTTTGCTTCTTGCCAGCAATATGAACATGGCTTCTACACCGCTTATGAACACATGGCAAACGAAGATCTTGATCTGGTCTTTCATTTAGGAGATTACATTTATGAATACGGGCCAAACGAATACGTTTCCAAAACAGGAAATGTACGTACACACAGCGGTCCTGAAATCATGTCTCTTCAGGATTATCGGAACCGTCATGCCCAATACCGTTCAGATGTAAATTTGAAAGCCGCGCATGCCGCCTTCCCATGGGTAGTCACATGGGATGATCATGAGGTTGAAAATAACTATGCTGATAAAATACCAGAAAAAGGACAGTCGATCGAAGCCTTCGTACATAGGCGAGCTGCAGCTTATCAGGCCTATTACGAGCATATGCCGCTTCGATTGTCATCTTTGCCTAATGGTCCGGACATGCAGCTGTACAGAAATTTTTCTTACGGAGATTTAGCTTCATTCCATGTTCTTGATACACGTCAATATCGCGATGATCAAGCAAATGGAGATGGCAACAAACCACCTTCTGAAGAGTCGGAAGATGCGAGTCGTACGCTTCTAGGAACAGATCAGGAACAGTGGCTCTTTCAAAGCATAGAGAAATCCACTGCCAGCTGGAATGTTCTCGCTCAGCAAATCTTCTTTGCCAAATGGAATTTCGGTACAAGCGAAGCGCCGATTTACAGTATGGATTCCTGGGATGGCTATCCGGCACAGAGACAGCGTGTCATCGATTTTATCAACGGCAAGGAAATGAACAATCTCGTCGTCCTTACTGGTGATGTTCACGCAAACTGGGCTTCCAACCTGCATACTGACCTTCACGATCCGAACTCCCGGATTTTTGGGGTTGAATTTGTTGGAACATCGATCACTTCCGGAGGGAACGGGTCAGATATACGGGCAGATACTGAACGTATTTTGAAGGAAAACCCGCATATTCGTTTTTTCAATGATTACCGCGGTTATGTGCGTTGCCATGTGACTCCTGAGCAATGGAAAGCAGATTATCGCGTCGTTCCATTCGTCTCCGAGCCCGGAGCTGCGATTTCCACGCGAGCTTCCTTTGTGTACAACAAGGATCAGGCAGGATTGCAGAAGGTGGCTTCTAACTCTGTTCAAGGAGGGGTTAAGAAGTCAGATCAGGTTGAAGAGGATCGTTTTACAGCACATACTAACGCTCATCAAAAACAAATGCGGAAACAGCAGGGGAAAGTCCATCAATAATAATCTGATTAAATTGTAGGGGGGAGAACAACGATATGTTGACGAATATCGGAATACCCGGTTTGGTATTGATACTTGTGATCGCATTGATTATTTTCGGGCCGTCGAAGCTTCCTGAAATCGGGAGAGCCTGCGGAAGAACCTTAACCGAATTCAAAAATGCATCAAAATCATTATTGCCATCTGAAGATAATAATGAAAAGAATGTAGAATTAAAAACCGTTGAAAAGAAAAAGGATCAATCAGTCGGATAAATAAACAGGGGGCGGAAGGAGTGGAAACCTCCTTTTGCTCCTTTTTCATTTGAATCATTTGAAGGGCGGTTACGATGGTATGGAAAACAAAAATGTCTCTTTATTTGATCACCTGACAGAATTGAGAAAGCGAGTCATGATTACGTTTTTTGCCTTTTTCTTTTTTCTTATTATTGCTTTTCTTTTCGTTCAGGATATTTACAACTTTTTGGTGAAGGATTTAGACGGGAAACTGGCTGTATTGGGGCCAAGTGATATTCTTTGGGTGTACATGGCCATTTCAGGAATTCTGGCTATCGCCGCGACGATTCCGATAGCTGCCTTTCAGACATGGCGATTTGTTGAGCCAGCCCTGACAAAGGAAGAACGAGGGATTACGTTGGCTTACATACCTGCGTTGTTTCTATTGTTTATTGCCGGGCTGTCATTTGGATATTTTGTGCTGTTCCCAATCGTTCTCTCATTTTTAACTACCTTGTCCGCGGGAAACTTCGAAACAATGTTTACAGCAGAAAAATACTTCCGGTTTATGCTGAACCTGACACTGCCTTTTGGATTTCTATTCGAAATGCCGCTTGTCGTCATGTTTTTAACAAAGCTCGGTATTTTAAATCCGGTACGGCTTGCAAAGGCAAGAAAACTATCCTATTTTTCTCTTATCGTCATCTCCATTCTTATAACTCCGCCGGATTTTATTTCCGACGTCATGGTGATTGTCCCATTATTAGTTCTCTATGAAATCAGTGTTTCCTTATCTGCGTTCGTATATAGAAAGAAACTGGTTAGTGAACCGTCTTCGTAATTTAATTATCTATTCTATCGAGAGCGTTCGCTTTTGATAAAATAAACTAATATTTTGTAATTCCTGATTTAGATTCTAATTTATAAATCCAAATCAGCTAAAGAAAAGAACCTGTCGCAAAACCAGGTTCTTTTCATAGTTCATTCACTGATTAACGTTTTTTTCTTTCCTAGGAGAGATAAAATAACTTATTGCAATTATTAAATCTATACCGAGTACAATAGACCAAATCTTTACCATTCCACTTAATGCTTCCGTTCGTGAAGGATCATTAACCACATAAATCATTCCGGCTAACAGTCCGGCTCCAATAAGGTAAGCGAGAACGTGTTTTAACCAGCCTTTCAATGAATGCTTGGCGTGATTCATCCCGAAGCGTTTCAAAGGTTTTGGGCCCTCTTTTGTAACGTAGTACTGAAACCGTTCATCTGCCCATTCGATCATGCTCTTTCCAAAAGCAATGGATACTCCGATATACACTGCTGCTATGGCATGTGCTGTGGTTGCTTCTGCCCCTCCGTATAAATCAATCCCTGTAATTACTAACAGAATTAAATCAATGACAGGGGTGAGAGCCAAAAAAATCAACCCCAGTTTATTTTGCTTAAGAACATATCTAGTCACTAATCCAATTGCAATCACAACCCAAAATGCGATTTCACAGGCAATAATGATCCATGCAATATGATTCATAGGTTAACCTCTTTCTGATACAGTTGTATTATAAAAAAATTTTACCATGTGTTTTTAAATAATACAAATGTATTAAAAAATTGCACCTCGCATTTTTTCTTGATAAAATATGTCTATGCCAAAACTAGTAGATCATAACAAACGAAAAGAACAAATTGCAGAAGCGACTTGGAGAACTATTTTAAAAAAGGGAATGGAAGGAGCGACCGTAAGAAATATTGCAAAGGAAGCCGGTTTATCACTCGGTTCGCTGCGACATTATTTTTCCACTCAGGATGAATTGCTTGTGTTTGCAATGAACCTCGTTGAGGAAAGAGTGACAGACCGTATTAATAAGATAGCAACACAAGATATACCTTTGAAAGAAAAAATCCTGAAAATATTGCTTGAAATCGTACCGACGAATCAAGAAACAATGGCAGAAATGGAAGTGTGGTTTGCCTTTACTTTTCACATGAGACATCGGAATAATAAACTCAAGGATCACGACGATAAAATATTGCTCGGTATGAAAAACATTGTGAATTACCTACACGAGTCGCGCCTTCTTATAGACCATTTAGATAAAGATACGGAAGCTGAAAGACTTTATGCGTTGGTCGACGGTTTGGCGCTGCACGCGATGCTTGAGCCGGAACGCGTGAATCAACAGCGGGTTCTAACTGTATTAGAAAGTCATTTGCATTCGATCTGTACTGATGAATTAAGGGAATGACATTCTCACCGTTTACTGCGGGCAGATTCAGATAAAAATTAGAGTGGCTTAGACCGCTCTTTTACATTTTTAAGGATTTTGCCGTATAGTAGATCTTAGACTAATAATCTTGAAAAATTAAACAGTTATTCATATCCGTTCATTTTTCAGTTGTATATTGATAGAGAACGCAGAGGAGGGTAAAAGTATGCAAAAACAAGAATCAAACCAACAAGGCAAGTTTGGCGCCTTTTTTCAATTAGTAAAAAAGACGAATCCATCCTACGGAAAGCTTGCTTTTGCGATTGTCTTAAGCATTATTACGACGCTTGTCAGCTTAATGATCCCATTAATGACAAAGGATCTTGTTGACGGATTTTCAACGTCGTCATTTTCCGCCGGCCAAATTGCTTTAGTTGCTGTCGTCTTTATTGTTCAGGCGTTGCTAAGCGCTTATGCCACGTATGCTTTGAATTACAGCGGACAGAAAATCATTGCAGGACTCCGTGATTTATTATGGAGAAAATTGGTCAGGCTGCCGGTATCATATTTTGATAATAAGGCATCTGGTGAGACTATCAGCAGGATAACTAACGATACGTTGATTGTAAAAGAATTAATTACAAACCACATTACGGGCTTTATTACCGGGGCGATATCGATAATCGGTTCTTTAGTAATTTTATTGATAATGAACTGGAGGCTGACACTGATTGTCTTCATCGTTGTTCCGCTCGCCGCAGCTATTATGATTCCGATTGGACGCAAGATGTTTCTTATTTCAAGAGAAACACAGGACGAAACGGCACAATTCACCGGTTTGCTTAATCACATTTTGCCGGAAATTCGTCTCGTGAAGTCGTCCAATGCCGAAGCGATCGAATATAAACGCGGCAAAAATGGAATTGATAAATTGTTCAAACTAGGGCTTCGGGAAGCGAAGGTCCAATCGCTCGTTATGCCGCTTATGACTCTAGTTATTATGGCTGCCCTTGTTACCGTCATCGGCTACGGTGGCATGCAGGTTTCATCCGGTGTTATCACTGCCGGTGCATTGGTTGCCTTTATCTTATACTTATTTCAAATCATCATGCCGATCGGACAGATCACGCAATTTTTCACCCAGCTGCAAAAATCATTGGGAGCTACAGAGCGTATGATTGAAATTTTGGGTGAAAAGGAAGAAGATTTGGATAGCGGCTTGCCGGTCACCGATGCTAAGGAATCACTTTTTTTGAAAGATTTATCATTTTCCTATAAATCAGGCAGTCCCGTGATCAAAAATATAAATGCCGAGATTGCTGCTGGAAAAGTTACAGCGATTGTCGGCCCAAGCGGCGGTGGAAAAACAACTTTATTTAAACTGCTTGAAAGGTACTACGAGCCGACCGAGGGAATGATTTCTCTAGGAGATGAGCGCATTTCACGATACTCTCTTGAATCTTGGCGCAAACAAATTGGGTATGTCTCACAAGAAAGCCCATTAATTGCAGGGACCATCCGCGAAAATATCTGTTATGGTTTAGATCGTGATGTTTCTGATCAGGAGCTTGAAGAAGCAGCTAAGATGTCATATGCATTGAAATTTATTCAAGAACTTCCGAATACGTTTGACACAGAAGTGGGCGAACGTGGGATTATGCTCTCCGGAGGCCAGCGTCAGCGGATTGCCATCGCTCGTGCACTGCTTCGCAATCCACAGATATTGATGCTAGATGAAGCAACATCAAGTCTTGACAGCCAGTCGGAGCAATCTGTTCAAGAAGCACTGGACACTTTGATGGTTGGCCGGACTACGATCATAATTGCCCATCGACTTTCGACGGTGATCGATGCGGATCAGCTTTTATTTGTTGAAAATGGTGAGATCACCGGCCGAGGGACGCATGCAGAATTAATGGAAAGCCACGAGCTGTATCGTCAATTTGCAACTCAGCAGCTTAAAATCAATGCCGATTTAGAAGAACGTGCCGGCTAAAATGGGGGTGGTACTGTGACAACGATATTAGTCGTCGATGATGACCTGCATATTCGGGAGCTTGTGAGCACGATGATGAAACAGTCTGGTTTTTCCGTTATTGAAGCAAGCAATGGAAAACAAGCGATTGACCGATTAGCAGATGACAAGGTTGATTTGATGATCGTAGATGTCATGATGCCATACATGGATGGATTTGAAGTGAGTAAGGCAGTTAGGGACTATACCGATCTGCCTATTTTAATGCTGACAGCAAAAGGTGAAACGATAGATAAGGTGAGGGGCTTAGCAGTTGGAGCCGATGATTATCTCGTGAAGCCTTTTGAGCCGCTTGAGCTTGAAGCCAGGGTCAAAGCGCTCCTTAGGCGCTATCACATTACTACAGCCAAACAGCTTAAAATAGGTACAATTACGCTCTATGAGGATTCTCATTCTGCAACGAATGAGAAAGGAGAAACCTTCAACTTGCCGCGGCGTGAATTTGAATTGCTTTACAAATTGGCGAGCTATCCCAAAAAAACATTTTCAAGAGAACAACTAATCGATGATATATGGGGATTTGAGTTTGAAGGGGACGAAAGGACAGTCGATGTTCATGTGAAGAGGCTTCGGGAGAAATTCCCTGAGCCGGCTGTCGCTTTTTCGATTCGGACAATTCGCGGCCTAGGATATAGGCTGGAGATAAGCCAATGAGGGTTCGCCGGTTTGGAGCAAGTATCATTGGTCTCGTATGTGCATCGATCTTTTGGCTTCTTGCCAATGTAATCGTCAGTCAATTAGGGGAATGGCTTTCGATTTCTATGAACAAATATGTCGAACAAATTGGTTCATTATGGCTGATGTTTTTGTTGATGGGACTGACAATCTTTATTATTTCTCGTTCGGCGCGCCATGAACAATTAAAGATATGGAATCAAATGTCTGACACGATTAAACGAATAGCGGCAGGTGATTTTTCAGCGAAGATCCAAAGTGATTCTAAAGATATGAAAAACAGCAGGCATCCCGTCACAAAGCTGGTCAATCAAATTAATCACCTCGCTGTTGAATTAAACGAAATGGAAAAAATCAAGCAAGAATTTATTTCTAATGTTTCTCATGAATTTCAGACGCCGTTAACCTCGTTGAAAGGATTTGCCCATTTATTAAAAAATCCTGATATATCTGAGGAAAATCGTATCTATTATTTATCTATCATTGAAGCAGAAACGATGCGATTGTCGAAGATGAGCGAAAATCTTTTGAAGCTGACTGCGCTGGAACAGCAGGTAGAGCCAATCGAAAAAGCCAGATTCAGCCTAGACAAGCAGCTGAGGCGAATTATATTACTATGTGAGCCTCATTGGACAGAAAAAAACATTGAAATCGATCTTGATACCTCTCCGGTAAATATTGATGGAGATGAGGGGCTGCTTAATCAAGTATGGACAAACATCATTCATAATGCCATTAAATTCACTAAAGAAGGGGGAGTTATTGCCGTACAAGTAAAACAGGCACCAGCTCATGTTATCGTGGAAATCAAAGACGATGGCATTGGGATGACGGAGGATCAGGTGCAGCGGGTATTTGAACGTTTTTATAAGGCAGATAAATCGAGAAACGCCGGCGGAAGCGGTCTCGGCCTTTCTATTGTACAAAAAATTATCGAGCTGCATGAGGGACAGGTAGAAGTAGAAAGCGACTATGGCAAAGGAACCTTATTCCGGGTGAAGCTTCCGAAGGTTGACTAGATAGAATGAAAAGAGCCACCTTTTAAGATAAACATCAATCATGTCATCATCTGATAATTGCACAGTAAACAGAAGGAATTGCACAGATCGCAAAAGTAATTGCGCGATTCCAGGTTAGAATTGCACAGAACATCTGAATAATTGCACAATAACCCTATATTTTTGCACAAATAGAAATGATAATCGCACAAACGCCCAATTCTTTCTTAATCTCTTGATCCTGTTAATAGAAATAGGCAGCAATATCAGCAATTGTCCGGTTCTTTTATTTCTAGCTTGAATATTCTATGTACTATGAGAGATGGAAATCTCTCTCGGCCGCTAAGCTGCATGTATCCTCCACTACATGCATCCTCTGCCTGTCTCCCATAAAAAAATACCTCCATTTTTTACGAAAGAGCTGACTCGTTCCTGAGTCAGCTTCGTTTTTTGACTGTACAACCGATTAAGTGAAAATATCCTATCGATATATACGTTTATCCAATCATTTCTATTAGACAAACATATATTGATGATAGAGATGAATATCTCTTAATTGCTCACGATAGGAGGCGAAGAATTAAATGGGTTATAACTCCGGTGGTTCAAATTTTGCGATCATTCTTGTTCTGTTCATTTTACTAGTTATTGTAGGTGTAGCTTTCTTGAACTAGTAATTATGAGGATGGCTTTACATGAGTGATGGTTTTAGAAGTGCCTTTGCCATAATCGTGGTACTCATGTTTTGCTCGTCATCGTAGGATGTTCGTATTCCTATTAAAGAAATAATCTTTAGAGAAAACGCAGCAACCAGTATACTGATGTGCTGCGTTTTTACATTATATAGTGGATAATAGCATTTAACTAAAAAGAAGATAATCAATGGAATAGAGCCCTGGTCCAATAAGCGTTACCCCTATTGCCACAATAATAATATGAACATTATATTCACAACCGTTTTGGGCATTCCAATAGCCTTTCCCTGCATGTGCGGTAAAAATAGCAACGAGCATCGTAATCGTAATTATCACGGCGGAAAGCGGCATTAAGAACCCTAAGGCGAAAAGTAACCCTCCTGCCAATTCACCTAGTCCACCCAGAACTGCCATTGTTTTTCCAGGTTTAAGCCCCATAGATTCAAAACCTTCCGCTGTTTTGTCTATTCCTTGACCGCCGAACCAGCCGAATAGTTTTTGCGTACCGTGAGCTGCAAAGGTGAGTCCTGCTACAATCCGAATCAATAGTAAACCCAAACTAGCTAATACGGTCATATATTATGTCTCCCCTTATTTTTTGTATCATTTCTTTATACTTTTTACTTTTAGGGGGACATTTAAACCTTTCAATTTGTTTTCGATTTACTAATCATACTATTGCTTGACTAAACAAAGTTACTAAATTAAAATAACTTACATAAAGTAAGTATAAGAAAATCACAAACTTTCTCTTAGATAGGGGGCAATTGCGTAATGAACTACCACAGTCATCCGCATACGTTCGTAAACCAGGTTGACATAAAGGTGCAAAATCTGGAACGGTCGCTTGCTTTTTATCAAAACGTAATCGGATTTCAGCTTTTGGAACAAGCGGACAATAAAGCGTTTCTTACGGCAGATGGAAAAACACCTTTGTTAATCATCGAACAGCCTGAATATGTGATTCCGAAACAGCCTCGTAAAACCGGCTTGTACCATTTTGCGCTTCTTCTGCCTTCACGCCCCGATTTAGCAAGCGTGTTAAATCATTTGATTGAAATCGGCTATCCATTACAAGGTGCTTCAGACCATCTTGTAAGTGAAGCGCTATATTTAGGAGATCCTGATGGGAATGGGATTGAAATTTATGCAGACCGGCCGTCCTCTCTCTGGGATTGGAACGATAAAGAAGTAGTCATGGCAACCAAGGCTTTAGATGCAGACGGTCTTTTGGCAGAGGGAAAAGGGCTGCAATGGGCCGGCCTTCCTGCCGGGACGTTATTGGGACATATTCATTTACACGTGTCCGAGATGGAAAATACGAAAGAGTTCTACACAAAAGGCCTCGGCTTCCAAATCGTCAGCCGCTATGGAAATCAGGTGCTCTTTCTATCGACAGGAGGGTACCACCATCATATTGGATTAAATACTTGGAATGGGGTAGGTGCACAGAAGCCTGCTGAAAATAGTGTAGGTTTGAAATCATTTTCGCTAGTTCTTCCAGACGAGGAAACGAGAAAGAAAACGATCGAACAGCTCACGACTATCGGAGCGGCGGTAAAAAAAGAGAATGACATCGTAATCACGCACGATCCATCTGGAAATCAAATTCAATTAATTGTATGAACGGCGTTGACTTTCCGTAGGTAGCTCGAGAAAGGATTATTTTGGTGAAAAATCAAAACTGAACAGTGGTTATCAAACGTGAAAGCCGTTCCCTTCAGACAGGGAGCGGCTTAAAATTTTTTACATCCGAACAATTACAGCGCCGCCTCCGCCAGTTGTACATACACGGTTTTGCAGTTCCTCAATGGAACGCAGCGTTTCATTTGTTTTTTCTAAGCTGGAAAGAAGTAATTCCAGCCGATGTTCAAGGTTGGCCAAGCGCTGCATGACCTGCTGCTGGTCATGATTTATTTGACGATGATCGGTTTGGTACTGGGAGTTTGGTGAATTCCAATTCGAGTACATAGGATTGCCTCCATCCACAAAAGCTTTAGTACTTTATTTTATGATTACCAGGTGGGTAAGTTCGCCTATTTTATAGGCATCCATTTCTTTTTTAAATTTTCAGGATATATCATTGTCAATTTTGTGGGATAACCTCTATAATAGAATTTAGAATCAAGTATTAGTACCTGGTTATAATTTTTAAGTGAAATTTAATCGAATTTTGGAGGTGTCTTGTGCTTAATTTAAATGATTTACTCCCAGATAATGAATATAATTTAATAGATGAAATTGAGAAATATTCTTCGGAACAAACAGCAATAAAATGGCTGAATGAACAAGGAGACAGGCAGGAGATATCATATGCTCAATTGCTAAAGCAGGTTAACAAGCAGGCTAACGTCTTGACTGAGCTTGAATTGAAAAAAGGAGATCACGTCCTTGTGATTATGCCAAGGTTGATTGACGCTTATGTTACTTATTTGGCTTGCTTTAAAACGGGAATCGTAGTGATTCCGTCTTCTGAAATGCTCCGTGCCAAGGATATTGAGTATCGCTTAAACCATGGAGAAATAAAAGCGGTTATTTCATATCACTTATTCACTGGTGAAGTAGACAAGGTGAAGGATACCCCGGCAACGCTGAAACGGAAAATTTCTATCGGCGGAGAGGTCAGCGGATGGCTGCAAATGGAGGAATTGATGGAAAATGCGGCTGACAGCTTTGATACGGTTCCGACATTAAAAGACGATACCCTTTTGATGTCCTACACCTCAGGAACGACCGGACAGCCGAAAGCAGTGGTCCATAGCCACGGGTGGGCTTATGCACATTTACGGGTAGCTGGAAAGGAATGGCTTGATATTAGTGAAACAGATACCGTATGGGCAACAGCTGCGCCAGGCTGGCAAAAATGGGTGTGGAGCCCGCTGTTATCAATTCTCGGCTGCGGTGCAACCGGATTTGTTTATAACGGGAAATTTAATCCTGAGAAATATTTAGAGCTTTTGCAGGATGAAGAAATCAATGTTCTATGTTGTACTCCGACAGAATATCGCTATATGGCTAAAATTGATGAACTTGAAAAATACAATTTGCCAATGCTTCATAGTGCGGTGTCAGCAGGAGAGCCGCTCAACGCGGAAGTAATTACGATCTTTAAAAACAAGCTCGGCGTTCAAGTAAGGGATGGATACGGGCAAACTGAAAACACCTTATTGATCGGTACGCTTAAAGGAGTCGAGCCCAGACTGGGAAGCATGGGAAAACCGATGCTCGAAGGCTTCGTTGAAATTGTTGATGAAAACGGAGTGCCGTGCGAGGTCGGAGAAACTGGCGACATTGCGGTCCTAAAGAATCTGCCATCATTGTTTAAAGGCTATTTTAAGGAGCCTGAGCGGACAGAAAGAACGATTAGAGGCGATTACTATATCACAGGTGACCGCGCTACGAAGGATGAAGACAATTATTATTGGTTCCAAGGGCGCGGTGACGATGTCATTATCAGCTCGGGCTATACCATCGGGCCATTCGAAGTGGAGGATGCATTGGTCAAGCATCCGATGGTGAAAGAATGTGCAGTCGTTGCGAGCCCGGATGAGTTTCGCGGAACCGTAGTTAAGGCGTTTATCGTTTTGACGCAGCCTGTAGAGAATGAAGAGAAGCTGATGAAGGAGTTGCAGACGCACGCAAAGACGTTAACAGCTCCATATAAATACCCAAGACGTATCGAATTTGTTCAAGATCTGCCTAAAACGAATTCAGGAAAAATCAGAAGGGTTGAATTACGCGAGCAAGAGCTGCGTAAATATTTGAAGTAACTTAAATGACCGGCTTTCCTATGGGAAGGCCGGATTCTTTTGATTTGAGAAGGGTTTGAATCAAGCAGAAAAAACAATGGAAGACTATTTATGATTGGACAATGGTAAGTAACCTCGTTTCAACAAGGAAAAACTCGGGAAATCCGAGAAGAGATTGACCACAACATCCCACCTATGGTTAACCTTAAAAAAAATTCTCGGGTAAAGGAGAGTTTACATGCTTGATTGCGCAATTATTGGCGGTGGTCCTGCTGGATTAAATGCTGCCCTCGTCCTTGGTCGAGCCAGACGAAAAGTGGCATTGTTCGATGACAATAAGCCGCGAAACGCTGTGACGCGTGAGTCGCACGGATTTCTTACGAGAGATGGAGTAAGTCCCCGGGAAATCAAAAGCATTGCCCATAAAGAAATCAGCCGTTACCAAACGGTGGAGCTTCACAAAAGCCGGGTGACGAATGTGACGAAAAATAACTCTTCTTTTGAAATTGAAACAGATAAAGGAGACAGGTTTCACGCCAAAACCATTCTTCTGGCGACCGGGTTAAAGGAGCAGCTTCCTGATATCGATAAGATACAAGAATACTATGGAAGAAGCTTGTTTTGCTGTCCTTATTGTGACGGATGGGAGCTGAAAGATAAGCCTTTAGTGGTTATCTCCCGGGGTGACCACCTGTATCATTTGGCAACCACAGTCTGGAACTGGAGCCATGACCTGCTCGTTTGTACAAACGGAAATGAAAACAATCTTGCAACAGAAGAATTAAATCTTCTGAGAAGTAAAGGAATTCATGTGAAAGAAGAAAAAATCCGTACGCTCAAAGGGGAGAACGGGGAATTAAAAAGCATTGTGTTTGAAAATAGGGAAGAGATCAAGCGAGAAGGCGGATTTATTACTCCGCACGTCGTCCAGGCCGTGAAATTTGGCGAATATTTAGGCTGCGAAACCACAAGGCTTGGCGGGATTCAAACAGATGAGGTAGGCAGGACCAATATTAAAGGCGTATACGCTGCGGGAGACTCTGCCATTATCGCTCCGGCACAAGTAGTCATAGCAGCAGCTGAAGGAAGCAGAGCGGCAATCGGGATTAATACGGATTTAATTGAGAAGGAATTTATGGATATATGATTTTAGAAACGCGAATCTAATAAAGGCTTGGAGGTTTTCAGGTGGCGAAAGAACGTATTGCCATCATTGTAATCCACGAAATTTATGGTGTGAATCAGCATATTAAGGACGTGAAGGTTTTTTTAGAGAAGTCAGGAGCTGCAGTTTATACTCCAGATTTACTTAGTATTGAGGAACCTTTTGCCTATAGTAAAGAAGAAAAAGCATATGCAAATTTTATGGAGAATGTTGGTTTCGAAAAAGGAGCCCGGCAAATCGAGAGGCTTATTTACCAGTTAAAACAGCAGTTTGATCATGTTGGAATCATTGGATTTAGTGTGGGAGCAACGATTGCTTGGCTTTGCAGCACATTTCATGAGTTAAGCTTTGCCGTCTGCTGTTACGGCTCACGCATCAGAAGCTACACAAGCATAGAGCCGAATTGTCCGGTACTTCTTATTTTCCCTGCCCACGAACAGTCATTTGACCCTGAAGCTCTGATCGAAAACCTTAAGCAAAAACGAAACGAAAAAATCACGATACAGCAATTTTCAGGCAGCCACGGTTTTATAGATCCATATAGTGACAAATATGAAGCTTTGGCAGCAGAGAAAGCACTTCGTTTGATGGAAGAGTTTATTTATAGGCTTTGTTAAGTAAAATAATAGACCTCCTCCAAGGAAGGTCTATTAATTTGAAAAAACGTACTTTTATAATTTAAAATACATTGTAACGTTTCTAATACATGTGAGAGCTGGATGTCCTGATCTCACATTAAAGCTTGAACCATTATTTTTGAGTGGGGATTTTAATCAAAAGTGATAATATAAAACCGATTCCCAGTAATAGAGCCAGCATTTCAAAGGTTAAGACGTAGCTTCCTGTATTTAATAATGCCACAGTAATAACCGGCCCGATGGAAGCTCCGATAAATAAAATAAACATGTATAGCGTTACAGCCGCTCCGCGTTCTTTCCCTCCGTGCATGCCGACTAACGAAATCAGTGTAGGAACGACAACTGCAATTCCGGCAACAAATACGACAGTCATCCCAATCAGAAAGGCTAGGTTTGAACCAGCACCAAGCATTGCTAAACCCAGTACTGCCGCCAGTAATCCAGTCTTTAACACTTTGCCGAGTCCAAAGGCAGAAACAAATTTGCCGGCAAAGGGTGACAAAAGTATACCGATAATGCCTATGGATCTGATGTACAATATTTCTTGGCCGGTTAAACCAAAATTCGAGCCTGTTAAGAAGCTTCCTAAAGCGGTATACATTCCTACGAAAGTAAACAAAAGCATAAACGTAATCGAATAACAGAAGATCAATGACCGATTTTGCAATAAACGCGCCATTTTACGAAAGGAGTCAGCGATTGTTGATGTTTGGGCAGCATTTGTTTGTTTAGGTATGAACAATGCTGCGAAGAAAGCGGTTATGAAATAAATAGCACCTAATATAAAAAAAACTGAGTTCCAGTCAGATGCTTGACTTACGATGCTGCTTAATACCTGGCCTGCAATGCCTGCCATTAAAAATCCCGTGGTCACAAAACCAATTGTCGTGACTCGTTTTTCTATAGGAAATCGTTCTGCTATATACGCCAGGGCGGCAGGAGCAAAAGTCGATGCAGCAAATCCTTGTATGCCCCGAAGAACGATGATTAACGCTAAGCTATTGGCTAATCCGGTGAGCAAAGTAACGACAGCAAGCGCACAAAGTCCGTATACAATAATTTGCTTGCGTCCATATCTTTCTGAAAGGGTTCCGAAAAATAACAAACCGACGGCGTAGCATAATGAGAATGAACTGCTGGTCCATGCTGCCTGGCCTGGTTCAACATGAAAAACATCTGAGAAAATAGAAAGCAGCGGCAGCATAATATAGAGACTAGAGAGAACGACTAAGCCGCACCAAAACAAAATTAGTGTTATCAGTGGATAAGATACCCGCGTTTTCGCTTCATTAAGATCTTTTGCAATGTCCAATTGTAATGCCTCCTTTTTCTGCTAATCCTTTTTGCCATTCTTTTTTCTGCTCCTCACGAATCATTGCCATCTCGCAATCTCTCCTTATGGAAATTGCTTCACAATGTTCTTTATCTACATTAATTGTAACTAAGTTACAAACAAAGTCAATATATATCGTAATGATTTGTAACGAATCTCCTTTTCATGTAAAATAGTTACGTTAAGTATTGGAGGGAAGATACCGTGACCGATAAATTTGAATCAATGCCATTACTTGATTTTGACTTACTTAAAAAGCTTGTTGTTGGTATAGGTGAAGTATCTGAAATCACTGGAGTTCCGACAAGAAAATTAAGGTATTGGGAAGAAAAAGCGATTATCCAGTCTGAAAAAGATGGCGAAGGCATTACACGCAGATATAATTATTTAAATATAAAAAAAATACTTTTGATTCAAGAGTTACTCGACGAAGGATATACCTTGGATGCAGCAGCAAAAAAGGTTGAAACAAGAATGAAAACGATAAATGATGTCTTTCTCAAATTGACTGAGGCTGCCTCTGAAAATAAGAATGATGAATAAATTGAAAATGCTTTGAAGGAATCGTTTTTCCTTAAAAGCATTTTTTCTTTTGCTTTTAACTTTTGACACAAAGCCTGGTGCCAAAGTTAGCCTAACTCCTCCCCATAGGTAACAAACGCATAGACAGTGTTTCCAGTTGGTCCAAAGGCAGGGGTGGTAAAACACAAGAATAAGAAGACAACAACCGGTGATTCAAGATAATGGTTTCATCTGAACGGGCAGGATAGAGCAATAGCGACAGGACCTATCCCAGCAGTTCTTTGGCTCCGTTCATCACTAAAGGCATAGTCTGTTTAACGAATGATTCCGCACTTATTAGACACCCCTCATTGTTCCAAACGTAAGCCGCCCCATACATCCCCCAACTTAACATGATAGAAGCTGTATTTATTAAGAATTGCGCGTTTGGACTCGATAGCATCTTGTCTTTGTCTATAAAGGAAAGAAGTATCGTTTGAATTTTTTCCTTTATTTGAATTTCGAATACAGGTCCAAGCGATGCATACCTTCTTTTGCACATAGTGCTTAGACCCTTGTGAAAATCGCATACACCCAGAAAAATACTCTGAATTGTTTCTTCATTTAATACTTCGTGACCGCTTATTCTACGATTTATGATTGTCATAAATGATTCCATTAGTTTGGCCTCAAGAATTTCGAATTTATCTACAAAGTGCGCATAAAAAGTCGCTCTGTTAACAGTAGCCCGCTCTGCAATATCCCTAACGGTTATCGATTCAAAGTCTTTTTCTTGAATTAATGAAGCAAAAGCGTCTTGAAGGAGTCGCCGTGTACGTATCACACGAGGATCAGCTTCATTCTTTTTAATTGTCATGTTAAGATCTCCCCAATAAAACGACATTATAGAAATGGTGTTGTCTATACAACGGTTTATGGTTATTGATGATTGCGTACCATTCGGTTGTTATTATAGCATATAAATACAACAAGTGTTGTTCAAACAACTAATGTTGTAATGAAACAAAATGCTGAATGCCGCTTTTCCAAAAGGAGGAGAGAACCATGTCGGTTTCACTACCGTCGCAAACAATGGAGCACCAACTTTTTTTTGATGTTATTCGAGAACGCCGGTCGGTTCGTAGCTATGATCCCGAGATCAAGATTTCGCGGAAGGAATTGACCGAAACATTGCGGCAAGCTACGCTGGCTCCTTCAGCCGCTAACCTGCAGCCGTGGCGGTTTCTCGTTATCGACTCGCCGGAGCTGAAGCAGAAGCTGCTTCCGATCGCATTCAATCAACAGCAAGTGGTCGAGGCTTCGGCTGTCATTGCTGTACTCGGAGATTTGGAGTGTTATAAATTTGCCGAGAAAATTTACGGAATGGCGGTCGATGCGGGTTACATGCCTGCAGAGACGGCTAAATCGTTCGTGGAACGCTATACCGGCATGTATTCGAGCATGCCGCCCGAGGCCATCCGCCAAAAAGTTTATACCGATTGCGGGCTAGTATCTATGCAACTCATGCTTGTCGCCCGCGCTAAAGGCTATGATACGGTCCCGATGGGCGGCTATGACCAGGCTGAATTTGTAGAAGCGTTCGATATTCCGGAGAGATACGCTCCTGTTATGCTTATCGCTATCGGCAAGGCGACGAAGCCTGGTCATCCGACGGTGAGACTGGCTGTCGATGATGTAGCTTTCTTTAACGAAATACCTATGGAATAACAAAATGTAAAAGACCTTGGCAGCCGCATAAACAACGGGGAGCTAAGGTCTTTTACAGGCTCTACGCATCAGATTCTAACAAGGCGTCGTACAGCTATATTAGCTGGATGGTGCTAGATTCGATTTGGCGACGGGGTATGTTTTAAATATGTGAACATCAGTTCCGCAATTCCGACATTTTTTACTTTTATGGTTACTTCATCTTCACCGGGAGCCGGATAAGGAACTTCCTTGATGACTGCTTCAAATGGTGTTTCAATTACTAGCGCTTTCATTACTAATCCCTCCAATGGATTACCGACTATAATTTCAGATAAAAATGATAAAACAACAATGGGTTCGCTTACATTAGTAGTTTATCAGCTATCAATCATGTATTGTATCTATGAATTCTAAAGCTTTGGCACGTCATTGCATAACAAAACTTAAGATTATACTTGTGAAACAATAAAGTGAAGCTTCAATCAGCGGGGGGGGGTACTGCCCGTTAAAGTGGGATAAAATCAGCATTTTATATCTTTTGCTTGAACGAAATTAAAACTTTTCTCAATGTAGATTAATATTTGTCTGATATTCTTAATATTGAAAAATAGCCGGAGCAATCGGCTGTAAATGAGAGAACAGAGGGAGGAGAATAGAAATGGTACGGAAGTGGCTGGTTCTTTTACTTTTATTTGTGTCGATGATGGTGGTTTCAATTGTCCCGTCGGCTCAAGCAGAAAATGCGCCGTCTTCTGACGAGCAACCACGGGCAGCATCATCAGATTTAACAGAACCTGAATCACTTGTAGGTCCAAGTGGAAAAACTCTTGTAACCAATGAAAAAACGACACCGGTTGGGCCAGGTATTGAATTAACGAGTTTCGAGAGGTTTGATCTGCGGGGGTGGTTAAATGGTGAATTGATGACAATTGAGCTTGATAATGAAAACGTTTTTTTGGACCTTCTTTTTCCGGGTGTCGTTTCGTCAGCAAAACCGTTATCTGAAATGGCTAAAACAGCAGGAGCAATTGCGGGGGTAAACGGTGACTTTTTTGATATTAACAATACGCAGGCGCCTTTAGGGGGAGCGATCCAAAACAATCAGCTGCTGAAAGGTCCAGAAGGTTCCCATACGTTAACTGCTGGTATTGATAGTAACAGAATTGGGCGGATTGCCAATCTATTATTAGAGGGAACCGTTACTCTTTCCAACGGCAGCTTTTCTTTAGATGCTTTCAATCAATACGGACTTCCCGCAAATGGGATCGGCTTATACACTTCCGTCTGGGGCTCTAAACAAAGGTTGTCATATGGAGCCTCAACGTATGAAGTAACGATACGGGATGGAAAGGTTACGCATGTTTCCAGTCAGCCAGGAAGCGGTGATATTGAGGAAAACTCTTACGTATTAGTTGGCCGTGAACAAGGGGCAGATATTTTAAAGACCTTATCAATTGGAGACAAGGTGACAGTCGATTATGCACCAAAAGTCGATGGGAATGCACGTATGTCATTTGCGATTGGCGGTAATGTCAAGCTGCTTGAAAGTGGAAATATTCGAGAAAACTTGGACGACAGCTCAGCAGCTCCCAGAACAGCCGTAGGATTTTCAGAGAATGGCAAAAAAATGTACGTAGTTGCCGTAGACGGCCGCCAAACGGACAGCCGTGGAATAACATATAAAGAATTGGCAGCATTAATGAAGGGATTTGGCGCCTACAATGCGCTGAACTTAGATGGCGGCGGTTCAACAACAATGGTTGCACGTAAACCCGGCGCAGAAAATGCGGAGGTTGTCAATCAACCATCAGATGGATCAGAGAGAGCTGTGCCGAACGGCATTGGGATTTTCGCAAAACCGGGCAGCGGAAAACTTAAAGGCCTTGACGTCACACCTGTTTTGGAACAAAAAAACATTGATCTGGTTTTTCCCGGTTTATCAAGAAGCTACAAAAGTGTTGGTTACGATGAGAATTACAATCCAGTTGAGACAGGTTCTATTAAATGGAGAACACGTCCATCTGATATAGGTACGTTCGAGGATGCCGGGGTTTTTCGTGCAAAAAAATCAGGTTCCTCTTTCGTACAGGCACAATCGGAATGGACGAAAGGAACAAGGAAGGTAACAGTCATAGGCGAATTAGAACGGATTGAAGCATCATCTTCGCGCCTGAGTCTTGAATCGGGTGCACAAGAAGATTTTTCTATCGAGGGGTACGATAAAGACGGTTATCGCACATTAATTGAGCCGCGTGATATTACACTAGACTATGATTCATCGGTTATATCCGTAAAAGAATACAAAGATGGCGGTTTTTCGATTGCTCCAAAAAAAGACGGGGGATCAACTGTTATTACGGCAACAGTTTCTGGTCATAAAACATATCTTCCAGTTACAATTGGTCTTTCAGAAAAAAAAGTATCGGACTTTGAGAGTACTGCAGGATGGTCTTTTACCAAATACCCTGCCGCTGTCGATGGATCAATAGAGACTGTTCAAGGGAAAAATGGACAAGGACTGCAGCTTAATTATGATTTCTCCACTTCGACCGCTACGCGTGCTGCTTATTTACAAGCAGACCCAATGCTAGAGCTTCCGGGAGAGGTGCAAAAGATTGGGCTGTGGGTACATGGAGATGGAAACGGAGCTTGGCTTCGCACGATCATTAAAGATGCTGCAAACACAAGCTATACGTTAACATTAGCAAGCAAAGTGGATTGGAAGGGCTGGAAATATGTTGAGGCAACGGTTCCAGAAGGAGTACGCTATCCGGCTAAGCTATGGCGCATCTATCCGGTGGAAGCGAATAAAAATGCTCAATATGCCGGAAGTCTAATTTTCGATGATCTCGTTGTTAAGGTGCCGCCGGAAGTTGAGGAGGTTCCAAAACAATCTCAGACACCCGATCCGCTTATTATTCAAAACGGGAAAATCCAAAGCGATCGTTGGAAATTTGCTGTCCTGGCAGATAGCCAGTTTGCTGCAAAATCTCCTGACAGCCAACAAGTACGGATGGCTCGGGAATCTCTTCGCCAAATCGTGAAAGTAAATCCGGATTTTCTTGTAATCAATGGAGATTTCGTTGATACGGCTTACAAGGAAGATTTTGAGCTAGCGGAAAAAATTTTGAAAGAAGAAGTCGGGGACAAGCTACCTGTTTATTATATCCCAGGGAATCATGAAAGAATGGGTACAGACACATTGGACAATTTCTTGAACGTTTATGAAAAAAACCGTTATACATTTGACCATAAAGGGACACGAATCATCTTGCTTGATTCATCTGCAGGAAGCTACCGTACAAGTAATTTTGAACAGCTGATCCATTTGAAAAAATCACTTGAGGAAGCCGCTGATGATCCAACGGTCAAACAGGTTGTTGTGATGGCACACCATCCGACCCGTGACCCGCTCCCAACAAAAAACAGCCAGCTGAACGATCAAAAAGAGTCGGAATTACTTGAACAATGGTTAACTGCTTTCCGCCAAGATTCAGGCGGGAAAGGTGCGATTTATATTAGTGGACATGCTCATACCGTTCATAGTGAGCGTGTAGAAGGGGTACCGTATATGGTGGTCGGACCCGCCGGGAAAATTCCTTATGGATCAGCGGATGAAGGCGGATTTTACTCATGGACCTTGTTTGGTGTTGATCCAAAAGCTGGACCTGACAGAGTATTCGGTCCGGAAAAAGCTTCATTAGCCAGTAAAAAAGCTGATCGAAGCTGGATCCAGGCTGAGGTGAGACCGATGCTAGAATCGATTACAATGGATGCGCCATCTGCCATCAATGCTGGCGAAACCGTTAAAATCAGCGCTTCTGGCCATCAAGTTGGAGATCTCACAGTGCCTCTACGTTATCCTGCAACCGTAACTTGGAACGGCAGCGAGAACGTCTTTGTTGGCACAGGTCAAAAGTTAAAACGAGCAGAAGTATCCGGGCGGTACGATGCCGCGTTTAATCCGGAGAAGGGAGAATTAAAAGCTCTTCGTAAAAGTAAAATTACATTGGAGATTGAAGCGAACGAAAAAATGACTGAAAAAGAAATCGTCATTCATTAGGTCGAGACAAATAGAAAAACATACTAAGATTAGCAGCACAGACCACGGCCATGGTCTGTGCTGCTATTTTTATAGTAAAAGTGAAGAATAGGTCGTGACAGCCCCAGAACCTTGAGTTCATATTAAAAAAACTGGTCTACTTCACTGTCAATCACAGGATTCAATTTGTCCAACCAATACAGTGACAAAAGCAAAAAAGAGTAAATCTAAGTGATAAAATATTGTTGGTAAAACATCTCTTAAAATATGGTATTTTTAAGAGGTATTTTTTCAAAACGTAAGTATTTATATTAGTTTTTCATGAGAGGTGCTATTTTCAGGTGCAGAAAACGATTTTGCTTGTTGAAGACGATCCGTCGATTAGTAATATGGTAAAAAAGTATTTAAGTAATGAGGGTTTTAACGTTGTATGTGTTTTTGATGGCGAGGAAGCAGCAAGAGTCTTTATGCGCGAACAATATGATTTAGTATTGCTCGATTTAATGTTGCCAAAGTTATATGGCTTAGATCTGCTTCAAATGGTGAGAGCAAAAAGCTACATCCCGGTCATTATTATGTCAGCTAAAGAAAGTGAAGTGGATAAAGCGCTCGGTCTTGGGTTTGGTGCAGATGACTACATCACAAAACCATTTTCGATGATTGAACTGGCAGCAAGAGTGAAAGCGGCCATAAGAAGATCTACACAGTACATAGAAAGTGATACGCTGGTAAGAAAATCAGTCATTAAAGTACATGAGATAGAACTGGATACAGAGAATCATCGTGTGATAAAGAACGGCGTTGAGATCAACTTAACATCAAAGGAATGGAAGATTCTCTGTCTGTTTTTTGAAAATCAGAAAAAGGTTTTTACAAAAGAACAGATTTATCGTTCCGTCTGGAGCGATGATTACTATAGTGATGAAAATATTATTAACGTGCACATAAGCCGTCTGAGAGAAAAAATTGAAGATACCACATCCAAACCTGCTTATATTAAGACACTATGGGGGATTGGGTACAAGCTGGGAGAATTTTAAATGATCACTATATTAAGCTGTGTCATTATAGCTCTTCTTTTCTGGAATATCTATCAATATCAATCAAAGAAGGCAAGAGATAGGGATATTACTTATATAAAAGATAAACTTGAACAGATGAAAACCTCACAATCAAGTCAGAAAATTCTCGTCGTAACTGCTGATAGGCAACTTATCGACATGCTTGATCTGTTAAATCAACTCGCAGGTCATCATCAAGAAAAAGAACGTCAGTATAAAAAAATGGAAGCCTCGATGAAACGGATGTTGGCAAACGTTTCTCATGATCTGAAAACACCGCTTACCGTGATCGCAGGCTATGTTGAAATTCTTCAGAACCAACCTCAAATTATTGAACAAGAAAGAGCGCGTTTGCTGGAACAAGTACATACTAAAACAATAGAACTCATTACGTTAATGAATACATTTTTCGACTTGGCCAAGCTAGAGTCTGGAGATAAAGATATTCCGCTAGAAAAAGTTAATTTAACTGAGATCTGTAAAAATAACATTTTATTGTTCTATGAATGGATCCAAACAAAAGGTCTGGAAGCTGTTATCGAGATTCCAGAGAAACCTATTTTTGCACTTGGCAATGAGGAGGCATTAAACCGAGTATTAAGTAACCTGATTTCAAATGGTCTTCGCTATGGTGCAGATGGTAAGATGATCGGTTTAAAAGTATTTTGTGATGAAACTCTTGTCTATGTTGAAATCTTTGACAAGGGAAAAGGGATTAATGAAACCGAGCAGGAACGTGTATTTGAACGGATGTTCACGCTTGAAGAGTCAAGAAACAAAGCATTCCAAGGCAGCGGTTTAGGTTTAACTATTACAAAAAAGCTGATTGAAGAGATGCAAGGAGAAATTTCAGTACAATCGAAGTCATTTGAAAAAACGTCATTTACATTTTCATTAAAGCGTCTTAATAAGTAGCTCGCTTATTTCTTAAGATTTTCGTAAGAATTATGACAGAAATAAGCAAGTATCTCCAGGTAGAATAAAGACAATTAGAAAACGAGGAGGGCCATCATGGATTATGTTGTACAGACAAGAAATCTAACAAAAACATTCCAAGGACATGATGCTGTATCTAACGTAACGATGAATATTAAACAAGGTGAAATTTACGGGTTTATTGGACCGAATGGTGCGGGTAAGTCAACGATCATGAAGATGCTGACAAATATGATTAAACCTTCACATGGTGAGATTACTGTCTTTGGGACGCTATTAAAACACGATTCATTCGATTTTTTAAAGAGAATAGGCAATATGATTGAATATCCTATTTTTTATGAAAAAATGACCGCACTAGAAAATTTAGAGCTTCATTGTGCGTACATGGGATATCATAACAAACAGGCGATTCGAGACGCTTTGGATCGGGTAGGTCTGGAAAATGTAGAAAATAAGCGGCCTAAGGACTTTTCACTTAGGATGAGACAGCGTCTTTGTGTCGCAAGAGCGATCATCACAAAACCAGAATTCTTGATTCTAGATGAGCCTATTAACGGACTGGACCCAGCTGGAATTAAGGCTATGAGAAAGCTATTCAAAGAGCTAAATCAAGAGTATGGAATGACGATATTAATTTCCAGCCACATTATTGGTGAAATTGAGCAGATCGCAGACACAATTGGCGTCATTAAAAGCGGCAAACTGATTGAAGAAGCGTCTATGGATACGATAAAGGCGAGAAATACAGAGTACATTGAATTAGTGACAAGTGATCTGAGAAAAGCAGCTATGGTTCTGCATGATAAATTAGGTATTAATAACTTTAAGGTAGCAGGTGATCAAGTCATTCGCGTGTATGCCACAGAAGTACCTCAATCGACCATTTCAAAGACATTAATATTAGAAGATATCAAAATAGAATCTATTGATAAGAAAAGGACAACCTTAGAAGAGTATTTTATAAAAAAAGTTGAACTCGATCAGATTGTGATTTAAGTCTTGGCGTAAAAGAAGAATTTTCATTAGAATAAATGATCAGTTACGGGAGGGTATATCAGTTTGTTTCATTTAATAAAACTTGAGTTAAAAAAGAATAAATTAGGATGGTTCATAAAGGGTGCTATTCTTGCAAATATAATTATCCTTGGCTTTTTATGCATGATTCCGGCAATTGAAATGAGTGAAGGGGAGCAGACATTCAAAAACTTTACAGATTTTTTTACGATAAGCGGGGCTTTTGTGAGAAGTGTGTTTATTGTATTTGCCGCAGTACTCATTTCAAAAATGATTATTGATGAGTTTAAGAATCGAACGATGCTTGTCATGTTTTCGTATCCGATCAATCGAAAAAAAAATCTTGAGTGCAAAATTAATTCTTATCTTCTCAATGACATTTATTACACTAGTAATCTCTAATATAGTGGTGATTACTGGATTTATGGGCTTGAATCAAATTTTTCATTTAACTTCTGTAATGCGTTTAACGATAAATGATTTTTTTGCGGAGATCATTCGCATATTGATGTTTAGTTTGGCATCTGCAGGTGCAGCACTCGTACCATTATACTTCGGGTTGAGAAAATATTCAGCGCCAGCAACGATTGGTTCATCGCTATTAGTCGTTTTAGTAACAAGTTCGAGTTCTTCGGGTTTCTCATTAGCGAATATCATTTATATACCACTTAGCCTAGCAATAATTGCCCTTGGTATTGTTGCAGGGGCGATTCGGAAGATCGATCGGATTGATTTAAATTAAGTTGAGGTTGTTAAGTGATCAGATACTAAGGAGGAGTAATTGCACAGATTACTCCTTAAAATAACTTGCGATTGCACCTTTCTTTCGAATAATGATCCGTTTGTGGAAACCCCCTGTATTGGCTGTGATGTTCCCTCATCCCTATATAGTCTGATTTTCTTTTCATCATTATTTTTTTTAAAACAAGCGATAATTTGTCTGTGATCTGGGCTTGAGCCGCTTAGTTGTTTTCGGCGCTGAAGAAGATTTATACCCTCCTGCATACAAAAGCCCTTTCTTCAAGGAAAGATGGTTTAACACCTCATCATGATTTACCGCGCTAATTGTTTTGCTGATGTGCTGGAAAATAAGCATCGCCGCCTTTGCATCCTCGAGCGCATTGTGATGCTGGAACGAAAATTCTAGTATTTCCGCTATGGTTGAGAGTCTGTGATTGTATAAATCTGTCCAAAACCTGCGTGCCATTTGCATCGTGCAGGAGTACTCAAGCTCAGGGTACTCCAGGTTGTATGTATCCAATGTTTTTCGCAGTACACTAAAATCAAAGCTCGCATTATGGGCGATGACAAATGAGTTTTCTAAGAGGGGACTGATCTCGGGCCAAAGCTCGTCAAACGTAGGTTTATCTTCTACCATATTGGCATTGATGCCGTGAATTGATGTATTAATGGAGTGGAACCAATTGTTTTTCGGGCGAATGTACCATTCTTTCTCCAACACTACTTCTTTCTCTTCGTAAACGACAACTCCTATGGAACAAGCGCTGTCCCTGGCCGCGTTGGCAGTTTCAAAGTCAATCGCAACTGTTTTCAAGTCCATTTCATCCCCTTACTATTCGTCGGCATTTTTCTACTAGTTTACCATATACCAGCAGTCTTTGAATGGACTAAGTCCTTTAATTTGTTAATAACAATTTTTTCAAAAATTACTTTGACAGATAGAGTAATATCCGTTATGATTACTCTATCAGATAGAATAATGTTAGAACGGAAAGGAGCATTATGATTAGAAGCGATATTATTCGCGGGCATTTAGATTCCATCATCCTGCGGCTAATCTTAGAAAAAGACCAATATGGCTATGAAATATCAAAAGAAATCAGTTTGCGAACTGACAATCGATTTCAAATTAAAGAAGCGACTCTTTACGCCGTATTTCAGAGGCTGGAAAAGCGGGAATTAATCGAGTCCTATGTCGGGGGCATCTCACATGGCGGCAAAAGAAAATATTACCGAATCACCACGCTGGGCATTGCTTATTTAAAAGAAACCGTAAAAGAATGGCATGAAACGAAAGACATTATAGATCTGTTTATGGAGGGAATAGAGTGATAAAGCTAAGCAAGCATATCGACCAATTATTTAAAGACGTTCCGGACGGGGAACAAAAGGAAACGATTAAACAGGAAATTTTGCAAAACCTTGAGGAGAAGGTTCATGATTTAATGATGCAGGACAAGGAAGAGGAGGATGCGATTAACAAAACCATCGTTGAATTTGGAGACATCGAAGACATAAAAAAAGAACTTGGAGTCAAGGAGCATATCGAGCAAAAAACTGAAAAAAAAGATATGTCAAAATTGAATTTGGGCTTTTCTCTATGGGGGAGCGCTTTGATCATTACATTTTTCATTTTTCTTAATTTTTACTATTCTCCTGAGACGATTTGGTTTGTTTATCCTACATTTGGTGTATTGTGGTGGCCGCTTGCGATGTTTTTTGCTTGGGAGCGGACAAAGTAAGGGGGAATTAGGATGGAAGAAAAGAATCGCTTAAATGCTGCAACCGCTGGCACTGCATTAATGATCGCATTTTTAATGTTCGTAAATTATTTGACTAGCCCTCATGTCATATGGTTTCTATATCCATCGTTGGTTCTTCTGTTATTGACAATGAGCTTGAGCTTATGGAAGAAAAAGCAGCCAAAACTGCTTTCTCTTCTTAGCAGCACTATAATCATTCTGTTTTTTATTATAAATAATATGTTGTATTCGCCTGAACATCCTTGGTTTTTATATGCGATGTTTCCCGTGCTCTGGTGGCCGATTGTTTTGTATTCAGGAAACTATGCAGAAACGATGCAGTTCGCCCTGATTGGAAGCGGAATAACTATTCTGTATTATACTTTATTGAATGTATTCCTTTCTCCACAGTACCCTTGGTTTATTTATCCGGCATTCGCAGTACTTTGGTGGCCGATCGGACTATATTTTGGGACAAATAAGAAATTTTTTGCTTTATCCATTGTTGGAAGTTCACTAATAATCATTTTTTTCATTGCCGTTAACGCCTTTTCTTCACCTGAAACAGTATGGGCAGTATATCCAATTTTTTCAGTGATTTGGTGGCCGCTCAGCCTTTATTATTTTTCTTTTAAGAAAAGTAAAGTTAACTCGATTAATTAAGCTGTCTAATAGGCTGTCAGTCAGTAGTGTTCTTTTCTATCCCCAGCGACAGACAGCCGCTAACAAAAAAGAGAACAGAGCTCGCGTAAAAAATAAAATGGATGGTGAAATAATCGGCTAAAAATCCGCCGAGTATGATCGCAGCCGCTGAAAAGATAGACGTCCAAAAGTGGTAGTTTCCTATTTTTGTTCCTCTTGGTGCGCCATCGGTCACATCAGCGAGAAGTATTTTTTCTCCGTGTTTTTGCATAGAGCCAAACAACCCTAACAATATTTGAATTGTGTAGACCTGGCCGATCGATTCGATATGGGGATAAAAAAGAAGTAGTATAGCCATACCCCATGCATGGCCGCTTAAAAAATAACGACTGTCCACTCGGTTCGATAGTTTCCCAAGAACCGGATGGATAAGGGCTGCGCTCATTCCGAACAGCCCGTAAGAAAAACCAAATTGAGTATAGCTTGATCCTACATTCTTAAGGAAAAGAATGTAGAACGGAAATATCAAACTGCTTGCAAAAAATATGCCGCTCTGAGAAAGAACGAGCCATTTCAGTCCATTGTGCTTCATTTATTTATACCTCTCGTAAAAATAGTTAGTAAATCGTTCTTCAGGATCGTATTGAAGCTTTTTCTTAAAAAATTCATTCTTTCGCGGATAAGCCTTTTCCATTTGCTCATTTGTCGGATAGTTCATGTACGGAAGGTAGTAGCTTCCGTCATGGTTCAGCGTGACGTCAATCATTTTTTGGACGATTCTTTCGGTCTCGGTTCGTTCCGCGGGTGAAAGTCCTTGATTAATAAGAAGCACGAGCGCAAACATATCCGATTTCGCATAGGAAAGCACAGCATTTTCGTTTTTTTGTACATAACGGATGGTAATATTGACAAGGTTAAATTCTTCAGCTGACAAAGCGGACCTCAGCTCGTCTATGTAGGCTTCAAAATGATCGACCGGCACAAAATACTCTTGAAGTACATCCGTATTGCTTTCATTTTCATATTCCAAAAACTTAGATTCTGATCTCATGACGTTATTTCTCGTCATCTGTTTCCCGCTTTCTTTAATAAAATGGGATTTTTGCAGATTCCAGAAAGCGTCTTTTCCGAAATCGTTATTCCTTGCCAGACCAAGGGAAAACTTAGTTATCCCTGTCAACTCATCCTCTTTAAGCTTGTTGTAATTACCGAGCGCTGATTGATCGGTCAGCACATAGTCCGTAACATACATTTCTTTTAAAAATGAGGATTTTGCTGTAGAGATTCTTGCAAGATGCATGCGCACATCAGGGCGATTCAGCACATTCTCTTTAAAATAATCGGTATATTCCTTGTAATCGAGCTCTCTGCTATTCATTGCATACAGCTCATCGTCGGTTAACTCAAGCTCGACGTCTAAAATGACTCCGAATAACCCATATCCTCCAAGTACGAGAGAAAACAATTCATCGTCTCTGTTCACTGTAATGATTTTTCCATCGGCGTTTAACAGGCGGAAGGAGCGGACCGTGTCAATTAAAGAGCCGTATCGGATATCTCTGCCGTGTGCGTTTACGCTGAGAGAGCCTCCGATCGTAAAGATATTTTGTGATTGCATCACTTTTACCGCAAGGCCGTAAGGGTTTACCGCTTGCTGAATATCATTCCAAGTCGCTCCGCTTTGAACGGTAATCGTTTTATTCTGTTTATCGATCTCGAGAATTTTGTTGTAGCCTGTCATATCAAGCACTATGCCATCTTTATAGTATGTGTGGCCGCCCATGCTATGCTGCTTACCTGCAATCGAAACCTTTAAGTTCTTCTCTTTTGCTTCTTTAATCGTATCTAACAAAGTCGCTTCGCTGCTTCCATCGGTCACTTGTTTTACTTTGACAGGCATTAGGCGGCTGACATCCGTCATGAGAGCCGGATCTTGTACATTTTTTTCTTTCTGTATCGAGTAAAAAAACATCGATAGATAGAAAACCAAGATGATCCCGATTACTATCCATTTTTTCTTCATGTGATCTCACCACTTTCTACCTTTCCTAGTAACTATTGTACGTGACTTTATTAAATTTTTTAAGGATAGGTTTCTATTATTTCAGAATAGTAACTCTTCGTACGTAAGCTTTTGATTTTTGTTATACTTTTGGATAGAACGTTTGTTAAGAGGTGTTTAACTTGAAAGTAAAAAGAAATGCTCCCTGTCCATGCGGAAGTGGGAAAAAATATAAAAAATGCTGTGGGAATAAGGTACTGGAGTTTCCAGGTATAATCGCAGTAAAAGAAGCAAATGAGCTGCAGGATGAGCTTCATCGGTTTGCCCATGCAAATTATAAAAAAGAAATTACTCGTTTTTTTGAAGAAGATGGATTTAAAAATACGATTCCTTCAACTGATGAGAGAGAAGGCTATTATCACATACTGAGTATTTGGTATTTCTTTTTTGAGAATACAAAGCTGGGAAATACCATATTTGAAGAATTTTTGCAGAGGAAAGAATCGCAAATCACTCGCAAGCGTACATACGAGATTATGGAATCCTGGAGGTATATATCCCCCTCATTATTATTGGTAAAAGAGATCAACCAAACCGTTGTTTCGTTTGAAGATGTGATTCAAAAAGACGAGATAAGGATCGACCTGGCAGAATATTCGAACTCCGTTCCTGAAAAAGGGAGCCTGGTTGCCGGATGTCTTGTGCCAATGGGCAATCAATTCGATTTCTTTTTGCAATTCATTGAATTTCCAAAGGAAAAAACGGAGGAGTTAGTTAGTAAGGTATATTCAGATCTAAAGGCATATCTAGATAGTGAAGGACATGCGGACAAATATTTGAAAGAAAAGTTTAACAAGGTACTGAAAATCCTTTTTTCCAAGGAAGAGGAAACTCTTATGCCATTATCTATTGAATGGAGAAATGACAAGGAGTTTCAGACAGCTGAACTCATTAAGTCAAAATTAAAAGAAGACAATATTGCTAAACAGCTAATCCCAGAAGCATTGGCTCTTTGGGAAATGTATTGTCTCAACGCCATGCCGACTATACGCAAACCTGAATCATACGCAGCAGCATTGGAATATTTCCTTTACCTGTTGCCGAATAGTCCTGGGCCGGTCTCAAAAGCATTTATTGCAAAAAAATACGGTGTTTCGGCTCAAACAGTGACAAGGCGTCTGGGAGATTTAGAAGAGGTATTTGAAAAAGCAGTGATTTAAGGTGACTTTCAAACTGGATGATTCGGTTGAAGCAGGAAAAAGTCCTTTTAAAAGAACGATGAAGCTATAGAGCAGAAAGAATTATCCACTTACGGTGGTGTTCCGGTCGGGAAGGAGTCAGGATTGAAATTGGATAGATTCCATACCTGTAAAAAAGGAGTTATTATGTTCAGGAATGTTGAATATTTGAAATCCGGGAATGTAAAACAACGGAATGCTTATCAGGTGATTAAGAATTTAGGAATTATGAAGACTTTATCCCGCATTAACGGGCAGTAAGTCCCTCACCTCAAGGCTTTCAATCATCGAAGAAGTCTAGGTAGGGGATCAACTGCCCGTAAAAGCCCGATTGGTTCACCTAACAATCAGTGGGGATGTAAAAAACCCCACTGATTGAAGGTTCACTTTATCTGATTATCATCCGATATTGTGCGGTACATTGCCAATTGGAATTGATATTGAAGGTTCAGATTTAGATATTATTATGGAAGTGAATGATTTTAATCGATTTGAAAATAGAGTGATAACCTTATTCGGAGATAGAGAAAATTTTAAGCTTAAAAGGGTTGTAATTAGAAATATTCCCGTGATCAAAGCCAATTTTTTATTAGAAGGGTTTGAATTTGAGCTATTCGGCCAGCCGCAGCCTTCCAATCGTCAGTATGCTTATCTGCATATGATCATAGAAAACGCCATAATGGAAAAATGCCCGTCTATAAGAGAGAAAGTGATAAACCTTAAAAAACAGGGGTTTAAAACTGAGCCTGCTTTTTGTACAGTTTTAAGGTTAGATGGTGACCCATATGAAAAACTGATTGAATACGGAAAAGCAAACGGGATGATTGATTAAGACAAAGTAAAAAAGCTTGAGGAATGTAAACTCAAGCTTTTTTTACTTTCCATAAGGACACAATCCTTATCTCGATAAAATCAAATCAGGCAGCAGCATGCTAAGCTGTGGGAAGTATGTCACGATTAATAGAACAACAACGAGAGCCAAATAGTACGGCATCAGAGGTTTAATGACATCCTCCATTTCGACATTTGCGATGCTGCATCCAACAAACAGCGGTCCTCCCACAGGCGGTGTGATATTGCCGATGCAGAGGTTCAGGATTAAAATAATACCGAAATGAACGGGATCAATGCCAAATTCCGTTACAATCGGGAGAAAAATAGGAGTAAAAATCAGGACCGCGGGCGTGATGTCCAAAAATGTACCGATCAGTAAAAGGACGACATTCATAAGCAGCAAAATAATGATGGGATTATCAGAAATACTTAGCATAGCTTCCGTGAGAGCCTCAGGAATCCCGGTAAATGACATAACAAAAGATAGGCTGGCAGATGCTCCGATTAGCAGCATGATAATCGAAGTGAGTTCGACTGACTCTTTAACAATTGAAGGAATGTCTTTCAGCTTTAAGGTTTTATAAAACATCGAGAGTATGAAGGAGTATAGTACGGCGACAGCGGCTCCTTCTGTAGCTGTGAAAATACCTGCGATAATTCCGCCAATGACAATTACGATTAATAATAGGCTTGGAATCGCTTCAACAAATACTTTGAGTCCTTGCTTCACGGTTAGACCGCTTGAAACCGGATAGTTTTTCTTTTTCGCGATGATATAAGACACGATAATTGTCGCAAGACCCCAGAGGATTCCAGGCAGGTATCCGGCTAAAAACAGGGCAGCGATTGATGTTCCTCCGCTAACAAGGGAGTAAATGATCATCGTTCCGCTCGGCGGTATTAACAGCCCTGCAGAAGAGGATGCGATGTTGACAGCAGCCGAGTACTTTCGATCATAGCCTTCCTTCGATTGCATCGGTGTCATAATGCTTCCGATAGCTGCCGCTGAAGCAACGGATGAGCCGGAGATCGAACCGAACAAGATATTACCGATAACGTTCGTGTGATCGAGTGATCCCGGAAGTCGTCCGGTCAACACTTTGGAAAGATTGATGAGCCGAACGGCAATGCCGCCATTATTCATAATTAGCCCGGATAAAATAAAAAACGGGACAGCAAGCAAGGAAAAGCTATCAAGTCCTGAGATCATTTTCTGGGCGACAGTAAAGATCGACACATCAAACGGAAAAATAAACATCATTGTGACAATTGAAGCAAGCCCTATACTAATGGCGATAGGGACTCCGATCATAAGCAAAATTGTAAATGATAGGATTAAAATCAGCCCTGCGATGAAAGCCATGTATTCTTCTGCCCCTTTCGACTAATCTATCAGAATCTCGTGTTCTTTTTCTTCATCCGTTTCGTGATAGATTTCAATGAGATGAATCAAGCTGTAGCCCGTTATTACCAAGCCGGCTAATGGAAGCGCAAAATAAACAACGGACATCGATAATCCCAGAGCGGCTGAGGTTTGTTCGATGGTAAGTAAGACGGCTCGGATCCCGCCGCCGATCATGATGACAACAGAAAATAAGATAATAAAGCACTCAACGACCATTTTTACAGCTTTCTTGATAGCGTGGGGAAACTTTCTAACAATAAAAAGGATGGCAATATGTTTTTTCTGTCCAAAGGCATATGCCCCTCCCAATAAAGAAATCCAAATGAGCGAAAATCTCAATAATTCTTCAGAAAAAGGGCTTGGTGAAGCTAGAACGTATCTGGTAAAGACCTGCCAGAGTCCGACAAAGACCATAAATATAAGAAGCAGGATGCAAAAAGACATAATCATGCGATCCATTTGTGTTTTTAATGATCTCATCATTCATCTCCCAACTGCTGGATTTCTTTATAATGCATGCTTTCATCTTTTGCAAATTCTTGATGGAGTGGCATAACCGCCTGTCTAAAGGCTTCTTTATCGGGATTGTTAAATTGAACGCCCATTTTTTTTGCTGCTTCATGAGCCCGCTTGATTTCTTCCGCCCAAATTTTCCTATGATAGCGGCTTGATTCTTCCGCAGCCTCCGTAATTTGTTTTTTTGCTTCATTTGATAGGCTGTCCCATGTATTCGTGCTGATCAGCAAAACATCTGGAATAATGGTGTGCTCCGTATACGAATAATATTTCGCCACTTCTCCGTGCTTGCCGGCAGTTAAAGCTGTTTCGTTGTTCTCTGTCCCATCAATTACCCCTTGCTGCAATCCGGTATATACCTCTCCGTAATCCATAGGTGTAGGAGATCCTCCCATTAATTCGATCATACGAATTGAGGTTTTGCTGGGCTGTACTCTGAGCTTTAATCCTTTCAATTCTTCAGGCTTAGTAATTGGAGCACGTGTCGTATAGATATTCCTCGTGCCGGAGTCATAATTGGTAAGCCCGACAAATCCAATACTTCTCGTAGAGTGATAGATTTTCTTCATTACGTCACTGTCCATGGTTTTATAATAATGGTCTTCATTTTTAAAGAGATAGGGGAGACTGAAGATGGAATATTCTTTTTTGAAGTTTTCCAGTGCACTTGCATTCACTTTCGCAAAATCAATGGCCCCGGTTTGAGTAAGTTCAATGAGTTCCCGTTCTGTTCCAAGCTGGCCTGAAGGGTAAATTTCGATTTTAATTTTTCCATTACTTTTCTCTTTTACTTTTTCGGCAAAATACATTAGGGATTTATGGATTGGATGATCGAGGTTTTGATTATGGGCAAGCCTTAGAGTAGTGCTTTCATTGTTATTTCCTGCTGCGAGGCTTTGGCATCCAAAGAGTACACCAGCCAGCCCTATTACAAGAATTGTTTTAATGAACCGTTTTTTCATCGGCAGCTCTCCCTTCGTTAGCGGATATAGACATAATTCGCGCTCAAATCCCAAAATACCCTTTTTCGATTGTATTTGAAACCTTTTTGTCATAAAAATTACAAAAGCCATAAAGCGTTTCTTATGATTTTTTTCAGCATGTCTTTTAGTCTTTTTGGGCAGGATGATAATAGTTGAAGCGGTATTTGCAAAATTAATCATACTTGACAACTAGGTATACTTTGAAATAAAATGTTTCACAAATAGTACTCCAAAATCAAAGGAGGTTGCTAGAATGGAAAACGTCTTAGTCATTTCTGATCTTAGACCCAATTCATCGGAAGTCCGTCATTTTTCGCAGCCTTTATATTCAAAGCAAAATCATGTTAACATAGTATCAGTGTGGGACTTTCATCCGGATGTATTGTTTGGCAAGCAGCACAGCCACCCCAACATGCTGTCATTTAAAAGTTTGGTTCAAAAATCACAAACGATCTATCTTCTCACTACAACTGCCGCCATCTATCCTTTCAGTATGCTAACCTCCCTTCTGGAAAATTTGGATAAGAAGTCTTTATCATATAAAGAAATCCAATTTATTAATGTAAGCCAGCAGGATGAACAGAGAATTCATGAATGCAAACAGCTGCTTTCAATCTTACAAGAACTTGGTGCTCCTGATGAGCTGTCGGCTATGTGAAACTGGATGATGAAATAATATAACTAGCAAGGGTGACAATAATGGAAGAATATCAAGTGATACCAAATGCAGAGGAATTTTTTTTAAAAGGAAATGATACGGGTATTCTTCTCTCCCATGGATTTTTAGGAACGCCGCAAAGCTTGCGATTTTTAGGCGAAGCTCTGAACCGAGAAGGATTTACTGTATATGCAACCCGTTTAAAAGGGCACGGGACAAACTGTCTTGATTTGCGGAATGCCAGCCACAATGATTGGCTGAAAGACTTGAAAAGAGGTTTTTCCTACTTGAAAGATAAGGAAAACTGCAAGCGTGTATTTGTGCTTGGACAGTCTATGGGGGGAACTTTGGCTTTGCGGCTCGCTTTGGAGGAGCCGGACGTCTCAGGGTTGATTTTATTGAATACTGCAATAGATATTCCTGATATGGCTAATCTCAAGGAACAGGATAAAACGATCATGGTGAAAGAAAAGGATCCAGATATAAAAAATAAAGCGGCAATGGAAATCACTTACGAAGAAACGCCTACCCATGCGTATCATCAGCTTTTAGAAGTCATGGAGCTTGTACGGAATAAAGTCAACCAAATCACATGTCCGGTTCTTTGCTTTCAATCGACTGTAGACAACGTTGTTCCGCCTGAAAATACAGATTTTCTTCTAGGTGAAATTCGCTCGGTGATTAAAAAGAAAATAAAGTTGTATGATTCCTATCATGTCGCTTCTTTAGATAACGATAAGGAAATCATTGCAGCAGAATCTGGGGATTTTATCGAAGAAATCGTATCGGAGAAAGATTTTGATTCATATATTCATGAGGCATAGTAATATGTTGTAACAATGCAAAACACTCAGAAGCGTTTTTCTGAGTGTTTTTTTAACCTCTAAGACAAAAAAGGATGCCAAAAGCCGTTCATCATAGATAGTTTTAAAAAAATGGCGGTGCCCAGCAATAAAATCGTAAAGATAAAAAAGAGGTAGTCAGCTGCTTTTAGCGGAGTGCTAAAAAACCATGTTCGTTTTTTGCTTCTGCCAAATCCACGTAAATCCATCGCATTTGATACTGTGTCGATTCGTTTTAACGATGAGGATACTAAGGATAAACTTACTTTCGTATAGTTTTCAGCAATTTGCTTGAGACTCGCCTCTCCTTTTTTGAACGCAGCTCCTTTTGCCTCCTGTGCTTGTTTTATCATATTAAATTCATTTTTAATTTCGGGAATATAACGAAGCGCGATATTCACCGAATAGGCGATTTTGTAAGGTACGCCTATGTTATTCAGGCTGCTTGCAAACTGGCTCGGATGGGTTGTGTAAATAAACATAATCGTTACTGGCAAAAGCGTCATATATTTTAATGAAAGAGTCAGCAGGTAAAACAATGTCTCCAACGTAATGGTCCAATAGCTGAATGAAACGAGGGTGTGTGTTGAGCCAGCCAGTTCATTTCCGTAGGCAGGCGTAATCAATAGAATTATAAAGGAGTTCAAAAAATTAAATCCAATCACAAATAGTACGAGCCTCTTTATTTTGGTTAAAGGGATTTTTGCTATCACAAATACGGCAATTCCAACAAAAAGCATCACGGAAAACACCCTTATGTCAAGAAACAGGAACGCGATTGCCGACCACACAAGGAAAAAGATCAGTTTTACAGCGCTGTTCATACGATGGAAAAATGTGTCACGATTGATATAAAAGGTACCGGTATTCATTTTGCGGTTCCTTTCTTTTAGATTGAAGATATTTTTTGATAAACGAGTCAGCGGGAATCGAAGCGGATTCGGCCAAGTGATATAACGAGCTTTTTGTTAGATTTGCCTGATGAAACAAGTCGGGCATCGAAAAAAGCTTGGCTGTTTCCTCCACAGCGAGTATGGAACCGTTATGAAAAAGAGCGGCTCGGTCTGAATATTCCAAGGCAAGCTGGATATCATGCGTGATCAAAACGATTGTCATGCCTTTCTGTCTAAGAAGATGAATAAAATCCATAAATTCCCGATAATGAGAAAAGTCCTGGCCTGCTGTCGGTTCATCCAAAATTAAAATGTCAGGTTTTAAAACCAATATTGAAGCGATTGCTGCCCTTTTTTTCTGGCCGTAGCTTAGTGAGTCAATCGGCCAATTGCGAAGTCCATAAAGACCGCTGATCTTGAGGGCAATGCTGGCTGCTTCTGCAACTTGATCCTCCGGCAGGCCCGATTGCCGCAATTTGCAAGATACCTCATCGATAAGTATCTTTTCAGTTATCATATGATTTGCATTTTGAAGTACGTATCCAATATGTCTTCCTCTTTTAGCAATGGATAAGTGGTTGATGCACTCGCCGTTAAGCAAAATGCTTCCGTTTTGCGGACGCAAATATCCGCATATCACATGAGATAACGTCGACTTTCCAGCCCCGTTGTTGCCCATTAAAGCAAGAATTTCTTTTTTATAAACAGTTAAAAAAATGTTAGAAAGAGCCTGTCTTTCATGGTTGTAAGTAAAGGATACATCTTTTACTTGAAGGATAGCCTCTTTATTCGATTTTTCTATGATAGAAGAAGTTTGTTCGGACAGCCAGCTTAACAGATGCGCATGTAATAAAGCTGGATCTAGTTGTTCTAACGGGTACAGCTTCGTATTATCGTCTATTTTGTAAGACGTCTCTTTTAAAGCTTCTAAATATAATGGCTCACGAAGCCCCGCTTTAGGCAGCAAGCCTTTTTTTAGAGCCTCCTCGGGACTTCCTGAAAATAATACTTTTCCTTCAGAAAGGAGAATGAGTTTATCAATCCCGAGCTTTAATATGTCCTCCATTCTGTGCTCAACGATAACGATGGTTTTCTTTGTCTGTTTGTGAATGTCGTTGATTAACTGAACCGCTTTTTCGCAGCTTAAAGGATCCAGATTTGCAAGAGGCTCGTCAAATAAAAGAATGGGGGTATCGGTTGCGAGAATGCCGGCAAGTGAAACTCGCTGTTTTTGTCCTCCGGATAATTCGTGAGGGCTTCGATCGATGAAGGATTCCATTTCCACTTGAAGAAGAGCTTCTTGGACTTGCTTTTTCATTTCTGGTACAGGGGTGGCCTTGTTTTCAGCTGCAAATGCTACGTCTTCACCAACCGTGAGTCCGACAAACTGGGCATTTTGGTCCTGTAAAATGGTTCCGATGGAGCTGCTCATATCAAAAATGCCGGCTCTTGGATCTTTTCCATGAACGAATAATGTTCCCGTGCTCGTCCCCTCGTATGAAAAAGGTATCAGCCCATTGAGGCAATGAGCTAATGTAGATTTGCCTGAGCCGCTCCTGCCGGCAATCAAAACCTTTTCTCCCGGGAAAATTTGAAGAGATATATTTTTTAGCGTTGGTTCGGCTAGATTTTTGTATTGAAACGTAAACTCTTTGATCGAAATCATAGGCAGCATTTTCGAAAGCGGTCTCCTTACTATTGTTCGACTTTTAAATTTGTGCTTCGTTTGTTTACTTTTGCAATTGCTATCAAGGCTGGGAGGGCAATAACGAATAAGACTAACAGGTTGGCAAGAATTGCCCCTCCAACTTGAATAAAGATTTTATCTGCTGGTTCGCCCATGATGAAAATATCAAATAACCCGGCAAAAATAAGTCCTAATAGTATTCCTGTTACACTTGTAGCGATTAAGAGACCGAAATGCGGTTTGGTGAATTTCCCCTCTTTTATGCTAAAGCTTTTTTTGTAGATAATAAATCCAGAAAATAAGCCTGTTATTCCCGAGCTAATGACCCAGCCCCACCAGATTCCAAAGCCTGCAATTGCATCAGTCAGCGTGTGGCCGATTAAACCCACAAGAAGCCCGGTAACCGGTCCAAAAAGTGCTCCGAAAATTACCAATAAAGCGATCGCAGGCTTAATGTACGTGTTTGGAGCAATCGAAAACCCCCAAAGACCTAAAATTCCGTAAAGAGCAGCACCGATACCAATGGCAACAACTGTACGAGTCGTAAACTGGCCCAATGCAAGACCTCCTCATTTTTGTTTTGAAAACAGATAGAATATACGAGACTTAATATCATTCTGAAAGTCGTATCGTGTATTCAAGCTATATGTTCATATGATGGATTTAGAACTGTATTTGATCTAAATTTGATGTTCAATTTATTAGAAATGACAAAAAAAGCTGGCAGCAAATCCGCAAGGACCGCTGCCAGCTTACTTTAATCTAGAGTTAATGTTTTTTATCATCATCTATAAAACCCGATTGTTCTTTATTTTTTCTTTTTATTCTCCTGACAAAGATAATCAGGATGATGAGTGCCAAAAGGACCGTGGTTTGAAGAATTCCGCCTGTGAATAAAAAGAAATCTCGAAGGAAATCCACTTGAGTATCACCTCTTGTATTATGGCTTTGGCGTTACTATTAAACTTCCCTTCTATCCATCTTTTAAACCTCATCGATGTTCTAGAAAAAGAAAAAGCCATCCCAAACCGGGATGGCATAAGTAGGGGGTCAATCAATCGCGAACACTTGTTCCTTTTTAGTATACCTTACTTTTCAAAGCATTGTCAATTTAGATTTTGCTAATCTTATTGGATACCAATCAGCACTGCAACGATGATCGCGGCTGCAGAGATGATAAGCCAGCCTAAAATCAGCTTCCATACAAATTTGATCCATCGTTCATAAGGAATTCCAGCCATCGCCAGGGTCGCCATCAATACACCTGAGGTCGGAATAATAGAATCAGTAATGCCGCTTCCGTACTGATAAGCAAACACGGCTATTTGGCGATTAAATCCTAATAAATCGGCAAGTGGAGCCATCAGAGGCATTGTAGTAGCAGCCTGTCCGCTCCCAGATGGAATAAATGTATTAATAATAACCTGTGTGATGTACATTCCTAGAACGTTCACTGTGTTTGGAAGCGTGCTGATAGCCCCGGCCATGCTATTAATAAACGTATCTATGATTTGTCCGTGCTCCATCACTACGACGATGGAACGTGCAAATCCAACGATGAGTGCGCCGTAAACGACTTCTTTCATTCCATCAATGAAGGAGTCAAACATTCCATTCACACCGAGGCCTCCGGCAAGACCGGCTGCAAATCCCATAATAATAAATGAAGCTGATAATTCGGTGAGAAACCATTTCCACTGAAAGACTCCAAAAATATTTAATGCAAAACCGGCTGTAACGATCAACAAAACAAGCCCATGGCGAAAAGTGAAAGAAGATTCCTCTTTTTCTATAGAGGATTTGTTGGCAGCTGCATTCGCTGCTTCAATGTCAGAAATAACACTATTAGCCGGATTAGCTTTCACCTTTGCTGCATACCTCATCAAATACCATATAGCAAATCCAAGAAGGATAAAGTAAATGATAAAACGATAACCGATTGCGCTAAAAAGCGGAACCTCGGCAATCGACTGAGCAATACCAACGGAGAAAGGATTCAGCATCCCTCCGGTAAAGCCGATAGCAGCTCCTAAACTGATCATTGCCGCACCTGTCATTGCGTCATATCCGAGCGCGCGGGCAATAGCAACACCGATCGGTATGAAAATGATGGTTTCTTCAGACATTCCAATGGTGGCGCCGCCGACTGAAAATGCAATCATAACAATAGGAATCAAAAGAGCGCCTCTATTTTTCAACCGATTAACCAGTAAATGAACGGATGCTTCAATCGTTCCTGTTTTGTTTATGATGCCAAATGCACCGCCAACGAGAAAAATATAGAAGATAATGTCTGCAGATTGTACCATGCCCTCTGGAATGGATTGAAACAGATTGAAAAATGGAACGGGCTCTGCATCTATTTCTTTGTAGCTGCCTTGGACGATAACTGTGCGGTCACCCTGTTCTACCCGGTCGAATTGGCCGGATGGCACAAAGTAAGTGGCCAAAGCCGCAAGAATGGTAATACCAAAAATAAGTGCATACGTATGTGGAAATTTGAGAATGAATTTCTTGGTGTTCAAAACATGTTCTCCTTTGCTGTATCTAGATAAAAATAAATAATTATAAGTTTACTTGTATAAAGATATAGGAATTTTTATGAATGTCAAGTCTGAAAAACAAGATAATCATAAGGTTAATATGAAAGTAAACGATATCAAATGCTTGAAATAAATATTCGTTAAATGTGTATAATTATTCATTATTTTTCTTTTTTTATAGTTGAATAGAGCATAGAAATGATACAATAGATTGGAAAATGATTTAGAAGGATGATCGGAAAATGGACCAAATGAAAAATAATATTCATCAAGAAATAGAAAAAATAAGAACCGAATTATATGGAATCAGCCAGTACATAGGAGAAAATCCTGAACTCGGCCATGAAGAGTTTAAAGCGTCAAAGAAATTGTCAGAGGAACTTAAGAAACATGGCTTTGCTGTTGAAATGGGAACTGCTGGATTGGCGACTGCCTTTACGGGAGTATATGACAGCGGAAAACCTGGTCCTTCCATTGGCTTTATGGCAGAATATGATGCTCTTCCTGAAATCGGCCATGCTTGTGGACACAACCTGATTGGGACGATGTCTGTAGCAGCTGCAATCGGACTAAGTAAAGTCATCAGCGAGATCGGCGGCACACTTTACGTCTATGGAACTCCAGCAGAAGAAACGACAGGTGGAAAAGTGACGATGGCAGATCTTGGCTTGTTTAACCATTTGGATGCAGCGATGATGGTTCATCCGTACTGCCGTCACGAAAAAAGCGGGACGTCGCTCGCCATGGACGCGATTCAATTTGATTTTTACGGAAAAGCTGCTCATGCAGCAGGAAGCCCGCATGAAGGGATTAATGCTTTGGACGCTGTTATCCAAACGTTTAACGGAATCAATGCGCTTAGACAGCATATTCTTCCTACTGCGCGGATACACGGGGTGATTCCTCATGGAGGTTCTGCGGCAAATGTCGTCCCGGATTATGCGCAGGCTCAATTTTACGTGCGCGCAACCGAACGAGCTTATTTGAACGAGCTTTTGGAAAAAGTGAAAAACTGTGCCAAAGCAGCGGCGCTTGCCACGGGTGCAAAATTGGAAACATCCTTTTACGAGCTGTCTTACGATGATCTAAAAACGAATGAAGCCTTATCGGAAGCTTTTACTGCAAATATGATCGAATTAGGCGTCGATCCTCAGGAAATTCATGAGAAATCAGACGGCGGCGGTTCCGTAGACATGGGAAATGTCAGCCAGTTTGCTCCTTCAATCCACCCTTATATTCAAATCTGCCATGAGCCTTACGCGTGCCATACGGTTGAATTCCGCGAAGCAGCGATGAGCGATATGGGCTTTGGAGGCTTAATGCTTGCGGCAAAATGCATGGCCTATACTGCATATGATTTATTGACAAATCAGGAATTGTTGGGAAAAGTGAAGGAAGAGTTTGCTTTGCTGCAAGGAAAACAGTCAGCAGCTGAAGGCAATAATTAACGAGCCATAACAACCTTCTGATCAGAAGGTTGTTTGTGTCTAGCCAACTTTAGGAGGAAAATTCATGAAACCAGTAACAGTCTACCACTACGATGCGTTCAGCCGTCAGCCGAATATGGGGAATCCTGCAGGGGTTGTTCTTTCAGAAGGCTTGAGCGAAGAAGAGATGCAGTTGATTGCTAAAAAAGTAGGCTTTAACGAAACTGCCTTTCCAATGCAGTCAGAGAAAGCTGATGTAAGAATCCGTTACTTTACCCCGGGGCACGAGATCAATCTATGCGGGCATGCCACGATGGCGTCCATTTACGCATTAAAGACGAGAAATTTGTTGGCTGATAAAAATGAATTTACGATCGAAACAAAAGCAGGGATTTTGCCTGTGAAAATAGAAGCAGGCCATGAAGATGATTTTGCGATTACGATGCAGCAGGCGGAACCTGAGTTCAAGCCTTTTAAGGGATCGAAGAAAGCTTTGGCTGTTGCTATTGGTTTGCATGAAGATGACCTTCATCCGGAGCTCCCTATCGTATACGGTAGCACAGGCGCATGGACCTTGCTTGTTCCAGTCATGAATTTATCTGCTTTTGAACGAATGGTTCCGAACAATAATGTATTTCCTGGAGTATTAACGGAAATGCCAAAGGCGTCGATACATCCATTTTGCTTAGAAACATACGATCCACTGGCTGATATGCATGCGAGACACTTTTCGTCGCCATTTTCCGGAACGATTGAGGATCCTGTCACTGGAACAGCTTCAGGGGTAATGGGCGCGTACTATGCCAGCCATATCAAAGAAAACCCTTCTCTTGAACTGCTCATTGAACAAGGACATGAGTTGAATCGAGATGGAAGAGTTGCAGTATTCGTGTCAAAAAATGACTCGTCCTGGAAAATTGAGATTAGAGGACAAGCGTGTTTTGTGAAGGAAATGATGGTATAAGAAAGGGGATCGCAAAATGAAGGGGAATTATCTGAAATCGATCGAACTAGTAAAGGAAAAGGTTCTGTCATTTGACGAATTTCCCTTTTGCCTCCCGATTATTAAAGACATGGGAAAGTTAGAATTTCGCAGTCAAGTGACGTATATCGTCGGTGAAAACGGAATGGGAAAATCAAACTTCTTAGAAGCGCTTGCTATGAACTTGGGATTCAATCCTGAGGGAGGCTCGTTTAATTTTAATTTCTCTACCTTTGATTCCCATTCGAAGCTTGGGGACTATATTCGGCTCGCGAAAGGTGCAAGAAGGCCGAAGGATGGTTTTTTTCTCCGAGCTGAAACTTTCTACAACCTTGCTTCAAATATTGAGGAACTCGACAGGGAACCAGGTAGTCCTCGTGTGATCGATTCCTATGGAGGAGTTTCCCTGCATGAACAATCCCATGGTGAATCGTTTTTTTCGTTGTTTATGCACAGGTTCGGAGGCAATGGCCTTTATATTCTAGATGAGCCGGAAGCTGCACTTTCTCCGCTTCGGCAGATTTCCATGCTCTCAAAAATTCATGAACTTGCCGGACAAAATTCTCAGTTCATCATTGCAACCCACTCCCCAATTATTATGGCTTATCCTGATTCTCAAATTCTCGAGCTCACCGAAGAGGGGGTTAACGAAACCTCACTGGAAGAGACAAATCACTATCGCATGATGAAGCAATTTTTCCTTGATAAAGACCGTCTGCTTCATCATTTATTTGAAAAATAAGGAAAACCTCCTATTGCAGGGACATAACGGACTATGCTAAACTTTCCGTAATTATAATGATCGGAGGGTTGCTTAAAATGTGTGGAATCTTCAGAATCCGTTTTTCAATTTGTTCCGCTAACTGAATAGTGAACAAAGACTCTGCCTGTGTGCAGGGGTAACGGGATTCGTCTGCCCATTTTAAGAAACTCATATAAGCTGCTAATGAGAGGGTAGGGACAAATCTGCCCTCTTTTTGTTATGCTTAAAAACTCAAACTTGTAGAAAAATCCAATGAAGAGAGCACGTCGTTATGTGCTTTCTTTATGCCGTTTGCTTTCTTTTTTCGTTATGAAAAATCATCCTTTCTTGTGGGAATTCGCCAAGAAGGAATGGTTTTGTTTGGCAAACATTCATACGTTTACTCCTCACACAGGCAGATCAGCCTGTGTTTTTTTTGTATAAAAAATCCTAGGAGGAGAACAAGTGATGAGAAAGCAAAATAAAAGGCATCGTAAAATTCGCAAATGTATTGAGGGACCTAATTTTTCCGGACAGCACTTGCTTCATAACAAAAAAATTGTTGAAGATGTGATCAATAGAGCGCAGATCACTAAAAAGGATACAGTAATGGAAATCGGCGCGGGGAAGGGCGCATTTACGCTCCCTCTCGCGGAAAAAGCAGGAAAGGTTTTGGCGGTTGAAAATGATAAGGAATTTGTAGAAATTCTTAAACAGAAAACAGAACCCTCTTCGAATGTGAAAATTATCGCGGAAGATTTTCTGAAATGCTACCTTCCGAAAGAACCCTTTTCGGTTGTGGCTTCTATTCCTTATGCGATTACAACACCGATTATGGAGAAGCTTCTTCATCATCCGGGAAAATCTTTTAAAAAACCCACCATTGTCATGGAAAAAGGGGCGGCCATGCGATTTACAGCTACCCCAATTACGAATCCAAAGATATTAAAATGGAGAATGTGGTTTGATCTAAAGGTTGAACGATTCATTTCCCGAACCAATTTTTCGCCGCCTCCGAAGGTTGATTCTGCCGTTTTATGCTTGCGGAAAAAGACACAGCCATCCGTTCCCCAAAAGCATCATCAGCGGTTTCAAAGATTGGCCGATTATGCATTGCAGCACCCTAAGCTTCCTTTTCATGAAGCGTTAAAAAGTGTATTTACATCAAAACAGATAAAGCATATTACCAGGGATGCCGGGATCGAACGATTTCAGCCAATTAGCAGCTTGGATGAATACCAATGGGGAACTGTGTTCTACGCAATGATTGATCATGTGGAGCCGGTAAAGTGGCCAAAGAAAAGAAAAACAGGGAGAAGAGGACGCGGGTAAGAAACTATATAATAATGAAAAGAAACAGACAGGATGGAGTGATGAGTTGGAAATACTGGACAAAACGGTTAACGGTTATAATGGGCTGCCTGTTCAAATTGCTCATTTCAAACAAAGAGCGGCAGATACTCTGGCAATTTTGCTCCCTGGACTGGGATACACCAATCAGGCGCCGCTTTTGTACTATTCCTTACGTGTATTCCTTAATCGCGGTTATGATGTTCTTCAAATAAACTACAACTATCAGTCTAATAGCTACAAAGCATTGTCAAATGAAGAATTTGATTCGTCTTTAAAATTTGACGTCAAAGCTACGGTAGACGAAGTGCTGGAGAGCAATGTCTACCAAAGCTTTTATCTTACAGGGAAATCGCTGGGGACGATTGGATTAGCTTCGGAATTAGCGCACAGGGAGCAATTTCAATCGGCAAAAGCAATTTGGCTTACTCCTTTAATTACTAGGGAAGAAGTGTTTCAAGCTATGGCACACGGCAAAAATAAGGGCATGCAGTTTATCGGAGACCACGACCCTTACTATGTAAAGGAGCGATTTCATAAGATCTTAGAAAATAAGAATATATCATCAAAGCTTATTGAAGGGGCGGATCATAGTTTAGAGGATGCTGGCAATCTACAGCGGTCCATGCGGCTATTAAATGAAATAATTAAGGATATAGAAGGCTTCTTAGACCTTCAATAATGGTTCTCCGTAGTTGGGGAACCTTTTTTATGTGGGCATCGATGTGAGTAGGCGAATAAATTCGCATGTGGGCACAAAAAAAAACGAATGTGGTCGCAATAATTTTGGATGAAGGCACAATAAAGCGAAAACTGGTCGCAATCTTATCCGAAATGGGAAGAAAAACTCGGAATGCATGTCATTAAGCCGCAGAACTACTTCCAGCGGCTGCTTTTCATATGTAGCACCGATGAGAAGCGGAAGCGCCGCAGGTGAGGCGAATAAATTCGCATGTGGGCACAAAAAAAACGAATGTGGTCGCAATAATTTTGGATGAGGGCACAATAAAACGAAAACTGGTCGTAATCATTCACGGAATGGAGAGAATACCCGTCCGTGATAAGGGGGGAGCAGAACTATTTTGCCGTTGTGGTTTTTTCATATTTTTTCTCTTTTAAAAAGTAAGGAAAAAGTAACAAAAAAATATGTAATGTCAAAATCTTCTGTGAGATAATGGGCTTAATGCATGGTTTTTGGTGAACCATGTCGGGAACAAAAGAAAAATGAAGCAGCAATGGCAGATAATAAAAGAAAAAGCAGAACAAATGAAACCTTTTGCTAAACATGTACGTACGTAAGGAGAAGATCTTTTTAATCACCGGGCAGGACCATATTGATTAATGTTTGCTGTCGAATCATGTATAATTAAATAGATTGAAATGGAGTGAATACATAATGGCAATTTCATTAGAAAAAGGACAAAGAATCGATCTGACAAAAGGCAACGCTGGGTTAACGAAGCTTTTGGTTGGACTTGGATGGGATCCTGTATCTAAAAAGGGAGGCGGCTTCCTCGGCGGTTTGTTTGGCGGAGGCGGCAGCAATATCGATTGTGATTCCTCTGTTTTACTGCTTGAAAATGATAGATTTACAGATAAAAAGAATTGTATTTTCTTCGGCAATTTAAAAAGCAGTGATGGAAGTGTTGTTCATACTGGCGATAATTTAACAGGTGAAGGCGCCGGAGATGACGAGCAGGTTATGATTGATCTTAAAAACGTACCGCAGGCAATTAATAAACTGGTATTTGTCGTAAATATTTATGATTGTGTATCTCGTAAACAGGATTTTGGAATGATCGAAAATGCATTTATCCGAGTTGTTGACCAATCTAACAACAACGAGCTGGTGAGATATAACTTAAAAGACGATTATAAAGGAAAAACGAGCCTGATCGTCGGTGAAATCTATCGAAACGGAGCGGAATGGAAATTTTCCGCGGTAGGCAATGGAACAAACGATACAAGTATTACAGAAGTTGTTAAACGTTATCAATAAGCAATTAAAGACCACAAAGAAAGGGAGTATGAAAAATGGCAATTTCACTTTCAAAAGGACAAAAAGTTGATTTAACGAAAACAAATCCAGGGCTAAATAAAGTAATTGTTGGACTCGGCTGGGATACAAACAAATATGATGGCGGCAATGATTTTGATTTGGATTCGAGCGTGTTTTTATTAGATTCAACAGGAAGATGCGCTTCTTCAGCTGATTTTGTATTTTACAATCAAACCGAAGGAGCAGGCGGCGCAGTTGTTCATACAGGTGACAACCGTACCGGCGAGGGATCAGGCGATGACGAGCAAGTGAAAATCAGCCTGAACGATGTACCTGCAAACATAAGCAAAATTTCATTTGTCATTACGATTCATGAAGGGGAAGCACGCAATCAGAATTTTGGTCAAGTGTCAAACGCTTATGTGCGTGTCGTAAATGAAGACGGCAATGAAGAGCTGATTCGCTACGATCTTTCTGAAGATTTTTCGATTGAAACGGCGTTGATTACCGGAGAGCTTTATCGCCACGGAACAGAATGGAAATTTTCTGCTGTAGGCTCCGGATATCAAGGCGGACTTGCAAGAATTGCAACAGACTATGGTTTGGAAATTGGCTAAGTAACGAACGAAGCATCTATTAGCGGGAGGCGAATATTTATGGCCATTCAACTTTCCAAAGGACAAAGAATTGATTTAACGAAATCTAACCCAGACCTTACACGTGCGATTATCGGTCTGGGTTGGGATACGAACAAATACTCAGGCGGAGAGGCATTTGATTTAGATGCCTCTGCGTTTTTGACCGGCTCTGACGGAAGATGTACAGAGGATCTTGATTTTGTTTTTTACAACAATCTCGAACACCCGAGTAAATCGGTGATTCACAGTGGTGACAACCGGACGGGCGAAGGCGCCGGCGATGATGAGCAGCTGATCGTCGATTTTAGCAAAATTCCTTCGACTATCGATAAAATCGCGATTACGGTTACGATTCATGATGCGGAACGAAGAAACCAAAATTTTGGACAAGTTTCAAATGCTTTTGTACGTCTTGAAAGTGCCGATACTAATGAAGAATTGCTTCGGTTTGATCTTGGTGAAGACTTTTCCATCGAAACGGCAGTCGTATTTTGTGAATTGTACCGCCATGGCCAGGATTGGAAATTTTCCGCTGTAGGGAGCGGCTTTTCCGGCGGCTTATCTGCATTGTGCAAAAATTTTGGCCTCGAGGTATAAACCCAGCAACCATTAATTAGCAGACATAGCTTTATAAGGAGGAAAAAGTGTGGAAGAGTTTTTTTCATCATTACTTTCAACGTATGCCTCGTTTTTTGACTGGCAAATGTGGTGGGAAGAGGTTATTACAGATCCTGTTGCATGGGGATTGATAGGAACCTTGGTAATAATGGAAGGGTTGCTTTCAGCAGATAACGCCCTCGTGCTCGCAGTCATGGTTAAGCACCTTCCTGAGAAACAGCGGAAAAAAGCGTTAACTTACGGTTTGTTAGGAGCATATATTTTCCGTTTTCTTTTCATAGGTATCGGTGTGTATTTAGTAAATTTCTGGTGGATCAAGCTGTTGGGCGCCGGATATCTTGCCTGGCTCGTCATTAAGCATTTCTGGTTAGGGGAAAAAGACGACGAGGCAAAGGGAATGAAAAAAGACAGCTGGCTTGTTCGCGTATTTGGCGTGTTTTGGGCGACGGTCATTGCAGTCGAAATTATGGATATTGCCTTTTCGATCGACAGTATACTCGCGGCTTTTGCCATTTCCAATAAGGTGTGGGTACTCCTTTTAGGCGGTATGATTGGTATTCTAATGATGCGTACGGTTGCAAAATTATTTTTGGTGCTTATCGACAAAATTCCTGAGCTTGAAGGAACAGCATTTATTCTTATTGGTCTTATTGCGATTAAAATGGCTTTAACAATTGTTCATGTTGAAATCCCGCACGAGATTTTCTTTCTTATTATTATTTCAGCATTTGTCGTTACTTTTATTATTCACAATATCAATAAAAAAAAGCATCAGGGGGAAGAACAAGCTGCGGCATCAAGAGAAGAATAGGAAGTGCTTTTCACAGAATGAAAGAAAATACGTCTCGTTCTCTTAGGGGAGCGAGCGTTTTTCTACTAAAAGGGGGTGGACTCGGTGCAATACTTTCGTTTTTTAAATGATTATCAAAAGGATTCGATCTTTTATAAAAAACCGGCATCTGTTTCTAAAGATTCGGATAAAAGGAAATTGGAGTACGCGTTAGGGGCGACGCTTTATATGCCCGCCACTCGAAAAGACGTAGCAGACATGATCATTCAAAGAAAGTACAAAGAAATGTGCAGCATGGTATTATGCTTAGAAGATTCCATAGGTGACTCTTTCGTTGAAGAAGCGCAAAAACAGATTGTCATAGAAATGAAAAAAATCACCCTCGCGTTGAATGCTGGCCGGATCTCTTCGGATGAACTGCCGCTGATTTTTATCCGTGTCCGAAACTCTGAGCAATTGACTGTTCTCGGTAATGAGCTTGGCCAAGACTTACATTTGATCACCGGCTTCGTTTACCCGAAATTTTCTTCAAAAAATGCTAAGGCTTACCTGTCTGGGCAAAACGCACTGGCACAAGCACATGGTATTGCGCTGTATGGTATGCCCATTTTGGAGTCAGAGGAAATCATCAACAAATTAACGAGAAGCGAAGAGCTGTTTAAGATGAATGAGATTATGGACAGCTATAAAGAGTCAATTCTGAATATTCGAATTGGCGCTACAGACCTCTGTGGACTCTTCGGCATAAGAAGAAGTCCGTCTATGACCATCTATGATATCAAAGTAATCTCGGATTTAATCATTGATATTGTCAATTTCTTCGGTAGAACTTTCTGTATTTCAGGTGCCGTATGGGAATACTTCGAAAATCCTTCAAAAATAGTAAAACCACAGCTTAGACCGTCTCCCTTCGACCATTCTCTAGGAGAAATAGGATTAAGAGTTCGCACCAGCAGGTATGATGATGGATTGATAAAAGAAACCATTTTGGATCTAGCGAATGGAATCCATGGAAAAACAGTCATTCATCCGACTCATCTGAAAATTGTTCAAAGCTTGCTTACTGTCTCAAAAGAGGATTATTTGGATGCAAAATCGATTGTTGAACACGCGAATGGCACGTCAAGCGGAGGAGCGATCAAAAGCTCATTTGCCAATAAAATGAACGAAATTAAACCGCATTTGAAATGGGCGCAAACGATTCTTATCAAGTCGGACATATACGGGGTGTATCATGAAAATCGCAGCTACATCGACATGCTTACAGAGCAAACACATGCTACAAATCTTGGATAATATAAAATTAGAGCTGGTCATCTCGGATAATCCCCATTCTATACCAATGGATAAGCTGTTTCTTACAGCTGCAAGAGTGAATAAGAACAGAGGCTTTTTATTTGTCAGCACAGTGCTCGGGAAGCATATGCCGGTACATCCATTGAAGCCGCTAATCTTGTCTGGACTATTGGCTATGGAATATTTCGAAAAAACAAAAGCTCGCATTCCTGATAAGAAAAAAACGATCGCAGAGAAATTTTTGCAAAATGATCATGCGATTTTGGAAGAGGGCTATTCTTTGCTGAAAAATAAGAAGCTGCCATTTCCTGAACAGCCGATTGTAATTGGTTTTGCGGAAACAGCTACTGCACTTGCCCACGGAGTTTTTGATTGTATGGAAGGGGCTTCATTCATCCATACAACGCGGGAACGAATGGAGAAGGAGCCTGTACTTGCCTTTGAAGAAGAGCATTCCCACGCTGTCAGCCATCAGTGCTTTGCCAGCGGCTCCTTCTTTTCGAATGATCGTCCGGTCGTGCTGGTTGATGACGAAATAACGACGGGCAAAACGGCGATTAATATTATTAGGGATATTCAAAAAAAGTTTCCGAGAAAAGAATATGCCATTCTCAGCATCTTGGATTGGCGTTCCGATGAGCATAAAGCTGCATTTAGAAGACTGGAGGAAGAGCTTGATATCAATGTCACAACCGTGTCTCTTCTTTCTGGAAACATCAAAGCAATCGGAGCTCCGCTTGAAAAATCATCATATAACTTTCATCCGAACGAAAGACAAAATGAGATTAAGATGATCAAGCATGATGCTGGAGATCAATTTACGTTTTTCTCCTCATCGTATATTAAAGAAACCGGAAGATTCGGCTTGGTTGATGAGGAGACATCTAAGATTGATCAAGCTTGCTTGTCGACTGCAAAGCATCTTCGCGCACATAGAACAGGGGCGCGGACGCTTTGCATAGGTACGGGTGAATTTATGTACATACCAATGAGAATTGCTGCTGGAATGGGGGGAGGAGTGCTCTATCAATCCTCTACCAGAAGTCCGGTTCACCCGAACGATAGAGAAGGATATGCGATAACAAGTGGGTACACCTTTAAAAATCCCGAGGATCAGGAAATTCAGCACTTTTTATACAATATCCCTTATGATGCATACGATGAAATTTTTTATTTCCTAGAAAAAGACGCAACGGATGCCGCCTTGGAACCATTGCTCAATATTTGCAGCGACCGTGGTATTAAGGTGCTGCACGTCGTTACCTTTTTCGGAAGGGGAGATGCAGATGTCTAATTTAACGGTGAAATTCGGGAGCTATGCTGAGGAAGATGTCATTTTTCTTTTAAAGGATTTATCTGGTATTCAAATAGAAAAAAGCACCCAAGAACGGGAACAATCGATTCAAAAAGGAGTCCATTACTCTGAGATGCTCCCGGTTGAATACGAGCCAACGAAAGAATATTTGGAGTTATTTTACTCTTCCCTAGAAACAAGCAAACGAAAAATTGCTGAAGCAGCAGGGATTGTCGCCGAGCTTCTAATGAAAAAACGAGGGAAGCGAACTGTGCTTTGCAGCTTGGCGCGCGGAGGAACCCCGATTGGCGTTTTGATTAAACGGTACATTAAGCTTGTCTATAACGAAAGCTTGCCCCATTACAGCATTAGCATTATTCGCGGTCGCGGAATTGACGAACAGGCGTTGACCTTTATTAGGGAAAAGCATCCTGAGCATTCGATTTCCTTTATTGATGGCTGGACCGGCAAAGGGGCGATCACGCAAGAGCTGCGTCAATCGATAGAGTCGTATAACGAAAAACATGGTACAGATCTTTCTGCCGAGCTTGCTGTTTTGGCAGATCCCGGACACTGCTCTGCCCTGTTTGGAACAAGAGAAGACTATTTAATTCCTAGTGCCTTGTTGAACTCAACCGTATCCGGGCTAGTCAGCAGGACTGTCCTGAATGCAAAATGGATTGGGGATGGAGACTTTCATGGTGCGAAATATTACAGCGAACTAACGGATGAGGACGTATCAAACGTATACGTTAATACAATTTCCGCTGAGTTTCCAGCTATTATCGAATCGGCGAAACAAAAAGCATCAAACTCTTTCAATGAGGTAAATTGGAACGGACTGAATTCCGTAAAGAATATCCAAAGGGATTTCGGAGTGGAAAATATAAATTTTGTAAAACCAGGTGTTGGGGAAACAACGAGAGTTCTTCTGAGAAGAGTTCCTTGGAAAATCCTGATTCAGCCCGGTTCCGAGGAAGAAATTAAGCATATTCTTCTTTTGGCAAATGACAAGGGAGTGCCGGTTGAGGAATATACGGATATGACTTATAAGTGCTGTGGTTTAATCCGCCCATTGGAGGACAAGGCATGAAAGCATTTGCTACCGATTTAGATCGTACTCTCATATACAGCAAGCGGATGCTCGAGACGTACCCGCCAGAAGACGCCTATGAGCTCGTTGAAATGTTTGAAGGAAAAGAGCGTTCCTACATGTCCGTTCAAGCGAAAAAGCATCTTCTGAAGATTCAGCAAGAGATGCATTTTATTCCGGTAACGACACGTACTACGGAGCAATATAATCGGATTTTTCTGTTTCAAAATGATATAAAGCCAAAATTTGCAGTGACAACCAACGGCGCGTGTATCTTAAAAAACGGAGTACCATTGCCAGAATGGACAGATCTCATGGAAAAAGAGATCGGCATGTGTCAATCGATTGATGACATGATTCAAGAAATTCAGTCGTTGGATTTGATTCCGCATATTAAACAGATAAAAACCGCACAGCATTTTTTTATCTATTTAATTATAAAGGATGACAAAATCCCTTTTATTAGGCTGAAGGAAGTCATTCAATGGGCGGAACAAAGGGATTGGCGGGCTTCTTTACAAGGAAGAAAGCTGTATTTTATCCCTAAAGCGTTGAATAAATGGAGAGCAGTCAGCTATCTGAAGGAACTACTCAGTCTAGAAAAGATTTTCTCGGCGGGTGACTCTCTGTTGGATTATGAGCTGATTCAAGAAGCCGATTGTGGAATCGCACCCGCCCATGGAGAGGTACTTGCCAGTTATCCGATGCTAGCCGCAACAGCATCGGAAGGAATGAGGGCATCAGATGAAATTTTGGAAATGATTATTAGCAGCTTCACACCTATTTTGGAAGTTTAGTAAAAAGGAGGGGGACATCATGATCACAGGCATCCATATCCATAACGCAGCTCCGCAAAATGAGGAATGGAAGCAGCTTCTCATACAAACGTTGCCGGAACGATCCCCCTTTGAAAATGGAGACACACTTGCTTTTAGCCGGCTGTCCGGCAGGATTATGGGGACGCCATCCGATGAAACGGATTATTACATTTACTTGTACGAGCTTAGTCAGATGGAGAATATGCATATTCTGAGTGAAACCTTGGATAAGACGATCGCTTCCGATAAGTTTCAGGCGGTACAAAACATTCATATGTTGAATCAAAAAGAGAACGGGTTATCTGTGAACCGCTTAGTTGCTTTTTTAGATCGTGATCAGTTAATTGCCGGGCATAGCAATCCTGCCATGCATCGCCATATCAGGCAGTCCTTGATGAAGGTTCTTCAGACGTTTATCACCTCTCATGCCCAAGGAACAAATGACCCCGACTTCAGAAGGCTTTTACTTGATATCGTCAAGTGGTCGTTGAATCATTTGCATCCTTGGATGGAACAAGCAGATATATCGAGGCAAATGCCGCGCGTCATTTGGTATGGAAACGGGACAAAAAGCAACATTTATTTTTTGTATTATCTCATGCTGATCGGGTGCGATGTTTTGCTTTTTCATCCGGAAGGAAAAGATTTAATGAAGGAAATTGATCCTGAAAATGAGCATTCTTTCGTGTATACGTATCCTGCAGTTTCCTCTTTAGAGCCGTTTCCAAATGAGAAGCCGGAGCGTAAATCAACTGTAGCCTACAGATCAACAAAGGAATTGGATACCATTTTGCATCATGAAGGATCGCAATTATATAAACCGTGGCAATTCAGAGGGCATGAACCTGTAGCGATTACGTTAAAAACAACATATGATGAGTTATTTTTACTAGCGAAAGAAAAGGCTTTTATTCGCCCTAATTTTCTTGTGGATCGCAAACGAGTTGAAATCCCGAACCTTTTTGCAAAGGTCAACGGAATCTCCGCCAATAAAAAGGAATATTGGGACAGGCTGCATACACTTGTTGATTATGAAGAATCACACGTGGTCCGCAAATTTCCTTTTACAAACGAAGTCACCGCGAATTATCAGTTTCATTATAGCCATTGCTTAACTAAGGAAGGGGATATCGATCCGGAAAAACTGGTTATGAGCAACGTATGGCAGTATAAGCATCTTCCGGAAGAGGTGCAGGCTAGTATGGCTCAAAGGATTTCCAGCATGGTCCGGAATCCAAAATTTCTTACTCAAGGCACTGAGACACTTGAACAGGTTCAGCTTTATTTATTTACCCAAGCTGTTCATCTTCAGCCGGAGCTCCTCAGGCTGATTCAAACGTTTGACTATTCACAAACGATTCCAAAGCTGATTTTATATCATACGGAAATGAATGGGGAATTAACCAGGTCAGATGCCGCAGCGATTTATTTTCTAAATGAACTGGGAATCGACATAATACTTTATAATCCGCCTGGACACAGAGATATCGAGCTTTTTATCGAAGAAAACCAATTTGATGTCCATTGGCTTGAGAACATGGTCTTTCAACAAGAGTTTATTGAACCGTCCCCTCTTCGAAGGTTTTTCAATCGTTTCACTAAATAATAAGGAGGAAAAAATGATGACGAATTCAAATGATCTTACAACACTTGAAAAAATCGACGAAGCACCGGTAATTACCGAAGAGAAAGCAAACGATATTCGCACAAAGCTAAGGAATGAACCAGAAGTTCAAAATCTTGCAAAGCAAATTGACGCAAAAAATCAGGTTGCATTATTGGAATACGGAAAAGAGCCTGCTGTACAAATTTCTCAATTTTCCGATCGGATTCTTGGCATGATGCGGTCATCAAGCGCTACGGATTCAGGGGAAATGCTGAATCAGCTTGGCAAACTGATGGATCGATTTGATAAAAAGGATTTCGAAGAGAAAAAAGGATTCATGTCTAAGATCTTTAAACGCGGAAATGATTTTATTGAAAAAATCTTTAGCAAGTATCAAACGCTTGGCGGCGAAATTGAAAAGATCAATGTTGAAATTTCAAAGTACAAGGACGAGATGACGACTTCCACAGTCACTCTCGATGAAATGTATGAAAACAATCTTAATTATTATATGGAGCTTGAGAAATATGTGGTTGCCGGCCAGCTGAAGGTAGAAGAATTAAAACAAATGGTTCCGACCTACGAGCAGCAGGCAGCTTCCGGCAATCAACTTGCTGAATTGGAGCTCAATTCTCTCCAAAACGGGATTGAGGCACTCGAAGAACGTGTCTATGATTTAGATATGGCCAGAATGGTTGCTCTGCAGACGGCTCCGCAAATTCGTTTGCTCCAGCGCGGAAATACGAAGCTGATCGGTAAGATCAATTCGGCGTTTATCATTACGATCCCGATCTTTAAGAATGGAATCATTCAGGCGGTTACGGCGAAGCGGCAAAAGCTTGTGGCGGACAGCATGAATGAGCTTGATCGCCGGACGAATGAAATGCTGAAGCGGAATGCCGAAAACATCAGCAATCAAAGTGTAGAAATCGCCAGAATGGCTGGACGGCCGAGCGTAAATATTGAAACGATTGAAGAGTCATGGAATACAATCGTCAAAGGGATGCAGGAAACGAAGCAAATTGAAGATGAGAACAAGCGTCTGAGAGAAGAAGGCACCCAGCGCATTTTGCAGCTGCAGGATAATATGAAGGAAGCTGTAAGGAAAGCCAGAACGTAAAACAGACGGAACCGGAATGGTTCCCTCTGTTTTTTCTCATAATTGCCATCATAAGCTCTTCATTTTTCTCATTATTCCGATGAATCAGTTATTCAGGGTAATAGATAAGGAATGTTAAATATTACTACAAAACAGGAGATGAACTATGGGAGAAAACAACGTGCTGTTCACACTGCTATCCAGTCTCTTCTTTATCGTGCTCATTGGAATATGGACGTATAAAAAATCCAAAGGCATCAACAAAACAACGGAAGGCTATTTTTTGGCAGGAAGAGGGATGACCGGAAGTTTTATTGCAGGAGCTTTGATCTTAACGAATCTTTCAGCTGAACAAATGGTCGGGCTAAACGGGCAATCGTACGGCGGCAATATGACAAGCATGGCATGGGAAGTCACTGCCGTTATTGCAATCATTATTATGGCTTTATTTTTGCTTCCGCGTTATTTAGGAGGCGCGTTCACCACTCTGCCGCAGTTTTTGCGTGACCGTTTTGATGAAGGAGTTAGAAGATTAGTCGTATTGTTATTTATGTTCGGCTACGTGTTAGTAACCATACCGTCTACTTTGTATTCCGGTGCTTTAGGTGTATTAAAGCTGTTTGATGTACCGGGATTGACCGGGCTTGATTATTCTCAATCCGTTTGGCTGATGGTTTGGGTCATTGGGGTTATCGGAGCTTTGTTTGCTGTATTTGGAGGAATGCAAGCTATTGCTGTTTCCGACAGCTTGATCGGAATAGGGCTCATCGTTATTTGTGCAATTATTCCAGCCGTCGGTTTATTCCAGCTTGGTGATGGAAGTATCATTGAAGGCGTTAAAATAGTTACGACGAATCATACAGAAAAACTGAATGCGATAGGTTCAAGTGAGGATGCTGTCCCGCTAGCAACGATTTTTACAGGGATGATTTGGGCAAACCTTTTTTATTGGGGAACGAATCAATACGCGATTCAACGAACGCTTGGAGCGAAGAATTTAGCAGAAGGCCAGAAGGGTGTTCTATATACCGGTTTTTTCAAGCTGCTTGTCCCAATCTTTATGATGCTGCCTGGAATTATCGCATTTCATTTGTATGGGGGAAATCTTCAATCAGTAGATCTTGCCTATCCGACACTGGTTTCACAAGCTCTTCCTTGGTACATGCAGGGACTCTTCTTAGTTGTCTTACTTGGTGCTGTATTTAGTTCATTTAATGCGTTAATTAATTCGGCAGCGACCATGTTTGCACTTGATGTGATTCAGCCAATAAAAAAAGACCTTTCAGATGAAAAGCTGCTGTCATTAAGCAAGTGGTTTGCCGGGGGACTTGCCTTGATCAGCTTCTTCATTTCTCCATTATTAATGTATGCACCAGAGGGTCTTTGGGATTTAATCCGCCGCTTCACCGGATTTTTTAACATCCCTATTATCACGATAGTACTCGTAGGAATCTTCATAAAAAAAGTGCCGCCTTTAGCAGCGAAAGTTGTCATCTGGTTTCATGTCGTGACGTACTATATGATCCTGTGGGGGACAGAGCAGCTATTCGGTATACCTCTTCATATTAACTATATTCACGTTTACGGTATCTTGTTTCTTACGGAAATAATCATTATGCTGGTCTTTGCGAAAGTAAAACCATCTGAAAAAGAATGGAAATTAACGACGAAACATAATATAGATATGATGCCTTGGAAATATTCGCTTCCGATAAGCATCATTTTACTTGGTTTAATGTCAGGGTTTTATTTAGTCTTTTCTCCGATTGGTTTGGCCTATCCAGAAGGAATCGTTTCTCCTTATTTTTGGATTTCGTTTATAGCTTTAGGAATAGTTACTACGGGGTTGGCGATATGGTCTGTGAAGAAATGGAATAATATGTACTTGGGTATTGTAGAGAAAGAAATGAACATCAAATTGAGAAAAACGAATTAAAAGCCAGAAGCTTGAATTGCTTCCGGCTTTTCCTGTTAGTTTGCCTGAACAGAAGGGGGAAATTGGACCGTTTGTTTCTTGTCCGATTACTCCGTATTTCAGCGGAAGTACCCCGCTGTTTTAGCTAGCTTGTTGGAGTATACCTATCACTTGCTGCTCTCCCGTATAACTAACTCTGTCGCCAGTACGACGGTTTTTGCAACCGTACGCTGGTCGAAAATTCTCTCTTCTAATAAGGACACGGCTGTCTCGCCCATTAATTCCGTAGGGACTCTTACTGTACTTAAGGAAGGGGAGATATATTTTGCCACACTGGAGTCATTCACACCGATAATGCTCACTTGGTCGGGGACGCTGATTCCATGGTCTCGAAGCGCACGCAATGCTCCCACAGCTATGGAGTCGTTTGCGCAAAAGAAAGCGGTAGGCAAGTCATTTTTTAACTCGCGAATGGCTCTGTCCATCATGTGGTAGCCTGACTCTACCGAAAATGAACCAACGCTGCAATATTTTTCTTCAAATAAACCATTCTTTTTCATGTAACTTTGGAAACTTTCATACCTTGGATCCACAAGTAATTCAGTTGAATCTGAAAAATGTTCTTGTCCTGCCAGCATTCCGATTTTCGAATGGCCTTGAGCGATTAAATGTGACAAAGCACTACCCGTCGCTTGGTTGAAGTCAACGATGACATAATCAGAGGTTGTCATGGAGCGTACATCATCGACGTAACAGATCATGGAACTCCACTCCTGCAATTGCTTCTTTTGTTCATCTGAAAATTTACCAATTGCAATGATTCCGTCAATCTTCATGTTGTTTTTTTTGTCTACATTTTGAAAGATGCGGGTATACTCATGTTGGTTGCGTTCGATTTTTTTTTCTGCCCCTTGTCTGATCGAATAATAATACATATCATTTAGTTCTTCTGACTCCGTATACCATTGGACAATGGCAATTCGCAGCTGTTTTTTTGCAATTTTGCTGATATGTTTTTTGTAATTAAGGTACTCTGCAGTTTCAAAAATTTTTTTCTTTACCTCTTCTCCTACGGATAACGTAGAATCATGATTCAGAACCCGCGAAACGGTAGCAATCGATACATTTGCTTTTTCAGCAATATCTTTCATGGTTGCCATTTTTCCACCTCCAATTCTTTCTATAAATATGAACAATTCGATTCTTAAGGGTCGGGAATAAATGAGATGTAAAAAGAGGAGTGAACAACTTTGTTTTACTTTCTTATGTAAGAAATAACAGTTTCCATCACGGGAAAATTCCCGTGATGGAATGAACTCTTCTATTATAACTCAACCAGTCGTACGGTGTCGCAAATCTGCCTCAATTTCCTCAAGGCTGCGTCCGCGGGTTTCCGGCAGGAATTTCATCACAAAGATAAATGCAGCAATCCCAAAGGCGGCAAAGATTAAAAATACTTGTCCAATACCAATCGCGCGAGAGACCATCGGAAAGAATTGTGCAACGATCAGGCTTCCGATCGATAGAGCAAGCGCAGCAATGCCTGTTGCAGCTCCTCGGGCACGCATCGGAAATAATTCAGGAATCATCACCCAGAGAACAGGTCCCCAGGTGAAAGCGAAGAAAACGATAAACAATGTTAAGCTTGCAACGATAATCCATGCTCCAAAGTTAGTATTCATCCCGACTGTCCATATAAGTACAGCCATGATCAACAACGATAAAACCTTCCCGATATTTCCAATCGCGAGTAATTTTTTGCGATCAATTTTGTCCATGATCATAATAGCAAAAATGGTGATGATAACGTTTACAGTACCGATTCCGACAGTTCCTAAAATGGCAGTAGCGTCACCTAATCCTGCTTCGCTGAATATGGTAGGTGCATAATAAATAATCGCATTAATCCCAATAATTTGTTGAAATAAAGCAAAAACACAGCCGATGAGGAGTGTAGGTCGCAGCCAGGAAGAGGACAAGACTTTCCAAGTTCCTTCAGAGATCCGGTTAATCTCTATCATTTCACGTATTTCAGAGTCAACTTTCTCCGAAGAACGTGTCAACTTCATTACTCGGTGCTTCTTCGCTCCGATGCTCAAGCAGCCATCTCGGACTTTCCGGCATAAACGTAACGCCGATCATCAAAATGAGTGAAGGGATGACAGCAAGCCCAATCATCCAGCGCCAGCCTTCCATATCTGCAAACACATAGTTCACAATATAAGATGAAAGAATACCGACAGTAATCATAAGTTGGTTTAGCTTAAGGAACCGCGTGATTCGGTTGGCGCCATTTCCGATAAGTAGACCGGAACAATCGCAGTTGAACCGCCGACTGCGACACCAATAATGAATCTTCCAAGGACAAGCATTGCCATATTTGGTGCGAACGCAAGGATGAGTGATCCAGCAATAAACACAATGGAAATCATAAATACCATTCGCCGCCGGCCGAACCGGTCTGAAAGAGGACCGCTTAGGCCTGAACCTATGATCGCTCCAATTAACATCGAGCTGACAACGAGTCCTTCAGTAAAGCTGGTTAAAGGAATGTCGTTTTTAATAAAAAGTAATGCCCCCGAGATGACTCCCATGTCATAACCGTAGAGTAATCCTCCTAACGCTCCGAAGAAAAAGATTAGTTTTTTACTAAGTAATTTACTCATGGTTTCCCCCCAAACCTTTATTGTAAGTGTTTTCACATAAGAGTGTATGCTTTCAAAGATTTTATGTAAAGTTTTTTTAACTTAGTATACTAATTTAATAGATTTATTTATAAATGAAATTTTACTAAATTTTTCAATTGTGTAACTGTGATTTTAACCATTATTATCGTTCGAATATTAAACATTTACATTGTCTATCCTTTTTTTTATCCATGCATATTCTAATATAGAATATTTGTATTTATAACTCCTTGTGGCAGTTACCTAATGAATGGATAATACCAGAGGGATTATGCTCGATTCATTATCATCTGCGATTAAATAACAGATGGGGGTGTCCTTACACAAAGCGGAGTAACTTCTCGTTAATGGAGTTTCAAAAAAAGGAGTTAGGAGAGATGAGTTATGGACAATAAAAAAAGGGAAGACGATTTGGAACGGATTATAAGATATAAATTACCACTTTTTGATCAAAAAGTACCAATCATTCTGTTTTGGACTCCGAAAAGCGGGTGCACAACAATAATAAAATGGTTTTTCTTTCAATCTGAAGAATTAGAGAAAGCCTTGGAATACAATTCGTGGGTCCATGAATACTACAAACTTAAATATAGTAATAATGCAACACATAAAAATCTGGTATACTGGCACCTTTTACATGCAAAAAAAGACACTTATAAGCTTGTTCGAAACCCGTATAGAAGAGCAGTTAGTGCTTTCCTCATGCTTGTTAATGATTTTGAGCCTTATTGGCAGGAAGTATGGGGCACCATTAGGGAGCAATTATTTAACAACCGGAACAGTACACAGGGGCTTTCTTTTAGAGAATTTTTATTATATCTCAAAAAAATGGGTGCGGATTCGCCATCCCTTGACCCTCACTTTGGCCAGCAATATATTATGGGTGAAGAAAAGTTTATTAACCAATATATATATATAGAGAATTTCAATGAACAAATCGCGGCAATAGAAGATAAGTATGGGTTGCGTAAATCCAATAGTGGAGAACTATCTGACTCGCCTCATAATTTGAGTTCAAGTATGGTGTTTGAAGGAGATTATTCAAACGTTAATATACTCGATCAGTCGTTCCCACTGTACCCCAGTTATAAAAGTTTTTATAACTTGGAAACCAAAAGGCTTGTCGAGGAGATATTTAAAGACGATTTTGAAAAGTATGGGTATAAGATGGATGAATGAACAAAGGAAACGAACAAGCAGGAAGAAATCATACACCTGTTTTTCATATCGAAACACAAAAAAGCCAAGTGCTCATAAAATGCATTGGCTTTTTTAGTCGACTGAACATGTTATTAAAGAATCATGGCAAAATCGAACATGCTCTGCACCGCTTTTTCTATAACTTAAGTGAATTTTTTACGGAATAGTCACTTGGCGGAGCAGCATATAATAACGACTCATCCACATTTATTTTTTTCATTAATTTATTACCGCTTTCCCTAAGGCTCTTAATGTATGGCATATATATCAAGCTGCGAACTTCTTCGCTAAATGGCAAAATCTCTAATTTCCATAATTCAAATTCAAGTTCATTCAGGATAAGCATACTCCCGAAATGATACGCAACTAGTTCGGAATCATCTAAATAAACTCTGCCATCCTTTTTCCAAACCTTATGACTATTGTTCATCACTAGGTTCCATGGAGCCGCATTGATCCCTATATGCTCGAGTATTTTAACAGAAGGGAAAAGGTGAGGGATGCGATCTAAATATTTTTGATCTCCCCAGCTCGTTTCTTCATAAACATCAAAGCACTTTTCGATACACCGGTCGTTCCACCAATGCAGAATTGTCATTCCTTGCTCGTTTCTTTTAAAGCCAATTAAACCGGCCTGGTATGAGCCATGAAGACGTTCCAATTCATGGCTGCCTCGTTGTCTGCACAAAAAAGCGGGGTGACTGCCCCACTCTGTATGAATTGGTTTAGGGTCTAAAAAGAAGTACATATCGGCGTCGCAATAAATGATATGGTCGATTTCTTTATAATGCTCCAGCACATAAATACACAATGGAGCTTTGATTGTCCAACAGTATTCGTTAAGCTTTCTGCCGCTTTTCACTTGTCGAAGCTCTTCATTCTCAATATCAGCAAGGTGGATGAGAGTCGCTTGCTCAAGCTCCATTTTGCTTAATGTATCATAGCTGGCATCATCCATGCAGCAAATCCAGACATGGAAATTCTGCGTCTGATTTCTAAGGGAATCATAGAATGATAAACCTTTGATCAAATAGTCTTTACTGATGATTGTAGCGAAATAGAAGAACGGATCCGATGATTTCATTCTAACTTCACACGTCCAATCTTTAAGTGATATCAAGTTATTAATCTAATATGATGGATAACGATAGTAATTCTTGACCTGATCTCCTCCGTAATAGGGGGCTAGTGTTGCAAGCCAAGTATTCTCGTCAATCTCTTTAACTTCCTTCATGACTTCCCTTATCTTTGTCAAATATGGCACGTAAATATGATACATAATAACGTCACTTATGTGTAAAGGTGTAATTGTCCACAGATCAAAGTCATCCTCGCTAAACATGGATATACTCGAAAAGTGAAAGGCGACCAGCTTCGAGTTATTGAGATAAACCTGATTATCTATTACGTGAATGTGAAAGTAATTATCACCATAAACGCAATTCCACGGGGCAGCGTCTACCCCGATATGAGTGGATACCTTTATATTTTGGAAAGCTACAGCCAACGTATCCAGATATTTTTGATCGCCGAAACGTTCTCCATCCGGTTGAGCAGAGCACCACTCCAGACATCTTTCCTTCCACCATCTCAAGCCTTCCAACCCGTACTGATCGTTTTTAAATCCAATCAATCCTGCCTGGTATTTTCCATACGTCTGTTCCACGTAAGCATAATCCCGTTGGGGGCAGAGATAAACAGAGCTCTCTCCCCAATCATCAAATATATCCTTTGGATCGGAAAAAAAGTAAATATCCCCGTCACAATAAATAATTGAATCGATATTATTCTCTGTCAGCAAATGTTCAATTAAAATCGATTTGAGCGTCCAACAAAACTCAGCAACATTCCGTTCATTTCTCATTTGATGCACACGTTCATCTGAAAAAGCGTCTAATCGAAACACCACAACATCCTGGAGGTCCATTCTTAATAACAAATTGTAACTAACATCATCTATACAGCAAATCCACAGCTTAAAATGTGCCGCATGTCTTTGTAAAGAATGGTGTAAGGCAATAACTCTTACGACATAGTCCTTTCCCGTAAGCGTGCAAAAGTTGTAGCATTCCGATTTATTGTTTGAAATAGTTTTAGTATCCAAATTGTCGCCCCCAGATTTTGAAATAATCGTTCATACTTTACTCCCAAAGTTTTTGCCATGCTTTACGAATTGATAACATGGTTTTCTGGAAAAACCCAAGTTTGGCAGGTTCACTTGTAGTACTGTTAATGCCAGGTGCAGGTTTACCTGCAGTACTGTAAATACCAGGTGCAGATTTAGTACCTCCGCTCTTATTTGCAATGTTGTTTTTAATTACTGTGTAGAGTATATCGTTTGCGGATAAACCGTATCTAAATATATCCAACAGTCTGCTGTCCCCAAACGTTTGGACTAAATTAATTGGCACAACTGTAAATCCGGACTTTTCCAATTTTTTCACGAAGTCTTTTCTTCGATAAATTTTAACTGTACTTTTATTGCTGTTATTAGCATGGAGAGCAATCGGAGCCTGCATTATGGCCCAGCCATCATTTCTCAGAACACGATGCAGTTCTTTCATAGCCTTTTCATCATCCGGGACACGTTCTAGTACATGACTGCAGATGATTACATCGAATGTTTCGTCTGGATAGTCCAAGTTTGTCAAATCGAGTTTTCGGCTGCCGGATTCAGAAGTCACATATCCTCCCGAATATTCTACATTTGACATGTCTTTGAGCCAATTTCGCAAACTTGGTTCAAGCCCAATATGAAGAATACGGTTGAGGCCTTTTTTGAGATCTGTTTTCTCTTCGATATACAATCGGTACATTCTTTCTCGGTCCATTGAAAAACAATGGGGACAAATGGCAGTATTCTTGTTCCACACTTCTAAAGTCGCATCGGAATATTCTGATTTATCGGACCATGGAATGAACTGTTGAAACTTATTCTCACAAAACTGGCATTCAAAAGCAGTCGTGATCTCTTCCGTTTTATGTTCAGTATTAGGATTGTTATCCATACTACTTCCCTCTCCCCTTAAGAAAATTCTCATTTTTATTCTCATTATTTTATGGGGAATCCCCCATGATTGTGAATCGTACAAAAGCCCACTCACGATAAATTTGCAATATAGGCATTTCAAACAAGCAAGTAATCCACTAGTACATATACATAAAAGCAATCGTGTTAATTAACCAGAATTTATGACCAGCCATTCAGTTGATGATCTACCATTCGATTAGTTATCCGTGGAAGAGGCAGAACCAACTGTTCTAAGAGATAACGCTTCTTAAAGTAGATAATCAACATTACTGACACAAAATGTCAGATTCCAAATTCTGAGGAGGATAAGTAGAATGAAGGTAGTAATTTTAGCGGGGGGATTTGGAACGAGGATCAGTGAGGAATCACATCTCAAACCAAAGCCGTTAATCGAGATCGGAGAAAAACCCATCCTTTGGCATATTATGAAGATCTATTCTCACTTTGGATTTAATGATTTTGTTATCTGCTTGGGATACAAGGGCAACAAGATCAAAGAGTATTTTGCCAATTATTCGTTGTCTCAGTCCCATGTTACATTTGATTTTCATAATGACAACAAAGTGGACATTAACCAGCATTCGGTAGAACCTTGGAGGGTGACCTTGGTAGACACAGGACTGAATTCGTTGACCGGGGGCAGAGTGAAGAGAGTAAAAGATTATTTGGATGGAGAGCCGTTCTTGCTCACTTACGGTGATGGTGTAGCGGATATTAATATCAAGGAATTAGTCGAGTTCCATAAGAGCCATGGAAAATTAGCGACTGTGACCGCTGTACAGCCCGCTGGAAGGTTTGGAGCTCTAGATATTTCTGATGAAAACGGATCAGTTACGGGATTTCAGGAGAAGCCGCAAGGGGATGGAAATTGGATTAATGGAGGATTTTTTGTCATGCAACCCGAGGTTTTAGAGTATATAAAAGATGATCGAACAGTTCTGGAGAATGAACCATTAGTCAACCTTGCACGAGATGGACAGCTTAAGGCATTTAAGCATACTGGATTTTGGCAGCCGATGGATACGTTGCGTGATAAAAACTACCTGGAGAAGATTTGGAAGTCTGGCGAAGCTCCATGGAGGAGGAATGACGGAAATTGATGGACTCAGCATTTTGGAAAGATAAACGTGTATTTGTGACTGGTCATACAGGTTTTAAGGGTTCTTGGTTATGTTTATGGCTTTCTTCTCTCGGTGCAAAGGTTACAGGTTATGCATTGGAGCCTGATGTTAATCCAAGCTTATATCATCTTTGTAATCTTGATGAGTTAATCACATCCCATATTGGAGATATCAGAGATGAAGACAAATTGCGTGAGGCTCTCCTGCAAGCCGATCCAGAAATCGTAATTCATATGGCTGCTCAGCCTTTAGTTAGAGAAGCCTATTACCACCCAGTAAAAACCTACCAGACGAACGTGATGGGGACAGTAAATCTTCTTGAAGCTGTAAGGGTTGCTGTACAAAACGGAAAAGAGATTAAAGCAGTGATTAATGTCACCACCGATAAGTGCTATGAAAATAACAACTGGGTATGGAGTTATCGGGAAAGTGATCGTTTAGGAGGCTATGACCCATATTCCAATAGTAAAGCTTGTTCTGAACTTGTTACCTCTTCTTACCGAAATTCATTTTTTAATCCAGAAAATTTTGAGTCCCACGGGGTATGCATTGCATCGGCAAGAGCAGGAAATGTAATCGGCGGGGGAGATTGGTCACTTCATCGCCTAATCCCGGATTGTATAAAGGCTCTGTTAAACCATGATGAAATCATCATTCGAAATCCAAATTCGACGAGGCCATGGCAGCACGTATTAGAGCCGTTAAGCGGATATTTAATGTTGGCACAAAAGCTATACGAAGCTGGTCCAGACTACGGGGAATCATGGAATTTCGGGCCGGATGACATTGATGCTAAGCCTGTGGAATGGGTCGTGAAAAAAATGTGTTCTTTATGGGGAGAAGACGCAGGATACAAGGTTGAGAATTTATCCAACCTCCATGAGGACCATTTTCTAAAGCTTGACAATTCCAAGGCTAGAGTGGAGTTAGGATGGCAGCCGCGATGGGATATCGAGCAAAGAATTGCAAAGGTTGTGGAGTGGACGAAAGCTTATAGAGAGAATCAAGATGTCCTGAAAGTGTGCTTGAATCAGATAGACGAATTCAACGGTTTACATGAGGTGATCACACCATGACAGAAAATAAGACGACGCAGCTTACGGTGTTAGTGACTGGGGCCACAGGTTTTGTTGGCTCCCATGTCGCACGTCGTTTTGTGGAAAGAGGGTGGTCGGTCCATATTCTTGTGCGTCCGAATTCGAGCTTGGCACCGATTCATTCTATTGAACAGTCTGTAACGGTATACGAGCATGACGGTACAATGGAGGGGTTATTTGACATCGTAAAGGCCTCCAAGCCTGACATCGTAGTACACTTAGCTGCATTTTCATTTGTTCATTATGAACCAAAGGATATCGAACCTATGATTCGAAGCAACGTGCTTTTCGGAACGCACCTTGCAGAAGCAATGGTGGCAAATGGGGTAAACCATCTGATTGCTACCGGCACCTACTCTCAACATTATGAAAATAAGCCATACAGTCCCAGCTGTCTGTATGCATCCACTAAGCAGGCATTTTCAGACATCTTGCAATATTATACAGAAGCCACTCCCCTACAAGTGATCACCTTAAAATTATTTGATAACTTTGGCCCCAATGATCCTAGGTCGAAAATTATGAACCTGCTGCACAAATCGGCTGTAGAACAAAAGCCTTTGGCAATGTCTCCTGGTGAACAATTTATCGATATTCTATATATTGATGATGTGGTTGATGCATATGAAATGGCGGTCGAGCGGTTTGTTTTAGAACATGCAGGGAAAAACGAGGTTTATGCTGTATCCTCCGAGAACCCTCTTCGTCTGAAGGAATTAGTGGCTGTTTATGAAAAGGCATCCGGGAATAAATTGCAAATTGAGTGGGGAGCCCGTCCATATAGGGAAAGAGAAGCTATGGTTCTGTGGAATCAAGGGGAGCTTTTACCCGGTTGGAGAGCGAAAACTTCACTTGAGGAAGGAATCAAAAAGTTCATTAACTCTTAAAAGGAGAGGTCCTATATGATTGTTTGTTCAGTCGTCACTTCTGCTGATATACCGAAAGCGAAGGTAATGGCAACGTCGGTAAAAGATCATTTACCAGAGAGCAAGGTAGTGATCTGCCTTGTTGAAAAATTCATGGATCCTGCAGCAGAGGGGTTTAAACACTTTGACAAGGTTTTGCTTGCAAACGAATTAGGTTTCCAGTGGCCCAAATTTGACAGGATCATCTTCAAATATAACGTGATAGAAGGAGTCAGTGCGATTAAAGGTCAGTTGTTAAAAGACCTTCTATATATTTATACCGAAGAAGATTATTTTTTATATCTTGACTCAGAGATGAAGGTCGTTAATAAGTGTCCCGAGATGTTTGAAGAACTTAAGAACCACTCTGTCTTGCTGACACCTCATCAATTATACCCTTCTAAGGATATTGAACGGGAGCATCAATTGTTAAACGAGGGGACATTCCATAGCGGTTTTATCGCTATCAAACGAACGGAGAATTCGACAAAGTTTATTGAGTGGTTTGCAGATCGGCTCAATCAATTTTATGAAGATCCTTACAAGAGCCAGGAACTCGATAAAAAATTCTTAAATCTGGCGATGGGAGGCTTCGATATCCGTGTTTTAAAACACCCTGGTTATAACGTTGCTGCTTGGAATCTTCATGAAAGAATGATGGTAACGGATAAGGATGGAGCAACGCATGTACTTGGGCAGCCTTTACGAATTATCAATTATTCTAATTTGGAGAGCTGGCGACAAGATGGCGAAATTCAAGGGTATGGATCGGATAAAAATAACTGGAGCTACAATTTCTATCAAAGCGGTGAAAGAATATCACGGGAAGTAAGGTTCAAATATAGAATAAATCCAGAGGCATATGATTCCTATGAGGATCTTTTTGCAGAATCAAACAGCAGTCTTTTACAAATAAATAATAAGTAAGGGAGGTTCGTTCTTTTCCGCATATAAAGCATCTATGCGAAAAGAAAACAAAATGATCATAATTACTACGACCAGTGCGGGCCATTTATACAAAGCTAAGGTTATGGCAAGGTCGGCTAAAACTTATATGCCGGATGCCAAGATTGTGACATGTTTGATTGAAAAAGAATTGCATCCCTTTGATACTAATGCATCCGCGACTTCAGATACGCCGGAAGGCCAGGCTGCAGACCTAAGAAGATCCACCCTTCTCAAAGGTTTTGAATACTTCGATGAAGTGGTGCTTGCCAAGAATATGGGCATTCCAAATTTTGATAAACTGGCGTTCAAGCACAGCGCACTTGAATTTTCGTGTATTTTGAAATATTACACTATGATCTATGCTATGAAAAAATATCCGAATGAAAAGTATTTTGTTTATCTTGACTCAGATATGAAAGTGTATGGTCCTTTTGTAGAAGTAATGAGCGGATTTGAAAATAACTCAATTGTACTCACACCCCATCGTGTCGATCCGGACCCTTGGGAACACTTTTTGAAGGACGGCACATTTAATGGCGGTTTTTTTGCAGTAAAGAGAACAGAAGATGGAGAGAAATTTCTTAATTGGATGACAAGCAGATTGTCAGTGAAAAACTATATTGATGAGGAGCAGGGACTATTCGTTGATCAAAAATGGCTGAATCTGGCTCCGGCATACTTTGATGTACACATCCTCAGACATCATGGTTATAATTTAGCGGGATGGAACTTACACGAACCCGAAAGAAAGCAAATAAATAATATCGGCGGAGCTTACAGAGTAAAGGATAAATATTTACGTTTGATCCATTTCTCAGGCATAGGAATCTTTTTAGAGCGGGTAATAAATGATTGGTTTCCGACGAATAAGACCCATCCTTTATTCTCTTTACTTGATGAATATAAAAATGAATGGGATGAGATGGGGAGAAGCGCCATCAAAAACTTGCCATGGAGCTACGATTTCTTTGAAAGCGGTGAACGAATCACCTCTGAAACCCGTGGGAAAATCAAATATCAGCCAGAGCTGCTAGATAGGCATCCTAATCCGTTTGCCAAGTCAAATAAAGATTATGAGTTTCAATAAGATCTTAAATAATCGCCGTAAACTGCCATCTATCTAATGGCAGTTTTTTTCGTATCCTAAACCCATGGAGCGATGTGTCATAATAGTTTTTTGGTAACCTGAATCCATTATGAAAGAAACCTTGATAACAAAAAAGGAGAGAACTTCTCCCCATTTCTTCACACATTCAATTCCCCATCAGATGAGGTGATTGTTTTATATAATTCCGGCCGGCGGTCACGAAAGATTCCCCATTCAGTTCGTTGATATTCAAGCTGATTCAAATCAAATTCGGCGATTAGAATACTTTCCTCCGTCCTCCCGGCTTCTTTGATCTTATTGCCTTGAGGCCCGGCGATAAAGGAGGAGCCGTAGAATGTAATCGTAGAATCATCATCACTTTCAACCCCGATACGGTTAGAAGCAATAACCGGCACAAGGTTTGATGCTGCATGCCCAAGCATGCAAGCCTGCCAGTGATCCTTGCTGTCGACCTGCGAATCCTCAGGCTCTGAACCGATGGCTGTCGGGTAAAGCAATAATTCGGCTCCCATTAAGGCCATCGCGCGCGCTGCTTCAGGGAACCATTGATCCCAGCAAACACCTACGCCGATTTTGCCATAACGCGTGTCCCATACTTTAAAGCCGGTATCTCCAGGATTAAAATAGTACTTTTCTTCATACCCAGGACCGTCCGGAATATGGCTTTTTCGATAGGTGCCAAGCACTTTTCCATCTGCGTCTATCATCGCGATCGAGTTATAGCGCGCATTGTTTTTCTTTTCGTAATAGCTGATCGGAAGAACGACTTCAAGCTCCCTGGCAATTTCTTTAAAATAATTGACGGCTTTGTTATGTTCAAGCTCTGTCGCGTAAGCATAATACTCTGGTTTTTCTTTCTGGCAGAAATATGGTGTCTCAAACAGCTCTTGCAGCAGGATGACTTGAGCTCCTTGCTCAGCTGCTTTGCGTACGAGTATTTCGGCCTTGCTTATATTTTCATCGATATTCGGTGAGCAGCTCATTTGAGTGGCTGCAACTTTAACCTTTCTCATGTTATCCCTCTCCATTTCTAGTAGATACAGCTGGCATTTGCTGCGTTGTGCAATGGACATTCCCGCCTTCTTTTACAACGGCCATTCCATCGATCTTACGAATTCTATAGTCCGGAAATACATTTTGCAGCGCTTCTTCCGCCATTTTGTCATATTCTAAAGCATCACCGCCGAAAACAGGAAGGATGATCCCTCCGTTAACAAAGTAAAAATTTAAATAGCTCAGAGTTAATCTTTCTCCATTATAGTGACGGGCAGGAGGCTGCTGTATCGGTATGATTTCGATCGTTCTGCCTTTAGCATCAGTTGCATTTCGTAATATCGCTAAATTTTCCTGGCTGATTTCATAGTTTTCATCCGATTGGTCGTCACAAACCTGAATAAGCACCTTTCCTGGAGCGGCGAAGCAGGCGACATTATCTACGTGACCGTCCGTTTCATCTCCGATAAGTCCGCGATTTAACCAAATGACTTTTTCGATATTTACATGCTTTTTTACAATCGATTCAATCTCTTCTTTTGTTAAGTCTGGATTGCGATTCGGATTTAGAAGACATTCCTTCGTCGTAAGCAAAGTGCCATCGCCGTCGACATGAATGCTCCCGCCTTCCAAAACGAGAGGCGCATCGAATTTTTTTGTGCCAAAATGCTTTAATAGCTCTGGCGCCACTTGGTCATCAAGATCCCATGGCTCGTATTTTCCGCCCCATGCATTAAATCCCCAATTAATCCCGGCAAGCTCGTTATTTTTATTGATAATAAATGTTGGACCGTTATCTCTCAGCCAGGCGTCATTATGAGGAATCGCCAGTATTTCTATGTTTTCAGCAGAAAAGCGTGAAGCGACTGCTTCTTCGTCGCCTGGATTCACAATCACAGTAACAGGTTCAAACTCGGAGATGGCTTGAATCAGTTCAGTATACCCTTTACAGACGTTATCGTAATCATCCGGGTAAATCATTGAATCCTGAATGGGCCAGGAAATTAACGTACGCTCATGCTGTGCCCACTCTGGAGGCATTTTATATGTCAAATCACTAGGATTCATTTTGTCATCACTCTTTTTCTATATAAACTTTGCAATCTTTTTCAAGCTATATCATATATCAATTTACCTGCAAGCTCAATTGGTAGGTTTTATATAAGGGGAATTTACTAAAAGTGCCATGGGATTGCATGGGCGCAGGTACGTGGTAAAATTGCACGGATAGGCCATGGAATTGCATAGAAACAACGGTTTGCCTCTGCATTTTTGCTGCTGTTTCCCTGCTGCAAGCATGTAATGCAGCTTCCCGACATTCGAAAGAAGTGAGTTGTATCAAAACTGTCATACCAAATATAAATTTTTTAAACTTCCACTTAAATATTTTCCATTTTACAGTGTGATTTACTATAATATAGTAATGATGGCATAGTAGAGCGAAAATGTGAGGATAACATGTGACTAATCCGAATTTGAGTAGAATATTATAATGTCTGCATAGTTTTTTCGGTATTTTAGTACTAACCAAGTGTATAGATTTATATATTTAATAGTTAAATGTTCCAAGTAGCTATTTTTAAATTATAGAAAGAAATAAACACCTATACTCTAGAAGGAGAGAATTAAAGTGATAAAAATCACAGGGACGCAAACAGAAGCGAGAGTATTTTCAAATCATCCTCAGGATGCTGCGATTGAGCAAATTCAAGAACTATGCAATCAACCTTTTTTAAAGGGCACGAAAATTAGCATTATGCCAGACTATCATGCAGGCAAAGGGTGTGTGATAGGGACTACCATCCAGCTGAAGGATAAGGTCGTACCTAATTTAGTAGGTGTAGACGTCGGCTGCGGTGTTTTAACGGTCAAGCTTAAAGAAAAGGACATCGATTTTGACAGATTGGACAAAGTCATTCGTACATTCGTTCCAAGCGGACAGGACGTTCACTCAGATCAGACTGTATCTTACATAAGCACGAGCTTTCCGGCACCTGAACTATTTAAAGCGAATCACGTATTGAGTCAAGAGAAAAGCGTGCATAGCTTAGGTACACTTGGAGGCGGCAATCATTTTTATCGAAGTGTCTGCCGATACCGAAGGCTTTCACTATTTAACAATCCATACAGGCAGCAGATATGTAGGTGAAAAGATTGCTAATTATTATCAAAAGACAGCCATCTCAAACCTGCGTAAACGGGATGTGTCCACTCTGATTAAACAATTAAAAGCAGAGGGCAGGTACAATGAAATCGAAGCAGCGATAAAAAACTATAATGAGAAAAATCCGATTATTCCTGATGATTTAGCGTATTTAGAAGGTGAGTATTTTCATAATTACATTCATGACATGAAATTGGCGCAAAACTATGCTAAAGCAAATCGAGAAGAAATTGCCAGAGCGATCATAGAGAATATGGGCTTTGTGGAGCTTGATCGCTTTGATACGGTTCATAATTATATTGATACGGATCAAATGATTTTGCGAAAAGGAGCAGTGTCTGCTCAAAAGGGTGAACGGCTCATTATTCCTATTAACATGAGAGATGGGTCGATCCTGGCTGTCGGTAAAGGCAATGAAGAGTGGAATTATTCTGCGCCACATGGTGCTGGTCGTATATTGAGCCGCAGACAGGCGATGAAAACCTTAAGCATGAACGAATTTCAAAGTACAATGAGAGATATTTGGACCACCTCAGTATCTAAAGAAACATTGGACGAAGCACCAATGGCCTACAAGCCATTAAATGAAATATTAGAGAAAATTGAAGAAACAGCGGAGATTGCAGGTTTTATCAAGCCAATCTACAACTTCAAAGCCAGTGAAAAGTTTGTTCCTTTTCATAAAAGAAGAGCGTAGAAAGAGAAAAAGCTAATCCCTTTTATTGTAGCTTTAGAATTCCTTGAACAAAAGAAAAGAGCGTGTTTTGGAAAAATTGATCAAAACGCGCTCTTAATATATTAAAATTGAACCTGAATCTTACTCTATTAAAGTGCTCCATTTAGTTTATGACCTTTAGTGAAGCGCTATTATTTATACTTCTTTGAATATATGTACTCTGTAATCGGAAGTGTAACAAATGTAAGACCAACCACAGTAAGCAAAGGATAATTCTTAATATCATTAAAATTAGATACACCTTCAGAAATGAACAGAACTAAACCTGCCAAAATCATTAACACAAAATACCCTATCTTTGCACTCTGGGTTTCAATATGTCTGTCTAATTCGTCTTTCTCTCCATTGCCTTCACGGTTACTCCAATTAAGCCAATTAAAAAATTGTGAAAAGGAAAGTAGACTTAAGAAAACAGAACCTCCATCTATAGTCCCGAAGCTCACCCACTTGTATAAGGTAAATCCAGCTAACGTACAAAATACAGCAAAGGCTATTACAGGGATGACTTTTTTTGATTTATTCATTCCTTTTCCCTCCGTTTTCATAATGTATAAATAATTCTTCCATTGTGATTCCTAACTTTTTGGCAATATCAAATGCTAACTGTAAACTTGGATCATATTTGTTGTTCTCAATCGCGTTAATCGTTTGCCTGCTTACATTACATAGTTCTGCTAATTTGCCTTGTGAAAGACTATTTTTCTCTCTGTATTCCTTAATTCTATTTTCCATTTCATATACCGCCTCTACACTCAGGTGTAAAAAATCTTTTACACCTATATGATAAAATATACCAAAGAAGGTGTCAAAAACATTTTACACACTTCATTGGCTAAAGATTTATTCCATATAAACTGTAAACTTTGAATTAAATCTTGTTTTCCGAAGCATTACTGCTTTTCAATAGGCGAACGTCTTCGTTTATGGTACACTTCTTCATAATAATGAGAAAGTGGAGGAAGTTTTAATGGAGAAAGCAACATTTGCTGGCGGCTGCTTTTGGTGCATGGTGACGCCGTTTGACGAATTACCTGGAATTGAAGGAATTGTATCAGGATATGCGGGCGGCGAAACTGAAAACCCTAGCTATGAAGACATAAAAACAGGAACCACAGGTCATAGGGAAGTGGTTCAAATTACATTTGAACCGGATATTTTTCCATATGAAAAGCTGTTGGAGCTATATTGGCAGCAGATTGATCCGACAGACGTGGAGGGGCAATTTCACGACCGCGGGCCGCAGTATCGTACAGCGATTTTTTACCATAATGAACTCCAGATGGAACAAGCTATTGAATCTAAGAAAAAATTAGAACAGAGCGGGATATTTAAAAAGCCAATTGTGACAGATATTCTACCTGCAGCGCCTTTTTACCCGGCTGAGGATTACCATCAAGACTTTCACAAAAAAAATCCGGATGAGTATAAGCTTGATCGAAAAAAATCCGGCCGTGATGAATTTATAAAAGAGCATTGGGATTAAGTTTAAGAAAATAAGGCTGTTACGCTCTCCATTGGGCAGCAGCCTTTTTCAAAATAGATGGGAGCTCCGATCAATGAACTTAACCGAGGCAAAACCAGAAGTTGGCCACATTATCGGTTCTTACGAGAAAAACGTCTCTCTTTGCATCTGTACAGATGATGGTGAAATCAATATCAATGACAATCAGCGAATGGCAGCTGCAAGTGTGATTAAGCTTCCAATTTTGCTTGAAGGATTTCGCCAGTCTAATGTAAATCTGCTCAATTTGGAAACAAAAATAGAAGTAACGGATCAAGATCGAGTCGGCGGTTCAGGCGTTTTAAAGAGTTTTCGTGGAGTGGAGCAGCTATCGGTTAGAAATCTGATGGCACTTATGATAACGGTTTCCGACAATACGGCTTCCAATCTATTGATTGATCTTATTGGTATGAAGAATATCCAATCCTTTGTAAACAGTGTTGGATGCTCAAATAGCTTTCTAAGGCGGCATTTCATGGATACGCAAGCAATGAAAGCGGGAATAGAAAATGAAACAACTGCACGTGATATGGTCGGGTGTTTAAAGCTGATTGCCGAAAAAAATTCTATTTTTACGGAATTAAATAGAGAAGAAATGCTGAGTATGCTGTCAGGTCAGCAATTTCACAAGCTGATAAACCAACCTGTAGGTCCGAATATAGAGCTGTATAACAAAACAGGAGACCTGCCTGGAATTGACCACGATGTAGCAATTCTAAAGCACAAGGAACGACTCGTATACATTGCGATGCTGACGAAAGGATGGAAGGATAGGGAGACTGGTCTCAAAATAATCAAGAGAATCGGACAGCTGATGATGAGATACATAAAGGAGGCAGCAGCAGATGAAAATACTTGCTAGTCACCGTTGTTTCGAAGTTCGCCAGGAAATCGGCTGGGTTGAAAAACGAACGGTTGAATCTTCTTTTGATATTAATCTATTTGAAGATGGTATTGCTGTTAAAGCTGACAAGTATCCTTTAGAATCTGTTTGGGATGTTTCCTATCGAAAAAAAGGAAATTTCGGATTTCTTTATCTGCATACATCAAGAGGAGTACGTTCATATTTAATAAAGGAAGCTCCCGATGATTTTATCAATGCCTATAAAAAACTAAAAAGCGACAATCCTGATCTTTTTTAAAAAGACCAGGATTTCTCTTGTTTTAGGATGTGGAGAGTTGAATAACTATTACCATATATAATCCTAGTATTATTGATGAAAAGTAATAAAATACTATCAATTGTGTTATAAAGGTGAATCTGCTAATGGTTATGTTACTAATCAACTTTTCTCATTTTTAGCAAGATCGAATGCTTTATTTACACGATGCAATAATGATGGATCTGTTAAAAGGCGGTAGCCGGCTCTTGCGAGAGCTTTGGCACCTTTGATTAGTGCTTGATTACCAAGTTCAGACTTTGCGGCTTCTCTGAAATCGTTTGTGTGTGCAATTAAGTCATCAGGGCCAATTCTTATATAGGGGTGCGCAGTAGGCACTTCATAGCTAATATTACCGGCATCTGTTGAGCCTTTACCAGTAGACTTTTCTAAATTGACCGTTTCTCCTACTGACTCTAATTCTTTATGTAAAATTTCGTCTAATACTGGATTTAGTATTAGATCTTTTACTTCATTTTGGAATCTTTCTATTTTTACAGTCGTACCAGTTGCAAGTGCAGCTCCTTCTGCAACGGAGCGGACTTTAGCAGAAACTTCTTCTGTTTTTTTCCAAGATTCTGCTCGGATATAGAAACGAGCCGCTGCGTATTCAGGAATAATATTTGGCGCATCGCCGCCATGTGTAATAATTCCATGAATACGAATATCATCAGGGAGCTGTTGGCGAAGTGCATTAATGCCATTAAATAGCTGGATAACGGCATCTAAGGCATTAATTCCCTTCTCGGGGGAACCAGCTGCATGAGCAGCCTTTCCATAAAAATGAAAATCAAGTGGATCAACTGCAAGGGATCCGCTAGTTAAAGAGGTTTTTCCGGATGGATGTATCATTAATGCGACATCAACGTCTTTTAAATAGCCATGTTTAACAAAGCTGCCTTTTGCACTTCCGTTAGGACCGCCTTCTTCAGCTGGTGTTCCTAACACAACAACACGTCCGCCTGTTTCTGCAAGTGTTTGAGAAAGGGCAATTCCAGCAGCAACGCTAGTTGTCCCAATGATGTTGTGGCCGCATGCATGCCCTAACCCTGGCAAAGCATCATATTCTGCAAGAAAAGCGATGGTTGGACCTGAAATTCCACTGTCTTTTACAGCATAAAAGGATGTTTCGTGTCCTGCTACTGCAGTATCTACTGTAAAACCAGCATTTGTAAGAATGTTTACATGTGTTTTACTTGCAAAAAACTCTTGGTTCCCAATTTCAGGTTTTGCGTGAATAGCTTGGCTTGTTTGTATATATAGCTCTTTATTTTCATTGATAGAATTTGTAATCAATTCTATGCCAGTCAATGTTTCGCTCATGATAATCCCCCTCTTATAGGTCTTTAAATTGTTTTATTAAATCCTCTTTTGAAGTGTCTACAACAATAGATCCACCATTTGTATCTGCCTCAACGGCTTTTATCACATCTGCTTCATGATATAACTCAACAATTCGTTGATAGGTTTTATTATTTTCATCTTCTGCACGTGCAGCAAATACGTTGACATAAGGAAGAGCATTTTTATCACTAGCGTCTTCTAGAAAAATCGGATCTTTTACAGGGTCTAATCCGGCTTGTCCTGCAACACCATTGTTAATGACGGATGCAGCAACATCTGGAAGAACACGTGGTGTTTGTTGTGCCACAACGGGAAAGATATCTAGATTTTTTGGATTTTCAACTATTTTTGATGGATCGCCGAAAAGTCCAAAATCATCCGCTAATTTGATTAACCCAGCTGATTCAAGGAGCTTTAATGCACGAGCTTGGTTAGAAGGATCATCAGGAATAGCAATTCTTTGTCCATTTTTGATATCATTAATATCTTTTATTTTCTCGGAGTAGATCCCCATAGGTGCAATGACAGTTGCGCCGATAGGCACTAAATCAGCATTGTTTTCTTTTGTGAATTGGCTCAGAAAAGCGATGTGCTGGAAAGAGTTAATATCAATTTCTTTATTAGCTAATGCTTGATTAGGAAGGGTGTAGTCAGAAAACTCAATAAGCTCAATTTCTATTCCTTCTTTTTTAGCTTTTTCTTTTAAAGTGGGCCACACTTCTCCATCTGTACCAGTAACCCCGATTTTTACTTTAATAGTTTTATTGGAGCCGCCTGATGCTGAGTCATTGCCGCAAGCAGCAAGCACCCATACTGCCAATAATAATAAAAATAATAGTGTTATTTTTTTCATTTTAACAATCTCCTTTATTCTGTTTGGTTTTTATCCCGCATTAACGGTCAGATTGAAGTTTCACTTTATCTGCGCATTATTTTTCGAGACAATGTATTCCCGATCCATTGCGCTAGCTGGACAAGCAAAATTAATATGACAACGGTAACCAGCATGACGCTGCCATCAAAACGTTGGTAGCCATAAGTCATGGCAACATGACCTAATCCACCGCCTCCGACTGTTCCGGCCATGGCAGAAAAATCTATTAAACCGATGGTTACAAAAGTTAATCCAAGGATAAGAGGCCCTAAAGCTTCAGGAATTAATACAGTAAAGATAATTTGAAGAGGGTTTGCTCCCATTGCCTTTGCTGCTTCAATTACGCCAGGATCAATGCTGATTAAATTATTCTCCACAATTCTTGCTATACCAAAAGATGCTGCGATGGTCATTGGGAAAATGGCTGCCCAAGTTCCGATAGTTGTCCCAATAATGGAGCGAGTTAGAGGGCTAATAGCAACAAGAAAAATAATAAAAGGAATAGGCCTAATGATATTAATTAAAATGTTCAATGCCTGAAATAAAATTTTATTTTCTAATATATTTCCTTTTCTAGTGATAAAAAGCAATAAACCAATGATGATGCCAAGAATGGAACCAAATATTAAAGTCGCAATTACCATTAGAATCGTTTCTCCTGTTGATTCCACTATCCTTGGCCAAAATGTTGTCCAGTCCACTCTCATTAAATGATCACCTCCTCTATTTCAACGGTTTCTTTTAACTCGGAAATTACATTGTCGATAGCTGCTTGATGCCCTTCAAATGATACCAATAAGTTTCCGTAAAATTTTTCTTGAAGCTCTTTGATAGATCCATAAATAATATTTATGTCTATATCATGTTTTCTTGTAATCTGGGATAGAACGGGATTGTTTGTTAATTCGCCGCTGAAAACAATCCGATATAAATTTTTCCCTCCATTTTCCTTCCATTGAGATAGTAATACTTCAGAAGGACGATCCTGCTGAACAGATTGAATAAACCGTTTAGTTGTCAAATGCTGTGGTTTTGTGAAGGTATCAAAAAGTGATCCTGTTTCAACAACTGTGCCATTTTCCATCACAGCAACCCTATCACAGATGGATTGAATTACATGCATCTCATGTGTAATGAGCAAAATAGTGATCCCTAAACTCTTATTGACCCTTTTTAAAAGGCGGAGAATTTCTCCTGTTGTATCTGGGTCTAAAGCAGATGTAGCTTCATCACAAATTAGGATATCTGGAGAGGTGGCAAGGGCGCGCGCTATTCCTACCCTCTGTTTCTGCCCGCCAGATAACTGCTCCGGATAATCATTTGCTTTATCAGTTAAGCCTACAAACTGCAGCAGCTCTGTAACTCTAGCCTTTATTTCCTTTTTGGGGAACCCAGCAAGTTTAAGAGGATAAGCTATATTTCCAGCTACTGTCCGAGAGGAAAATAAATTAAAGTTTTGAAAAATCATGCCAATTCGTCTGCGGAGACTTCGAATCTCTTTTTGGGAAAGGCTAGATATGTCCTCTCCCTGAACCGTAATAGAACCGTTAGTGGGATTCTCCAACATATTAACAAGTCTCAATAGTGTGCTTTTTCCAGCGCCACTAAAACCTATAATTCCAAAAATTTCACCTTGAGAAATAGAGAGAGTAACGTCTTTTACTGCGTGAATTTCCCTTTTTCCTAATGTGAAAGTTTTTGCTACTTGCTTAAATTCAATCAATGCACACACTCCTTAAAAAAATTAGAACAAAAAGCCCCACTATTTTCTTATTCAGAAGAAAATAGTGGGGCTCTCGGAAATAAGCTACCTCATTCTCATCTTCCAATGCAGAAGCATTTGCAGGAATTGGCACGGTGTCATAAACCCGTTGCCGAGACTTCATTGGGCCTGTCCCTCAGTCTCTCTGGATAAGAAAAAATTAATATTAAGTTATTGGTTAGATTTGTTTACAAATATATTGTTATAATTAAAAAATGTCAAGGGTTTCTTTTCTATAAAATTTTAATGGGATTTTACTTTTGAAAGAATATCAGTTTATGTTTAAATTATATTGAAAAAATATAAAGTGTATTATTTATAAATAAAATACGATATAATAATTATATCAATTTAATTATAAAGAGAGTAATGAATGATCAAAACCTATTAAATAGGGCGGAATTATATTGTAATAAAACCTTCTTTGTTTTGTTCATCAAAATAAAATTTATGAATTGTTGGGGTAGAGATTGGCATAGGGATGATGGAAGAACTTGTTAGTGAGAGTCAATCAGAGGATATTGAAAAATTATCTATAACTGTAAAAATAAACATTGAAAAAACTGCACTGATCAATTTTTTCTCAATGTGTATCAACAAGGTTCGCTAATTCATACTTGACAGGTAAGGAAACTATGGATATTATAATGGCAGAATTTATCGATATCTTTCCGCTTAGCAAGTGCAGTCCGGACTGCAAAGCCAAATTGAACCTCTTAATTTAGTTTGTATTTATGACTGTAGTGGTAGAAAAGTGGCAATTGTGGATGAAGTCAAGATTTCTTATATTTTTAGTCTGCTAGTATGGTTCAGTGTTAATCACCGTTAACGATGAATAGATTACACAAATTGACAAGACAGAGAAAAATCATTTCTTGCTAAATAAGAATAAATATTGATTTATAAGAAAAGTTTTCTTTAATTTCTTCCAAATCCAAATAAATGGTCGACTGGATAACCAGAGACTCTTATCTTACGTAAAGACGTAAATTGATAAGAGTCTTTTTTATTTTCTCTTAGAAGGAGTGTTTTTCTTGCTTAACAATACGAAGGTTAGTGAATCAATACTATGACCTGCTTCTAAAGGCGGATATTTTAGTTATTGGTGGGGCTCCCTCCGGAAATGGGGTCTGGTATATCCCTCCAGCGAACCCTAAATTTTATTTATAAAGGAAGATGTCAAATGGAGAACAGTCATACGTATGGAAAGCACAATTTGATAGTGAAAGGCATTTCCTTAGCCAGTGTAATCATTTTATTCATTGTGTGGACAATCATTACAAATTTGAAGTGGGTAGATCCATTTTTTATTCCTACACCACAGGCTGTATGGGCTTCATTTATTGAACTTTTCACACAAGGGTATAAAGGAGCTTCGCTGCTTTCTCATATTTCTAATAGTATGTATCGTCTCTTTTCCGCGCTGTTTCTTGCATTCTTAATAGCTGTCCCACTAGGGCTATTATGCGGATATTCAAAATATATACGTGCTGTTTTTGATCCGATTATTGAATTTTATCGTCCTCTGCCGCCACTTGCATATTATGCAATTCTAGTATTATGGCTTGGTATCGACGATAAGTCAAAAATTGCTTTATTGTTTTTAAGCGCTTTTGCACCATTATTTATCACCATAGTATCAAGTGTCCAAAAATTACCTAGTGATCGTATCAATGCGGCGCTTTCTCTTGGGGGAACAAAAAGCAAAGTATTATGGCATATCATCTTGCCCTCTTGTCTGCCTGATATTATTACAGGATTACGGACAGCCATTGGTATAACGTATGCAACACTTGTTGCGGCTGAAATGGTTGCGGCAACAAGTGGAATTGGCTGGATGGTTCTTGATGCGAGTAAATACTTACGAAGTGACATTGTTTTTGCGGGCATCATCCTAATGGGGGCGATTGCGATTATCTTAGACAGTTTGATTCGTCTTTATCAGCGTAGTCGTTTTTCATGGGTAGGAAAATAAATAGAAAAGAAGGAATATAAAATGAACCTATTAAAAAGAAATGTTTTGTTAATCATCCTGTTAGCTTTTACAGTTAGTGCGGCTTGTTCAAATCAAGTTTCATCTAATTCAGCGTCAGAAAATAAATCAACATCTTCATCCGAAAATGTACCAGAAAAAATTGTTATTGGATATCAAGCATCACCAAGCGGAGAGTTGCTTGCAAAGGCGCTCGGACTGCTTGAAAAAAAATATCCCGACACCAAGGTTGAATGGGTGAAGTTTGATGCTGGACGTGATGTTAATAATGCGATCGCAAGCGGAAGCATTAACTTTGGAACTGTTGGAACACCGCCAACCTCTATTGGTATTGCGAATAAACTCCCGTACAGTGTGTATAACTTGCACGACATAATTGGAGAGAGTGAAGCTCTTGTCGTAAAGGATGATACCGGAATTCAGTCATTACATGATTTGAAGGGGAAGAAAATTGCAACAACTTTCAGTTCTACTTCTCATTATAGTTTGCTTGGTGCATTGAAAGAAGAAGGACTTGATCCTGTAAAAGAAAACATTACGATTTTAGACATGACCCCGCCTGATATTTATGCCGCATGGCAGCGTGGAGAAATCGATGGAGCCTATTTATGGCAGCCAATGCTGGAAAAATTAAATCAAGACAAAGGAAAGGTCATTGTGAACTCAAAAGAGCTTGCAGAAAAAGGAGTGTTAACTGCAGAACTAGGTTACGTGCATAATGATTTTGCTAAGAAATATCCGGAAGTTGTCAAGGACTACGTAAGCGTATTGGATGAGGCGGTTAAATATTATCGTGATAAGCCGAAAGAATCTGCTGATTTGCTTTCGAAAGAACTTGGATTGTCGCCAGAGGAAAGTTTAAAAACAATGAAACAACTTATCTGGCTTGACGCATCTCAGCAAAAAGAATACTTCTCAGGACCCTTAGCTGAAACGTTAAAAGAAACAGCCGATTTTCTTGTAGAACAAAAATCCATTTCAAGTGCACCCGATTTAGAAGTATATCAAAAATCACTATTGAAAGAAATTCATGAATAAAGTGAAACGGATGGTGAAGATATGAGCGGAGTCACAGCAACAACTTCTCCACATGAAAATGAAGTCAATCATCTGAAAAGAAAAGTAATTGAATTAAAAGAAATCTCTCTACAGTTTTCATCAAATCGAGCAGTACAACCTGTATTGGGAAATATCAATTTAGATTTGCACCAAGATGAGTTTGTCTGCATTCTCGGACCATCGGGATGCGGAAAATCAACATTATTAAATATTCTAGCAGGCTTTCAGAAACCAACAACCGGTCAAAGGTTTATAAATGGAGAAAAATATTCAAAACCGAATGCTGACATTGGGGTTGTTTTTCAACACCCAAATTTATTTCCATGGTTAACGATTCAAAACAATGTAGGCTTTGGTTTAAAAATGAAAGGTATGTCAAAAAAGGATAAAGAACGAATTATTGCTCATTACTTACAACTTGTCCAACTTGAATCATCTGCAGATCTACTTCCCCACCAGCTTTCAGGAGGGATGAAACAGCGAGCTGCCATTGCTAGAACATTAGCTGCAGAACCTAAAGCTATTTTAATGGATGAGCCATTTAGTGCACTTGATACATTAACGAAAGAAACAATGCAAAATCATCTATTGACCATTTGGAAAAAAACAAAGAAAAGTATATTTTTTATTACGCATGATGTCGAAGAGGCGCTTCTTCTTGGAACGAGAATTTTGGTTATGTATCCTGCACCTGGAAGGATAGCGATTGATATTGCGAATCCATTAATAAAGCAAAATCAATCGAATTCAGAGTTGAAAAATACGAAAGAATTTCTGGATTTGCGTACGTATTTAGTTTCCGTCATTAAAAAAGCTAAGGAGGAGTGAGTAAAGATGTCAAAAGAGTTAACGAATTATCCTAGACCACTTCATTTTGAAGGACGTACAGATAAGGAAGGACCACGCATAATACGGCGCGGAACAAATGCTGAGAATGGGTATAACTATACTAATTTTCGCGTCAAACCTTTAACCCCTATTATCGGTGCGGAAATTGAAGGAGTGGATTTAACAAAATCTCCAACAGAAGAGTTAAGAGATGAATTAAATCAAGCATTGCTAGATTGGAAGGTTATTTTCTTCCGTAATCAGCCGATTACAAGTGACCAGCAACTGGAATTGGGACGTTTATGGGGAGAGCTTGAAGTCCATCCTTTTTACTCAGTTCCAAAAGACCGATCAAATCATGTGATTCAGTTTGCTCGAAATCATAAACAAAGCGGCCACGAAAATATTTGGCACGCTGATGTAACTTTTCGTGAAAAACCAGCTAAAGCATCTATTTTACGGTTAATTGATGTACCGCCCGTTGGTGGCGACACCTTGTGGGCAGATATGGGTGCTGCATACGATAACTTACCCGAGGAAGTAAAAAAGAAGATTGATGGATTGCAAGCTTTACATGATTTTACTCCTTCATTCAGTCATTTATTGAGCCCTGAGGAATTACGTGAAAAACAGTCAGAGTTCCCTGCAGTTGCACACCCGGTGGTCCGTACTCATCCGGAAACAGGACAAAAGCTTTTATTCGTTAATCCTTCTTTTACAACGAGAATAATAGGTTTAGAAGAACAGGAAAGTGAAGAGCTTCTTCGTTATTTATTTCTTCAAACGCACGTTCCTGAATATCAAGTGCGCTTTAAGTGGGAGCCTAACTCTATTGCTTTCTGGGATAATCGAGCTACGCAGCATTATGCTGTTTCTGATTATTTTCCACATAATAGAAAAGCTGAGAGGGTAACGATTGCCGGTGATCAGCCGTTTTGATGGACAAGTCAAGCATTGACGTTTCATTTATTCTTTATCAGTTCAATGAATGTATAAGGAGAAAAGTAGATGAGCTGGATTTATTTAATCTTAGGTATTTTTGCTGAAATTATTGGCACAACGTCAATGAAGTTTTCTGTTGGTTTCACAAAATTGATTCCATCTTTTTCAATTTTTATATTTTACGGGCTCAGTCTAACACTTGTAACGTTATCACTTGAAAAAATTGATGTGAGTGTAGCCTATTCGATCTGGTCTGGTGTTGGAACAGCTATAATTGCTGTGATTGGAATAATCTACTTTAAAGAACCTCTTTCCACGATAAAAATCTTATCAATCCTGCTCATTATTGCGGGTGTCATTGGGCTAAATTTAGATGGAAACCTTATGAAGAACGGCCAACAGTAGCTTTATCTGTCAATATAAATAAATTGCATTTTAAAATGATGAAGAAACTCTGTTTAAATAACCGGTATTATTTATAAAACCCTTTTTATTTAGGGTTTTTTCTGTTCATTGAATACCTCGATCTGTGTAGGATACGTCAAATGTTTGCTTGATCCATTCACGAACTAAGAAGGACGTCCAATTCATTTCGGCAGGAAAACCAACGTCGGAACATGGTTATCTTTAAGGAAGGTATTTTTCATCATATTCGTTTGTTACCTAATACCCATAAATTTAAAGCAAACTATAAAACCGAGTTGACAGGTAAGAAAAGTTTGAATATTATTGATATATCTCATGAAGAGTTAAAATTTAAGATTTTCCAGAAAAAATAAGAATTGTAGGGGGAAATACTATGAAACTTTTTAAAACTTTAACTATCGGATTGACTGCAATCTTTTTGGCTGCGGGATGCTCTTCGGGTAATACATCCTCTGAAAGTGAGAGCAAAGATCAACCGGTAGAATTGCTTAACGTATCCTATGATCCTACACGAGAGCTTTACCAGGAGTACAATAAAGAGTTTCAGGATCATTGGAAAAAAGAGACAGGTCAGACAGTTACGTTTCAGCAATCTCATGGAGGTTCAGGGAAACAGGGACGATCGATTATCGATGGACTGGAGGCGGATGTCGCAACACTGGCTCTTGCTTACGATATTGATAGCATTGCAGGTGCGGGTTTGATTGATGAAGGGTGGCAGAAGGAGCTTCCTGATAATTCATCACCTTATACTTCAACAATTGTGTTTCTCGTAAAGAAAGACAATCCGAAGAATATCAAAAGCTGGAATGATTTAATCCGTGATGATGTTTCAGTGATTACGCCAAATCCGAAAACCTCGGGAGGTGCACGCTGGAATTACTTAGCTGCTTGGGATTATGCGGATAAGAAATATAACGGTGACGAAAACAAGATCAAACAATACATGAAAGAGTTGTTCCAAAATGTAGAAGTCCTTGACTCAGGGGCAAGGGGGGCAACCACTACGTTTGTAGAACGAGGAATCGGTGATGTCCTGCTGGCTTGGGAAAACGAAGCGTACTTATCTATAAATGAACTTGGAAAAGATCAATTTGAAATCGTTTATCCAGAAAGCAGTATTCTTGCTGAGCCATCAGTTGCCATTGTTGACAAGGTGGCAAAACGAAAAGGCACAGAGAAAGTAGCTAAAGCGTATTTGGAACACTTATATTCCGATGAAGGGCAAAAAATAGCTGCCAAAAATTATTACCGCCCTCGAAATGAAGACATTCGTAAAGAATATAGCAAGACATTTCCTGATATTGATCTTGTAACGATTGATGATGAAAAATTCGGAGGCTGGAAAAAAGCTCAGGAAACACATTTCAGTGACGGCGGGACATTCGATCAGATTTACTCAGGTAAAAAGGGGGAGTAAACGATTAAACCTGCAGCTGCAACAAGACAAAAACGATTACTTCCAGGCTTTACGATCAGTATGGGAATTACGTTGTCCTATCTGAGTCTTATTGTCATTATTCCATTATCGATGATCTTTGTGAAAACAGCTGCTCTCGGGCCGGGCGAATTATGGGAAATCATTAAAGATCCAAGGGTGCTGGCGAGCCTGCGTCTTACTGTGTTAACTTCCTTAGCCGCAGCTGTTTTTAATGCAATATTCGGCCTGTTATTAGCTTGGGTACTTACCCGCTACAGCTTTCCGGGAAAGAAAATGATTGACGGTTTAATTGACCTCCCGTTCGCCCTGCCTACTGCTGTGGCGGGTATTGCTTTGACGGAGCTGTATGCGCCGAATGGCTGGATCGGCCAGCTGTTTCATACAAAAGTGGCTTTTACTCCGATCGGAATCATTATTGCCCTTATATTTATCGGGATACCGTTCGTTGTAAGGACAGTGCAGCCGGTCATTAAAAGCCTAGATAAAGAAATGGAGGAAGCCTCTGCCACACTCGGTGCCAGCAGAGGCCGCACATTTATTAGCGTGATTTTTCCACAGCTATTGCCATCGCTGATCACAGGATTTTCTTTGGCATTTGCGAGATCCTTGGGCGAATATGGCTCAGTTGTTTTTATTGCAGGAAACATCCCGCTGAAAACAGAGATTGCACCACTCATTATTATGTCAAAGCTTGAACAATATGATTATAATGGAGCAGCCGCGGTTGCCTGCATCATGCTGGTCATTTCATTTATTCTCTTGCTCCTCATTAATCTGTGGCAGTGGAAAGTTTCAAGAAACGGGCTGTAGGAGGCAGAAGAAATGAACACGATCGCACAAAAGAAACAACAAGAATCAGTGAAAGCACATAAATCTATCCGACGTCATGAACCATCATCCGAATCAAGATGGGTCAAGGTTAGTTTGATCTCTCTTTGTTACTTGTTTGTCGCTTTGTTTTTGCTGCTCCCTCTTTTTTTAGTATTCATTAAAGCCTTTGAAAGAGGATTTGGCACTTATCTGGAGGCGATTACGAATCCGGATGCAATTGCGGCAATTAAGCTGACTTTGCTTGTCTTAATCATATCCGTCCCTTTAAATGCCCTGTTCGGCGTAGCTGCTGCATGGTTTGTCACGAAATACGAGTTTAAAGGGAAACAGGTTTTGACAACTATTTTGGACATTCCATTTGCCGTTTCTCCAGTCATTGCCGGTTTAATTTTTGTTCTTTTGTTCGGGTCAACCGGAGTTTTTGGACCTTGGTTAATCGAGAATGGCTTAAAGATCATTTATTCAGTACCAGGCATTATTTTGGCTACGTTATTTGTGACCTTTCCGTTTGTTGCACGTGAGCTGATTCCGTTTATGCAGAGCCAGGGAACGTCAGAGGAAGAAGCGTCTCTTACGCTCGGAGCGGGCGGCTTTAAGACATTTTGGCTTGTGACTCTTCCTAATATTAAATGGCCGCTGCTATATGGGGTTATCCTGTGCGGGGCAAGGTCTGTTGGTGAATTCGGCGCCGTTTCTGTCGTTTCCGGGCACATTCGCGGATTGACGAATACGATGCCTTTGCATATTGAAATCCTTTATAACGAGTATCAATTTTCTGCAGCCTTTGCAGTAGCATCCCTACTATCAATTTTTGCCGTTTTGACCCTAATTATCAAAGGATTGTTAGAGCGAAAAGCAAAATCGGCCGAAAAATCGTTTTCCAAGAACGGAGTGTAATGATGGGTATCACCATTGAACAGATTGACAAGTCCTATGGTACGTCTACTATCATAAAAGACCTTAGCTTAACCATTCAGAAAGGAGAGCTGATTTCTCTGCTGGGGCCTTCTGGATCGGGGAAGACGACGCTGCTTCGCATAATTGCCGGGCTGGAGCATGCAGACAGAGGAAAAATTCTTTTTGAAGGAATTGACCAGACAAATACGCATGTGAAAGAACGTAATGTAGGGTTTGTTTTTCAGCACTATGCCCTTTTTCAAAACATGACTGTATTTGATAACATCGCATACGGATTACGGGTGCGGCCGCGAAAGGAAAGGCCGACCAAAAAACAGATTGCAGAACGTGTGAATGAGCTGCTCGAAGTGGTGAAGCTGACCGAATGGAAAGACCGTTATCCTGCGCGGCTGTCAGGAGGACAAAGGCAGCGGGTGGCTTTGGCCCGCGCGCTTGCTGTTAATCCCAAAGTGCTCCTTCTCGATGAACCATTCGGTGCGCTGGATGCGAAGGTGAGAAAAGAGCTTCGGCGCTGGCTGAGGAAAGTGCATGATGAGTTTCAAATTACCAGTGTTTTTGTTACTCATGATCAGGAGGAAGCATTGGATATTTCGGATCGAGTGGTCATTATGAATGAAGGGGAAATTGAACAAATCGGCACACCTGAAGAAGTATATGACAGACCAGCCACGCCGTTTGTTTATGATTTTCTCGGAAATGTAAACCAATTTAGCGGAAAGATTTCTGACGGCTATCTCCTTGATGGAACAATCAAAATCGAAATCCCTAAAGAGCTTGATAAGAGTCCTGGTTCAGGAGTAGCCTATGCGAGGCCACATCGTTTTTCCATCAGCAAAGAGCCGGCAGGTGAGCATTCTATTCACTCAGTTGTGCTGCATGTTCAAAAGCTCGGCCCCATCGTTCGATTAGAATTACAGAGAAAAGATACCAATAGACAAATTCATGTCGAATTATCCGAGGATGAATTCGCAGAGTTAAAGCTTGAAGAAGGCGAAGAGGTCTTTGCAACAGCAAAGGAATTGACGGTTTTTTCATCTTAAATATTTTGCCTTATCTCTATTTGCCAGAGATAAGGTTTTTTATATGTATAATTAAGAAGTAAATCAATATCTGGGCGACGGCTTTTGTACAATTATCATGGTGAACTGTGCAATTCTGTCACGTTTTTGTTCGATTATCTTGGTGATTTGTGAAATTCCGTCCCTCTTCTGAGCAATTGACTCAGTAAATTGTGCAATTCCGGCTGACATTTGTGCAATTAAGCAGGGTATTTCATCCGTGCATGTGGAACGAGAATTTTGGTTATAGATTAGGAGTGAAAATCTTGAAAAAAATCATAGATGCCCATATTCACTTGGATCAATATAAAGAAGAAGAGCTGACTGCTATTTTTCAAGAGGCTTCCTTGCTAGAAGCGATCGTTTCAGTCTCTTTTGACCTCCAATCGTGCAAAAAGAACCTATCGCTATCGAAAGCGCACTCGAAAGTGAAGCCTGCGTTTGGCTTTCATCCTGAACAACCTCTCCCATCTGAAAGCCAGCTGCAAACACTTGTGGCCTGGATTGAAAAGAACCGCTATGACATGGCAGCTATCGGGGAAGTGGGGCTGCCTTATTACCTTAGAAAACAAAAGAAAAATGGCAGCTTTTCATTAAACAAGTATATTGAACTGTTGGAGACCTTTATCGTTCTAGCAAAAAAATGGGAGAAACCAATTGTCCTGCATGCCGTTTATGAGGATGCTCCTATTGTGTGTGACCTTCTGGAGAAACATTCCTTATCAAAAGCACATTTTCATTGGTTTAAAGGTGATCCGAAAACGATTGAACGAATGATACAGAATGGTTATTTTATTTCCGTAACTCCCGACGTCGTTTATGAGAAAGAAATTCAAGATTTGGTCAGGGTGTATCCTATGGAGCGATTAATGGTCGAGACAGATGGACCTTGGCCATTTGAGGGACCATTTAAAGGAATAATGACGAGTCCATTGATGATTCACCAGTCCATTGAAACCATCGCGGCTTTAAAAAAAGCTTCAATAGAGGACACATATCTAAAAATATTAGTGAATACAAAAAAATTCTACAGGATTTAAAAAGGGCCCTGCGTTTCAGGGCCTTTAAATCTTGCTCAGCTTGCCATATGAAGTGTGTTCGATTGTAGAAATCGATGGAACAATGATTGGGAAAGGTGTACCAGGCAGCTGTACGCGCCGGATTCAGTCTGAATTTAACAATCTTCTATTATCTTTAACATCGCATTAAGTTCCTTTGCCGTAATATAACCTCACAAATGGAGTGTAGGAATTATCAAATGATTTATAATGAAATGATAGGTGAAATGTAATCTTAAAATTGGGGGTTTTATCAATGCATCAATTGACGGAATTTTCCTTCTCTAAACGTTTTCCTGAATTGCCTTTAATATCTGCTGCTCTTGCAGAAGAGCATCCTGACTTTGTCCCTCTTTCATTCGGATTTCCCGCTAAGGAATCTTTTCTTATTCCTTTACTTTCGGAAGCAGCAGTTTCCGCTCTCCAAACGCAGGGTCTGGAATCACTCCAATATACTGGGGGGACAGGTCCTAAGAAGGTAAATGAGTGGATTAAAAAACGTTCTGAATTACGTTCGATTCAATCAGAGAATGAAAATATCTTAGTCACTTCTGGGTCGATGCAAGCCATTGATTTAGCGACTAGAACACTCGCTGATCCGGGAGATCATGTCTGGATTGAAGCCCCTTCTTTTTTCGGAGCGATCCGCCAGTTCTCCCTAGCTGAAGTCGAGCTAACCTCTTTTCCTATTGATGAGGATGGATTGCGAGTCGATCTCGTGGAACAAGCACTGATTGAAGCAAAGGTTAAAGGCAAACCGATGCCGAAAATGTTTTATGTGATGCCGAATTACCACAACCCGACAGGAGTTAATTTGTCTCTTGCAAGAAGAAAGAAGTTAGCTGAGCTGGCCTATGAATATAATTTTTATGTGCTAGAAGATGATGCGTATGTTGAATTGAGCTTTAGCGGAGGTTTTGTCCCTTCCATTTACTCTTTCGGACCCGAACGAGTCATTTATATAAGCACATTTTCTAAAATCATTGCACCTGGTATACGTATGGGATGGGCCATTGCAGGTGAACAAGTCATTAATAAAATGAGGATGCTGAAATCCGATGGCTCTACGAGTGTGTTTGTTCAAGAGATAGTTTCTCAATTTCTAGCAAAAATAGATTTTGAGCAGCACGTCCAATATTTAACATCGATTTATCGCGCTAGAAAAGATGCGATGGTTCGAAGTATTCATGAATATTTCGGCAATGAAGTTTCCTATCAAATGCCTGAGGGCGGCTTTTTCCTTTGGCTCACATTCCCTGCTGAGGTAGATACGAGTGAGTTTATGGAGAAGTCACTTAAAAATGGGGTGGGTTATCTTGACGGGAAGCATTTTTACTTGCAGAACGATGAGTTAAACCATATCCGTCTTAGCTTCACCTTCTGTGATGAAGAACAAATTAGACGGGGAATTCAACGGATTGCCGAATCCTACAATGATTATAAAAACAATCGTGAGGTTTTAGAGGAGGCTTTGTAATGAGTGTTTCAATGACTGAATCTAAAAAAACAGCTCCAGTCATTTATATCAGACTGGATATCTCTGAAGAATACGTTAAAAAATTTAAAGAGGTATGTTCAGAAGTGATCATTGAACCCTGGAAGTTGGGCGAACCTGAACCTGAGTCGACTATGGATGTATCAGACTGTGAGGTACTCTTTACTTTGGGGCTGCACGATAACCTGAACATTCTAAAAAAAGCGCCAAACGTCAAATGGGTTCATTCGGTCAGTGTTGGATTGGATGCGATGTTACATGAAGAGATCCTTTCTAACGATCTCATCATCACCAACTCAAAAGGATGTACGTCTGTTCCAATTGCGGAGCATACGATCGCTCTTATTACTTCATTTGCCAGAGGCATCCCCACGATGATTAAAAACCAAATGAATAAAGAATGGGCAAGTCTTCCGTTAACTGATCTCTCCTATTCTACAGTAGGAATCATTGGGTATGGCGAAATCGGCTTTGAAATCGCCAAACGATGTAAAGCGCTTGGCATGGGAGTGATCGGCTGCCGTAAAAATCCCGGCAAAAGAAGGGAAAATGAGCCGGCTGATTCAGTAGTGGGAATGGATCGAGTGGATGAAGTTCTGTCACAGTCCGATTTTATCGTCTTAGCTCTTCCGTCCACGAAAGAGACACAATCTTTTTTAAATAAAAAACGGTTAAGCAAAATGAAAAAGGATAGCTTCTTAATAAATATCGGCCGTGGAAATACAGTGGTGGAAAATGATTTAATAGAGTTCTTGAGCGACGGACGAATAGCCGGAGCTGCGCTTGATGTGTTTGAAGTTGAGCCATTGCCGAAGGACCATCCGTTTTGGGAGCTCGAAAATGTGATCGTTTCTCCACATAATGCCTACAACTCCGCAAGACACCATGATCGTGTCATGGACTTATTTTTGCAAAACTTAAAGCGTTATTCCGAAGGCAAGCCACTGTTAAATGTGGTGAATAAAGAAACGGGATATTAATAAAAAAGGTGGTCAGCTGATGCTGGCCGCCTTTTTGGTATGGAAGTTCTATTTTCTTTCTTGATTGTAGTGCCCAGGTTTTACAAAATAAGGATAGAAAAGTGTTGGGATATATTAGAGTAGAGCAACTTGACCTTGAAGGTACGAGACTTAAAGCGAGGGTTCTGAGTCGGGAGAGAGTAGGAGATTTATAATGAATAAGGATAATTTCAAACGAATAGCAAACATCTTTGGAGCTTTTGTGATCCTATCTCTTTTTGTGTATGATTTTTCACCTGAATCGATTAAGGTGTATGTTAAATTTTTTTCTTTTGGGATGTTGACCATATCATATGTTTTTTTTACTTTGAATTCTGGTGAAAAATGGGTGATTCTTCTTTTCGCTGTTTCTTGGTTTATTATTGTCTTTTATGCTTTTTAAATGAAAGAGCTGAAGCGTTTTATATGCTTCAGCTCTTAATTTGTTTCAATTGTTAGAGTCAAACTGTTCGGCAGTTTAGTGTTCGTGTTTTCTAAAAAATAGGTATCATTACCTAAGTGTTCCTATTATAATAAAGTCGGATTTATTTTTATTCAAAGGAGAAACACATATGAGAACTTCTATACCTTGCCCTAGTTGTGAAGAAGCACTTACTATTGAACATTTCGAGGACTTTTCTACCCCATTTACTATGAAATGTCCTCACTGTCGCGCAAAGCTTAAAGAAACGAAGATGACTCCGTTATTGCTTCTAATAGCAGTAATCGCAATTCCTTTGTTAGTTTATCTGGGTATTGCAGTACAGAGTTTCCTGGCTGGTTACTTTCCTATCATAGAAAAAGTACCTACGATATTTGTTTTTCTAGCATTCTGCTATCCTATTTATGCTTTATATGAAGCTTTTAATGCTGTTGTCATATTTAATAAAGGCAATTTACAATTGAAAAAACGCCAGTAATACATAAAAACCCCTTCATCAGGGGTTTTTTTTAGGTGCAGTTTTTAAGTCTGCTGCATCCGTATTTTCTTGGTTTTCAACCACGTGCTTAAGAATGGATAGTTTGTTATCCCAAAATTGTTCATAATACGAAAGCCATTCTTTCAATTCTGTTAGGGGCTCTGGATTCAGCCAGTAGCGTTTTTCTCTGCCGACCTTCCTCCCGCTGACCAGGTTTGCTTCTGAAAGAATGACAAGGTGCTTGGCAATGGCTGTACGGGTCATTGGAAAATGCTCCGTTATTTCTGAAATTGGCAGTTCTTTTTCAGAAAGCAGTTTTAGCACTTCTCTGCGTGTTGGATCAGCAATCGCTTGAAAAACATCATGCTTTTTTGCTGATTCCGCCATTAATTTTCAGTAACCTTTCTAAGGCTTTCAACAATTTTAACCCAGCCGTGATCCATTCTGTCACGAATAATTGAGCTTTTCTCATTTGCTTTCGGAAGAATGTCATCAGGATGCTTCCATCCGCCATGGATAAGCGTAAACTCAGTCTTGCCGTCCAACTCCTTTAAAAGAAATGACACAATCCAGCCGTCGACATCCCACGTAAAAGAGAGTCGATGGGGAGGATCGAATTCTACTACTTTACATGGAGATGGTCCAAAAGGTGTTTGTAAATGGAACTCGTGTCCTTCTTCCGGTTGAAAATCATTTGACATGAACCATGATTCGATACCTTCTGACGTTGAAACGGTGTTCCACACTTTTTGAATCGGCGCGTCAATAAGAATGGTCTGCTTAATGTCCTCCAGCTGAGTTTGATTATTATTTTCCAAAGTGATTCTCCTTTTAATATAAAATATGAAACCATTTGGTTCTGTTTCGGATTATATAACACCATTTGGTTTCGTGTCAAACTTATTAGAGCGAAAAAAATCCAAACAGGTAACAATAAATTATAATGTGGTCACAATTAATCGCAAACCGGGCAGAAAAAAGCAAAGGTGGGTAGAATAAATCGTAGCAAGGTAAGAAAAAGCTTTGTGAAACACCAACAGAATACCAAAAAAGCTCCGATTGGGAGGATTTCATCCCAATCAGAGCGTCGTTTGTCTCAAGTAATAGCAGAAACAACTACCTCCCCACAGCCTCTCCATCACTTCTTGGATCAACGCCGGCGTGCAGAAAGCCTTGTTCATCAATTAAAATGGCATGGGCATGGCCCATGACTCCGTCGAATTCAGCGACTCGATTGACGATATGGCCGGCTTTTTCCAACTCATCAGACACGTTCTGGCTGATCCTGCTTTCGAGTTTTAATTCCTGTGTGGCTTCTCCCCATGTTCTTCCCCACAAAAATCTCGGTTCATTGATGGCTTGCTGAGGATTCATGTGATAGTCAAGCATTCTTGTAATTATGGCTGCTTGAGTTTGCGGCTGTCCTTCACCGCCTTGCGTGCCGTACAAAATATACGGCTTTCCGTTTTTACACGCCATCGCGGGCATCAGCGTATGGAAGGTGCGCTTATTCGGTTCCAAACGATTCACGTGTGAAGGATCGAGAGAAAAGAAAGAGCCTCTGTTTTGCATAATGATCCCAGTATCCCCTGCAACGACGCCTGATCCAAATTCAAAGTAAATGCTTTGGATAAAGGAAACACAATTGCCTTCCTCATCGACTACGGCTGCATAAGCCGTGTCATTTCCAACCGGTTCGCTAAAACTATCTTTCGCTTTGCTGAAATCAATCGACTGTGCCATTTCACTTGCATAGGACGCGCTGAGTAATTTTTCAAGCGGGATCGGATGAAAATCGGGATCCGTTAATACGGCATTCCGGTCTTGGAAGCTTGCTTTTATCACTTCTGTCAGCAAATGATAATATTCGTAAGAACCGTGTGGTATTGATGCGAGATCATAGTTTTCAAGAATATTCAAGATCATCAAGCCAGCGAACCCTTGAGAATTAGGGGGGACTTGAAACATCGTGCAGTCACGGTAGGAAGCGGATATTGGTTCTGTCCAATTTCCGGAGTGCCCAGAAAAATCTTCGAACGTCAATAACCCCCCTTTTTCTTGCAGGCTTGTTACGATCCGTTTCGCAAGCTCGCCCTTATAAAATTCATCTCTGCCTTTTTCTGCAATCTGTTTTAAGGTATTTGCCAGATTTCGCTGTACAAATCGTTCATTTTTATTTGGAAGCCGATTGTCAGGCAGGAAAATAGATGCTGTATCGGAATCTTGGCGTAACACGTCAGCTCTTTGGACAGTATTTTCATATTGGTCGTTAGAAAGCGGAAAGCCCGAAGCCGCGTATTCGATAGCTGGTGCAAGTACTTCAGCTAATGTGAGTCTCCCGTACTTTTTCAATATTGCGTCCCAGCTGTCTATCATTCCGGGTACAGTGATAATACTTTTGATTCCTCGGTAAGGAATTGAGTCGAGTCCGCTGAAGAACTCGCGGTCAGCTTTTGATCCAGCTCGTCCGCTTCCATTATATGCACGTGCTTTTTGCTCCTTCGAGCAGTACGTTAGCCAAAATGAGTCTCCTCCGAGCCCGGTCATATGGGGATAAACAACTGCTAAGCAAGCACTCACAGCGACCGCTGCATCAAAGGCATTTCCTCCCCGCAGCAAAATTGTATTCCCGGCTGAAGAGGCCAGATAATGCGGACTTACAACCATCGTTTTTGAACCGACTAGCGATTGATTCATACTGTTTTTCCTTCCTTAGGTAAATAATCAATTTTCACAGAATCATTGGAATTATTTGCATGTTTATCAGTGAACAGGAACAATACAGAGCCTATGATCAGTAATCCACCTGATAGATAAAAACCAAACTCAAGGCTTCCGGTCAGATCGGCAAAGTATCCAGTAATATATGGGGCAAATACCGAAGAGAGCATGCCGCTGAAATTGAAAAATCCGTAAACTCTTGAATACATTGAAGCGGGTGTAATATCTGCCATATATGAGATTAAAACTGGATCCAGCGCCAGTTTTCCGAGCAATCCGTACATCACCAATCCGACGATCATTAACGAGTAGTTTTGCGTATAAGGAATGACAAATTGAAAAAGTGCTCCAGCTATGCCCAAAAATACGATCAGAGGCTTTTTGCTTTTAATTTTATCTGATAAATAACCAAACAAAATGGCACCTGGAATTGAGGCCCACGGAACTAGGGAAGCGATGATCCCTGTTTGTGACCCTTCTATTTCTCTTACGGTTTGCAAATAATACGGTAGCCAGGTCAGCATACCGAAAAATCCGTATAAGGAACAAAAGATAATAATGTAAACAAAGATATGATTTTTGGTAAATAGGAGCTTCACATTTGGTTTTTCTTGAGGCTGCTCCGCTTCATTGTTTTTTGGGGTATGGTTGTTATCACGTACAAAAATTCCAATCAGTATGGCGATAATGACTGTTGGAATCGCAAATATATAAAACGAGAATTGCCATCCATGATTTAGCGTATAAGTGAAATGGCTTGCCATAATAAATCCGAGCGAGATACCAAAAGCCATTCCGCTATTAATAATGGCAGAGACAAGTCCCCGATATTTTTTCGGGGTCGTATTGGAAGAAATGGCGTATTGAGTTCCGTAATACGTCCCTTCTCCTAGTCCGGTTAACGCGCGCATAAGCAAAAACATTCCAAAAGTTGCAGCGATTCCGCTTAAATAAGTGGCAACTCCAAACAGAAGATAACCGGCAACCAAAATCTTTACGCGGCCGAATCGATCAGCCAAAAAACCAGTGGGAATCTGCATCGCTGCATAAGCAGCAAAAAAGACGGTAGACATCAACCCTAATTGCGCCTTATCCAAATTCCACTCTTCCCCAATGCTTCCCATTACGGGTGAAAGAATGTTTCGATCAGCATACATAAAGACCCAGCCTAAAAAGAACAGAAAAATAATAAGTGCAGGATGTGTTTTTTTCATGAAATATTCTCTCCTTTTATTATCTGAATTTTGAATCATTATAGCAATGAATCATTTGGATTTATCTGATGTTGTTAGAAAACCTATCGTATTTTTTAAAAATTCGTAATTATTTACCATTATTTTCTTTCGTTATGAACAGAAAAAAATAATTTGTATTTCGAAATGAAATCGCTCTGATTTTCCTCACAAGAAATTAGTTTAATGAGAAAGAGGAAAACATAATATTTTCAATACATATAAAAATAATATATAATATATTTAGTTTATAACTTAATGCAATTAAAATTCATCGCTTCAAACTGAATCTAACTACTCTAGGAGGTTTTTTCATGCAATCTGTCGTGGTCACCGGTGTTTCCTCAGGTATCGGATGGGGAACAGCCAAAATCTTGATTGAAAAAGGGTTCCATGTTTTTGGAAGTGTCCGTAAGAGTGAAGACGCTGATCGGCTGAGTGCCGAATGGGGAGAGGCATTTACTCCGCTTTTCTTTGATGTTACTGACGAGGAAGCCGTTCAGCGGGGAGCCGCCGTGGTGCGGGATCGTCTTCAAGGAAGAACCTTGTTTGGGTTGGTCAACAATGCTGGTATCGCTGTTCCTGCTCCGCTGATCCATCAGCCGATTAGCGATTATCGCTGGCAAATAGAAGTAAACCTTATCGGTCCGTTAATCGTAACCCAGGCATTTGCCGAGCTGCTCGGAGCAGACGATCAACTATCGGGCGATCCAGGCCGGATTGTTAATATCAGTTCAATTGGCGGAAAGATAGCAGGTCCATTTCTTGGAGCGTACCATGCATCGAAGTTTGGAATCGAGGGTTTTTCAGAGACCCTTCGCCGAGAATTGATGATCCATGGAATTGATGTCATTGTGATAGGGCCTGGATCCGTTGCGACAGCGATCTGGGATAAGGCAGAACAGGATGATTTCTCTTCTTACCAAAACACCGAATATGCCTCAGCTATGGAGACATTTCGCCAGTACATGATTGAAAATGGAAAGAAAGGATACACTGCTGAACGACTAGGAGAGATCGTATGGAAGGCTTTGACGGCGACCAATCCTCCTGTTCGATACGGGTACAAGGCCGTGCAGCGTCCGATAAGTAATTGGGTCATCCCTCGGCTGCTTCCTAAGCGGATTGTTGATATGTTTCTGGCAAATAATTTAGGATTGAAGCGCAAATCTAAGGAAGAGAATGCTCATTATAAGAAGGCACAGAATAAAGAGGTCTGAACTAGCTTTGTAAAAAAGGCGACTTACTATTAAATAGAGATTTTTCCTGAAATTTGGTATGATATTCGTATTATTCTTACAATTATTATGGATACAGGAGAAATTATGGAAAATAAGAAGAAAATAACGATTACTGATGTGGCTGATAAAGCTGGTGTTTCGAAAAGTACAGTCTCCCAATATCTTAATAAACGATATCAGTATATGAGTTCAGAAACAAAAAATAAAATAGCAAAAGTAATTGAAGAGCTGAATTTTCGCCCAAATGACAACGCACGAAATTTAAAAGTGAAGAAAACGAAAGTTGTGGGGATCGTTTTAGCGAATCTGCTTCACCACCTTTCAACAGAAATTGTTCGTGTTGTAGAAGAACGGCTCCAATCTCATGAAATTAAAGTGTTTATTTGTAATTCAGATGACAGCCCTGAAAAGGAATCCGACTATATAGACTTATTAATTTCAAAACAAGTGGATGGCATTATTATTTTTCCAGTTGGGAATGACCCTAAAGTTTACAATTACGTGATTTCATACGGAATTCCACTCGTTTTTATTGACCGGATCGTGGATGGTGTGACGACAGATTGTATCCTTTTGGACAATAAAGCGGCTTGTCGCCTGGCTGTTTCTCAGCTGCAAAACAAAGGCCATGAAAATATTGCTTTCTTGACACTGCCGACAGACATCCCGGTGTCAACAAGGAGAGAAAGAATTGAAGGGTTTAAGGAGGCAATGTCTTTTTATCAATTGGAGGTACAAGAGAACAATGTGTTTTCTGTTCCGAGAGAAGAAATACAAGGAGTTTTGGAACAACGGTTTCTGCAGGAAAATAAACCGACGGCGATCGTTGCGGGAAATGACCTGGTGTTGCGCGAAGTACTTTCTTTTATTAATAAGGTCAGCTTGTCTATGCCGAACGATTTGGCATTGGTGAGCATCGATGAAGTAACATACTCCAATTTGTATAATCCCTCGATTACGACCGTTAACCAGCCCGTAAAAGAAATGGGAGAAAAAACCGCAGACATTTTGTTGGACAGGATTAACGGAAAGACAGATGACCCGTTTCGTGTTTACCGATTTGCGCCTGAGTTAATCATTAGAGGTTCGTGTTAATTATATCGGAAGCAGAGCTATAATGGCTTTGCTTTTTTTGTGTCTTTGTTTTAAATCAAAAGAATTGGGGAAATTTATTGATAGCATTTCAGAAATGGAGGAAGTTAAATGTATACCGATTTAGCAGGAAAAACAGCAATTGTTACAGGCTCTTCCAAAGGGATTGGAAAGGCGATTGCCGAACGATTTGGCAAAGAAAAAATGAACGTAGTGGTCAACTATCGCAGTGATCCTGAAGGCGGGGAGGAAACTGCAAAAAATATTGAAAAAAGCGGCGGCAAAGCAGTTGCGGTGAAAGCGGATGTTTCTTCCGAAGAAGGCATCTCCGCGCTGATAAATGCAGCAGTCGAAAATTTTGGAACGATAGATGTTATGGTGAATAATTCTGGATTTAACGGGGATGAGGTTCTCCCGCATGAAATGACGCTTGAACAATGGAGAAAAGTAATAGATGTCAATCTGACAGGAACCTTTTTAGGAGCAAAAGAAGCAATCAGTTATATGCTTGAAAATGATATCAAAGGAACGGTTTTGAATATTTCAAGTGTTCACCAGCAAATTCCGCGTCCAGGCAATGTCCATTATTCTTCATCTAAGGGCGGAATGAAGCTGATGACCGAAACGCTGGCATTGGATTATGCGGAAAAATCAATTCGTGTCAATTCACTTGCACCGGGTACAATTGCGACAGAAAGCAATCCCGATCTAGAAGGTGAAGCGAAAGAGGCACAGCTGAAAAAAATCCCAATGAAAACGTTCGGGAAACCGGAAGAAGTAGCAGCTGCCGCAGCATGGCTTGTATCTGAAGAAGCAAGCTATGTAACAGGAGCAACTCTCTTTGTGGATGGCGGAATGACCTTGTATCCTTCTCAACTAGAGTCGAATTAATTATAAAGTCTTTAATAAAGGAGAGCACATATTGTTATGTACGATATGTGCTCTCCTTTTGTATTTTTTTCTTACCCGTTATTTGACTATCAAATTTATTTCGACTAGCTCTTTACTATATAGTTCTAAATCAATTTTTTCTCCGGTAGTTAACATGCTCATTAGCGATAGCTCCTTGTATCACAATGAAACCGCTGCACTTGTCAAAGAAATTTTACCTAAAAAACACGGCAATACTCAAAGGAAATAGACAAATAGTCTGATTTATCGGGTTGATTTGACATATGGTCAAGATTGTAGGTTATCTGGTAGAATAAATCCTAGAAGACGGTTCATTCTATTATAATCAATAAAGGAGTCGTATTATGGGAAAAACACTTATCTTTGGTCATAAAAATCCAGACACAGACACGATCTGTTCTGCAATCGCGTATGCAGATTTAAAAAACAAATTAGGCATGGATGCTGAACCCGTCCGTTTAGGTACGGTCAATGAAGAAACACAATATGCACTTGATCAATTTCAAGCGGAAGTTCCCCGCCTCGTAGAAACAGTGGCGGATGAAGTTGAACAAGTCATCCTGGTTGATCATAACGAACGCCAGCAAAGTGCGGCTGATATTCAGAATGTCCGCGTCATTGAAGTCATCGACCATCACCGTATTTCAAATTTCGAAACAAGTGATCCGTTGTATTACCGCGCTGAGCCTGTTGGATGTACGGCAACCATTTTAAACAAGCTGTACAAGGAAAACGGAATTTCAGTGCCAAAAAATATTGCGGGTTTAATGCTGTCTGCAATTATTTCTGATTCACTCTTATTCAAGTCGCCAACGTGTACTGAAGAAGATGTTGCCGCGGCAAAAGAATTAGCTGAAATTGCAGAAGTCGATGCTGATAGCTATGGTTTAGAAATGCTTAAAGCAGGTGCCGATCTCAGTGGCAAATCGATCCAAGAGCTGATTACTCTTGATGCAAAAGAATTTCAAATGGGAAGCTACAAAGTGGAAGTTGCTCAAGTAAATACAGTAGACACGAATGAAGTGCTTGCCCGTCAGGAAGAACTGGAAGCTGCATTTGCGAAAGCGATAGCCGACAAAGATTTAAATTTATTCTTATTTGTCATTACAGATATTTTAAATAATGATTCTGTTGTCCTCGTCTCAGGTGACGCTTCAAATGCAGTAGAGGAAGCCTTTGACGTAAAGCTTGAAAATGGTACAGCCCTTTTAAAAGGAGTCGTTTCCCGCAAAAAACAAATCGTACCGCCGCTAACAGCAACGTTAAAAAATTAATAAAAATAGGCCATTCTGCTCAGCAGGGTGGCCTTGTTTTTTCATGTGGGCCAATTATGCGGCTGTGCAATGATCAGTGTAATTTGAGCAATTAATTGGTATAACAGTAAATTAATATGTTGTCTATTCAGTTAAATGGGTATTAGTCATTAAGTGATGCCTAATTGAGTCACCAGTACAAAGAATGGCGCCGAAACAAGCTCCGTGCGTCTTCTGCTATGGCGATCCCGTGGTAATAAATACTTAAAACTTGACATAAAATCTAACCATGTTACGATTAATATCGTTGTTATTAACATACGAACAAAACAGGGAGATGTTAATTATTATTAACAATAAGAACATTGCATTTATCGGAGCAGGTTCTATGGCAGAAGGAATGATCTCAGGCATTGTCCAATCAGATCAAATCCCTGCAACACAAATTTATGTAACAAACCGCAGTAACAAAAACCGCTTAGAAGAGCTTCATCAAACGTACGGTATTCAAGGTAAAGGAAATGAAGAGCTGGATTTTGACCAAATCGATACATTTATTTTAGCTATGAAACCTAAAGACGCTGAGGCTGCATTATCCGCCTTGAAAAATAAAGTGAAACCCCATCAATTGGTCTTGTCAGTACTAGCTGGCATTACGACTTCCTATCTTGAAGATTTATTACACGATCAACAGCCTGTGATACGGGTTATGCCCAATACCTCAAGCACAATCGGGGCTTCTGCGACAGCGATGTCGTCCGGACGTCATGTTTCTAAAGAGCAAGAACTCATGGCAAAAGAAATCCTGGGATGCATGGGCGAAGTTTACGCAATTGAAGAAAACAAAATGGACGTTTTCACAGGGATTGCAGGCAGCGGACCCGCTTATTTCTACTATTTAATGGAGCATATAGAAAAAGCAGGAGAAGCAGCTGGCCTTGATAAAAAAATGTCGTGTGCGATTGGCGCGCAAACCTTGCTTGGAGCAGCAAAAATGTTATTGGAAACTGGTGAAACCCCAACTGTTCTAAGAGAAAAGGTTACTTCTCCGAACGGTACGACTGCAGCAGGATTGCATGCATTAGAGCAATTCGGAGGCGGCGAAGCAATCGAGCAGGCGATTAAAGAGGCCGCAAAGCGTTCAGAAGAAATTAGCAAAGAAATGAACCAATTAAATCTTATACGATAAGAAAAAACAAATGGAGTGATAAAATGACCCCCGAAACAAATAAAAAACGGGTTGTCGTCAAAATAGGAAGCAGTTCATTAACCAGCTTACACGGAGAAATCAGCAGAAGAAAACTTGAAAAATTGGTCGAACAAGTGGTACGGCTTAAGGATAGCGGACACGAAGTCATTCTAGTCTCATCCGGAGCTGTAGCGGCAGGATATCGAAAACTTGGATTCATTAAAAGGCCTGAGTCGCTGCCTGAAAAGCAAGCTGCAGCATCTATAGGCCAAGGTCTTTTAATGGAGGCTTACTCAGAGATCTTTTTATCTCATGGCTATGTGGCGTCCCAAATTTTGATAACAAAAAATGATTTTTCTGATGAAAATCGCTATAACAACGTCAGGAACACGTTGAATGTATTGCTGGATCGCGGAATTGTACCAATTATTAATGAAAATGATACAGTTACCGTTAACCGCTTAAAATTTGGCGATAACGATACCCTTTCTGCAAAAGTTGCAGGATTAATAAACTCAGATCTTCTTGTGATTCTATCTGATATTGATGGTCTTTATGACGCAAATCCAATGAAGTATCCTGATGCTAAGCGAATTAAAAAAGTGACGGAAATTACCCCGGAAATAGAAGCTGCGGCCGGAGACGCTGGAAGCTCAGTCGGCACCGGCGGAATGAGATCGAAGCTGGATGCTTTTAACATCACTATGGCATCTGGAATCAACGGGTTTTTAGGTCAAGCGGACAGTCCGAACATTTTGCAAGAAGTAGTGAATGGGAGTGCGAGTGGAACCTATTTTGAACCGAATTCAAGCGCGTATTGCCTTTCTCAAAAAATGCAGTGGATTGCTTTTAATTCCGGACCTGAAGGTGATTTAGTTATTGGGAATAAGAAGAAAGAAGATATAATAAACAACGGAAGCAGCCTTCATCCTTCAGAGGTTTTAGAAGTGAGAGGCGAATTTCACAAAGGCTCAGTCGTCCGAATCATCGACTCAGAAGAAACGGAAATCGGCCTCGGCATCGTGAACTATGCATCTGACGAATTTCAGCAGATAACAGAAGAAGATGGAGCATGTGAAGAGGCGATTGATAATGAGACATTTGTATGTCAGTTGGACGTAAAGATCCCCGTTTGTTAACAAACATGGAGGAGGATAACGATGAGTAAATTGGTTGAGATAAGTCTGGTTGAAAAACAAGCCATACAAGCTAAAAAAGCAGCAAAATCTTTAAGCCTGCTGTCCGAACAAGAAAAAAATGAAGCCTTATTTACTTTGGCTGATCATTTAGAAAAAAATACTCAAACAATTCTTGCTGCTAATGAGAAGGATTTAGAAGCAGGAAAACAAAAAGGGTACGATGCGGCATACCTTGATCGCTTATCCCTTACGAAAGAGCGAGTTTTTGACTTTGCTGAAGGGCTGCGAACGGTTGCAGCATTAAAAGATCCCGTCGGAGAAACGTTGTCAGAATGGACGCTTGAAAATGGGTTGAAAGTGAAAAATGTCCGTGTCCCTCTCGGGGTCATCGGAATGATATACGAAGCAAGGCCAAATGTTACCGTTGATGCAACCGGCCTTGCCCTTAAATCAGGAAATGCCATCGTGCTAAAAGGCGGGTCTTCTGCAATTTCGTCAAATAAAGCAATTGTATCCGTCATGCACGAAGCGCTGGAGAATACAAAAATCTCGCGAGATGCTGTTCAATTTATTGAAAGCACCGACCGAAGCGCCACAAAAGAGCTGTTTACGATGAAGCAGCACATTGATGTGTTAATCCCTCGCGGCGGAGGGGCATTGATCCAGGCGGTCGTTGAGAACGCTACGGTTCCCGTACTTGAGACGGGAGTTGGGAACTGTCATTTGTATATTGATCGCGAAGCAGACACAGAAAAAGCTATCAATATCATGGTGAATGCCAAAACTGACCGGCCTGCTGTGTGCAATGCGTTGGAAACATTGATCGTACATGAAGACTGGCTGAACGTAAACCATGAAGCATTGGCGAAGGCGTTCAAAGAGCATGGTATTCAGGTACATGGCGACGAAAAAGCTGTAAACGTGTTTCCTGAGGCGATTCCTGCTGAAGAAACAGATTGGAAAGACGAATATTTAAGCCTCGATATTGCAGTAAAAGTAGTGGAGAGCCTTGAAGAAGCTGTTGCCCACATTGATCAGTATGGGACAAAGCATTCGGAAGCGATCGTAACAGAAAACGATCAAACCGCTCTTTTCTTCATGAACGTTGTAGACGCAGCAGCTCTTTATCATAATGCTTCTACCCGATTTACTGACGGAGGAGCGCTGGGCTTTGGTGCAGAAATCGGCATTTCTACGCAAAAGCTTCATGCCCGTGGTCCAATGGGATTACCGGCGCTGACAACCAGTAAGTATTTAATGGTTGGAAACGGACAAACGAGATAAAGTGAATCAGTGGGGGTTCATCTCCCGCTGATTTTGTTAATGGGAATTGTTTTTTTAGCTCCGAATAGGAATTCGGGGCTTTTTAAATTGCTAATAAACTTTAGTAAAGTTGTAACAAAATGAAAGGAAAATATATGAAAAAATTTTCACGCTTACTTGTTCTTATTTTACTTGGAATTTACTTATGTGTTCTTACAAAGGTAATATTAATTAAATCCTTACACCTGGTAGACTTTTCCAAAGTCATTTTCAGTTTTCATACAAGAGGGACAGTAAATCTAATCCCTTTTCGTACAATTTCTAATTACCTGTTTGCAGATATCAACTTAAATATCATAATTGAAAATCTTGTGGGGAATATTCTCGCTTTCTGTCCTCTTGGTATCTTATTGCCTTTTCTTTCGAATAGGTTCCATAAGTGGAGGACGATATTGCTTTCAGGCCTAGCCGTAAGCTTGTTCTATGAGATAATCCAATTCACTACCGCCTTGGGAAGCTTTGATGTTGATGACTTGATTTTGAATGTAACGGGAGCCGCACTGGGCTTTTTGCCGGTGAAAGCTGTCCTTTCCATCCGTCAGAGACAATCGAAATAGTGAATCCCATTTATCCCGCATAAACGCGCAGTAAAACCCCCAGTGATTGTAAGTTTCACTTTATAGACAAAATGTAATCGGAGTGCTAAATTAAAGGATATTGTATAAAATTTAACAGTAGGGGTGCTGGAAGTGGTTGAGCAAAAGGAACAGACTGCAGGGGTCATCGCCGGCTCACTGGCTTATTTGATTTGGGGAGTATTGCCGATTTATTGGAAGCTGGCGGGCGGTGTCGATTCAGCGGAAGTTTTGGCAAACCGTATTGTTTGGTCATTTGTTTTTATGATTGTCCTGCTTTTATGTCTGGGCAAGCTGTCGGGTACATATAAGGAATCAAAAAGTGTGTTTTCGAACAAAAAAAGATTCCTGGCAATAACTGCGGCATCGGCTTTGATTACGTTAAACTGGTTTATTTTTATTTTCGTTGTTCATAGCGATCATGTCATAGATGCGAGTTTAGGATATTATATCAATCCGCTGATGAACATTGTTTTGGCAACAATATTTCTTAAAGAGCGATTGACTAAGGCAGAAACAGTTTCAGTCGTTTTAGCCACAATCGGTGTCATTATTCTTTCGATTCATCATGGAGCTATACCTTGGTCGTCATTGGCTATGGCTTTGACTTTCAGCCTTTACGGATTAATTAAGAAGGTACTTCCGATCGGTGCGTGGTCGGGATTAACGATTGAAACATTATTAATTACTCCGTTTGCCCTTCTCTATTTGTTTATCGTTCCAAGCCGTGGATTTATGGCTTATGACACTGGGACACTATTCGTCTTAATAGGTGCTGGTATTGTAACAGCAGTACCGTTATTGCTGTTTGCCCTGGGTGCAAAGAAAATTTCGTTTTCCTTGATCGGGTTTTTGCAGTATATTGCACCGACTATGATGCTGGTATTGGGTGTTTTTCTATTTCATGAACCGTTTGACGAGACACAATTGCTTGCTTTCATATGGATTTGGGTTGCACTCATCCTTTTTACTGCTTCGCGTACGGCTGCTGCTTCCAGATTGAAGAAAGAGGCTGGAGCTGTAAGACAAAACATGGGTGGATAGAAAGAAATTACGGCGGATATATTCTCGAGATGATCGGATCAAATCAACCATACTGCAGATAAAAAAGGAGCATTAATTTGCTCCTTTTTGCATGGTCTTCATTATTTATACTCAGGCAGCCAGTCACCGTGGGCTGCGAATAAATCGTCGCACATAGAGACGATATCCTGAAGCGAAAGCTCGGCGCTTGTATGTGGATCGAGCATGGCCGATTGGTATACGTGCTCTTTCTTCAGCGTAACGGCAGCTTCAATCGTTAGTAGTTGGGTATTAATATGGGTGCGATTCAGGGCGGCAAGCTGTTCAGGGAGCTCGCCGACATAGCACGGCGTGATTTGGTTGCGGTCTGCAAGGCACGGGGCTTCCACGACCGCTTTATCCGGAAGGTTCGTGATCAATCCTGTATTTAATACGTTTCCTCCGAATTTAAAGGGAACATTGGTCTCCATCGCTTCGATAATCCTTGAGCCGTATTCCCTCGACCGTTCATGGGTCAAACTGCTGTTATTCGTAATTTCGTCCCGCATCGTCTCCCAATCGTTAATTTGTTTTTCGCATCTTCGCGGATATTCATCTAAAGGAATGTTTAATTTCTCAATTAGATCAGGATAATTGCGTTTGATAAAATAAGGGTGGTATTCGGCATTATGCTCTGAGGATTCGGTGACATAATAACCGAACTTATCCATAAGCTCGAAACGGACCATATCGTGATGTAGTGTTTTTTGCTTTTCTTTTGCACGCTGCTTAATTTCCGGATATAAGTCTTTGCCGTCCTTTTTAATGTCCAAAAGCCAAGCCATATGGTTGATTCCGGCAATTCGTTCCTCAATTCCTTCACGATCCATGTCCAGCAGTTCAAATAATTCCTTCGTGCAAACCTGGACGCTGTGGCAAAGCCCGACTGACTTAACGTTAGTGTATCGAAGCATGGCTCCGGTTAATGCTGCCATTGGATTGGTATAGTTGAAAAACCATGCATCGGGACAAACCTCCTCCATATCTTTCGCGATATCGAATAAGACAGGTATCGTCCGCAGGGAGCGAAATATTCCTCCGATTCCCACGGTATCCGCAATTGTCTGCTGCAGCCCGTATTTTTTGGGAATCTCAAAATCTATCACTGTACTAGGCTTGTAACCTCCGACTTGAATGGCATTGATTACATATTTCGCCTGATGCAAAGCTTCTTTTCGATCATCGTAAGCTTTGATCGAAATGGTTGGATTATATTTTTCTTTTAAATGAGTCAGCATTTGTCTCGATTCATTTAAGCGTTTGGCATCAATATCAAATAAGGCAAATTCAAATCCGTTTAGTGCTTCAACCATCAAACAGTCACCAAGTACATTTTTTGCAAAAATTGTGCTTCCAGCCCCGATAAAAGTGATTTTTTTCATCTTTTTGATACCTCCTGAAATGTTAGCCTTTAACTGCCCCTGAGGATAGCCCGGCAATAAAGTACTTTTGTAGAAACAAGAAAAGCAGAGTCATTGGCAGCATTGCCATTAGTGAAGCAGCAGCGACCAAGTGTAAATTGTTTGCATTTTGGCCAAAAAAGCCAGCGATGGCAACCGTCAACGTTTGTACTTCCTTGCTTTGCAGGAAGAAAATCGCAAATTGGTAATCATTCCAGATAAAAACGCTTGATATAATACAAACGGTTGCTGTGATTGGTTTTAATAACGGAAAAACGACTCGGAAAAAGATGCCGATCATACTTGCTCCATCCATTCGCGCCGCTTCCTCCAACTCTTTAGGCACGGATGAGCGGATAAAACCTGCGTAAAGAAAAATTGTCAATGGCAAAAAGGAAGCCGCGTTAACTAGTACAGCAATTAAATGAGTGTTCATGAGCCCGGCATCGACAACCATTCGATACAAAGGAACCATCGATGTCAAAGGAGGTATGATCATTATTGATATGAACAAAGCATAAACCATTTTATTGAGCTTTGTTGACCTTCGTGCCAACGGATAGGCAGCGAGCGAACCTGCAAAGACTAAAAGAAGAGCGGCGGCCGCGGTTATGATGATCGTATTGACGAATGATTGGCCGAGTCCAGCTTTCTCCCATGCCTCCAAGAAGTTACTGAAGGAAAAATAGTCGGGAAGAAGCCATTTTGAACTGTAATCACCCTTCGCTTTTAAGGCGGTCGTAATCAAAATATAAAAAGGGATAAAATGAACGATTGTAACTGCCGCAGCAAGAATCGCGAACGATATTTTTTTCTTCTTTTTCATCAGGCCTCAATCTCCTTCCTCTTAAAGTAAATAAGAGCCGCGAAACTGATAATCAAGATGATGAACGCCATAAAGATACCTTGAGTTGCTGCATAGCCAGCATCCTGCCTTCTGAAATAGAGGTTGTACATAAACGTTGACATCGATTGTGATGCATTGCCGGGACCGCCGCCTGTTAAAGCAAAAATTACATCAAACAATTTCAACCCGCCAATAATATTAATAACCGCATTGATCGTAATCGCTGGCATTAACAACGGAAGAGTGATGTTCCGAAATTGCTGAAACGTGCTTGCGCCGTCAATTTGGGCTGCCTCATAATAATCCTTCGGAATGCTCTGCAACCCGGCGAGATAGACGATCATAGCGATGCCCACATATTGGTACGTATTAATCATGACGATGATAAGCGGATTTGCTTCAGGAATGGCCAGTGCGTTAATCGGACCCAAACCGAAAACTTGCAGCAAATCATTCAAGGCTCCTCCGTCGAAGGAGAAAAAGAAATACCAGATATAGCCCATTATTAAGGGGCTGATAATGACGGGGAGGTAAACGATCGTCCTGGTAATCGCTTTCATTTTTAGGCTTTGATTGAGTAGAAGGGCATAAAGCAATCCAACGGCATTTTGTAAAATTGTGCTGCCTAATCCATAGAGAAGTGTATTTTTTAAAATTAACCAGGTATCACTATCAGTTAGAAGCCTTTTATACTGTTCAAGTCCCACCCACTGGTATCCTTGGGAAAAGCCATTCCAATTTGAAAAGGAGATGCTTACACCTTTTAAAAAAGGATAGATCATAAAGACAATGACCAAGATCAAGGCGGGCAGATACATCCACCATAGAGAGGACGTTTTTGGAAACTTCACTTGGTATTGTTTCTTTGCCGAAGAAAGCTTTTTCTCAGTGATGATCTGACTCATTGCTCCTCACCTCACAATCCATACATATTATTTATTTCTTAATCTGAGATATTCTTCACGCATCTTTTTTGAAACATCTTCAGGTGTTTTCATCCCTGCAAGAAGCTCCTGTCCGGTGGTACCCATGACATCCCACATGCCGTTCGGCAAATAAACACGGTCAAAGTAAGGCTCTACACGTACATGTTCATATCTCTTATAAGACTCAGAATAATAAATTTCTGCCTCGACATTGGTTAGCGCAGAAGGAAGGGAAGTAGCTTCCGCCATCTTTTTTGCATTTTCCGGTTCAGCGATAAATGCTAGAAACTGCTTTGCTTCATCCAAATGCCGAGAATCCTTCCAAGCGGCTAATGTGTGTCTTTCTCCTCCAATCCAGCTTGGTTCGTCTCCTTCGTGTAGAGCGGGGTTCGGCATGATTCCCAGCTGTACTTCTGGATTCACGTTCGCAACATCTTGTCCCAGAGAACCTCCGCTTATCGTAAATGCAATCTTGTTTTGCGCCATTAAATCAATCAGCTGTGAAGGTTTGGCTGTAACAGCATCAACATTTAATAGTTTCTGATCGTTCATTTCTTTAAGGATAGCAGGCAGAGCTGTATAGTTGGGCCAATCAAATGTACCATTCTTCAAGCTCTCCCGACGGTCATGTTTTTTGTCAGTAATTAATAGAGGTGTCGCAAATTGATCAAAGAATTGGGCAATTGAACTTTTATCGTAGCCTGCAAACCAAAAGGGTACAACTTCACCATTGCTTTTTTCTTTTACCGATTTCATCGCTGTCATAAATTCGTCGATGGTTTCTGGAGGCTCAATGTGGTACTTATCCAGCAATGTCTTGTTGTAGGTGATTCCGTCTTTCGCTTGATTTAACGGCAAGGCATAGACTTTACCGTTCTCATCCTTTAAGATTTGATCGAGATTAGGATCCAAGTTTTGCACCCAATCCATATCCTGCAGGTCGGCGGTGTACTCTCCATAACGAAGCTTTCCCCAGCCGTGGGTATCAAAAAGGTCAGGTAAATCGTTTGCTGCCATTTTGACCCGAAGCATATTTTCATACTCTTCTCCCGGAAAATTCATATCGATATGGATATTAGGATGCTCTTTTTCGTAATCAGCCACAATGCTACTAAGCATTTCTCGTTCGCTATCATTGACGATACTGCTGTAAAGAGATAGAACAGTTTTTCCTTCCTGTTCACTGCTTGTTTCCTGTGAACATCCTGCAGCAACGCCTATACATAAGAGCAAGGCCAGTAAAAGCGCAATTTTTTTCATTGGTCATCTCCTCCCATAATATTAAGCGCTTACAAAATGATGATACAATCACCTCCTTAAATGGAGAGAACGGTTAGTCCGTCCTCTTGCTTCCACAGCTTTCCCGGATAATTAAATTTGTCGCTACTTTTACCTGCAATGGAATCGTTCTACCGTTCATTCGGTCCAGCAAGAGTTTGACGCCGGTTCTTCCCATTTCTTTCATATGCACATTCACAGTCGTTAACGGAATGCTTGCAAACTCAGCTGCATCAATCCCGTTGAAGCTGACGATAGCGAGATCCTGCGGAACTTTTATTTGCTGTTCGTGCAAGGCTCGTAGTGCGCCAATTGCCATCGAGTCGCTTCCGATAAAAAAAGCATCAGGCAATTTTCCTTTTTCGATTGCCTTTTTCATTAATCCATAGCCTTGAAACATATTGTATTCACCAATATGGATATGCTCTTGGCTGTCAATCTTTTTTTCTTTGGAAAATTGCCGGAAAGTGGTCAGTCGTTTATCCTCAATGATTTTTGTCGTTGTTTGATTATTTTTAGTATAAAAATGCTCTTTCTCTTTACCGCCGATATAGCCTAACGTTTGATAGCCGATAGATAGAAGGTGCTCCAGAGCCTGCCTGGTAGCCGTTTCAAAGTCGATGAAGACAGAATCGCAGCTATCGTCTTTCGTCGTATGATTGATAAAGACAATGTTATTCAATGAAGAACTGATGCGAGCCAAGCTTTCCATACTGATCCTTCCGATAACAATCAGGCCGTCGAGGTCACGGATCGCCTGATTCATAAGGAGCGTGCTTAGATGGATGGTTTTCGTAATAAAAATACCATTTTCATAGCATTCCTTTTCGATTCCCTGTCTTATGGAATAATAGAATGGATCGTTAAGCTCTTCTTCCTGGGTCATACTAACGACCATGCCGATCCGTAATTCACTGGGGACCGAAGTTTGGGAGTGCTTTCTTTTCCCGCGTGCTTTTTCATAGCCAAGATTTTTAGCTGTCTTCAAAATTCGTTCTCTTGTTTTTTCTGTAACTGATAGGGAACGATCGTCGCTAAGTACTCTTGACACGGTGGCTGTGGATACATTGGCCATAGAAGCGATATCTTTTATTGTAGCCATACAAGCGCCTCCTCTCATGAATCATTTACTAAAGATAAACATAACCGCTTTTAAAAGAATAGAAGTTATCCGAAAATTTACTAAATTGATAGTAACATTTTTAGTAAACGTTTTCAATATTTTTTGAAAAATAGATTCCTTTTAATAAATAATTCACTTGCAATATTGTATGTAAGCGCTGTATTTGCTACTATATATTTAGTAAAAATTTTATTGAATAAGGGAGAGATGGTCATGCTTCAAACAGTTATAAGAGCGTTTAGAGATATATTTCCTGAATCAAATGAAGAGACGAAACTATTTTTTTCTCCGGGAAGAGTCAATTTAATCGGTGAGCATACCGATTATAATGGCGGACATGTATTCCCATGCGCCCTTAATATAGGAACTTATGCTGCAGCCAGATTACGACAGGATAACCAGGTGAATTTGTACAGTACGAATTTTCCGGATCAGCCAGTTTCTTTTCTGCTTGATGAGCTTTTTTACAAAGAAAAGGATGGCTGGGGGAATTATACGAAAGGTGTTCTGGCTGCGTTTATCGATCAAGGCTATAAAATTGGAAAGGGGCTTGATCTATTATTCTACGGAAATATTCCGAATGGAGCCGGTCTATCGTCCTCTGCTTCGTTAGAGCTCGCTGTTTCCGTCGTACTGAACAACTTTTTTTCATTGTCGGTCGACCCGGTACACATGGCGAAATTAAGCCAAAAGGCGGAAAACGAATTTGTAGGGATGAATTGTGGGATTATGGATCAATTCGCTGTAGCCATGGGAAAGAAAGACCATGCGGTACGCTTAAACTGCCAAACGATGGAGTATCAATACAGCCCTCTTACCCTGACGAATGAGTCTATCATCATCGCAAACACGAATAAGCGCCGGGAACTCTCCGATTCGAAGTATAATGAACGCAGGGAGGAATGCGAACGTGCACTAGCTGCCTTGCAAACCAAGCTGGATATCCGTTCGCTTGGCGACGTAACGATCGAGCAGTTTGAAGAGAACCAGCACCTCATTGTAAATCCAACAGACCGTAAGAGGGCAAAACACGCTGTTTATGAAAATATCCGAACTATTCAGGCGGTTGATCTTTTAAACAAAGGTGATATTCAAGGATTTGGACAGTTAATGAACCAATCTCACTTGTCACTTCGAGATGATTATGAAGTGTCAGGGAGGGAGTTGGATGCTCTTGCAGAGGCGGCATGGATGCAGGATGGCGTTATCGGATCGCGGATGACAGGAGCAGGATTTGGCGGCTGCACAGTGAGTATCGTGAAAAATGAGAAAATTGAATCATTTAAAGAGAATGTTGGTTTGCTTTATAAGAAGGAAACTGGGCTCGAAGCAGATTTTTATCTCGTTGAAACCGGAAACGGCGCAGGAGAAATTTTCAATACCGAAAATAGTGTACTTTAGGGGCTGTTAGCTATGAATATCGATATTTACCAACAAATTGAGAAGCTGATTCAATACGGTATCAACAAAAAATTAATTACGAAATGGGATATAGATGCAGTTCGCAATACTTTTTTAGATGTTCTGAAGCTTGATGACTATCAAGATCCTGCAGACGTAGTGCCTCCGAAGGAAGACAGCCCTGCTGAAATTCTTGGGAGCATTCTTGATTGGAGTGCGGAAAATGGTTTGCTCGAAGCAGATACTGTTACTTATCGGGATTTGTTCGACACCCGCCTGATGGCTTGTTTTGTTCCGTTTCCTTCTGAAGTCAACCGCCGTTTTTTTGACACGTATGAGAAGGAAGGAGCGAAGGCAGCAACGGCATGGTATTATCAGTTTTCTAGAGATATTAATTATATTCGGACCGACCGGATTCGAAAAAATCAAGACTGGACCTCACAAACGGAATATGGAGATATGCAGATCACGATTAATTTATCAAAGCCGGAAAAAGACATAAAAGCAATAGCTGCCGCAAAGGATATGAAGGAGGTTTCATATCCAAAGTGTCTATTATGTAAAGAAAATACCGGCTACGCGGGAAGAGTGAATCATCCGGCGCGGCAAAATCTTAGAATCATTCCAGTGGAACTTGGCGGGGAGCAGTGGTTTTTACAATTCTCCCCGTATGTCTATTACCACGAGCATGCTATTATTTTTGCTGCTGACCATGCTCCAATGACGATAGAGCGAAAAACGTTCGACCGGTTATTTGAATTCGTCAGACAGTATCCTCATTATTTCATCGGATCAAACGCCGATTTGCCAATTGTCGGAGGCTCCATTTTGTCCCACGAACACTTTCAAGGCGGGTATCATGAATTCCCCATGGCAAAGGCGGAAATAGAAAGAGAATTTACTTTTAAAGGATATCCAGGAGTAACAGCGGGAACAGTGAAATGGCCAATGTCTGTGATCCGTTTAAGGGGAAAAGACGCAGGCGAGCTCGCGAAAATTTCAGAGCTCGTATTGGAAAAATGGAAGAATTACAGTGATGAACAGAACCACATTCGGGCCTTTTCAGGAGAAACCCGGCACAACACCGTGACACCGATTGCCAGAATGCGTGATGAAGAATTTGAAATTGATCTTGTGTTAAGGAACAATCGCACGAACGAAGAGTATCCATCCGGTATTTTCCATCCTCACGAGGAAGTCCATCACATTAAGAAAGAAAATATCGGCTTGATCGAAGTCATGGGCCTTGCCATCCTGCCCGGCCGTTTGCTGGATGAAATGGCGCTGCTTGCGAAACATATATGCGATGAAAATTTTGAAGAAAAAATTGATCCAAGCGTAGAAAAACATCTAACGTGGGCAAAAGAAGTAAAACGTAACCACCCTGAACTTAAGAAAGAAAACGCATCTGCTATTTTAAAAGATGAAATCGGAAAGGTATTCAGCACCATATTAGAGCATGCCGGCGTTTTTAAGCGGGATGAAGAAGGACAGAAAGGATTTGCGCGATTTATAGATTTTGTGACTGAGGATTGAGATGTATCCCTCTGCATGTGGTGCAGGGGGATTTTATTTTTGTTTGGGAAACTATAATAACTGGACCTGTGGATATTTGTTCTGTGGTCGATTTTTCGGAGAATTTGTCGAAAAATCGATATATTGTTATTTTCGCCGATATATCGAAATTATCGCCGATAAGATAAACAGCCATCATTTTGCTTTCGATGGAATGTGGAAGACGTCAAGCAATGTAATTTCGTCAGGCTTTCTTGTGAAGCGTATGCAGCCAATTTGTTCCTTGAAAATAATGTAAAAAGTGTTTGACATAACAAATTGCTAAGGATACGATTGGAATGTAAAAAGTTTTTTACATAATAAGAGGTGAGAGAGATGAATTTGTTGCTTTTCTTTCTAATTCCGCTTTTATCAATTGCTATTACTGCATGGTGTACAGGATCGAAAGAATATGGATTTGGACCCAATGATGATGAAAGAAAACAAAAAATTAAACAAAAATCAGTTGTTCAAAGCTGGTCTGCATTAGTCCTATTTTTCATAACAAACTTCCTAATCGATTTATTTCACCTCAGAGATGAACGCCTCCAAGATATTCCCTTTCTTTATCCCGAGCTATTATATTTAATCATTTTGATCACAAGCTATTTTCTTTTCTATATTATCAACACCAGAAAAATGAGCGCATAACAAAAGGCAGGATGGTGTGTGTTGGAAAATCAGATAAAAGCATTGAGGAAAAATCAAGGAATGTCCCAAGAAAAACTAGCGGAAAATTGCAAAGTTTCCCGCCAGACGATTAATGCCATAGAAAATAATAAATATCGTCCCTCTTTAGAATTGGCATTTCGTATGGCAAAAGTACTTGGAGTCAAAGTAGATGATTTATTTTTTTATTAGAGAAAATAAGATTGCAGAAGACGAGAAGTTGGCCGAAAAGAAGGGGAGCATACTTCTATTTTACTTGCAGGTATTTTGATTTTTGTTTTTTTATATATTTGATTGATATGGGTTTTCTTCTGTAGGATGATACCTCTTAAACGATTTTTACAATGGTAGGTATAATGCGTGTTTAAAGCTTGGTTTAGTTACCAACTTTATTGTCAATTCACAACACTGAGGGGGACTGAAGATCTTGTCAATAAATACAAATAGACCTAATTGATTTCTCGATTTTTTTGAAACGTACTGAAATGCTTCACAAGATGGACATTTTAACTTATTACTTAACGTAAACATTTTTACAAAAGTTTCTCTCCAACTCCACTTATAACCACAATTCTGGCAGGTTGGTATTAATACCGCCTCCATTTATAATCTAACGTTGCCGAGATTAATGAATTGCGCCCTATATGAATAATCAGACTTAACGTGAATTATATTACAGCTTCAGATGTTGATTTTTTATTAAAACACTCTTCACATATAAATTTTCCTTCACTTTTTAAATAAGCTTGAATTTCTGTCATGCCTTTATGCTTTTGGATAACGCATTCTTATAAAAACAATGTCATCACCTTTTATTTCTTTTTCACATATTGAACATTTTGCTTTCTCTCCAAACATTTAAAGCACCTCCAAGCTCTTGAAGTACTATATTTTAATACGATTAACTTTCATAAAAGTTTCCTCAATTAAATGGCCATTTCGTATTATAAGTCAATCTGTTAATTCTGGTTGGCCAATTTTTTTATAGATTATTCTTTAAGTAGCTGGGGTAGGACGAATCTGGCTATTGGGACTTGATCCCGTCCATTATACTGTCCATCCCCTACTCATTTGTGACATTAAAATATTTCTAAATATACATAATATTCTACCTCTCGAAAAAAGTTATATGAGTGTTTTGATCATTATTAAGTCCATTTGTTCTTCATCACCCATATAAAAAGAGTGGGCTCCAGTTTGAACAAACCCCATTTTCTTATAAAAAGCAATGGCATTTTCATTTTTTTCCCATACGCCTAGCCAGATTTTCTTTTTATTACTTTCCATCGCAATTTCCTTAGCCTTATTTAGAAGATATTTACCAAGCCCATGTTTTTGAAATCTGTTCTTTATATAAATCCTCTCGATTTCAAGTGATTCATCCCCCATTTCTTCAGACTGAGCATCATTGGTATTGACCTTTAAATATCCAGCGACTTCATTATTAAAATAAACAAAAAAGAATTGCGAAGAAATATTGGATAATTCTTTTTCTAATTGTTTTAAGTTAAATGCTCTTTCCAAATAGACATTCATATTTTCGGGTGAATTCTGATGCTTAAATGTCTCATTAAATGTTTCATAACTAATTTCTTGAAGTTTGCGTGAATCTTCAAGGGTACACTTTTTTAAATTTATAGTCATATAAATATGAAGCTCCTTTATATAATCAATAATTTCTCTTGTTTCCCTTTTTTACAAATTCCCAGTCTTTTTCTATATTTTTTCTTACTCTTTGAAGAAGATTGAAAATGGTTTCTTCTTCTCTTTCGGAAAATCCCTCTAACGCAACGATATTGGAATAATCATTTTCTCTTTTTATAAAAGAATATACATTTTTCCCAGTCTCTGTTGGAAAGAGTTTTTTAATTTTTTTGTTATGTTTATCTTCTTTCTTTTCAATAAAGCCATTAATTTCAAGTTTTTTTATAGCTCGGGCTGCTGTTGTTCGATCTACTTTTATCATCTCAGCTAACTTTTCTTGAATGATTCCTGGGGTTTCACATATTCGAACAAGGTACAAATACTGCCCTTTTGTAAGGTCATATTCTTTAAATTCTATATTACTTATAGAATCTAATGCCCTTGCTATCATTCCAATTTCACGAAGAATTTCCTTCATAATTAACTCCTTAGTATGTATTTTTATTGCAAATGCAATATTAATGACATGTATTAAATTTAACCTAATTTTGTTGCATTTGCAACAAAAATTGTGTTTGTAAAACCAGATGTATTGTTTTACTGCCTCAGTGAAAATAAAAAACCCTGAATTCGGTCGTTTGAGCCGATATTCAGGGTTTTTTAGTTACTTGCTTGGCTTCATGCGGATTAAAGCAACAATAACTTAATAGAGAATTACTGGTGGTACTAATGGTTGCCCCCCTATTAACCTAAAGAGGAATAAAAAACGCTGATCGGGCTAGCTCCAGGCCAGCCATCGTTTGTTCACAAATCATATTCCGTTCAAATTCTTCCCAAACTGATAGCATTCCGAATTTGCTTGTAACCAAAACGAGAGTTATGGAAGGATTTCTTGTTTAAAGGGTGAGGATAATTGAAAAAAAGATTTCACCTTTTCTAACTTTAAAACGCTTTCAATGGTATAATTAGTAATGAATATAAATTGATATAGTGAGGTGGTATTATTAATGGAGACAGGTGAAAAATTAACAATAACGGTAGAAACCACAGTTCATGCACCAGTTAATAAAGTGTGGGAATATTGGACAGACCCACAGCACATAATGAAATGGTCTTTTGCTTCTGATGATTGGCATGCATCAAATGCCGAAAATGATTTAAGGGTTGGAGGAAAATTCCTTACAAGAATGGAAGCAAAGGATGGAAGCTTTGGATTTGATTTTGGTGGAGTTTATGATGAAATTAGAATAAACGAATTTATTTCTTACACTCTTGGTGATGGAAGAAAAGTTACGATCACTTTTATTACTCAAGAAAACTACACTAAGGTAATTGAAACTTTTGAAGCAGAAGACACCCACTCCATTGAGCAGCAACAAGCAGGCTGGCAGGCGTTTCTAGACAATTTTAAAAAATATAGCGAACTTTCTCAAGAAAATTAAACTGTCGATAGACAGTCTTTTTTTATGCTTATAAGTGTCAAGCAGAAATATGTGACCTATACATATAAAATGTGATTAAATCGATTAAAATTAAATGTAACAAAAACGAACCTTTAAAAGTGAATTTTTTAAAAACATAATGTTCATTCAAGAAATAAAGAATCCATTTTGATCAGCATAAGTTCATCAAACAAAAAAGCCCAACCCTTTGGGATTGAGCTTTTTTTATGAATAAAATATAATTGAGTTTGAATCTAAATCTGAAGCGTCCTTTGCGAACGCTTTAATTACACCGATTCTAGACTCAGAAGCTGTTTTTCATTTTAGTAATTTCCAGTTCTAATAGAAGAGGTTTCGTCATTGGCATATGAAGGTAGATTCCACCAAACATGAGAACTTGTTAGGTTCCGATATCCGACCATAAAATTGTCATAACCATTATGTTCATACAAATTGACCCAAGACCAAGGAGCTACACTTAAAGAAGAAAATCTGTCATTCCAAAAAGATCCCCAACGGACACCTGTAGCCCATACATTTGTTCCAGAAGACAATCTTACAAACCTACCACCCCGGTTAGCATGCTCAAAGAAATAATCTGTTCCTGACAATATACCTACATCTGCATTCGGTGAAAGTTCTTTAGCTTGTTGATGATATGCTTCATATTTTTGCGAGGTTGAGAAACCAAGTACCCTTTCTCCTTGATTAGTTTTTTCAACCACAATCCCAGCAATTTTTTTATGTTCATCTGGTGAATATTTTACTCCATCTACTGTGTCAATTTTTAAATCTTGAACGGAATTCGATGTTGGACTAGCTGCATTTATTTGGCCTTCAAAACTAAAAACCAAAGATAAAACTAACGCTAACACAAGCGCAGGAAAAAACAGATAATTTTTCTTGATCATTAAAAAACCTCCCTAACATTATTATGTTTTTTCATATAGGCAACAGCTCTAATCAATATCCGAACCTACATTTAATAACAACTGAATATCTCTACTATGTAAACAATCACCCCTTTCTATTTTTTCCAACGAAGGAAACCCAGTTGTAAATAAATAGATATTATGCAACAAAAACGAACTACCTTACCGGGCCGGCAGAAGCCAAGGGCGTTCCCGGATTGCTAATCAATCATATTCTCATTCTAATGTGTACACCTTTGCTTTTACATGCATCGGTGAAAAAGTTTACTCCCATTTACTTTAGTGATGAAAGAATGTACTTTAGTGATGAAAGGATGGTTGACATGATTGATCACATCGATATGGAGATCATACGCTGTTTACAAAGCAACTCAAGAATGCAATGGAAACAGATCGGGCAGCTTGTCCATCTG
>NZ_JAFDST010000004.1:0-389799 GCF_017832095.1 Bacillus capparidis
TATGCGCGATCTTTTCGGTTTATGAGCGATCTTGATCCTGTTATGCGCGATCTTTCTGATTTATAAGCGATTTTGGACCGATATGCGCGATCTTTCTGATTTATAAGCGATCTTGGTCCGGATATGCGCGATCTTTTCGGTTTATAAGCGATCTTGATCCTGTTATGCACGATCTTTTCGGTTTATGAGCGATCTTGATCCTGTTATGCGCGATCTTTCTGATTTATAAGCGATCTTGGACCGGATATGCGCGATCTTCCAATTTTATTTACGATCTCAATCTGCAATCTATTTTAGCTTCACATACAGTTCCCGATATTTCTCAAAGCCTTCTTCATAAATCTGATTACGTTCCAAGTCAGGCGTTATTACGTTTTCGATGTCCTCGCGTGCCGCCTCGCCCGGAGTTTTCCAGTGGCCGATTCCGATGCCTGCAAGAATGGCGGCGCCGATCGCTGGCCCTTCAAATTGGCCGGATTTTTTTAGGCGGACGCCTAATACATCGGCGAGGATTTGGCACCAAGCTTCACTTTTTACTGCGCCGCCCGTGACAACGAAAGATTCGCTTTGAATGATATGTTTGATGAGTTCATGGCAATCCTTCAAGCTATAAGAGACTCCCTCCAAGACCGATCGCATAAAATGTTTTCTGCGGTGGGTCAAATTCATTCCATAAAAGACACCTCTCGCTTTTGAATCGTTATGAGGCGTTCGTTCTCCGGATAAATACGGCGTAAAGATAAGCCCGTTTGAACCCGCTTCAACATCCTTTACCTGATTGAGCATATGTTGAAAATCCTCTTCAATCTCAAATGCCTGCCGAAACCATTTTAGTGATTCTCCTGCAGTTAATGTAACACCCATCGCATACCACGTATTCGGAAGAGCATGACAGAAAATATGCAATGAAGGATTTGTTTTTAATAGAAATTCCCTTTCTGGCTTGTTCTTTATTGGCATGAGGACAACACCGGAAGTGCCGACACTGACCAGCCCTTTTCCTTCCTCGTAAACGCCATTTCCTACAGCTGCCGCGGCATTATCTGCAGCACCTGCAACAACAGGTATGCCTTCTTTCATTCCGGTTGCTTTTGCCACACTGCTTTTTAGCCTTCCTACGATATCTGTACTTTCAAAAACCTGCGGAAACCATTCTGGGTTTAGCCCGAGCTCGTCTATGATCGTCCGATTCCATTGGCGGTGATAAACGTCAAACACTCCTGTTCCGCTCGCGTCTGTGACTTCTGTTGCGATCATGCCAGTTAATTTAAAGTTGATGTAATCCTTGGGCATGAAAACGGTTGAAAGTCTGTTGTAGTGCTCAGGCTCGTTGTTTTTCAGCCACATAATTTTCGGAAGTGTGAAGCCCGGAAACAGAGTATTCATCGTTAACGAACGAAATTTCTCTTCGCCAATTTGGGTTAATACGTCTTCGCATTCTTGTGCCGTTCTTTGATCATTCCAAAGAATTGCTTTTCTTATCACGTTGTGATCCGAATCCAAAAGGACACTACTGTGCATTTGTCCTGAAACACCAATGGCTTCCACTTTGGATGGATCATTCGTTTCAAACAATTCTCTCAAAGCGCTTACACTTGCTTTCCACCATTTTTCAGGATCATGCTCGGTCCATCCTTCCTGCGGGACATCGAAGGAATAAGAAATTTCCGCAGATTGAACAGGCTTCCCCTCTTTATCTAGTAATATTGCTTTTGTACCCCCTGAGCCGATATCGATCCCTAAAAACACAATTTTCCCTCCCCTTAAACGTTTAAGTTAAGTGCTTACATTTATTAAAATATACAATCAGTAGTTTGTCAAAATCTGCAGTGCTTTTATAGATTTCTTTCAAACATGACCATATCAAGTGCCTGAATCCCATTCTCAAAAATAGGCTTTGCATATTTTTCAAAAAAACCTCTGCGAATCTCGGTCATTCGAAAGCCCGCTTTTTGATAGAATGCGATGTTTTCTATGCTGGAATTAGCTGTACCAACAATTATTTTCTCCATTCCTTTATAAATGTCAAAGGTCTTTTGCAGAACGGCTTTTCCAATGCCGCGCCCTCTCCACTCTGGGACTAACGCTAAATTTTTCAACTCTACCACTCGTTGTTGATGATAAACAAATAGAATAATGCCGACAAGCTGTCCATCCATGGAAATAGAGTACATATCGCCTTCATTTATGTATTGTTTTACGATTTGCTCATCTTCATCGGCAAGAAGCAAGTAATCCAAATATTTCTCCCGATCATTCATTATTATTTCTTCCAAATGAACGTTTTTCATCGAACCCCTCCAATGACAACTTTCTGTTTCTCTATTTTGAAGTTATAACAAAAAAGCTGATTTCTCAACCTGTAAGAAACCAGCTTTTCACATCAATTATTTTTTGACAAACGGATACCAATTCGCTTTTCCGAACATCTTTGCCATAACCGGAATAAATAGCGGCAAGATAAATAGCGCGTACAGGAACAGGCCAATTAAGGTGACTGTTGAGATTTGCAGAAGGGACAAAACGCCGGATGGCATCATGGCTGCAAAGGTTCCGCCAAGGATAATCGCTGCTGAAATAATTACTGTTCCCATTTTTTTCATAGCCAGGTGCATGGCCTCCGCTATTGGAAGCTCGTGATATTCTGTAAAACGATCCATTAAGAAAATGCTGTAGTCCACCCCTAAGGCGATTAATATTACAAAAGCAAAAAATGGGACTGCCCAGCTGATCCCGCCGTAGCCTAATAGATCGACATAGATGATCTCCGTAAACGCCATTGCTGTATAGTAGGTAATCACTAAAGAAAGAATTAAGTAAAGCGGCATTATGATGGAGCGCAGCATGAGTACGAGAATGATACCTATCCCAACAAGCATGAGAATAACCGTATTGGAGTAGTCGCTATTTGACATTTCTCCTAAATCTGCAGAGGTGCTTGTGATTCCTCCGACAGCAACAGTTGCATTTTCCAGCTTAGTATCTTTTGTTGCCCGATGTACTGCTGATTTGATGTCACTAATTTCATCGATTGCTTCATTGGAATACGGATTTTTTTCAAAAATAACATCAAACGTCATAACTTTATTATCATCCCGCAAATACGTTTCCAATGATTCTTTGAACTCATCTGAAGTCAATGCTTCTTCAGGGAGATAAAAGCCGGCCGCATTTCCCGATGATGCCAATTCAGTTAAATAGTTCTCCGCTGATCCTAAGCCTTTATGAATTTGATCCAACCCTTCCGTGCTTGAAGAAAGACCATCCGTCAACTGAGAAATTTGACCATTCATAGTACCGAACCCATCAAGAAGCTCCTTCTGCCCGTCATTGACAGCATCCAATCCGTTTGTTAATTGTGGAAAATTATCATTAAGCTGCTTTTGTCCATCTGCCAGCTGAGCAAGCCCGGCCTGCTGCTGCTCCAAGCCATCGATCAATTGAGTAAGCCCTTGTGAAATCGCTTTTTGCCCTTCAATAATCGTTGTTGTTAAGGATTGATTTGCCGTTTGAACCCCCGACGTTGCCCCTCCCAGAGTTTGGTTCAACTCATTCAATCCACCCGACAAGCTTCCAGTTAATCCGATTAGCCCAGGGTTTTTCTCGGTTCCATCACCGTTTAATATCTTGCGGATTTCCTGGTAATCAGTGTCCTGTTCAAGGCCTTTTGTGCCAAGATTAGCGACATGAGTGTTCATAGCTTTCAAATCTGCGGATACACCTTTTAATTCGGTTTGTACATTACCATATTCCTTTTCAAGTCTCGTTAATCCGCTCGCGGCGTTTTCATAACCTTGTAAAAGCTCATTGCTTCCGCTTAAAAGCTCTTCTGTATTTTTCTTTAATTCTTCCAGGCCCGCTTTCAGCTGGGCTGAGCTTGCTGTGCCCTGCCTCATGCCTTCTTCAAGCTTGGTCAGGTTGTTTTGCACCTCGGACATACCTGATTTAAGCTCCGAAGTTCCTGAAATGAGGTCGTTTATCCCATTTGTCGCTTCCTTCATTTGCGGCTCTGATTTCTTTAGCTCATTGTTTGCATCATTTAATCCGTCCCGAATTTCCTTAACTCCAGAGTTCCCTTCGCCGATGCCTTTTTCAAGCTCCTCCGCTTGATTGCTCACAAAGAAGTCCTTGATTACTTCCCCTGTCGGTCTTGTAACCGAGCGTACGGCACTCACATTGTCAACCTTCCTCAGTTCCTCAGAAATTCCTTCTGCGAGCCCCATGTACTCCTGTGAATTCATCTCTTCATCATTTTTCAAAACGATTTGTGTTGGCATTGACTCACCAGGCCCAAAATGATCGGAAATTAGATTAAAGGCTTTTACAGAACCGACATCGTCTCCCACCTCTTCAAGAGAATTGTAAGAAAGCTCTCCGTCATAAAAAAGTAAAGCGGGAATCGTGACCACTGCTACAAGAAGCAGGGCTAAAAATGGCCGGGCAAGAGAAAAGCGTCCAATCACATCCCATAGCTTACTGTCTTTATGTTCAATACTCCCTTTCGATGGCCAGAACAACCGTCTTCCGAGAACTGCCATGAAAAATGGCACGATCGTAAGGAGTGCAACGAGTAAAAGCGCAACTCCAACAGCAACACCTGAAGCCGATTGATAAAGTTTAAACTGTGAAAGCCCGATCGCAGCAAAACCGATCATAACGGCCAGCCCGCTGAATAAGACCGTTTTTCCTGCTGTTCGGTAAGTTTCTGCGATTGCGTCAGTTATATCCTCGTGCTTAGAAAGCTCTTCTTTAAAACGGCTTAATAACAGAATGCAATAGTCGGTTCCAATCCCAAACAATATGACGACCAAAAAGATTTGTGTATAAGAAGAAATTGGAAAGTTGAATGTATCAACCAGCATGGCAACGACTGATTGGGCAGCTATATATGTAAATCCAACCGTTACAAGAGGAATGAGTGGTGCAACAACCGACCTGAAAACCAACAGCAATACCGCCAATATGAAAACGAGCGTGATACCTTCCGTACGCCTGAGCCCTTCTTCAGTCGTATGGTTAAAATCATTATCGATCATCCAGCTGCTCGTGTAATAATGCTCCAACTTGATATTATTCAATTTTTGATAAAGCTGATTTGTCAGCTCCTCTGTATCCTTATTTTCCATATTTATCGTAATCGCAGCCAAAATCGACGTTTCATCTTCGGAGACGAGCTCAGATTTCAAAGAATCGTTCGTGAAGTGGGAAGTAATTTCCGTAATGCCCAGCTCGGTTTTTTTCTCGTTGAGCGTTTGTATTGCTTCTTTTGCTTCCTCGTAATCTTCTTTAGTCAGTTTGTCATCTTTATGAAAAACGAGCGCTACCTGAGACTCATCGCCTGAATCAGCTTCTTGCGCATTTGCTAATATGTCATCAGCAAGTCTGGAAGAATATCCTTCCGGAACTTCGATATTTCCTTTTTCACTCACTAGTTGAGTCATATTCGGAGACAAAAATAACAATACGGCAACTGCTGCGATCCATGCGGCAAGCACGAACCATCTTCCCTTTACGATAGCTCTCATTTCGTCGTTTCATCTCCATTTTTTTCGAATTCGGCCAACAGCCTGTTCAGCTTTTCATACGTTTTTATAAATCCCGAAATCTCCTCATCGTTAAATTTAGAAATAAAGTTCCCGACAATCTTGTAAATTCGTTCTTCACATTCGTCGTAAAGCTTTCTGCCTTCCTCCGTTAACGATAAATAAACAACTCTGCGATCATTTTGATCACGTCTTCGTGAAATGAGTTTTTTGTCTACTAATCTCTTAATAATCGAAGTGACCGCACTTTTTTCCACATCAAAATGCTGGGCAAGTTCTGTTGACGTACACTCCCCGTTACTAGCGACAAATCTCATCGTATAGTGCTGATCGACGGTTAAATCACTGATTAACTGTTGTTTTGTCAGCCGATCTCCTCTCCTATGTACGGATAACGAAACTTCAATATACCTGTTTATTAATTCTTTAAGCTTGCAGCACATAAGGGAAACTCCTTCTCTTGTTTAATAGTTAAACTGTTTAACAATTAATATCTTTAACTATAAAAAATTATTATTTGAATGTCAACATTTATTTCCAATTGACTTGAGATTTCGAATACTCTTCCTTCTGGATAAAGATTCCGATATACTATTTAGAAACACGAAATTTTTTATGTGGGAGGGTACATGATGGAAAAAACATTTGAAAAACGATTTGTCCGTTCTGAAGTGCCAGAAGAATTGACATGGAACTTAAACGATTTATATCCTTCAATCGAAGCCTGGGAAGAAGACCTGAAAGCGATAGAAAGCGCAATTTCTGTCGTATCGAAATATAAAGGAACTTTTCATGAGGGTTCAAAGCGTTTATATGAGTGTTTAATTGAGGAAGAAAATCTGTATCTATCATTTGTAAAAGCTGCGACTTATGCCTCACTGCTCCAATCTGGAGACAGCACAGACCCCGTCAATCAAGCCAATGCATCACGAATCGCTTCGATAAGCGCAAAAGTGAATGCGGGGCTATCGTTTATTAAGACTGAAATTCTTTCACTTCCAGACGGCACCATTGAAGCATACATAAAAGATGAAGAGGGTTTAGAACCTTTTCGCAAAACGTTAGAAGAAATTTTAGAACAAAAGCCGTATACCCTTTCCGCTGAAACCGAAGAAGCGTTAGCCGCCTTAGGAGAAGTTCACAGCGCTCCATACAAGGTTTATCAGACGGCGAAGCTTGCGGATATGCAGTTTGCGCCAATCACTGATGATGATGGGAACGAGCTGTCCAATTCATTTGCATTATATGAAGGCAGATACGAATTTTCTCCGGATACAAAGGTACGCCGGAAAGCTTATGATTCCTTTGTTCAAACCCTTGAGCAATACAAAAATACCTTTGCCGCTGCCTATGAGACGGAAGTAAAAAAACAGGTAACCACGTCCCGCTTGCGAAGCTATGATTCTGTCATCCAAATGCTGCTTCATCCGCAAAAAGTCACTATTGACATGTACAATAACCAATTGGATGTGATTTACAAAGAACTTGCTCCGCATATGCGACGGTTTGCCCAGTTAAAGAAACGAGTGTTAGGTCTTGATGAAATGAAGTTTTGCGACCTTAAGGTGCCGTTAGACCATGATTTCAGTCCGAAAACCTCATTTGAGGAAGCAAGTGAAGTCATCCTTGAAGCTCTCCAGGTGATGGGACCTGAATATGCGGACGTCATGAAAACCGCATTAACAGAAAGATGGGTCGATCAAGCGGACAATGTCGGTAAATCAACTGGAGCTTTTTGCTCAAGCCCTTACGGTGTCCACCCATATATTTTAATTACGTGGACAAATTCCATGAGAGACGCCTTTACCTTGGCCCATGAGCTTGGACATGCCGGTCATTTCTATTTCGCGAATAAGCATCAGCGTTTTATGAATACCCGCCCGTCTCTTTATTTTATTGAATCGCCGTCAACCATGAACGAAATGCTTCTCGCTCAGCACCTTTTCGCGAAAACAGATGACAAGAAGATGAAACGCTGGGTCATCAATCAGCTCATGGGAACCTATTATCACAACTTTGTCACTCATCTTTTGGAAGGTGTCTACCAGCGCGAAGTGTACAATTTGGCTGAAGAAGGGACACCTTTAACTGCTGTCACGCTAAGCAAAGTAAAAGGCGATGTGTTGAAGGAATTCTGGGGTGATGCCGTTGCATTGGATGAAGGTGCGAGCCTGACTTGGATGCGCCAGCCGCATTACTACATGGGACTTTATCCATACACCTACTCTGCCGGGCTAACCGCGTCGACTCTTGTCTCCCAAAAGATTAAAGAAGAAGGCCAGCCAGTGGTCGACAAGTGGATAGACGTATTAAAAGCAGGCGGAACCAAGAAGCCAAACGATTTATTAAAGCATGCAGGAGTAGACATGTCCACGCCAGAACCAATTAAACAAGCAGTCGCTTATGTCGGATCGCTGGTGGATGAATTGGAGGAGCTGTATCAAGATTAAGAAGTTAAAAACTATTCCAATAATGTTTATTCGGAATAAGAATTGGGCGCTCTTATTAGCTAAGGATGCGCCCATTCTGCATAAACGGATTTTCTTAGCGTTTAAAACCATTTAATAATAAGGAAATGGCTGTCATCGTTTGCTCTAGTGATTCCCCATCTTCGGGATTTTCTGCAATCCAGAGAGCCGATTCATTCAGAGCGCCTGAGACAACATGAGTCATTGCATCTATCGATACCGGTTTTAGATATCCTTGCTGATTCAAGAAATGAAGCTGTTCACGCAAATGCCTCATGGAGTTTTGCTCATCCATCTTGCGCCAAACCTCTTGGCCGATCACTGCAGGACCGTCTATAAGCAAAATCCGCTTGTTTCGGGGTTCTACTGCAGCCGTAACAAAAGCACGGCACCCAAGAAGAAGTTGTTCCCATAAGTCATCGCTCTTGCTTGCTTCAGCTTCAATTCGTTGTGCAATTTCTATTTGTACGGACTCTAGTACAACATGAAAAAGTCCTTTTTTATTTTCGAAATGGTGATAGAGTGCTCCACGTGTCAATCTGGCCTCATCTACAATATCCTTTAGGGCTGTTTCCGCATACCCGCGTTCTGTGAAATAATTTCTTGCTATATCAATTAGCTTGCGAATCGTTTCATTTGTTTCTTCCTGCTTTTTTTTCATGATCAATTTTACTCCAATCCATGTTCCCTTATAGATTTTTCAATAATTCAAGCACTTCATTATCCCCTGCTTTGGCCTGTGATCTTAATGCGTGGCGTGCGATCCATGAGATATATTCCCCTCCGTATTCCAAGCGATCACGAATCCACTCGATCGTCATTTCCTTATAGTCTTTCGTTAAATCATTTAAATGATTGGCCACCGATTTTCTCACATAGAGTGAAGAGTCATCCAGCAAAGGCTCCAGCAAGACAAAATTATTTGCAGGGTCTCCTTTGATAGCATCTATTCGTTTTGCCCAAGGAAGAATAGGACGTGTTCCCTCGCTGACTAGTCTTCGAATATGAAAGTTTTCATCCTTCGACCAAGTGCTCAAAATTCTTATACAGTCATCCACATGGTTAATCAAATAAGGACGTATAGCATATTCGGATGTATGTCGTTTTGTGATCTCATATAGGGCATTCATCGAAACTTCGAAATCCTGCAGCCCATATTTTTCTACAAAATGGGCAATAGGCATAAGAAAATATCCGTCTGTAAACATACCCTTCTCTGTTTTATTTTCCGGGCCAATAATATTCAGTAAAATTTTCAAGGATTCCGAATAATGAAAAGGAAGAGCTTTATTTAACTCTTCAGTAATAACCGCGACTCTGGCCTTTAACTCTAGAGGTTCCACTTTTTTTGCAACCGAGGCTGCAAATGCTTCACCAGGAAATTCTGGATAGAATGGTTCAATCAAAGCAGAGAGACGGTGAGCCAATTCGACTCCAAAGTAGTTTTTCAAAGGTACATATGTCATCCATTTGCACCTTTCCCATCATTAACCCATACATTCTCATGATATTGACTGCTTAGTTCCACTGATGGCGGGATGATTTTTATTATATCAATCAAGACACCGTTAGGATCAGATGTAATAAAATGACGCTGTCCAAAATCTTCATCCCGAATATCAAGCTGGAGAGGGAGCTTTTCTTTTAATATAAGTCTTTTATATTCCGTATCCACATCGTCCACTTCAATATTAAGAATCAAACCTCTCACTGTCTTTTTGAAGCCATCGGGAAGAGTGGAGTGTGATGAGTCCAACAGAGCCAATTCGTAAGGCACTTTGCCTCGAGTCATTTTTAAACTCACATACCAGTCAGCTTCAAAAACAGGCTCAAAGCCAAAATAGTCGATATAAAAATTGGAGCTAAAAGAAACCTGGTCAGTTAAAATAACTGGGTAAAAACTGTTTGGTATCAATGGAACTCTCACCTTTCGTTATAAGTTGTTTTTATTTTAACATACAAACTGTATGTATGTTAAAATATATTATGGATGAAATATTTTGAACAAAGTCACACTTTCTTGCAAAATGAAAATGAATAAATCATAGCGCACGTTACAACCAATATTTTCAATTTATTAAAAAGGATTTCTTATGATTCTTCTCGAATACAGCAATGTTGCGCTAAAGAATTAATAAAATGCTGAAGGGGTGAATAACTTGAATCAACTCATTGTTACGAAAGCGATCCACTTTATGAGGGAACATAAAAATACGCAAATAACAATTGAAGAAGTCGCAAAACACGTCGGCTACAGCACTTATCATTTTACAAGGCTGTTTAAAGATACTACTGGTATTTCTCCCCGCCATTATTTATCCGCGATTCGAATTGAGGCAAGCAAAGAAGAATTAATGAAGCGATCCTCTCTGGTTAAAGTGCTTCATTCTGCCGGTTTAAGGAGTCAGGGCTCATTTTCCTCCAGATTTAAAAAATATGTCGGTCTCTCCCCGAAAAAATTTCAATCGGATACCGCTTTTTTGGCAAACCTTATGAATCGATACAAAAGCCAAGCTCTTCCGCCGATCCTTCCTAATCGCAAAACAGCACCATTTATCAATTGCAGCATAAAAACGGAGCAATCATTTAACGGCCTTATCTTTGCCGGCCTTTTTCCCCGCCCGATCCCCGATCAAATTCCCATTTTAGGAACGGCATTGAATAGCAGTAAACGAAAATGTATGTTTTCAGACATTCCGAGCGGGACCTACTATTTGTTAGCAGCAGGTATTCCTTGGAGCTTAAATCCGATGCATTATTTTATACTCGATCAATCTCCAAGAGGAAGCTATCCTGCACCAGTAATAGTTAATGAAGAGACTCAGCTTGACCTTACAATCGAACTAAGAGAACCGCATCCCTGTGATCCTCCCATATTAATCAATCTCCCTATGCTATTGCACCAGGCTTTAACACAGCAAACTAGAAGAAAATTTCGGCATTACTAAGTTTTATAATGAAATGAACCAAAGTAAAAGGAGGAAGATTAATGAGTCAAGTATGTGTTATCGGAATTTATGTTCCAAATATTCAACTAGCAATCGATTTTTACACGAATGTTTTAGGTTTTCATGTTGACAAGCACTATGGTGAAAAAATTGTTACACTTGTTCACGGTGAGCTGCCGATTGTGCTGGAAGAAACAGAAGAAGCTGAGCTTAGACCGGAAATGCGCACTTCGGGAGTCGTTTTAGCTTTAAAAACAGACGATATTTTTGACACCGTTAGGCATCTAAAAGAACATGGCGTTACTTTTATTATTGAAGAACCAAAGGATTGTCCGCCTGGCAAATTGATTAGCTTTCAAGATCCTTTCGGAAATGTACTAGAGTATTTACAATTTAACTGAGGAGTTCTTTTATGATCTAAGATATGACGGTTCAAGTACGCGTTTTACATATAGAAGATGGACAAAAATGGTATAGAACCTTATTGAAAAGAGAGCCCGATTTTCTCCCTCACGCCGGATTTGTGGAGTGGGAAATCATACCCAGATGCTGGCTGCAGGTCGCTGAAGGAACACCGACAGAAGGAAACGGACCGATTCGTTTAGGTGTTGATGACATCGAAGTAGAACGAGAGAGAATGGTGAAAGAATGTAACATCGAACCATTTGAAATTTACACTAGAGAAGGCGTCCCAGTTAAATGGGGGACATTTTCTGATCCATGGGGTAATTTAATCGGATTTTATGAATACTTGAATGAAGCTGAAAAGAAAGAAAAGATGAATACCCTAAGCTGAAGAAGAGGCAGAGATAAAGGGCAGAAGCACATATACTGGGTGGAGTAGCACATATATCCTGAATGAGGCACTTATACTACGCAAGTTGCAAATGAGAAACCACACAAATTCACAAAGATAATACAAGCTATTTCAGTATCTTCAAAAAATTAAGGAGAATATTTATGACAGACTATATTAACCTCGAAGATGAAGAGATCATTTATTTTGTATTTAATTTAAATTGGTCGCTACCAAAAGAAACCCAAAAGGAAGCCATTTCCGTTCTTTCACAGCTTCCACCTGATAAAGTTGATATGATAATCCCTAAGTATGGAAAAGAATGTTGGGAAAATGGAGTATTCATATTAAATGAAATAGGACATCCAAGAAATAAAAAGGCCTTACCAAAACTGGCACAGTTATTGCAAGATATAAATTGGCCGGGAGCATTAGGAGCCATTGAGATTTTTAGGAGCATTGGAAAGCAGATAAGTACTCCTTACATCGAAAAAGAATGTGAAGAAGCAATAGAATGTAACGATGCACAATGGCTCGATCATATCCAAATGGCATGTGACAGTCTAGGAATTACTTCTGAAGATTTTAATAATAAAAAGCTATTTTATCAAATGAAGGAGCTTGCTGAAGAGTAATATTTGGCTATAAGCTATCTTAAGAAACGCCCGTGCAGACTAACACATAAATCAAAAAGCTGAATAATGATAGTATGATTTTCTACAGTATTACCAATATTTCGTTGTACGATCTGACATAGTATACAAGCAAAAACGAAACAGCATCCTAAAATGAATGCTGTTTCTTCTTTTGTTATTTCGATTCTACAGCCTTCCTATACATCGTTTTAAATATTTCCTGCCAATCGTGTTTCTGTGCCAACTCAACACGTTCTTTTGTAAAAGGCAAAGAATCTTTAAACAGGGTTTCACACGCTTTCACAAATTGCTCGTCCGAATCATCGATATATTCGTAAATCATAGGCTGGCTATATTTTTTAGTAGACGGCAGATTCATTCCGACAACAGGCTTTCCTGCTGCTAAAAACTCAAATAATTTGAGCGGAAATACGGCCTTATTATATTCTGATGATTTATAGGGCAAGATGCCGATATCCAGCTTGTCCATATATTCAGGTACTTCAGCCGGAGGTACCTCTCCTACCCAATTCACATTTTTATTCGTTAGCAGCTGTTGAAAAGATGGGCTATTATTCGTTGCATCCGGACCCACCAACAGCAGCTTCCAATCTTCCTTCTCCGACATCACCCGGTTAAGAAGTTCAAAATCCAGTTTTGGCTTAATACCCCCAATGAAGCCTAGTACAGGGCCCGAAGCTTTACCTGGTGATGCTTCTTCTGACCACTCTTCGCCTTTTGAAAATGCCTCAAATTCAACCCCGTTTTCTAACGCTGTGACTTGTGTTTTTTCATTCAGCGATTGATTTCCCTTTACTTTTTCATATAAAAAATCAGATGTACAAAAGATGTTGTCGGCACCAGCAATTATTCGATTTTCAGCAGATGAAATGCTTTTTTGCCGAAATTGGTTGATAAGATTCTTTTTGCCGCCCATTTGTATGGCCCACAAATCACTGCAGTCGTAAGTCACACGATCCCAAGAAATGATCGTTTGCAAGAGCGGAAACCCAGGGAAGGTGTGCCACAAATATTTCTTAGCATCTTGATTGTTTACATACCGAATGAGTTCATCCAATTTGTTTTTATAAAAAATATCGAAATATCTGGCGAACCTAAGCATCCGGTTCGATGATATATCAGCTACAAAATACTGCTTAATCTTGTCGGAATACGAATGAAACTTATTCGAATGAGGGCTTGAAGTCGGGCATACCCAGATCACTTCAGCTGTGTTGTCTTTTTCAGCAAGAAATTCTGCTAATCTGTGTCTTCTATATTTCAAAGCGTCGTTGCTCCACTCACCTGTTGCTACGATAACGTGAATTTCTTTATTGTCGGTCATTTCTAATCTCCTTAATCATCTTTGTCCGCATAATACCCATTATAACAAGAATAGCATCTAGCATTCGCTCAATTTTTCAAGAAAAGATCTAAAGAATATTCCTAGTACGCAGGCGTTAGTTGTTTTCTTTCAATAGAAACTAACCGAATATAAAAGCCGATTGATGCACAAGTAAGTCCTATTGTAATGCCCAGCCAAAAGCCGTATGGACCGAGTGCGGTTAAAGTAGCGAGCGCATATCCGGATGGGATGCCGATCGCCCAGTAGGAAACAAGTGCGACGATAAACGGGACTTTCACATCTTTGTACCCGCGAAGCACACCCTGCAAAGAGGCTTGGGCAGCATCTGAAAGCTGATACAAAATGGCGAATAAGAAAAACGCCATCGTTAGTTCAACGACTTGCGGGTTATCTGTATATAAATAAGCGATTTGTTCTCTGAAGAAAAAAAGACCTACTGAACAACAGCCGAGAATTCCGATAGCTCCCAGAACACCGATCTTGCTGTACTGCTTTGCATCATGAAATCGTCCTGCACCCACTTCAAATGCTACTAGGATCGTCAGCGCCATGGAAATGCTTAACGGCAGCATAAATAACAAAGAAGTAAAGCTTATTGCTGCTTGGTGGGCGGCTATCGTGACCGTATTAAACATCGTTCCCATCAGCAAAGTAACTCCCGAAAAGATACTTGCTTCAAAAAATATGGAAAGACCCATAGGAACGCCTATTGCTAGCTGCTCCTTCCATGCTGTTAAATCAGGCTTATACCATTGTAAGAAGAGCCGATGCTTGCTCATTTCGCCCACTTTAAATGTCATAAATACACTGATGAAAAAGATCAGCCAGTAAGTGAGCGCCGTTGCGTATCCCGCGCCGATACCGCCAAGCTTCGGAAAGCCAAAGGAACCAAAAATCAGCAGATAATTCAGCACGAAATTAAAAGGCACAGCGAACAGCATGATGATCATCGTAATTCTCGTATAGCCTTGAGCATCAAAAAAATACCGAAGTACATTGGCGGCAAATAGCGGAATAAGACCGATAGAAATTCCTATTAAATAGTGCTTAGCTACATATTGCACTTCAGGATCAAGGCTCATCGCAGTTAGAATTGGATCTAGAAAAAAAGCTCCTGCAACAAAGACGGTTATCGCTAACAAAACGGATAAATATAAAGCTTGTGTGACGGATTCTGCCACTTTCCCGCTCATTCCTTTTCCAATCAATTGAGCAACGATTGGCGTTACGGCAAGAAGGATCCCGTTAATGCCTGTCAAAATCGGCATCCACAGGCTCGAACCGATTGCAACTCCCGCCAGATCATCCGTACCTGCTCGGCCTGACATCATCGTATCTATTACATTCATCGCATTTAAGCTAATTTGTGTTATTAATATCGGCCATAAAATCATGACAAATAATCGGATTTTTTCATTTAAAGTTTTTGCATGATACATCGTTTTTCTCCCCATCTAATCATTACCAACTTGTTATATATTCTCACCACTACAGAAGAATGTCAAAAGAATAATCCTGTTAAAAAAGCCTCCATCCGTAAACTAGAAAAGTCCGGCTCTAATAAAGAGCCGGACCTGCGTGTTTAGCTTGCTTCATAATCAACCGTGTTTTTCTCGACGATACGGGCGCCTTTTTTAGCGACTAACCGGCCGCCGCTTCCGAAGAATACATCTGCTGTAAGAATCGAATCCATTACAGTGAAAATTTCGGCTTCAGTGAGCTGGTCCTTCGGTTCGGAAATCGAAATCCTAACCGTTTTTCCAAGCTCATCTAAAAATTGAAGCTCTACCGTTTTTTCCATCCTTCATCTCTCCCTTCATTATTTTTTAGTTGGATAACAATTGCTTGTCATTTCGCTCCACGTCCACAAGCGGATGAATTTGCAAGGAAGCAATAGCTTGTGCTGCAACGATCAGATTTTCAGGAGTTGCGTCCTTTTTTACGTTATTGATCGTTTTGCCTCCAGTGACTGGTTTTCCTTCCCCGTCTGTCCCCTTGTCAAATACAAGGCGGATTTTTGACTCAACCAAAACTGCTGATGCCATGCTTATCACCTCCTCTCACCCTTTATATAAACCGAAGGGATGAAAAAAGGAGTATAGATGCAAAAAAAAGAACCTGCCATTTGCTTGACTGGTTCTATCACTTTTCATTATTTTTTTCAATCATTTGACAGGATTTTGCCCGATTGCAAAGCCCCATTGGGAAACACATCGGCTTCTGGTCAAGCGGATTTTTCATAATACAGCATTCAAGGCCGAAAACGTCACGAAAAAGATCCTTTGTGAAAATTTCTTCCGGAGCGCCTGCTTTGTATACTTCACCATCCGCAATGCTAATCAAATAATCGCCATATTGCGCAGCTTGGTTTAAATCGTGAAGAACCATGACGATCGTGCGCCCGTGTTCACGGTTTAATGTCCTAAGAAGGTCCAAAACCTCAATTTGATGAGCAATATCAAGATAAGTCGTTGGTTCATCCAGAAGCAGAAGGTCAGTCCCTTGCGAAAGAGACATGCTGATCCATGCCCGCTGCCGCTGTCCTCCGGATAGGGAGTCCAATGGACGGTCCTTAAGCTCTGTCATTCCGGTTGCCGCTAGTGCCCATTCGACCATTTCCTTGTCTTCCCGGCTGCTTTTTGAAAACAGCTTCTTATGAGGATGCCTGCCAAAATTGCAGAGCTCCTCAACTGTTAATCCCTCTGGAGCCTCAGGTGCTTGCGGAAGAATAGCAAGCTTTTTCGCCACTTCCTTAGACGGCTGGCTATGGATCGATTTCCCATCCAAAAACACAGACCCTCCTGTAGGCTGAAGGAGTCTCGAAAGCGATTTTAGGATGGTTGATTTGCCGCAGCCATTAGATCCGATTAGCACACTGATTTTCCCTTTTGGAATCTCAATTGATATATTGTTTATGATGGTAGCTGTCTCGTATGAAAGAGTAAGCTTTTCTGCTGAAAGTGTCCCCAACATTCATCATCCTTTTTTTCTTTTTTTTGATTCCGTCCGTAATAAATACAAAAAATAAGGTGCGCCTATGATGGCTGTTACAATACCAGCCGGAATTTCTGCAGGCGGCATCACTCCTCTTCCCAAACTATCTGCTGATAGCAAAAGAATAGAGCCGATGAAACAAGATGCCGGAATCATGTATTCATATTTGGATCCAATGATTTTCCTGCTAATATGGGGTGCAATCAGTCCGATAAAACCAATTGAACCAACAACAGCAACACAAGCACCAGCTAATGCAACTGAAAGAAAGAGCAGTGAAAAACGCAGCCTTTTCGCATTTTCTCCCCATCCTTCAGCGACTTCATCACTAAAAGAAAGAAGATTAAGTTTCCTGCTGAACACAAACAGCAATGGAAGCAGGATAATAAACGCTGCAGCTAAAATCTGAATTTGCGACCAGTCTCTTCCATAGAGGCTTCCTGTCAGCCAAATTAACGCGGCGTTTGTATCGCCCGGAAATTTAATCATTAAATATTGCATGCCCGCCTCACATACAGCGCCTATCGCAATCCCTACTAATGCCAACGAGGAGGATCGGGCATTTTTCTTATAAATAAAAGTTACTAACAGTATAGCAATAAATGCGGCACCGCAGAAAGCGGAAAAAGGCAAAACATAGATGGGGGATGCTGGGAATATAAGAATGACGATCATTGCCGCCAAGCCCGCACCTTTTGTTACACCGATTACATCGGGGGATGCAAGCGGATTTCTGACCACTCCTTGTAAAATCGCTCCTGCTGCCGCTAAGCCTGCCCCTGCTAAAATGCCGATAATTATCCGCGGCATTCGGTATTCATTGATGATGAAATGGTACCCGGAGCTTTCCGTAAACAAGGCAGAAATCACATCAAGAGGAGGAATATAAATTGCCCCCGCTCCAATGCTGATTACAGCAATGGCAAGTAATATCAATAATAATAGCAGAAGAACAACTGCGGGATGTTTTTGTGTTTTCATTTTAACGTCCTGCCTTTGCTAGCTAAATACAAAAAAAACGGTGTCCCGATCATTGCCGTTACAATACCTACTGGAGACTCATAGGGATAGGCGATAAATCTGGCCAATACGTCAGCATATACTAGTAAAATTGCGCCAAGCAATGCGGAGAAAGGCAATACAAAACGATAATCCTCACCTACGAGTTTTCGGGCAATATGAGGCACAAGCAAACCGACAAATCCAATTGGTCCGGCAACTGCAACGGATGAGCCTGCCAAAATAAGAACTAAAAAGCTTACAGCGGTTCGAATAATTGTGATGTTTTGACCCAAGCCTTTGGCGGTGGCGTCTCCCAGACCAAGAACAGATACCGAACCGGACATGGCGAAGCTAATTGATATACCAATCAAAGCCCAAGGGACAATCGTCTGAACATCTCCCCAATTGCTGTCACTAATCGCACCTGCCATCCAGAAGAGAACATCGTCTGCCGACTCATTCAGAATAATGATCGAGTGAGTAAAAGCAGAAAGAAAAAGATGGACAGCGATACCGGCAAGCGCCAGCTTCACAGGGGTCATTCCTCCAGCTGAGCCGAAGGAATAAACGATTAAGCCTCCAATCGCTGCGCCGAGAAAAGCAAAAACAACCACTGAGATCTGTGCGGAAGGAAACAGCACCACACCTGCAACAACGCATAATGAGGCTCCGGCATTGACGCCAAAAACCTGGGGAGAAGCCAATGGATTCCTAGTCAATGCCTGCATTAATGCACCTGCTGCCGCTAAATTCGCACCAACTAAGACACCAACAACAGTCCGCGGCAGCCTCAGTGTTGAAACAATAATCTGTTCGCGTGTTCCGTCCCAAACGAATAATGCTTTTAATGCTGTTATGAATGAAATATTCGCGGCTCCAACAGAAATATTTAACGCAAGCCCTAGAATAAGGACTATGATCAGAGCCAAAAGAATAGAAAATTTGTGTTGCTTCGCTTGAAAAGGGACCACTCCTGCACCTCCGCCTCAACTCTTTGCATAAGGCAAGAAAAGAAGCAGGTGCACCCGGCTTCTTTTCTCCCTTACTTGGAATATACTTTTTCAGTCACGTCTTTAGAGATCGTCTCACTTGACATGACACCTCTAAAGCGTGTCCAAAGATCACGGTCTACATCATACACTTGATTATTTTTAACTGCTTTTAAATCCTTCCAAATCGGATTTTGTTTCCAATCATCCACTATGGTTTTCCCTTCGTTGCTTGAAACAAATAAAATGTCAGGATTCAGTTCACTCAGCTGTTCTAAGTTAATGTCCTTATATGCCTCGGGAGACTCTACTGAATTTTCGAGGCCTAGATTTGCTAAAATTTCTCCGTCATAAGAAGAAGAAGTATGGATATTGAAAGAATCTGTTCTTGCAACTCCTACCATAACTTTTCTAGTTTCTTCTTTTGGCAGATCAGCTTTTATTTTTCCTATGACTTCATCATGTTCTTTCAGTCTTTTGTCACTGACTTCTTTCTTGTTCAATGCATCCGAAATCGTTTTAAATGCGTCTATATTTTCTTTATAGGTTGATTCTTTACTTTTCAACTCAATGGTCGGAGCCACTTTCTTTAACTGTTCATAAATTCCTTTATGGCGTTCCGCGTCCGCAATAATTAAATCTGGCTGGAGTGAGCTGATGATTTCTATATTAGGCTCTGCTCTCGTGCCTACAGAAGTATAGTCAATTTTTTTCCCGGCCAGCTTTTCAATCAATTGCGGCTTTTTATCATCGGCAACTCCAACCGGCGTAACTCCGAGTGCAGTTAGTGAATCCAAAAAGGAGAATTCCAGTACGACGATTTTTTTAGGATCACCATTTACTTCAGTTGATCCAAGTTCGTGCTGAATGGTTCGAGTCTCTCCACTGGCATTCTTTCCTTCTTCCTGTGCGGAATTAGAACCGCACCCCGAAGAAAAAATTAGAACGGCAATGGTCATAATAGATAAAATCGTATATGTAAGCGTACCTTTTTTCATATCTGTCCTCAATTCCTATAAAATTTCAAATGATAATCATTTTCATTAAACAAGAATAACGCATCTGCTTATATCTGTCTATATGTACTTTAAATTTTCTTAAAAATTCATTATATTATGATCTGGCAAGTTTTCCTCTAACTTCCGTTTGGGTTTGGATTGATCAAACTTTTTTTCATTAAGATTGAAATAGAAATTCATTTTGTATTACACTCTAATTACTGGATGAAAACGGATGCGATTGAATTTCTCGCTTAGTGACGGGGTGTTTTATGTACGACTTACCTAATTTATATACTGGATTAACGGTCTTAAATATATTATTGGCCTTTTTCGTTATTTTTTTAGAAAGACGAGACATTGGTGTTACTTGGGCCTGGCTGATGGTTCTTCTGTTTTTGCCCGGAATCGGCTTTGTATTATATATCTTGTTTGGCCAAAATTTAAGCAAGCGCAAAATATATAAGCTGGACGAACAACAGGTCTACCGCATTCTTCCTTATTATGAGAATCAATTAACCGGCTTCAGGCTTGGTAAAATCGCCTATAAAGATGATACGATCCAACAATATCAAGATTTGATTTATATGAATCTGCTGAGCGGCCATTCTCTATTAACTCAGGATAATGACATTAAGGTCTACACAGACGGCAATGATAAATTCAACGACCTTCTAAAAGACATAGAGGGCGCAAAGCATCACATACATATCATGTACTATATTGTCCGAAACGGCGCTTTATCCAAACGGATCGTTGAAGCGTTAACAAAAAAAGCTGCTGAAGGTGTCGAGGTTCGGTTTTTATATGACGCTGTCGGGAGCATGAGATTGTCAAAAAGTATCTTTCGGGATTTACTAGCTTCCGGCGGCAAGGTGGCTTCCTTTTTTCCTTCCCGTATCCCGCTGATTAATATTCGAATGAATTACAGAAATCACCGCAAGCTTGTCATTATCGACGGAACAGCTGGCTACATTGGGGGATTCAATATCGGTGATGAGTATCTCGGATTGGATAAACGTTACGGGGTCTGGCGTGATACCCATATAAAAATAACTGGAAGTGCGGTACTGCAAATGCAGGCCCATTTTCTTCTAGATTGGGAGCTTGCCTCGAAGGAAGCAATTAATTACGATGATGGATATTTTCCTGTTTTAGCACACGAAGGAAAAGCAGGGATGCAGATTCTCACAAGCGGACCTGATGATGAACGTGAACAGATTAAACTGGCCTATTTAAAAATCATAGTTTCTGCTAAGGATCGCCTGTATATTCAAACTCCTTATTTTATCCCGGATCAAAGCTTGATGGATGCACTGCGAATCGCTGCCACTTCAGGCGTTGACGTTCGTATGATGATTCCTGCAGTGCCAGACCATAAACTGGTCTATTGGGCTTCCTATTCTTATTTAAAGGATTTGCTGGCAATAGGAGTGAAATGTTATTTGTATGAAAAAGGATTTTTGCACGCGAAAACGATCATTGCCGATGATAAAGTGGCTTCTGTCGGGACAGCCAATATCGACATTAGAAGCTTCAAGCTTAATTTTGAAGTCAACGCTTTTATCTATGACGAGTTAAAAGCAAAGGAACTTTCAGAAATTTTCACAGAAGATATGAATGTTTCGAGGGAGCTGACGCTTGAACAATATAAGAGCAGGCCGCGTCTCCAACGTGTGGTTGAATCTATTGCCAGATTGCTCTCTCCGATACTATAAAAAAAGGCCAGATTAAAATAGGCCTTTTTTCTGGTAATCAATATTTCTTATCAAGAGTCCCGAGTGCTTTTTCTATTTTTTTTGTTATTGTTTTAAAGCCCCAATCTCCCTGCTTCGTGTGCGGCTGGTTGCTTTTGCGTTTTTTATTTCGTTTTAATCCCAACCTCGCTCCCCCTTATATATCGCATTTCTAATATAGTATATTTGCAAATGGATGCATTGTATCCTCTGAATACCTATTGATCAATCGATTCCTTCCATATACCAATCGAAAATATAAAGCAGGCTCGAGACGTGGGAGGCGTCAATCGGATCAACAGCGACATCTTTCGCTTCTACTGTTACAATTATGCTGTAATAGTTCCCGAAATAAGGAATTGCGATCAACCGATCCTCTTGCAGCACTTGTATTTGCCCTTCGGACAATTCAACAGCCAATTGTTCTCTGTCATCCTCTGTCATTTGATGGGCATGCCTTATGCTGATGTTCTTCAAAGTTTTGTCAATGTGCAATTCTTTCTCCTTCTTGCTCTCAAGAACAGGAAAGAGAAAAATAGTAATTGCAAATCCAAAAACACCGCTGTACAAACAGATATATTCCTCCATCTGCTGCTCGTATTCTTTCCCGGAAACAGGAAAAGGCATTTCATCAAAATGGATATCCGTATTCTGAATAACCTCTGAAAATTTCTCAGCCTTTTTCGCATTCATGAGGATCGTTTGCCTGCTCTCCTTTAAAGCATCGCGAACTTCATTCTCCTGGACAAACACTGTATTCCAAATACTAAGAATGTGAGGAGTTTGAAAAATAGCCAAATCGGCAAAAACAGCCATCGCAACAAAGGTAATCACCTGCTGCCAATTAAGATACGAAATGCTTTCTGTCATAAAACCGACTGAGATCAAAATCAAAAACAACAGATAAAAGGTTCTACGGATCCGCCCCAAGTTATTCCAGTACCCACGACTGTCGACCCAATAGTAGACTACCGCCAGGAATAGGTAAAGAATACTGCTGCCAAAAAAAAGCTTCATAAAGGAAACAGAAAATAAAATTGCCGTCCCGGATGCCAATACAATCATGATAACGCTAAAGGCCAGTAAATATATTTCTTTTTTGCTAATACTCATCCGCTCCTTAGCATTTCGGATTGATATAATATCCTATGGCGCAGATGAGTGATTTATGGGTGAAAAAACCGCAAAATAAAAAAAGCCGAGAAGACGAAAACTTCTTGGCGTGTTGTTATTATTCCTCCGATTGTTGATTGAAGAATATGAAGATGAACTTCAAGAGCTCCAAAAGTGAAATCAATGCGGCGGCTACATATGTGAGTGCAGCGGCACCAAGTACCTTGCTCACTCCGCGCTCTTCTTCCGGTCCTGCAATAAAGCCATCAGCGACCATCAGTTTTTTTGCCCGGCTTGATGCGTTAAACTCAACAGGCAGGGTGATGAGCTGAAACGCAACCGCTATCGAAAATAAGATGATCCCGATGCCAATTAAATTCGTCGATTGCAATAAAAACCCGCCAATAAGCAAGAGCGGAGCAATGCCTGAGCTAAAATTGACTGCAGGGAACATGAAATGCCGGAACTTCAATGCGGGGTAGCTCTCTTTGTGCTGCATCGCGTGACCTACCTCGTGAGAAGCAACCGAAACCGCTGAGATGGATGTCCCGCCATACACAGGCTCTGACAAACGGATAACTTTCTTCATCGGATCATAATGGTCGGTCAAAGTCCCCCGTACCGCCTCAACAGGAACGTCATAAAGCCCTGCATCATCCAACAGCCTGCGGGCAACCTCTGCTCCAGTCATCCCGCTTGACGCATTCACTTTCGTCCAGCGGTTAAAGCTGCCCTTTACCCTAAACTGCGCCCAGAGTGAAAGCCCGAATGCGATAAATATCAAAATATCCATAGGATGAAACAACATGGATTCTTTCCTCCTTTGTTGGTAAACCTGATATTAAAATAGCATATTTTGATATAAAGTGTACAGTGAAACGTTTTGGTTTGTATTGGGTATAAAAAGAGCCTGATTAAAGGCTCTCTAATTTGTTGTTATAAGCTATAAAGGTGATCGCATTTGTTTTTATATGTATGAATTGATTGTTTCGCGTTATATCGAAGGATAACGGTTTTACGTCGAGCTGTTTAACTTCCCAGTCACGATAGGCAGATTTTAATTTTCCTATCATATTATTTGTTGGCAAATTAATTTCAAAAAATGCATCGAGTGGTGTATTTGTTTCCGCATCGATTTCTTCTACCTGCGAATTGATAACAAAGCAGTGGATACCATCAGGCTTTGTACCAAGTTTCATTTTATGTAGCATACGGTCAAAATCTTTTTCCGTTTTCATATGCTCTAGTGCCGATACGGAAACAATGAAATCATATTCGTTCGGATCGATTGGAAAATCGCCGATATCCGCTTGAATCGTTCTGATCTTTTCTCCTACTCCGTAATCCTTGCTGTACTCTTTTAGCATTCGTAACGAGTGCCCTAGAATGTCCACGCAAACGACTTGCCCTTTTTTGATTTTTTCTGCGAGAGGAATGCTGTTTCTGCCCACCCCGCTCCCTAAATCAAGAATCTTTATCTCTTCCCTTTGATCAAAATGGCTCATACAGTCCAGCACAGACTGGACAGGCTTATGAAGCCAGGATCCTTCTTTAAACAGTCTGTTATTTTCATAAAAGCTTTCGTGATACTTCTTTTCTTCGCGACGAATATGAAGAATTTTTTCCTCATCTATTTAAAAACCTCATTTCTTAATTTTTGTTCAGTTCTCCGTCCTTTCGATGAGAAATATCGCTTTCGAGCTTGATCCTGTAATGCCCCTGGTCAATTTCGATCAAAGTCAGGCTGGTATCGTAGACATAGGGAGGCGACCACAGCTTTTCAAGCGGCAGATTTTTGATATGGGCTGTCAAGCTTTTAATAAACACAGAATGGGTAACCAGTAAAATATTGCCCGAAACATGCTCGGTGTGTATCCGATCCAGTGACTTTTGAACCCTGCTATGAAAATCCAAGAAGCTCTCTCCTCCAGGATGATTGAAAAGGTGCGGAGCCTGAAAAAAATTGTTATATTCATCAGGAAACTGATTCATAAGGTAGTCATGGGTTTTACCTTCCCATTCCCCCATCCCCATTTCACGAAAAAGATCATCCGTAATAATCTCAGGCGTCTTTCTTTCTCCCCTAATGAGTTCTGTTGTTTTTACCGTACGCTTGCTTGGGCTGGAGTAGATTCCGTGAAAATGAACATCCTTTAATCGTTTTCCGAGTAGCTCTGCATTTTGAATGCCGTATTCGGTTAATTCCGAATCCTGCCAACCCTGCATTTTCTTCGCGACATTCCATTCAGTTTCTCCGTGACGAGTAATATATAAATTCAGCACGTTTTTTCCTCCCTTTTGTTTTTCTTACCGATGATGCTGTCATTATGACCATTTCTGTTTTTGCTTTCCAATGGTAAAATCGATTTCTTCAATTTTATCATTATCGCTAACTACTAATAATTTCTCCTTAAATTGTTGCAGTATGGACAGAATTTCGGGTTTACTTGAATTCTCAAAATGATAATTCCACTTGTACATTTTTCCGAGAATGAGAACTGTCTGCTTGTAGTTCCCTTTTTCAAAGCCCAGTTTTTGGACAAAAAAGCGCTTTGCGATTCGATAATTTCTTTTCCACACTCGCGTATCAAGGAAAATAATAAGCTCTGCCTTTTTAAATCCTTCTAACACCCACGAATGGTGCACGCCCTCAACAATCCACGAATCCATCGCAATAATGTTGCGAAATTTTTCATCTCTAACCTCAGGAGAGTTTCTAATGTCTCCTTTATTCGTTCGTTTCCATACAACATTATCTAATTCGAAGTACGGCACACCATATTTATGTGATAATCTTCGGGCAAGAGTTGATTTGCCACTCCCTACAGAACCTATAATATGTATTTTCATAAACGTTCCAACTCCTTTCTTCTATTTTATTTTACGCTTCATTATCATGTCATCTCTCATTTTCGAAAAAGTCACACTAATCTGCTAAAATATGAATAAAACGTGTTTAAGGAGGTACTATGTCAAGAAGGAAAATTGTATTTGTTCGTGCAATGGAGTCAGAGTCTATTCAAAAGGTAAAAGAAATTGCTCCTGATTGGGAGGTCATTTCCGGTAAAGAGCAGTCAGATTGGGAGAATGATATAAAAGAAGCAGAAATTATTGTCGGCTGGAGAAAAGGGTTAGATGAATTATGCCTTACGCCTGATTCAAAGCTTCGTTGGCTGCAAAGCTGGAGTGCGGGGATCAATTATTTGCCGTTAGAAAAATTAGCCGAGAAAAACGTGAACTTAACAAACGCCAGCGGAGTGCATGCTTATCCAATTTCCGAGACGATTTTCGCCTTAATGCTTTCGTTAACGAGAAAGATACATACGTATATTCGAAATCAAGCTTCAAAAACATGGGATGAGGCAGATATAAAGCTTGAAATCCATCACAAGACGATAGGGATCATTGGAATCGGAGCGATTGGAAAAGAGACAGCAAAAATTGCAAAAGCGTTCAATATGACAGTCCTTGGAGTACGAAACTCGAACAAGCCTGAAGAATATGTGGATGAAATGTATACGACAGACGAGTTGCATTCTGTGCTTCCGCGTTGTGATTACGTTGTCGTTACACTGCCGTTAACAGCAGATACGCATCACCTTTTCAGCTATGAGCAATTTAAGCAAATGAAGCCTTCTGCATTCTTTATTAATATCGGCAGAGGAGAATTAGCGAATGAAAAAGAATTGATCCAAGCGCTGCAGGATCAGCAAATTGCCGGAGCGGGTCTCGATGTTTTTAGTACAGAACCGTTGGAAGAAAACAACCCTTTGTGGGACATGGCAAATGTCATCATTACTCCACATACTGCAGGTTTAACAGAGTTTTATGAAAAACGGGTCGTCGAGGACATTTTTCTTCCGAATTTAACGGCCTATCTTGACGGAGACACACCACATGTTAATTTGATTGATTACGCAAAGGGTTATTAATCGGCATGCAAGCTCCAAAACAAATCCTCACTACTTGGAGGAAATTTGACGACTTTCCAATGGAGACGTTATCCAAAGCATGGTTTTATGAGAAAAAACGACCGAACAGACAAAGAGATATAACAGAAATGAAGAAGCATCGCAGCCAATACGGAATTGCAGGCAACTGCTTTGACCTGTCTATCTGGCTGCTTGATGAGTTCTCAAAAGACGGAATCGAGGCTTATCCGATTGGCCATGGACTGAAAACAAATTCTGCCCATGCTGCTGTTATCGCAATCGATGAAAATGGCCGGCGTTATTTATGCGATTTAGGCGACCAATGGATCAATCCAATTTTAATCGATTCAAACAGTGAAGATTATTCCAATGAAAAACAAAGCGGCTTTTTTCCGGCAGCCGATGTCGAAGTGATACCAGCAGGACAGATTTTTGATATCGTTTACTATCGTCCAAATGGAAAACGCTCGCAGCAAACCTATCACACCGAACCCATTGAGACGGCATTCTTTCTCGAGGCTGCCGAATGGTCTCAGCGGAATGTGAAACCAACCCCCCTTTTCGAATGCAGAATCCCTTACAAAAGCGAAATCGCCCATTGGGAATTTGACAACTGGAAAAGCTGCTTAAGTACGAGTGAAGGTCTGTTTCATGAAACGACTGGACAAACAGTTGAAGATTGGGCAGATAAAATCAGCCTTCTGGCCGGGTATGACAAACAGTTTCTTATAGAAGCGTTGGAGATCTACAAGGGAGGAACTATTTGGTGTATGAGGGAGTAGATCAGGGAAGCGCAATTAAACCGTGGAACCATGCAATTACCCATGTGTTCCGTACTATTAATCCTGTGAACCGTGGAATTAACTTCAGTGTAATTGCAATCATCCTACAGAAATTCCTAGCAACTTAGTGTGAAATTCTCCCTTTCACGTGTCTATTTTATATACCTTTATACTTCAAATAGTAAAAAAATGCTATTCCTTTCTATATGTTATAAAAAGGAATAGCATTTCATTATAATTTATTTGACTTCATCATCTTCGTTGGAATGTTCTTTGTCAATAATTGCTTTAGGCAATCCGGAATACTTAGCCCAGTAGTATATCGCTAATGAGCCTACAGCAATAACGAAAAGATCCAATGGATTGCTCAGTACCCCAATTCCTCCACCAAAGGTGCCTAAATATGAGATAATCATCATCATGACATAGTAGACCAAAATCCACATTGCAGACTTAATCTGTTGTGCAAGGCTTACTTCTTTCTTTGGTACATACTTATTAAATATGAGATAGATGATAAACATGACAATTTGTGCCCCTAAAAGCCATGAGATGGTATTCCACCCTGACCAATACACAATATAGGTCGCAAAAATAAATGAAAGTGGTCCTATCACGCTCATACCAGTCAGCTTGAATGGTTTCTCAAGATCTTTTGCATTTACCTTAAAGGCAGCAGAAGAGATTGGCGCTACTGCATACGAAAGAATGAGAGCAACTGAACAAACGTTAACTAGCGCACTCCATGAAGGAAATGGGAGTGTCCAGAAAACAGATAATCCAAATGATAGCCATAGTGAGGCACGAGGGATACCGGTTTTCTTATCAACTTTTGAAAAAACGTTAAAAAGAGTTCCGGTACGAGACCATGCATAAACTAAACGGGAAGTCGTATTCATAAAAATATTCCCGCTTGCTCCCGGGGATACAATAGCATCTAATACAACGAGTGTAGCTATCCACCCGAGGCCGAGTATTACAGCAATGTCTTTGAATGGCAATGAAAACTCATCCTGGATGCCTTCCCAACCGCCTGAAATCATATCTGTTGGTATACTTCCGATAAACAATACTTGAAGCAACGCATAAATAGATGTTGCAAGAATTATGCATATAATCAATGCGATCGGAATATTTCTCTGCGGATTTTTCACTTCACTTGCAACAGAAACGATAGGATGAAGTCCTAGATAGGCAAACATCACCCCGCCAGTTGAAATGGCAGCCTGAATGCCCTCAACTCCAAAAGGAGCAAAGCCTCCTGCTGTAAAATTGGCAGATTTAAAATGAAAGATCAGCACAATGACAATGGTAACTGGTACAATATACTTAAAAATGGATATAAATATATTTGATTTTGCGAATGTTTTTACACTCCAGTAGTTTAAGAGAAAAAACAAGCAAAGCATAGCAAACTGTACAAACCACCCTAATATGGTAGGTGATTCTGATCCTGGTACCGTTAAATTAGGAAACCAAAATGCTATGTATTGGCGTACTGCAGTTACTTCAATTGAAATCAGACTCGTGTATGCCACAATGGTGATCACTGAGATTAAATAACCGACTAAGTGGCCATGAGAATAAACAGGATAACGTAAAATGCCTCCTGTACGGGGGATTGCAGCTCCAAGTTCTGCATAAACCAATCCAATCAGAAGAATGATGATACCTCCGATGATCCATGAGAAACTTCCTACAGGACCTGCTTTTGAAGCCACATTACTGACAGCAAACAGCCAAGCTGATCCAAAAATAGCTCCTAGTCCGATCAGTATAAGATCTAGTAAAGATATTGTTTTTTTAAATTTCCCTTGATTGTTAGACATCAACTTCCTCCTCTAAATGTGAAACCCAACATATCCATGTTTTACATGTAAAGGATTATTACTCACTCATCCTCCTTTTATTTCTTTATTTTCCACTTTTTTCATACCTTTATGTTGAGCTAAAGTGAAATTGCCTATACGTGTACCTATACTAACAAAAACTAATTTTGATGATAAGGGTAAAACTGTAATTTTTACTATTACGAAAAATGAAAATTTTCAACAAAAAAACGCCAACTTTTGTCTACGTCTGAGATTTAATACAGTTTATTTAACCTCCACATTTTCTGAAGTCTGCAAAGCTGCAGATATCCCTGACAGCATATACGCCATATGGACAACTCCCTGTTCGAAGTCTTGGAGGCGAATGGATTCGTTGGGGGCATGTGTCTTCGATCCTGCCCAACCGACTCCAGTGCTGACAATCGGAAATTGAAGCTCTTTTCCGAAAATATACATGGGACCTGTTCCCGCAGAGTTTGGGGCCAGGACAAAAAAACCGCCGACTTTTGTCGACAGCCTGAGATTGAAAGTATACTATTTAACTTTCATATTTTCTGAAGTCTGCAAAGCTGCAGGTAACCCTGACAGCATATACGCCATATGGACAACTCCCTGTTCGAAATCTTGGAGGCGAATGGATTCATTGGGGGCATGTGCCTTCGATCCTGCCCAGCCGACTCCGGTGCTGACAATCGGAAACTGAAGCTCTTTTCCGAAAATATACATGGGACCTGTTCCCGCAGAGTTTGGGGCCAGGATGGTTTCTTTTTGATAGGCATCTTTTGCTGTTTGCATGACGTGGGCAATAAACGGGTGGCTGAAATCAGATCGGTATGCTTTTTGGCCGTTTAACAAAGATACCGTAATATCATGGAAGCCATGCGTCTCCAAGTGCTTTTCGATGCATTGCAATATATGATCCGGGTCTTGGCCGGGGACTAGTCTGCAATCAAGCTTAACTTTGGCGCTTTTCGGCAGGACGGTTTTTGCGCCTTCGCCGGTATAGCCGCTTTCCAGGCCGCAAATCGTCATCGTCGGCTGAAACACCATTGCTTCTCTCGGATCCTCACCTTTTGCTGCAGTAATGAGCGGACGTTTTAATCCGTACAGCTCACTTATGGCCTCTTCATTAAATGGCATGGCCTGCACAGCTTGTTTTTCAGCTTCTTTTGGCTTATCGATTCCGTCAAAAAATCCTTCGACTAAAATTTCATTTTGTTTATTTTTCATTGTGGCCAGAGCTTGAACTAACCTCCATGCCGCATTATCAACATAAGCTCCGACAGAAGAATGCATGTCAATGTCTGCACCAACGGACGTCAGTTCCATATAGGCCATACCTTTAATTCCGGCGACCATGCTAATTCTGTCTTTCTCGTCCTTCCCGCCGAATTCCCAAATGCAGGCATCCGCCTGAAAAAGCTCCTTATATTTCACTATGTAAGGAATCAGATTGGGGCTGCCGATTTCCTCTTCGCCTTCGATCAAAAATTTAATATTGCAGGGCAATCCGCCCTCTACTTCGTTAAGCACCTTAATCGCTGTCAGGCGAGCGATCAAATCTCCTTTGTTATCTGCGGCTCCACGTGCAAATAACTTTCCGTCTACAACGGTTGGCTCAAATGCATCCGTATTCCATTCATCGAGCGGTTCTGGCGGCTGAACGTCGTAGTGATTATAGAAGAGCAATGTTTTCGTAGCATCCCCATCTTTCCCCGCTGCAAAAAATCCATAAACGACCGGATTTCCGCCGAGATCATCTAATATTTGTGTTTCCCCTGCAGCTTCTTCAATCGCCTCTGCGACAAACTTCACTGTTTCGGGAATGTCTTTGTGCTGGGCTGAAACGCTCTGAAGCCTCAAATAGTTTTTTAAGATCTCAAGTGAAGCAGGGACAATTTCTTTTGTATAGTTTCGCAAAGCTTCAAGTGTCTTACTCACGAAAAAAACTCCCTTCAAACGTTTATAATTCTAAATATTTCGACATCTATTTTTATACTCCTTTTCCCCAAAAAATTTTATTAGATTTTAAAAAAGGGAGAAAGAAACACTCCCCTCCAGTCAACATAGCACTTCAACTGTAAATCCCCCGGGCGCCTCAACATAGAATGTATAACCATGTAATTGTTTTGGCGGTTCAACATCGAACCCATCCTCTTTCAAACGCTGATTGATCTGATCTACCTGCTCCTTATTTTCCTGGGGAAATCCAATATGGAAGGTTTTCGGATACTGGACTTTGCTCCCTTTCATTAAAGTTAGGACGAAGCCATCGTCATCAAACATTACCGCAAAGCCGTTCCCGCGGCTCCCTTCACACGTCAGACCAAAATAAGTTTCCAAAAACTTGCGAGCTTCCGGGACATCCGTAACAGTTAGGTTAAGGTGATTGACTTTCATACTACCATCCTTTCTTACTCATTATATTACCTTCATGCAAGTGACCGGGGTTAGAGAAAATTTATATATATTTATGCCGATAACCCGTCACATAAGTTCAATGTTTAATCGTAAGGGTATTCAAAAACCTGAGGAAGCGCTCCAGCTTCATATAACGCTCCCTAGACAGTTTTTAAATTTGCGATCGTTTCAAGATATGGATATTCCGCCGTTCGCAATGCATACTCAAACAGCTTTACATCCGGCATTCCGCTTTCTCTAGCGATGCTTATCGCCCGCTCAATGTCATATGTAACTCTTCTTAGCTGGACGGCGATGTCATTATTTTGTATATCGATTATCGCATAGCTTGCCCGATTATCACCGTCAAATGGCATTCCGATACTGCCGCAATTCACGATGGTCCTTCCTTTGCATTGCCTCACAAATGCGTGATGCACATGACCGAATAAGACAAGCTCCGTTTGTTCATTTTTATGAAGCAAATCCAAATCATCCAGAGAAGCCCATGGATATTGAACGCTATATAAAGAACTTGGCGAAGCGTGATAGGCTTCAACATGAACACCCTCAGCTTCAAACAGGCCTTCGGTTGGAAGATCAGCAAGCCACTCCTGCTGCTCTTGCGACAACCGCTCACCATCATATTCAATTGCCCTAAGCGCCAATTCTTGTTTAAAGGTTTCAGGCTTCCAATCTTTCATTGGAAATCTCGTAAACATGTGATCGTAATTTCCTCTTACAACTATGTAAGGATCTAGTGACTGTAAAAGCTCGACACATTCTACAGGCTGAGGCCCCCTCATTGCAATGTCTCCCAAGCATATAATTCTGTCAGGACTCTGATCACGTAAATCTTGAATTGCTTGTTGAAAGGCAACCGCGTTTCCATGGATATCTGAGATCACAGCCAGACGCATTTCATCACCTTCTTTTCTTAATTTCTCCGATAACAATCTTTCTCTTAATCTATTATAAATCATACTTTTCATTGCGAACAGGCGTCTATAGTTAACCTTATGTAGATTATCTATTCAGGTTGTATAATATTTTCTATAGTAATGAAATACCCATCATAACTGTGCACGAAATGTCGGGTAGATACGAACGACTCCTGTTATTCTAATCGTGAAAGGGAGGTCATAGAAATGGATTTGCTTGAAAAAATGAATGGAGCATTGAACTATATTGAAGAAAATCTTACGAATGATATTGACTTTAAAGAAGTTGCGAAATTGGCTTTTTGCTCGGAATATCATTTTAAAAGAATGTTTTCGTTCATTGCTGGTGTTACTTTGTCGGAGTACATCCGCCGGAGGCGCCTCACTCTTGCAGCATTTGAGATTACGACTAGCAGGATAAAAATAATAGATGTTGCGATTAAGTATGGGTACAACTCACCGGACTCTTTTACAAGAGCTTTCCAAGGATTGCACGGAATAACACCGTCAGAAGCCAGAAATATTGGCCAGCCGCTAAAAGCTTATCCACGAATGACCTTCCAATTAACGATTAAAGGAGGAAACGAAATGAACTATCGAATTGAAGAAAAAGAGGCTTTTCGCATCGTTGGTATTAAGAAAAGAGTGCCGATCATTTTCAAAGGAGTTAACCCGGAGATTGCCTCAATGTGGGAAAGCTTAGATGATGAAAAGATCGATCTACTTAAAAAGCTTTCTAATGTCGAGCCGCTGGGACTGCTTAGTGCATCCACGAATTTTTCTGAAGGCAGAATGGAGGAAAAAGGGGAGCTTGATCATTATATAGGTGCTGCAACAACTAAGGATTGCCCGGATCATCTCACGCAGCTTGAAGTTCCTTCCTCAACTTGGGCAGTATTCGAAGCAGTCGGACCATTCCCTGATACGCTGCAAAATGTATGGGGGCGCATCTATTCCGAATGGTTTCCATCCTCAAACTATGAACAAACAGAAGGACCGGAAATTTTGTGGAATGAGCATAAAGATGTCACTTCGCCGACTTTTAAAAGCGAAATATGGATACCCGTTTTGAAAAAGTAAATATTGTCTAAAGATTGAGGCTGACTTAAAAGGTCTTTAAATGACGACCTCTTTGAGTCAGCCTCCATTTACTAAAGGGTTACGCCATTCCTTTTTTGATCCAAATACGTGAACGCCATCTTCTGTACATTAATATTCCTCTGAACCATTCATCCACGATAAAAGAGATCCAGATGCCCGCGAGTCCGTATCCGAGGTGGATACCGAGCAGATAAGCAATCGGGAGTCCTATGCCCCACATGGAGAGCATCGCCATATAGACTGGAAATTTCGCATCACCTGCTGCCCGCAATGAGTTGATAATGACAACATTGAATGATCGTCCTGGTTCAAGAATAATGGTCATTACGATCAGCATGCTCGCTGTGGCTATGATCTCAGGGTTTTGGCTGAAGATCCCGACCACCTGCTTTGAAAAAATTGAAATGATAATCGAGGTTCCAGCAGCGATTCCGATCGCCCAATATAAGCTTTTCATACAGCGCTCATATGCCTCGTCAAACTGTTTTGCACCGATATTGCGGCTGATTAAAATTTGCGTTCCTTGGCTAATCGCCGTACCAAACAAAATGATGAACATCATAATATTTTGAGTGTACACCTTTGTTGTCAACGCCTGGGCGCCCAAGATTGCAATAAAATACGTAACAATCATTTGCGATCCATTATAAGAAAGCTGTTCACCGGCAGAAGGAATTCCGATCTTCACCAGCTTGCGCAGATGTTCTTTATGCACATGAAATACTTTTTTCAATGAAAGCGATAGGTTTATCCGCTTTTTAACGATGATTATCATGACTGCTAAACCAATAATTCTTGCGACTGAGGTTGATATCGCAACACCTGTTACACCAAGAACAGGAAATCCGAATGGTCCAAAAATAAAAAAATAGTTTCCAATGATATTTAATACATTCATTCCGATCGTGACATACATCGTATCTTTCGTATAACCATAGCTTTTCAATATCGCACTATATGTCATAATTAAGGCTTGGATAAATGACAAGCCGCCGACAATTTCCAAAAACACTTTCGCATCAGGTATCAGTTCGCCTGATAACCCCATCATATTTAACAACGGAACAGCCGCTAAAAACACAGCGGCGCTTATGACAAAGCTAATCACAAAATTGGCGCCGATAGAAACGTAAGCAACCTCCATTGCTTCTTTCTTTTGCTTAGAGCCTAAAAATTGAGAAATAATAATTGTTGTACCCGTGGCAATAAAGCTGAACATCACAATTAATAAATTTAGAATTTGATTGCTCACTCCAACTGCTGCGACGCTATTATCAGAGTATTGGCTGAGCATCAACGTATCGGCATTTCCCATAAACATATATAATGAAACCTCAATAAAAATCGGCCAAGTCAGCGAAAATAATGAGAGGTTTTTTTCAGAAGTTTGTGTGACCGCGGTAGGTTTTAAGACAGCTTGTTTCATAGCCCTGCCCCTTTCAAAATAAAATCAACGTTTAAAAGTGTACCTCCGTTTCCTTATAATAAAAAGGGAAAAAGCCGAAACTTCTTGCAATAATCCGACTTATAGAGAGAGGATGACACCTATGGCTCGAGTGATGTTTGAGGTCCCTCCCTTTCCGGTCTTTATCGCTGCCGGAGAAGGAGTTTTCAAAAAAGGGGAAATGCATGCCAGGCGGACTTTCACTGTGTTCGATCTTTTGTATGTAAAAAAAGGAACGTTATATATCACAGAAAATGAAAAGTCGTTTTCCGTAAAAAGTGGTGAATACATATTGCTTTCTCCAGAGCTGGAGCACTACGGGACAAAAAGCTGCGAAGAGGACACTGATTATTATTGGCTCCATTTTCACGAATCGAATTATGAGTTTGCAGAGACAGGAGGAAATAACTGGGCTGAGCTTCAATACGAAAAAGGCAGCTATGAGGAGCCCGCTAATTTTCACATGTCTTTACCGCGAAAAGGCAAGGTACAACAGACGCAATTTTTGGAAAATCATTTTGAAAGCTTAATTAATTATTCAACCGAAAACTCCGATCTGCCGTTGCGGAAACAAATTTTGTTCGAGGAGCTCCTGCTGCACCTGCAAAAGGAAGCGTTTCAAATTCCCTCGGCCAAAGAACGCGTCGCTTGGGAAGCTGCCCGATATTTGCAAAAGCATTACAAAGAAAAAATTACTGCGGTGAACCTTTCGATTGCGTTGCATTACAATCAAGATTATGTATCACGCTGTATGCAGCAAGTGCTCGGCGTCACCCCGGGTCAGTACACGAACAGAGTAAGAATGACAGAAGCAAAGCGCCTGCTGGCTTCCACGAATGAGAAAATGGGCGTTATTGCTGAAATGATCGGAATGGAAGATCCCACTTATTTTTCAAAGCTCTTTAAGCAGATTGAAGGCATATCTCCGATCGAATATCGAAAAATATTCAGCAGAAAGAAGACTGGTATCGAGGATGAGTAATTGAAAAAAATCGGGATATTAGCGGGAATCCATTAGGAATTTGTGGAATCGATGAACAATCAATCGGAGTTCAATTTGACTCGATCTTTGTCAAAACAAGAAAAATGACCATGTGTGACTCCACATGGTCATTTTCAGCGTGAATGTTTCATATATCATTCTGCTTCTCAAGAATCGAAGAGAAAATCAAACCTGTTGTTCGAAAGTCCTTCCGTTAGAAAAGGCTGCAGACACCCACCGTATGATAGAAACACCGCATACCCGCGTGTAACGATAACCTGCCGTAATTGCTGATGTGCCCGGAGAACCACTGACCTTATGGTTCTTAAGCCTCCCCCACTAAGTCACATTTTGAAAGGAAATAGGCACTAGCTTTATTCAACCGTTAATTGACCTTGCGCTAAGATGCCGTCTTTTACGATAGACGTTTTTGAACCTTTAATGTTCAGCAAGAAGCTTGGTCCAAAAGTAGAATGACGGTATTTAAACAGACCTTTGTTTGTCATGTAATGTGTTACCACGAAAGTATTACCTGACTTTTGTGGAATAACAAAGTGAGCGTAATTAAATGTCACATCGTTTTTGGCAAGATCATGGTGCAAGACGATTCCAGTGTTATTTAATGGCTTGTATTTACCAGTTAGAGAACTGGATACGTAACCTAACATGTAAATGTCATTTTTATCGATACCATCAATGGTCATTTTAATTCCTCTTGAGCTTGTGAACAAATACCATTTGCCATTCTTTCGGAAGACGTTTGCACGTTCGATTTCATCAGTGATTGTATTCGAAGTAATTAATGGTTTCATTTCTCTTTTTAACGTATAATCGCTGTTAATTTCAATAATACCTATTGCTCCATTGGCCATTTTAGCAGTGCGTTTTTTATCGCTTTGAAGCAATTTTTTCTTTTCAGCTTGGAACTCATCTTTTTTCATTCCATAGTATGCTTGGTTGAAAAGTTGCTCCTCACCTTGATAACCGTATTCTGTTCCAGTATTTGCTTCAAACACTAGATATTTATGGCCTTTATCTTCAATATAATGAGGGTCTCTGAGCGTATGGTTATCGCCTGAATTATATGCACCCGCATTGATAAACCCTTGAACATTCTGATAAATTTTACCTTCTCCGCCATCATAGATCGATTTGTGATCTTCTACGCCGTCAACTTGGATCGTGCCGGCAGATGGTTCTGACACATTCACTTGAGCAGTAGTTAACGTTTGTTTACCGTATCCGGTACCTCCATCTTCCAGAGTTCCGGAGAAATCAGTATAGAATAAGCGTAGTTCGCCAGCAGATGTTAACGTTGCGGAACCAGACCACTCTTGCGTTTGATATTTTAGAATCGGATCATTTTCTTTGAATTTATCAGCATCGTCAAATACTCGGCCGGCATTTTTCCAGCTGTTTAAAGAGTTTTTATCAGCTTTTTTATAGAAAAGGTAAATAAAAGCTTCCTCTTTTTTATCTTTAGGATTTTCAGCCAATGTAAATAAAAGGTGGTATCCTTTGTATTCTGCTACTGTGCCATCAGCATTTTGTAGCGGCCAGCTATCCCATACATCTAACTCTGTAATATTGCCATTTTTATCATATCCTTGGGCAGTTGGGATGTTTATGATTGAATTGGGATTGAATTGCGGTACCTCAAAACGTGCATCGTCATGCTGCTGAGGAATTTGAAGCATATGGGAACGCGTGATATGAGATACTCCATAGCTTTCATTGAAATCTCTGCTGTCCTCTTCTTTCACACCCTGATCTTTTTTCATACCTATATCTTTCACTGACGTCCCTAAGTCCCCATCATTGTTATTTCCCATTTTTTCTGCTGAGTTATCTGCGTTGCCGCATGCTGCTGTTAATGCTACTAAAAGCATAATTAACAGGATAGCAGGTAATCTTTTTTTCATGATGAACCTCGCTTTTTTTATGTATTAGTATGTTTTTACCTTCATTTTAGTATGTGATGAATTTGACTCTTTAAACGCAAGATAAAAAAGCACGTTAAAACAGGGTACTGAATTGGAGCGTAGTTTGAGGATACATACCTTTTATGAGTGCTTTTGCAGATTTTACAAAGGGATATGATTGTCGAAAATACCCAGGAAGGAAAAGCGATTGCTAAGCGGCGTAAGGATTTCAGAGAAGGTAAGCCAAACAAATTAACCATATAACAAATATGAAAGGATGGATTTTATTGGAAATAGAAATGTGATAAACTTTCATTATTGTTTTTTATAGATACATAGATATAGGGGGGGAACAGAATGGAACTCAAATATGAATTGACAAAGGATGATTATTTAGCCTTTAATCTACACTATATGAAGCATTCGAAAATGATAAAACAATCTTTATTCATGCAACGCTTTCTTACACCCATTATCTTTTTAGTTCTTCCATTTGTTCTTTTCTGGATGACGGGAGAATTTCTAATTGGTTTTTTCATCACCTTTGTGCTTGTTTCGATAGTATGGATGGCATTTTATCCAAAATACTTTTTTGCCTATATTAAAAAGCGATTATTAAAAGCTCTTAATGAGGGAAGTAACGATAATTTATTAGGCCAACATGTGTTTATCCCGAGTGAAGATGGATTAATTGAAAAAAACAGCGCTGGAGAAAGAAAGACTAGTTGGTCTGGCATAGAAAGAGTGGAGGAAAATGATGATTATTATTTTCTATTTCTTAGCTCAATGAGCGCATATATCCTGCCAAAACGTTCTTCCCGGATAAAGCAATTGAGGAAGAATTCGAGAGAATCATTGATAAGATGAACATACGGTAACGATTTTATTGAATGAATATGGACGGACAAAAAATGATATACATATTTGAGCTTAATTCTCTAAAACCTCTGTTACATTAGTTCTTATCAGCAAGCCACGAGGAAACGAGAAAGGAAAAAATGGCTAGTCTCGAAGAACTTCTGCGCCAGTATGTGATACAGAAGGAAACCCAGTGAACGTCTCGTGAATTTGGAGATCGGAAAGCAGTTCGAGACACCGCAAACAAGCGGGGACTGTTTGATGCCAAAATCCGTGGGCAAGAAAGATCTAATTAGTAAGATAAATGAGCGCCCTGAGAGGATCTTTCAGGGCGCTCATTATTTATCCAACATCAAAAAACGCTTCCTCATTGCGGGTTTGAAATAAAGTAGTACCGACCGGTTATAAAAAAGATGTACTGTTTGCACAAAGAAAAAGGAATACAAACAGCATGGAAATATTTCACAACATACTAGTCTTAGTTTAAGATGTGTAAATTCTTGATCCTTTCATTACAAGAAAAAGGTTGTCTCTAGGTTATCGCCCTGTCATTTTGCCTATCCTTTCATAAGTTATAGGGTATTTATCCCGAAAGAATAGGAGTGCTGTCCAAATGAACCCATATTATTTTAATCCCGGATATGTTCCGCAACAGCCGGATCCATATGCGCCTTATTATTACAATCCCTATGCACAACAGTATGAAGATGATGAGTATGCGAGACAAATACAAATCCCTCAATTTCAGACTTTAGAAAGAAGAGTCAGGACGCTTGAAAGACAAAATGAAGAGCAAGTCAGAGAGATTACCCGGCTGAGTCGGGAAGTCAATCGTTTAAATCGGGAAATCAACCGCATAAACCAGGAAATTAACCGTCTCAATCAAAGTGACGAACGTCAAACACGACGCTTAAACCGTTTGAACCAGAGGCTGCGTGCAGTGGAAAACAGGCTGAACATCCAATTTACAGCGGAAGACGGTTTCTAATAAACAAAAAGCAGGCGCCGCTGGGAGGCACCTGCTGTTTTTTTCTTACTTCATCCCTGTCATCGAAATGCCGCGAATATAGTATTTTTGCAGGAAAAGAAACGCAATGATGATTGGAATTGTACTTATCGTATTCGCCGCCAGGATTTTTGCCCATTCATTTCCAGCTAAAGAAGAATAGTTGGCAATTGCGACTTGAATAAGCTGTTTCGGTTCATCATTAATGACGATTAACGGCCAGAAATAAGCATCCCAGTTCGCTAAAAAGGTTATGATCCCCAACGTAATAAGTGCCGGTACTGCCGATGGCAAAATAATGTTCCAGTAAATTCTGAACCAAGATGCGCCATCCAATCTTGCTGCCTCGATCATGTCTTTTGGTATTTCAGAAAAAAACTGCCTCAATAGAAAGATCCCAAAAACGTGCACTAAGGATGGAAATATGAGTGCCTTATAATCGTTTACCCATCCCAAGTCGTTCATTAATAAATAGTTGGGGACCAATGTCACTTCGCCTGGGATGATCATGGCGGACATAAAGCATACAAAGATCACATTTTTAAACGGGAACTCCAGCTTTGCAAATGCGAATGCAGCCATAGAGTTTATGAAAAGAACGAGGATCGTCACAATGATCGTAACAAATAAGGTATTGCCTATGAACAAAAAGATTGGATTCTGTTCATCAAAGATAACGTCGATATAATTTTGCAAAGTCCATTCTACTGGTAGCAGCAAATGGATGTTCAGGCTTGTCGCATATTGAAAAATTTCCTGATAGCTTCTGAACGATCCCAATACCATCCACAAGATTGGGACAAGAGCAATTAAGGCTAATGCCGCCATGAAAGTATACTTGATTGACAGGGTTAATCTTTTCACAATCATCACCCTTTTTCTGATTAATACTCCACATCTGATTTGAAGAGTCTCATTTGAATCAATGAAATAATTAAAACTATCGCAAACAAAATAAAGGCTGCTGCTGAAGCGTATCCCATATTCATTTGTTCAAATGCTGTCCTGAAAATATAGACCACCGTTGTTTCAGTAGCGCCTGAAGGACCGCCGTCGGTAAGCACATAAACCAATGCAGACAGTTTGATCGCATCGATTGTTGTAATAATAGCCACGAAGGCGATTGTTCGCTTTAACAATGGGAGCGTGATATAGAAAAATTGTTTGATTCTCCCCGCTCCATCTACTCTCGCCGCTTCGTATAAATCGAAAGGAATGCTATTTAAGCCGGCAAGAAAGACAATCATAAAAAATCCCGCCGATTTCCAAACTCCTAAAATAATAACCCCATACATCGCAGTATTCGGATCAGAAAGAAAATTGACAGTCGGCAAATGAAGCGATTCCAGAAAATTGTTCAGCAGTCCGAATTCTTTATTGTAAATTAATTTAAAAACAGTCGCCGCTACTGCCGTTGAAATCACAACCGGAATAAAATAAATCGTTCGAAATATGCCATTTACTTTTGATTTTTTTTGTATTAGCAATGCAATCCCCAGCGAGATGGCGCCTTGCACGGGAACTACGATAACGGCAAAATGGAGAGAATGCAGCAAGCTGTCTAGAAAAACCTGATCCTTCATTAGATTCAAGTAATTTCCGTTACCAATAAAACTTTTTTCTAAGCTGATTAAATTGTATTCTTGAAAGCTGATAATGAAGGCCTGAATCATCGGATAAAACATAAATATGATTAAAAGGACTAATACAGGAAAGATAAACCCAAGCCCCGCGAGTCTCTCCCTTTGCCGATAAGACAGCTTAAAAAATTGCTGGCTTTTGCTTGGCTTCATATTACTTTTTAAAGTTCTATTTGCTTCCAATAGAAACACCCTTTCATTTTGGAAGGAGAAAGGGGAGGGAGTCCCTTCCCCTTTTGCTTTCTATTTTTTTGATTGAAGAGCCTTATCGATTTCCATTACCGCTTCCTCTGCAGAAGCCTTCACGTCCCGATTCCCTATCCCAACGTCTTCAAACAGTTTTTTCATCGCTTTACTGACGGTTGGATAGGCTGGCGTAACAGGTCTGTTTTTAGAAAATTCCTGTGACTGGACTAAAAAGATGTTCTTTGGATACTCATTTAATTCAGGGATCTCTTTTGCGACAGAATACCTGACTGGAATATCTCCGGTTGCTTCTACGTACGTTTTTTGCCCTTCATAGCTCGTTAAATATTTGATAAATTTCCATGCTTCATCCTGCTGTTTCGTTTTGGCGGAAATACCTAAAGTCCATCCACCGTTTGGCGCAACCTGCTTTTCACCCTTAGGTAACGGAGCAACCCCGTAATCCTCTCCTAATTTAAAGTCAGGGAAGTTGCTTGAGAAATGCGCAAGGGCCCAAGACCCATCGATACTGATACCCAGCTTGCCTGTCGCAAATGGATCAGGCGGCAGCTCTACGGCAGCCACTTTCTCTTTTTGATACAAGTCCTGATAGAATTGTAGCGCTTTCAAAGATTCTGGTGAATTGAGAAATCCGTCCGCAGATGTACCTTCCGGATTTAATATTTCTCCGCCAAATTGCCATAGAATTGGAGATTTAAAATATGCCGGTCCTTCTCCTTCGCTGAAACCTTGTGCGGGATCAATCCCATACACGCCATTTTTCGGGTCATTGATTTTTTTTGCTGCCTCCAGTACTTGATCCCAGGTCCAAGGGTTTTTTGGATCTTCCGAAGGCGTCTCAAGCCCTGCTTTTTCAAACATTTTTTTATTGTAGAACATCACGATACCTGATTGTACAATCGGAGCGAGATAAATTTGATCTTTATAGGATAATCCGCTAAGAGTTGATTCCGGAATATCCTCTATCTCCCCTTCCTCCTTCATGTATTTATCAATGGATAGCAATGCTCCCGCTTCTGCGTAGGCGCCTAAATCAGGACTGTCAACTGCGAAGATATCCGGCGGGCTGCCTGAAGCCAAGGCGGTTCTCAGCTTTGTCGAATAGTCTGCGAACGGAATTGGCGTCATTTTCACATCAACCGTTGGATTTTCTTTCTCATAAGATTTGATCAGTTCTTCATAAACTTTGTTCTCTGCATCATTTCCGGAATTTCGCCAAAACGTTAATTGGACACCGTCCCCTTGAGATTGATCTGAAGTTTCTTTCGATGATGAACAACCTCCTAACAATATACTGATTGCCATGACTGCAGCTGCCGTAACAGCGAAGGCTTTTTTCTTCTTCATCTCTTATCTCCCCCAAATATAGTTATCTTTTTTTCAACTATAGCAAAATAGCCATACGCAGGATTGCAAAATCTTTGGATACGTTTATTTAATTTTTTCGGTTTCTTTTTTTAACAAAATTGTTTTGGTTAATTACTGCACTCTAATACTATTTCACCAAATTTATATTTCACTTTATTGTTTTTTTACTATAACGAAATGAGTATATTAGCTCTATTTGAATTTGTAAACGCTTTAACGATTTACGATACTTACACTTTGTAGTAAAGTGTGGCTAACTGTAATATTTTTCTAACGATCAAGTTATTAATCTTTGAAAGGATTGAATACGATGGCAAATATACTTGTAATTGGATTTCCAGCAGAAGGACATACTAACCCGTCTTTAGGAGTCATTGAGGAGTTAATTTCCCGTGGTGAAAGTGTTGTTTATTATGGAATAGAAGAATATCAAACGAAAATCCAAAAAACTGGAGCGACATTCAGAAATTATTACAATTTCATTGAAAATCTTGATATTGCAAAACGAATGAGTGAAGAAGAGCCGGATGATCAAGATACACTTGAGTTTCTATGCTCATTTTTAGAAGGATATCAAGTAATTATCGAGGAAATTATGTCAGAAGTTGCAAATGAATCATATGACTATGTTTTATATGATCATCATCTTTTTGCAGGATCCATTATTGCAGATTTATTGAACCTTCCTAAAGTTTCATTATGCACAACTTTTGCGATGAATGACCAATTGGCTACTGAGATGATGCCAAGCAGAAATATTGAACCTGAACAGTCGCCATATTATCCTCTTTATCAGAAATTAGTGAAGACATTTAATGAAAAATATGATGTTAACATAAAAAGTGTATTAGACGTCATGTCAAATCCAGGAGACATTACATTAGTGTTCACTTCTCCATATTTCCAACCTCACAGAGAAATGTTCGATAATGAGTATAAATTTAACGGGCCATCGATTGTAAAACGAAAAGATATTGAGGATCTTTCAGAGCTAGAAAGTGGCGAAGATAAAGTAGTCTATTTCTCAATGGGAACCATTTTTAATCAAAAGCTTGAAATATATGATTTGTGTTTTGAAGCTTTAAAGGATTTTAAAGGAACGGTTATTCTTTCTGCAGGTAAGCAAACGGATCTTACGCAATTCAAAAACATTCCCGATAACTTTATTGTTAAAAATTATGTTCCGCAACTGGAAGTGTTAAAGAAGGCAGATCTTTTCGTGACCCACGGAGGAATGAATAGTACAAGTGAGGGATTATATTACGATACCCCTCTAGTTGTTATACCTATGGCTGTCGATCAGTATATGGTAGCTGACCGAGTGACAGAGTTAGGAGCAGGAAAAAAACTAGACAAAAATGATCTTACATCCCAGCTTCTGAATGAAACGATTCAAGAAGTTCTAAGTAATCCGCAATACAAGAAAAATGCAGAAAAAATAGGGCATTCATTACGAACAGCTGGAGGATACAAACAGGCTGCAGATGAAATTTATAAATTTGTATCAAGTAGTACGAAGACTTTATTAAAATAATCCAATATTACAAATGTCCCAAAAGCCTGGCTTTTGGGACACTCTTTTCTTATGTGATTATTCAACAACAAATACAGTAACCTGGGATGTAATCTTTCCAGTTGAATCAGCAGCCGTAATTTCAGCTTGGCCCGGCTTCAGACCTTTAATCACCGCTTTTCCGTCTTTCGTTTGTGTGACTTCAACAACGTCACTTTCCGATTTCCAAACGATGTCTTTCTTTTCTTTTAGAAAATCAGGCTTTAAAATCGCCTGGGTTTCTTTCGATTCTCCTACTTTGAGATCAATCGTCTTGTCATTGACTACGACTCGCTCTGCTTGGTCAGTCTTAGGAGATTTTCTCCAGGTTGATTTTAAATGATAAAAATTGAGTGACTTGAATGTGACTGGTCCGCCATTTGAGTAAAGCTCGATATTCCGATTCGCGGGATTTGTATAAATTAAATTCGAGAATACTTGTTCCCCGTCGTTGATAAATAATTCAACAGAGGATTCATCGACAAAGCCGTGGATTTTCACTTGCTTCTTCTCTGGAGGATAAGGAGAAGTGAATCTTTTCCCAAATTCAAACGGAGCTCCTGTTCTGTCAATGATCGATGGCAATCCTGATTTCGTTCGATCAACAAACAAGGAGGATCCTTCCGATTGATATCCAATGGCAGTCTCCTCTTTCTCCGACTTCCGTAAGCGAATTCCAAACTCCTCAAGAGCTTCCCATTCAGCTACTCCTTCAAATTCAAACGTCGTTCCAGAAAAATCAGAGATCGGCAAGCTCCCGTCGACTTTCAAATCGGTAAAGTTTTTTTCACCTGCCCGCAGGTTTTTCAGTTCTTCAACTGGCTGCTGGACAAGACGAACCTTTCCGTCTTCTTCAGTCTTTAGTGATAATGCCCTAGGAATCGATAATGTTCCCTTCCATGGTTCAGTTGGAGATTGATAAGGATACCGCCAATTTGACATCCACCCTAACCAAATACGCCTGCCATCCTCGGCCGGAACATCAGAATAGGATTGTGCTGCATAAAAATCTCTCCCATAGTCTGTCCACAACACTTCTTCCTTTGGATTATCATTGGTAAAATGAACACCGTCAAACTCTCCAACAAAATATTGAGCGGACGATCCAGCGGTTTCTTCGTTGTCACCGATACTTACGTGCAGTACCCACTTCTTTTTTGCCGGATCGCCATCGACTGGAAGTTGAAATAAATCAGGACATTCCCACACACCTGCTTGAGAGCCCTGCCCTCCAAATTCACTTAGGAAGTCCCATTTCTTTAAATCGGGGGATCCGTAAAAGCGTACGCTAAGGTTTGATGATACGACCATCACCCATTTTTTTGACTCTTCATGCCAAAAAACCTTTGGATCTCTGAAATCCTTTACGCCCGGATTTGGAATGACCGGGTTTCCTTCATATTTCTCCCACGTTCTTCCGTCCTTGCTATAAGCAATGCTTTGAGATTCGACTCCCTCTTTAGCATTCGTAAACATAGCAACCAAACCTGGCTTCCCTTCAAAAAATCCGGTTGTATCGTTCCAATCTACAACAGCACTCCCAGAAAGAGATTGTCCTAAATCATCGTGAAATAAGGCAATCGGCTGATGATCCCAATGAATAAGGTCCTTGCTTATTGCATGGGCCCACTGGCCATTTTGCTGAAAAAACTGATGATATTCTCCTTGAAAATAAACCATCCCGTTCGGATCTGCTAAATTTCCGGCTTCAGGAGAATAATGGTATTGCTGGCGAAATCGTTCCGTAAAATAGTCGGAATCGGCTTCATGAATAGGCAAGGTGAATTCTTTTTCCTTCTCGACCTCTTTTTCTTCCTCGCCTTTACATGCAGCCAGCATTAATATAATAAAGCAAAATACAACCATCATTTTCGTTTTTATTTTCAAAGTTTTCCTCACCTCACTAAGTTGTTCAATCTATAGCCCTAAGACTATCAGATGTTTTTGGTGTTTTCGTTTAAAAAAATTGGATAATAAGATTTGAAAATTTCGGGAATATCGCCCACCAATCAATTAAAAAGCTACATTCTGCATTATAACTGGGCTGATCTCACTACACAACCTTAATCAGAAAGTTGGATGGATCGCCGATATTCAACAGGCGTTTGGCCTACATACTTTTTAAAAACGGTACTAAAATAACCCGAATTCGAAAAACCGACCAGGTTTGCCACATCAATGATTTTCAGCTGCTCGTCCTTAAGAAATAACATCGCCTTATTGATGCGCAGCTTGATCAGATAGTCACTAAACGTTTGCCCGATATGATTTTTAAACAATTCGGATAAATAGGCACTGTTGATGAAAAATTTTTCTGACAGGCTGGTGAGCGTAATCTCATCTGAATAATGCTGGTCGATATATTGCCGTATGCTTTCAATTGTGATTTTCCCTTTCGAATACCTAGTCTTTTGAATCTCATCCATTATAGATTGCGCGATTTGGACAAGATGATTCAACACCTTCATTTGCGAATTGAGTTCCCATATTCTAAGCTGGCACATCCACATCTGTCTTTGCATGTCCATTGTGTCAATTTCATATTTTCTTGCAGCTGATCCCAGCAACAGAAGCAAGCGGTTGGCGACATAAGAAAAAGACTGAATCGAATGATTGCAATTTTCTCCTAATAAAGACGAGATGTTGCTTGTAAAAGCCTCACGATTGATATTTTCAATTGCATTGATTACTTTTCTTTCAAAATCATTGGATAGATCAAACACCCCTTTGGCAACAACCCCATCAATCACTTGTGAATGGGAGCCCAACAGACTTTGGCTCCAGGAAAGCAAGCTTGAAATGTATCCATTTTTAAATTCTGTTAAGCCGGAAACGACCGTTCCTATTCCGATGGCTGTTTCCAGCTTCAAATAGTCTTTTGCATATCGCTGAACTTTTTTCGCTAAACTTTTTGAACAAATCAACTGCTCTACATCCAAACGATGGATAAAATGCAGCATATTCGCATAGCTTGGATCATAAATGCAATACGTTCTTTTTTGCTCTTGTGCGATTTCTCTGCAAAGCATTTGAAAAGGAAGCCATAGTTCCCTCAATACTTCAGGATTTTCTTTAGAATTTCTCATTTCAACGGTGATAAACTGAACCTTTGCCCCTTCAACTGTCAAACCATCCAACTGCAGCTGACGGAGTTTTTTATGTTCCATATGAATTTCTGACCATTCTTCTTTAATTAAATGCAATAAATACTGCTCTTGGGTTTCCTGCAATTGATTAGCTGCTCTTTGTTTTCTTTTTTCTTTCGTCACTTCCTCACGAAGCTTTCGCACGGCTGCGACTAATTCATCAGGTGCGACAGGCTTTAACAAATAGTCCTTTACACCTTCCTTCATCGCAGAGCGCAAATATTCATAATCGGAATAACCCGATAATGCCAATATCTTTACATTGAGGTGCTCCCTGTGGCAAATTCGAGAAAATTCGATTCCGTCTACTATAGGCATCTTGATATCTGTTATCACGATGTCGATATCCATTTTGCTTAATACATCAAGTGCTTCCCTGCCATTGGATGCTTCCTCGATCCGGTCGAATCCTTCTTTTTCCCACTTTACTTTCATACGCAAGCCTTTTCTAATTTGCACCTCATCATCCGCAATTAACAGCTTCACTATATTGATCCCCCTTCGTTATCTTTATCCATAACGATATTTTTGTTCCGCCGTTTATTTCCGATTGAATGTCATACGAAAAATTTTGCCCGTAATAAATGATTAACCGTCCAAGCACATTCCTTAACCCTATGCTGCTGCCGCTGCTTTTTAACAATTGATGAGAACTATCATTGCTGCTATAGAGAAGTAAATCCTTCATCACTCTCTTTGGCATGCCTGCTCCATTATCTTTCACTTCAAGCAGCAATTGATCGTCAACCTTTTTCGTTTTGATCAGTATTTCTGCGTATTCACTTCTTTCAAAACTGTATTTCACCGCATTTTCGACTAGCGGCTGTAAAATAAACTTAATTATTGAAACCGCTTTCATTTTTGGGTCCTCTTGAATTTCGATAGTTAGAGACTCCTCATATCGCATTTTTAAAATATCCGTAAAATTCTTAATATAATTGAGTTCATCCTCTAAGTTCACGACATCACTTTTCGTATTCAAGGAATATCTCATCATCCGCGCCAAGTCAATACTGACGTTTATCACATCTTCATTTTTCCCTTGCGCAGCCAGTCCACCGATAATCTCGAGCGTATTATTCATAAAATGGGGATTGATTTGTAATAGCAATGCTTTATACTCGGCATTTTTTCTCCGTATATTCGCCTCATATTCCGTTTCTATTAAATGATTTAATCGATCTATTGTGCGGCCGAACACATTTATGACGTACCCCACTTCGTGATTGGGAAGATCTATAGTGGGAATATAACGCTTGGCTCCGGCAAATTCTCCGCGTTCAACAAAAGTCATCGCCTTCGTCAGCTTTTCCAGCGGACTGACGATATGAACGGAAAGCTTAAATGAAGCAACAATGGTTGTGATAAAAATAATCGAGCAGATAAGAAGCAGGCTTTGTCTTAATTTATTAATCGTTGAAAACAAATCTGATGAACTCACTTCACTCATAAGAATCCAATCACCGACGCTTAACTTTTGAAAAAAAACGAAATGCTCTTCTCCCTCATAGTCCATTTTTATTAAGCCTTTTTCATTTTTATCATCGCTTATTTTCGCCAAGCTTTGCCGGATGACCTTTTTTGGCGTTTCTACCTTTTCTGCTAATACATCTTCACCCTTGCTGTCCAGCAAATAAACATTGCCATTTTTCTCAGGCGGTATCTTGCGTAAAGCAGTATGCAGCAAAGAGGTCGGAAAGTTCACTTTAATGACACCAGAAGTTTGAAACGTATCTAAATCAAATAAAGGAATAAGATAGCTATTTACTTTTGTTTCTCTCATTTCTTGAGATTGCTGGAACGGATCAATGTGAGCCGCTACCCATTTCTGATCATTCGCGGTAAAGTTTTTGAACCATTCCGTCTGTGGAAGTGATGGGTTATTCCACCAAACACCGGTCCCGTCATTGAGGAATACAGTAATGGAAATTCCGTATGAATTATTAATCATAATGGAAGACAGCTGATGTTTCAGTTGATTCTTCATTAATAAATTTTCATTTATAGATTTTTCATCTTCCTTTTCTATCTTCAACCATCGCTGAGTCGTTTGGTTTACAAGTATCTGTTTCCCAACCTCCTCGGCCTGAGCCGTCACCGAATGAATATAAAGGGAGTATTGATCCATTTTTTCGATGGTGGAATTTTCAATTTGCTCCTCCATAATCGAGGTAAACCAGCTAGGAATAATGATGGATAAAATAATAAAAGGAATCGTTAATAATAATGTAAAAATAAGCATGAACCTGCTCCGCAGCGAAAAAAACATAGACATACCCCCCTCAACATCAGTATGAAAACCCTTTCAAACCTGTTGTTCTGCTATTATAATACGTGGGGTGGAAAAATTCATTAGTTTTATTTTTGTGTGGGGGCTGCGATGGAGAAGGTTTCGAAAAATTCGTAATTGTCCTTGATGAAGTGATTTTCCACGAGTTCAGTGTTGTTCGGCTCAGCTTTGTCGCATAACATTGCAAGCTTGTTTCAATGAGAAACCTATCATTCAAGCTTTGTTAGCTTAATATGTTACTATAGAATTAATATGTAATATTTTCAAAAAAAGGAGAGATTATGATGAGTTTACTCAACGGACTGTTAGGGAACGCATCAACAATCAGCAAAGAAGAAGCAAAAAAAGAGCTGCAAACGATATTAATAGATAATGAAGAGGTTAACGCTGCTTTTAAATTAATCCGCGACTTAATTGTATTCACAGACAAACGCTTTATTATGGTGGACAAGCAAGGCATTTCAGGGAAAAAAATAGACTTCCATTCTATTCCTTACAAAAGCATTTCTCACTTCAGCGTAGAAACTGCAGGAACATTTGATTTGGATGCCGAGCTGAAAATATGGATTTCTGGAGCACAGCTGCCGGCCGTATCTAAGAAATTCGGCAAGGATAAGAGTATTTACGATGTGCAGAAGATTTTGGCTGCGGTTTGTATTTGAGGTTAAGTTCTATAGTAAAAACACAAAATCCATTCCTATAATCTGGAATGGATTTCATTGTTTTTATTAACTCATTTTGGATAAATACCATCCACTTCGCCGCTTCCAAAGGAGCCATTCCATTTTTATTGATATAATAATCCATTCGGTCACGGCTGCACTGCCCATAGGCAACTCCTTGAACAGTTGACTATTCAATCTAAGTATATTTATCATTTAGTGCAAACGCATAATCTAGCTTTGTTTTAAAATATGGCTTGTTTTAATAATTCTAATTTAATTATTTTGCTCAAGGCATTGATAAACCGCCATCATATCTCTTTTATTTAACTCACGAATACGATTGAAAATTGGAATATCTGCAACAGCCTCTGGTAGTAAGCTTTCAGAAACAACATCACTTACTTTTCCAGTTAGCCATGTTTGCACGTCTATGCCATCGACAGTTTCCTTACGCCCTTCATCATTGATGCCACTTGCATAACAACTAACACATGGTACCGATAATTTATGCACGCCATCATGGAGCCCATCTTCCGAAATGACTTTCTTCCCTTTACAGAATGGACATGGTTGAGCTTTTTTAATCTTATTAATTTGGGTGACAATTTTTTTGTAACCAAACGCTTCGTAAACATACGTTAGTTTTTTGTATTTTCCATTAGTGAAATACTTATCAATAATGGTTTCTCTCGTCTCAGTGATATTGGCAAAATCACAGATGGTAATCCGATTATAGATGCTGATGGATTCGATATTGCCTTTAATTTTGTCCCAATATGGTAAGACATTTTGTAAAACCACTTCATAGTGGGCAAAGCTTGCTAGTTCCAGTTCAAGCATTTTCAGCGCGACTTGTGTTTCCCTAGGCAACAGGGAGACATCTTCCGTCAAAGCCATGTCGCCGCCAACAATAGATTTCATTTTCACCAGTTCCGGTAACTTCCCTACTGTTTTCAAAACTTGATCAAGCGGCTGATGAATAATCTCACGAATATCCTTGTCACCAAATTTGAGCTTTTTATGATGGTTTAGTACGGTTCCTTGACAAATCGGACAGTTAATCATCTCTTTTGATGCTTTCATATGCTCTTTAATAATCGATTTCGAAATGAACATATACCGCCCAATAATGATGTTAAAGCCCTCCCATGTCCTCGATGCCTTGCCTGCTTTATCATAGAATGACTTTTCCCAATACCCGTATAAAAAGGTATGCTTTTCTGCATCTGTCATTTCATTATAGCTTTTACTAATATCATGACCGAGCTCATTCTTAATCTCATCAAAAAGGAATTGTAATTTTGGATATTGATAATATTTTAATACCTCCATCACGTCTGGATGTAATAGGCCATCCCAGAATGGAACGTTTTTGTCCTGAATAACAACATCTATATCAAATTTTTCAATCACCCGGCGGCCCGAGCAGCATGGACAATGATTTTCTTGATAATAGAAATCAAAACTTCTAGTATCTTTATTGGTAGGATGCGCCGCCACAATATGGTTGATCAGGCCGCCAATTTCATAGAGGAAACTATATTGGCTATACAAGTGTCTTTCAAGATCAATGGCAATGACGGGTGCTATTTGTTCAGAATCGTATTCACCATAAATCAAACGGGCCATTGATGATAAGCTTTTTAAAATACCGCCCTTATAGACGTTTTCTGCATTTTTAAAATAGTCGATTTGATTTTCTTTTAAATAGGTAATGCCATTTTGCTGCTTGAGTGTGGAAGAAATAGGTGATGAAGCAGCGATATCTTCTCTATTTTTAAGACGAAAATAATCATCATGACTGACAACATCAAGATGCTCCACAGGTGCAATCTTTCTTTTACCAAAATCTACAATAAAATCAGAACTTTCCAGCATATAGGTATTATGTTCAATCATTATGATAGAGACTGATTCATCTTGCAGAATGACCCTGACACTATCAATGAATTGGTTTAAAATATTTTGTGATAAACCTTTTGAAGGCTCGTCAAAAATAAAAAGCGTATGTGGGTTTCTTGAGTTAGCAAACAACTCCGAAACTAAATGAACACATTGAAATTCACCAGTAGATAAGGATTGGGTTTTTCTTTCCAAAGTCAAATAACCAAGTCCAAGCTTTATCAATAAGCTCAAGCGTTTGTGAGCGATGTCTTCATTTGGCAATTCATCAATAATATCTTCAATCGAGCGCTGAAAAATATCATCAATGTCATCACTATATTTTGTAAGCTTCTTTTTAATATCCAGAAAAGTCGCAACGGTTGACCGACTGGTAATCGATTGGTTTCGATCTTGCCCTACCATAACCAGTTTATCTTTTGGATATCGCTTTAGAAAATCTTCGGCTATACACTCATTGACAAGTGTAGATTTACCACATCCAGACTCACCCGTAAAGGTTATAAGTCTATTTTTAGGAATCTGAATTTCAGCCATTTGAATATTACGGCAATATAGATCAAGAAATTGATAGTATTCTGTTGGCATTGCCTGATTTCTGTCCCAAGGGATTGGTTGAGGACGTGGTGACTCTTCCACAATTTTTCCGCCATATTTACCACTGCCAGGTCCAAAGAACAATTGCTCGTCCGTTGTATCAAGCACTGTATCTGAATGATCAATGAGCCAAATTTGATTCTTATAACCTAATTGTTTAACCTGTTCTAAAATTTTCAATAATGTTTGGTGATCAAGACCCACGGAGATTTCATCAATAATAATAACGGTATTATCACTTGCTGCCATGAATTCTGCCAAGTAAAGTCGTGTTAATTCTCCACCAGATAATGTACCCATAATGCGATTTAATGTTAAGTAACCAATATTCATATTGATAATATTTTTAAGAATATGTTGTTTCGCTTCACTAATATGTAATTCTTCTCTAAGGGGAAAAATCGATTCAATGTTTAAGTTGTTAATATCGGAAATACTATGTGGTTGATCCAATAACTCTATTTTATATTGCTCAACTTCTGGATTATAGCGCTTCCCCATACACTTTGGACATTCGACATTTTTAGTAGTTCCGCGACCTTTACAATCTGGACACCAGCCCAATGCATTATTAAATGAAAAAACTTCTGGAGAAAGATTAAATTTTTCAGCAAGCCGCACTCGTAACTCTTTAAAAACTCCAGTATGTGTACCAATTGTTGAACGCGGATTGGAAGAAATGGATGATTTTCCGAGAAAAAGCACTAAAGGCATTTCGTCTATCTTGATGGCACTGAAATTGGTTTCCATAATATTGGAAAATAAATACTGGTATTCAGCCTTTGGCAATAAGGAAACGAGACGCTTCTTGGATTCTTCACCGATTGTTTGACAAAAAGTTGTTTTACCAGATCCAGACAAACCGGCAATTCCTAACGATTTATCTACTGGTAGTACTGCATCTAATTTGTTAATATTGTTCACTATTAATTGATTTATTTTCATAGTAATATCCTCTCCATTCTCTAAATTTATTATTGTCATGTTAGTAAAACTTCAAATGAATTTGTTGTGTTTTTTTCGAATCGACAAACTCATACTAATTGTAGGCGAAGGTTTTCTATACAAGAGCTTATCAATTTAGGAAAAGAAGTACGTAATAATATTGCACAAATAACTTGTCCATTTATGATATATTCTTCTGACCGAGGACCACATTGTCCCCCCTGCTAATTCAGACTGGAAATACAGTCAAATTCGTTCATCCGAAAATCATTAATAAAATTGGAAAATAGTTTTCATATCGCTTCACTGACCAAAAGAAAATAATCAATCATAGTTTAGATTTCATAAGAAAATTTTCCAATTAAGAAAGAACGTTGATAAAACGGAAGATCTATAATTATAAATGCACCTCTCACACCATTATCTGGGATCACCTTCCTATTTTTCCTCATAATATAATTCATTAGTTATAGTCAAAATTCCTTTAAAAGATTATCTATTGTGAGGGCTGATAGTTAATAGCTTGACATAAAGCGCGCTTTAGCTTGTAAGCTGTGACTGTAATAAAAAATAAACAATATCCACAAGGAGACTAAAGAGATGAAAACCATATTAATTACGGGCTCATCGTCTGGAATCGGAAAAGCTGCAGTTAAGCATTTTGCTGAACAAGACTGGAATGTGATTGCTACTATGCGTTCTCCGGAAAAAGAAACCGAACTGACCCAGTTTGATAACGTCCTTGTAACAAAACTCGATGTTGAACAACAGGATACGATTCATCAAGCGATAGTGAAAGGGATAGAGCGGTTTGGCAAAATTGATGCCCTGTTAAATAATGCTGGTTATGGAGCTATGGGTATTTTTGAAGCAGCTTCCGAAGAACAAATTCAAAGACAATTTGATGTAAACGTATTTGGCCTTATGAGAGTGATAAAAGCCATTCTTCCTCATTTTCGAGCAAATAAGAATGGATTAATCATCAATTTATCTTCAATGGGAGGCAGACTAACCTTTCCAACCATGTCGCTTTATCATGCAACCAAATTTGCCGTTGAAGGTTTTACGGAATCATTATCATTTGAACTTGCTTCTCAAAACATCCGGTTAAAATTAATTGAGCCTGGTGTGGTTAAAACTGATTTTTTCGGAAGATCAATCGACATTTTGTCCGATGATTCTTTAACGGATTATCAAGGGTATTCCGATAAGGTAAGTGCGGCGCTTAGTAATACAATTAATTCTGAAAAAGAATCCTCTCCAGAATTGGTTGCGGAGATCATCTATCAGGCGGCAACGGACGGAACAAATCAGTTGAGATACATTGCTGGTGAAGATGCTAAAGAGTTGATAAAGCTTAGAAAAGATTTAGGCGAAGAAGCATTTGTCGAACATATGACACACATGTTTTCCTAAAATGCGAGATGAACATTATAATAGGAGTAAACTTGAGGTGAGTTATCAGTGAGCTATACGATTGGTCAAGTCGCTAAAGAAGTTGGCTTATCCGTCCCTACTCTCCGTTATTATGAAAAGGAAGGGATTCTCCCACCCGTGAAACGAAATGAAAACGGCTTACGTATTTATGATACTGAGGATATTGAATGGCTCGAATTTGCTTGCTGTCTTCGGGAGACCGGAATGAATATCGCAGAGATGAAGGAATTTGCGAAACTTGCCCTTCAAGGAGACGAAACGATGCAAGAGCGTGTTCAAATTCTTCAAGCACAAAAGGACAGAGTGAAAACCCAAGTTAATAATTTAATGTCTTATATACCAATGATCGATCACAAAATGGAAACTTATACAAGCATATTAAATAAGTCTAACACAATTTCTAAAAAGAACAGGATGTCCGGTTAATCGAAATATGGCCCCCTTCTAGCAGCTATAAAAAATGCTTTGTTTTTGGCTACTAAAAGGGGATTTTTAATTTAATAGATATATAAAACTATTTTGTATGATTCAAGGGATCGGAGCGGGAGCGGGTATTAGTCGATTTTCCAGGCAGATGATTCAAGATTACGGATTGGATCAACTACCTTGACCGGAAAGCAATGAGTATTAACAATTTTTTGGATTTTAATGAAAGAAATGATTGCTAAACAAGCCGGGAGAAACAACATGACAAACGTATTTATAATAGGTTCAAGATCAATTGAATTAGAGTAAGGATTGAAGAAGTTAAAAACGAACCATAGACAAATAGATAATACACCGGTAATAAAGCCTATGAAAGATGATTTTTTTTTTTGGATTTTAAAGTGCCCTCCCTGATTAAATTATTTTCAAATGAGTGAATAGGGCAATAATACCAACGCACATAAGAAATAGTGAAGTAAAGATCGTCAATATAAAATATTTACGTTTTTTCGTGACATACAACTCAATGCTTTGTACTACAAATAGAAGGCCTAATGAGAACATCATAAACATGCTGTTTAAAACATCGTACGAAATGAAAAAGCTCCTTACAGCAAATATTAAAGTCGAAATCGCAAATATAATTCTTAAAATTAAAAAGGGCAGCTTGCTCTTCCAGATAGGCATGTTCTTTCCCCCTTAAAATATTATTAGACTCAAATTTACACACTCTATAATATTTTACGAATGACAATTAGATTCGTTTCCTTTTTTATTGATTAATTGGAACTGATTTGTGGTTTAAATAATTGGAATAATCTTTTTAAAAAATAAATTGTTATTTCGTTTTTTCTGTGGTATTCTCAAATCACTTATTAAAGATCTTTAATAAGTGCTGAGAAATTTTTTTACCCACTTATAATAAGTGTTTCTAACTCTTTTAAGAAAGGTGAGTGATGAAATGAACATTGAACATGTTGCGATTTGGGTGAATGATTTAGAAAAAATGAAAACGTTTTACGAAACGACTTTTAAAGGTCAATCAAGTGAGAAATATCATAATGAGAAAAAACAATTTGAATCTTATTTTATACGTTTTGAAAATGGAGCCCGTTTGGAAGTTATGCGCAGAAGTGACGTGCATCAACAAAAACGCGCAGATATGGTTGGTTGGGCCCATATCGCCTTTTCACTAGGCAGCAAAGAGGCGGTTGATGAATTAACCAAACAATTATCAACAGCTGGCTATTCTGTCTTAAGCGGTCCTCGTATAACGGGAGATGGATATTACGAGAGCCTTATTGAAGATCCTGAGGGTAATCACGTGGAGCTTACAGTCTAATTTCTCTTTTTTTACTTTAATTACGAGTGGTGAATTCAATGAATGAACATTTTTCTAAACCTAAGTCAATGAAACAAGTGATCCTGCACTCCCTTCGGAAAACCCTGCTTCAACTCGGAAGTGCGACAAAAGTGGAGCTTAGCGGGCACCTCGATATTAGTTTTCCAACCGTCAGCAAGTTTATTTCTGAAATGGAAGAAAACGGGGAAGTCCATACAGTCGGTCTCGATGAATCAAGCGGGGGAAGAAGAGCGCAGCGATATACATATAATCCTGAGCATAAGCTATTGTTGTCCATTTTTTTAGAAAAGGATGAAACGGTTTACACGATTTATAATTGCGGAGGGGAGCGAAAAGATCAAGGTTCCCGGAAAAGTGTGTTACGGGAAGGTCTTCCTTCATTGACAAAGATCATCAAAGATGTCCTATCAAAGTTTCCAAACATTGGTGCGATCGCCTTTGGAGTCCCCGGATCAGTTGAAAACGGACGGATATTTCATATCCCCGATTATGATACTTTTCAAAATCTAGACCTACAAACTCATTATGAAAAGCTGTTTTCCATACCGGTAATCGTTGAAAACGACATGAACGCTGCCGTCATCGGCTTTTACAACACAAGCAAAACGGATAATCAGTCACTGGTATATTTGTATTTTGGAAAAAATGGTCCCGGAGCAGGTATCTTGATTAACGGCGATGTCGTACGTGGAAGCACGTTCTTTACGGGAGAAATTTCATTTCTGCCGCTTTATAACGATATGAATTTTTTTCAGGCACTGCAAAAGACGAACGACTTGAACGCGCACGATGCCACCGCGCGATTAATTGCTTCTTTTGCTGCAATTATTAACCCTTCAGCCGTTATTTTTTCCAAAGATGAGATTCATGAAGAAATTCTGGCTGAAATCAAATCAGAAAGTGCTACGTATATCCCGGAAAAGCATCTGCCGGATTTTGTTTTGAGTGATTGGAAGCAAGACTATCTGCATGGCCTAAATCATCTGGCGCTGGACCGAATGATAGAAGGATAATTAGAAAAGGAGATCTGCAATATGGCTGTCTTTTTTTTAATCATTATATACTTGGCTTTTATTAGTTTAGGTTTGCCTGATTCCTTGCTGGGTGCGGCATGGCCAGTCATGCATATGGATTATGGAGAGTCTCTCGAAACAGCCGGCTTGCTCTATATGGTGATTGCAGGAGGCACCATCGTTTCAAGTCTGATAAGCGGGATACTTATTAAACGTTTCGGTACGGGCAACGTTACGTTTATCAGCTGCATTCTGACTGCATCTGCCCTCATAGGGTTTACGTTTGCCCCGTCAATGATTTGGCTGGTAATTTGCTGCGTTCCATTAGGATTAGGGGCAGGAGCAGTAGATTCAGCCTTAAACAACTATGTCGCAGCACATTACAAAGCCCATCACATGAGCTGGCTGCATTGTTTTTGGGGAGTCGGTGCTACCGCTGGCCCGATCATTATGTCCCAATTCATTACAGGCCACGGTTCTTGGAGAAATGGCTATTTAACCGTTGCCATCATTCAATTTGCTTTGGTCATTATCCTTTTGTTTACCCTTCCTTTATGGAATCGTTTTTCCAAGACCAATCAGGAAACAAACAAGGATATGGTTTTACCGGAACAACCGCGCCAGCAGGTTAACCCTTTGAAAATAAAAGGCGTCAAATTGACTCTTATAGCATTCTTGTTTTATTGCGGTGTGGAAATAACGATGGGATTGTGGGGCAGCAGCTTTCTTGTCAACAGCAAAGGCCTTGCGCCAGGAGATGCCGCTCTATGGGTATCCCTCTTTTACGCAGGCATTACAGTTGGACGTTTGATAACAGGATTTATCACGATGAAAGTATCGAACAAACTACTCATTCGTTCTGGACAAATCATGACAGTGAGCGGCGCATTGCTGTTGATCTTGCCTTTTCCTATTGGTTTTTCCCTGGTGGGTTTCATGATCGTCGGTTTAGGATTAGCTCCGATCTATCCGTGCATGCTCCATGAAACTCCTGCCCGATTTGGCAAGGAAAACTCCCAGACGCTCATGGGTTATCAAATGGCTGTTGCTTACTCAGGGACTACTTTTTTGCCTCCTTTTCTTGGTTGGGTTGCATCGTATTTTTCAATAGGGATTTTCCCGTTATTTATTTTGGTCTATGCGATTACGATGCTTTTGTGTTCTGAAAGGGTGAATTTGCTTACGCAGCTGCAGGTTTATGCGAAAGCTCAAGATACTAGGGTTTAAAGGAAATACTTTTTCAAGAGGGGTTTCACTTCCCTCTTAGCCTAAAAAACCTCAAATCCAAAATAAAAGTATTATCCAATTTTATTAAACGGAAATCTTCCCTGTAACCCAGCCTTTAACAAACTCTTCTTACGAAGGAGAAATCCAATTTCTGCTAGAGCATTACCGAATTAAATCAGACGGTGGCAAACACGAAATTAAAGGCTTGTATCACATTCAAAATGTCAATGGTCTCCATTCTCCTTTGAAACAATGGATAGACCGCTTTAAAGGTGTGGCTCCGAAATATCTTGATAATTACCTTGCTTGGTTCTTATTTGTCGATAGTCGTAGTAACGAGAGCACTAATCAGCATATTAAGAATTTCTTTTAACATCATTTGTATTTGAGATGACGGACACATATGACAGTTTACGACTATCAAAATTTAACTTGTAGTCCTTATTCAACTAAAAGAGACAAAATGAAACTTTAATTTTTCCAAATCGTATATAAGGGTATAGAGATTAATACAACTGGCGCGATAACGGAATAAAGTAAAATTCACATAAAATATAAATTAAGGGGGTGTCAAATATGTCTACAGATGTTATTACCATAGTAGCTATAGTTTCCATTGTTATTTGGATTGCGGTGTCCAGAGAACTTGTAAAATCTTCAAAAGAGACGAACAGACGGAAAATAATCACTTTAATGTTTGCTGGTTCCTTATCAACATTAATACTTACCATTTCACTTTTTCAAAATATCCAATTTTAAAAAATTATGGTATAAAGCAGATTAATGCTTAGAAGAAAGTATGTCGAAAGTTTTTGTAAACCTCCATACTCAAGTGCGTTAGTTGGACAAGAATGAAGGAAACCCTATTAAATTGGGTTTCCTTTTATTTTTACGCAAATTATCAACATCAAATTTTAACAGAGCCTTCTATAAAAAAGTGCGATGTCCCTAAAAGCGTCGCTCCCCATTGTTTATTTTGATCTATGCAATTTCAATGTTTTTGTGTTCCGAAAGGGTAAATTTATCGATCCTTTTTCGATTCAAGTAATTCTTTTATCAGCCTAGTTTCTCGGATGCTATTAATTGGAAAACTATTGGGAAACTATTCATCTTTCGCAATTCCATCTTTATTTGATAGAATAGTGAGGATGAACTCCTATTCTTAATTTTTATTCTAGCTATTTATGTGACCCCAATGGTAAAATATTTAACTCTAGTGGAAGTCATGTTCAATAGTCTTCTATCCACTGAAGGTTATAGGAAAGAGCATCGCAGGATTTGGACGTGTTAAATAAGTAGAAATAGGTGAAATAAAATTAGTAAAATGAAAATACTCCTCCCATTAATCGTAAATATAGCTGTTATTGTCATTCTTCTGCTAATTGATCTTTCGACAGTAAACGACATAAAAAAAGATCGTGATGAAGCACAAGAAAAATTTAACGAGCTATTAAAAGAAAATAACACAAAAATTGTTACGCAAGATGAAAATACTGTTTTACCTTTAACGAACGTTGTTGCTTTACTTGCAGAATCTGAACAGGAAAATAATAAAGGCGGTTTAGCTACTTGCTCAATAGATGAGAACATAGAAGAAGATTTATGGAACAAACAGTTTTCAAGAGCAGGTGTTTTGTCTGAAAAATCGGATGTATTTATTGAAGTCGCTAACCAACATGACATTGATCCAGTCCTATTCGCAGCGATTGCTTTTCATGAGACAGCATGGGGAAAGTCAAGAGCAGTTGTTGAAAAAAATAATCCCGGTGGATTAATGGGATCTAACGGCTTAATGACTTTCCCAACTCTTGAAGATGGAATTGAATCCATGGGACAAACCCTTCACAATCGCATCATAGGTGATGGTTTAACTACCATAAAGGATTTAGGAGGCGTATATGCGCCCGTAGGAGCAGATAATGACCCTAATAATCTTAATAAGAATTGGGTTCCTACTATTACTGATCTTACAAAAAAACTTGGTGGATTAACCATGAATTGTAAAGAAAATGCGATTGGTGATATTGTGACAACGGCAGCATAGATTGCTTGATAGCGTCAATTATAAGCAATATCCTATGTTTTTGGCGGAGATTTTACGGGATTTGATTGTTCAGGTTTGTTGCAATGGTCTGTTTTGACAGCAAAGATCATTCTCCCAAGAACTGCAAATAAACAATACCCTAAATCCACTAAAATCTTATTGGTTTACGTACCATCCAAATCTAAGCAACCATCTAGTGTAGTGATAGGCATGTCACCAAATTTTAAACCAAGCGATAATTTTATATAATTAAATCTGGAAAGATCATTTAGCAGCCTTTAGGCTGCTTTTTTGTCGACAATATCCCTTCCACTACAGAATAAATTTATCCTTTTATCTTTTAACTAACTTCCATAAAAGGTTTTCTTTGATTTCCTTTTCGAGGAAGGTTAATTGAAATATTTCTTTATGGTCCTTATCGGCAAATTCTACTTTATGATTTTGTTTCCAAGATAAAATACCCCAATCTTCAAATAAGTATTGTTCGTACGTATCACTAACTGAAAAAATTTTTTCTGGGTTGATAATACTTCCGTTTTTCTTCTTTATTTCCATGTAAACATCAATTTGAAAAACCCCATGGTCACAAATGATGTTACAAACATAATAGCGATTTGGACTGCTTTTTTTCATTAAAGTATACGTATTCTGGAAATTAAGATTTTGTATTTTTTTATAAATTTCTCTAAATATATCTTTATCCCAATCAAATACATCAACAGCCTTTTCCATCCCTTCTTGAATTATATCAAGTGCGGACTGCTTTTTTTGCAAGTCAGATGAAAGACAAAGAAATTTGTTGACATCTACTTTCACAAAAACGGAAAAGTAATTAAACATTGTATAAAGATCACTATCCATACTATCAATTTTGCTCAAATTCGACACACAATTGATTAAAATCCCTTTATCCTCTTTTATTTTTAAATTAGGGAGCAAACGACTGTATAAAAATGAAATGCTTCTTGTCTGATGAAAAAATATACGATTGGTATCCCTATCCTCAGGGACTAGCAATTGAATGTCTTTGATAATCGGCATACTAACACTCCTTCCCTTTAAAGCACACCTATTTTATAAGATTATATCTGATTTTCATTGAGACTGACTTTTTGCATTTTTCCAGCATGTTGAACGCAAGGCCATAAAAGATCCAATTCTAGTTACGATAAAAAAATAATAGGGCACTTCCTTATTTGCTGTTATGGACAAATACGATAATAACTTTAATAAATTGAAACAAAATGCGAGCAGTTTTCGTACATATATGAGATCCGGGTTTGAGGGAGGTAGTATTTATAATGGAAATAACGGCTCTTATCTTCGCATTAGTAGCCCTAACATTTGTTTTTGATTCCCAATCTAAAATAAAAAAGTTAGAAAAGAGAATTCAAGACTTAGAAGAAGAAAAATAATAAAATCGCATTATTTATAACCATTTTGGAAATTTAAGGAAGAGTACATATTGAATGAGGTACTGATCATTATAAACTATTCTTTTGAAACTAACCGGGGAAATCTGCTTCCCCGGTTTGTGGACATACAAAGGCTGTCAACAAATCAATTTTGTCGACAGTCTCAAATGGTTTACACTTGATCATCTTTAAAAAAATCTTCCAACGGTTTAAAGTCGTTCCGTAAATCAAATTTCATTCGGTTCGGCTTTCAGCAAACGATCGATCATTCGCTCCAGTTCATCAATATCTTGTTCATCTGTATATTCGATGAAGTTTAATTCTTCGAGCCAATCTCTATAAGAATGCTTTGCTTTGCCGTAACTATTTCCAAAAACTAAACAAGGGGTTTTTGTGATAATGGAAAAGATCATCGCATGCAGGCGGTCGGTGATTACTAATTTGCTTGAGCCGATTCGATCTAGCATTTTCAAGAAATATTTTTCTCGATCTTTATAATCAATGGTGTCTATGTCTCTTAAGACCGTATCCGTACGTTCGACAGAGGTTGTTTTTCCTGCCCACCTCATCAATTCTGAGACGAAACCTTCATCCGTAACTTTCTCTTTATCTTCTCTCAAAACAAAGAGCACGCCGCCTCTTTGAATATTTCTAGGCTTTATCATTAATGACAGCACCATATCCGGAGTATAGATTACGTTGGAATCGAATGTTCCTTTCAATCGATCAAATGTCTGCGACTCTCTTGCGACCAATGTTAAATTAGGATTTTGATGATAAGCGTCCTGCGATTTCTTCTTTTCCAATCTTCCTTCTTCTGTATCTTCAAAATGGACGGATTGCGGGAAAGAAATAGTCTTGTAATCTTTAAAAGCACTGATTACTTTTCTTCTGTCTTCTTCAATATCAAGATAGAGGCTTCCTAAATTGCCGCCACCCGTAAAACAGACAATATCGTTTTCTTTAATGATTTTTTTCACAAATTCAATTCCTTCATCTGTTGCATAATCCATAATCTCGATGTACTCGTAGTAAGGAAAGTGATTCCTAATAAATTTTTCTTCCGCATACGCAATCGCTTGATCTCCAATATTCGTATAACTTGGAGAACCAAAAAGAAAGACTTTTCTTTTATTATTGACTAAGTCCTCTGCATCGACGTTTGGAGCAATGCCTTTTACTAGTTCTTCAGCTATTATTTTTTGTCCATCCATACCTATGGTCCTCCTTAAAAACAGGTTGATGATTTCCTTTACCCCCAGAGAACGATAAGTATGCTTGAATTTGCGCACAATTTCACAAATAATGTTCTATAAACTTCTCACTAACGGCTCCCTCATTAGGCCAAGTAAGAAGCGCTCCACAATGTTTATTATGTATTCATCAGAGTTTTTTTCTGGACTCATCGTACCAAAATAAATTATACTATTATCTATACAAAAGGAGGTGCTATTTTTGGGAAGAAGTATCGCGTTTAACAAGGAAGAAGCCTTAAATAAAGCCATGTTTTTATTTTGGGATAAAGGATATGATGCTACATATATTTCTGATCTCATTAAAACGATGGGAATCAGCCGGTCAACGCTTTACGATAGTTTCGGAGATAAGGTTCAATTATTTAAGCTTGTTTTAGAAAATTATCAGAAGCGTGGATCTGAAAAGAAGAAGCTTTTATTTACTGGCAGTACCGCGAAAGAAGCTCTTACAGCTTATTTTTATAAACATATTGAAGATTGTTATTCCAAACAGACGCCAGACAGTTGTCTTATTACTAATTCATCTCTCCTGATTGGGCATATTGATCCTTCCATTGAAGACACACTAATAAAGAATTTTACTGATTTAGAATTAAAGTTTAAACAGGTGATTGAAGAAGGACAAAGAAAGGGAGAAATTTCAGAGCAGGAAGATAACGAATTGATTGCGTACACGTTGTTAAGTTTGAATCACAGCATCAGTCTGATGTCACGATATAAAAAAGAAAAAGATTTAGCATACAAATTAGCAGACAAGACTATTAAAGCTCTATAGTCTTTCTTTTTTAGCCAATACGGAACGATCGTACCAAAATAAATTTAAAAAAAGCGTATCGGGTTTTTTTTAATTACTTATAGAAAGAGGTGAATAAAAATTGAACAATCAGAGAGTAGAAACAGGGTTCGGTTCTATTCAGTGGTTTATTTTTTTACTCGCTAATTCTTTGGCTTTTCCCATTATTATTGGTCAGGTGTATCATTTGTCAGCTGATGAGATTTCCAGCATGCTGCAACGCACTTTTTTTGTCGTTGGTTTAGGTTCCTTTTTGGCAGGGTGGTTGGGGCACCGATTTCCTTTACTGGACGGTCCAGCCGGTGTGTGGCTCAGTGCTTTTATCGTGATGGGTGATGTTGCAATGAGTCATGGTTCCGGCGCACGGCCAACCTTGCAGTTATTAGAAGGAGGTATGATCGCCAGCGGCATCATTCTTGTGCTTATCAGTATTACCGGAACCATGAGGCGCCTGCTTAAATTATTTACACCGCTGGTAACAGGAAGCAGTTTAATGGTTTTAGGCATTCAATTAAGCGGGACATTGCTCAAAGGTATGGTTGGGGCAGATTCTGCCACATCGTCAGTTGATATCGAAAATCTGTTTATTGCGTTAGGAGTATTTATAACGGTTAACCATATGGGGAAATAGATGGCTGAAAACCTATGCTATTTTAATAGGTATGGTCACTGGATGGGTGGCTTTTGGATGGGCAAAAGGCTTTGGGCACTCAATCAGCTCAAGTTCACTCATTCATTTTCCTAAGATATTTGCGTGGGGAGTACCAACGTTCAGTATCGGCATGTTGGTGTCTTCTTTGGTCGTTACTATTGTACTGATAAGTAACATTATAACCAGCGTATCGGCAATGAAATTGGTATTTAGTGAGAAGGAATCTGAATCCAGGGTAAAGTCTAATCATAGTCCATCTGTTCAAACAAGAGGAAACCTTAGCAGGAGCAGCTTCATGAGCGGAGTATCCGGCATTTTATCAGCCCTTTTTTCAACGGTAGGCGTTGTTCCTGTTTCTCTTGCAGCAAGTTTCGTTCAAACGACCAGATATTTCAGTCGAAAACCCTACTTTATCGCTTGTGCTGCTTTGGTAGCTTCATCCTTTTTTCCGATGATTTATCATGCCCTTTCAACATTACCGGGTCAAGTTGCCTATGCCGCATTACTGCCTACATTTACTCAAATTGTAGGGATCGGCCTTAAGATGGTTCTAAAATCACAGCTTGATTCACGAAGGCTGGCCATTCTAGGATTGGCTTTGTCACTTGGCCTCGCTGTTATGTTTATTCCGAGTGAATTGATCTCCGCCTTACCCGTGGGATTTCAATTTATTTTAGGGAATGGGATGATGGTTGGCACGTTGATTGCGTTGTGTCTTGAACACATTTGGCGTACACCTGTCGAATTAAGGAACCAAGCCTAATCAAAAAGGCCATTCTTGCACGCTGAAAAATTTACTTTTAGGGAGTGGCGATGAACATGTTAAAAAAATCAGAAGAAAAAGTGGCTATTGTTACTGGAGGATCGAGAGAGATTGGTCAAAAAATTGTGCGCAATGGAGTCAGTGTCATTGTGAATTTTAAACCACAGCTTAATCGTCTGTCGATGAGTTTGTCACCAAAATCCAAGGCGAGGGTGCGACCGCCCTAGCCGTAAAATCGGATATAGCGAAGGTTTCAGATATAAAAAAACTGTTTCAGCAAAAAAAGATCATTTTGGACACATCGATATTCTTGTGACTAACGCAGAAATGGAATTATGAAGCCATATTTTTTTAATATTACTGGAATGATTGTTCCGGTAATGATGGTTTACTCGACAAATAAAGGAGTGCTAACTATGAGTTCAATCGAAAATCAAAAAAATGAGAAAAACCAAATGGCAGAGGTGAATCCAGAACCTACGCTCCAAACTGAGAAGAGGACGATCGAAGCGCCTCCGGTGTCTCGGCCAGAGCCGTCATTGGACGGCTTCAAGCACCGCTTTCAGACTGTGGACGGCGTTAGACTGCATTATGTAGTCGGCGGGAAAGATGACGGTGACGTGGTTGTGCTTCTCCCCGGATTTCCGGAGAGTTGGTTCACATGGCATAAGGTTATGCCCTTGCTCGCTCCGACCTACAAGCTCATTGTTTTGGATCTGCCTGGACAGGGTGATTCTGATCGGCCGGCGGACGGCTACGATACGAAGACTCTGGCGACCACAGTGCACAAGTTCCTCCAGCAGCTTGGCACGAAACGATATTTTCTTGCCGCTCACGATGTTGGTGCGTGGGTCGCCTATACCTATGCGGCGCTGTTCGGCGATGAGGTTCGGCGTTTAGCTCTTCTGGATGCAGGAATTCCAGGCATCACCATGCCGGACGCTCTGCCAACCGCTCCCGAGCGGGCATGGAAGACCTGGCATTTCGCATTTCACGTAATCCCGGACCTTCCGGAAATGCTGATCGCCGGCCGAGAGCGTGAATATCTCGATTGGTTCTTGCGCCGAAAAGCGGCGAACCCGGAAGCATTCTCAGAGGCAGACATCGAGGAATACCTGCGCGTTTTCAAGAAGGCCGGCGGGCTGCGTGCTGGTCTCGCCTATTACCGCGCCGCCTCCTTATCCGCTCAACAAAATCGCGAACTATGCGCCATGGGGAAACTGAGGACACCCGTTCTCGCTCTTGGTGCGGATCAGGGTTCCATCGCAGACATGGTCACTCCCCTGAAGGCCTTTGCGGAAGATGTACAGGGCGGCACGATAAGCTTCTGCGGTCACTTCCTTCCAGAGGAGCAGCCAGAAGCGGTATCTAGAGAACTGAAAGCTTTTTTCAGTCTCGGCTGAGGAATTTGAGTGTTTATGCGACGCCGTCTCGACGAGTTGCTAGTCTTTCTGGGAGGGGCTTTTGGTTCATTCATAGGAAGCTATAGTTACTTTGAATTCGGTACGGTAACAGCGTTAATCATTGGATTTTCTCTTCCGTTAGCCGCTTTATTTGTTCATATTTTTAAAGGAAATAATGACTCTTCTCATGTGAATGCAGCTTCTTATTGACCATGCAATTGACATGCTGAATTGAATTATAAAAACTGCACCCAATTGTTTAGACCATAACGAACAATTGGGGGGCAGTTCACTCATATCTTGTTGTTATTTTCACTTTGACGCTTCACATTATTTTCAGCACACCACAAATAAGCAGAAAACTCACTATTGCTTTAACACATATCGTTCCGGAGTAATCATATTCTCCTTACCCGGAATGTATAAAGAGATGGTCGGACCTATGATTCTAGTATCAACAATGGAAGGGACGTTAATCTCACCCTTTTCACCGATACAGCGAATCCCCTCCAGATTATTACCCCAGTCTCTTATTCCTTTGTAAAGGACCGCATTTTTTTCTTCATTCCAACACTTTACTTGATCTTCAACCGGAATCGTTTTCAGCATATTGCTAACCAAAGATAAATCATTGTTCGGATCATAAACAGCTGTTCCTTCCCCATGCCAACCTTGTTTATGAACCGTTAGTGATTGAGTTTTACTCCATACTTGCCCTGATATATCCTTTTGGTGCTCTAGATAAAAAGCGAGCATTCCCCAGAAAGGAATACTCACTTTTTATTTTTAGATAATACTCTTGTCGAAATTCCTATTAATAAACCAAATAGAAAGATGATTGGAATTAGATAATTGGTCGGTACTTCTTCTCGAAAGAAAATATAAACAGTTGAAGAGATAACTATCACGAAGAGTAATAAAAACAAGTCAAGCTTGTAGAATTTCACAATAAACCACCACTACCTTTGATGTTTTATTTCTATTATTGATATTTTATTTCCGTTGGTATTATGTGTGGAGATGTTACTATATAATTAAATTTTATTTGTACTCCATGAGGAATTTGTGTTCCTAAATACCCAGCTGCACCTATACTAGCTGCAGATGCTGTATTTATAACGGTTTTGCTCAAATAAACTCTCATCCCCCACCAATAAAAATCCACTTTAGTTACTCCTTCAGAGGCTATTTGGAATCCACCTGACTTACCTGTTATTTCTGAGTCTTTGATAGATAAAGTCATTTGGTTGTTATTCACTGATACAGTTCCTGGATTGCTTTTATCCCTTTTTACAATATCAGCAATATTTTCATTTGCAGATTTGATTTGACTTTTAACAACTGCTAATTCATCTGGGGTTAAAAACTCTAATAATTTTTTCTCAGATGCAATTTTAAACTTTCCGTTACTATTCAGTTTAACATAACGATCAATCTTCTCAACTAATTCATCTGAAAATGGAGTAGCATTACTTGCGTTTTGAGAATCAACGATGGGTTCATTTCGTGAAGAATCGGCATTAGCTTCAGGGGCTGCCATCAATGAAGCAGACAGTAAAGCCGTACATGACGTAACTAGTAAAAGCTTCTTTGAATATTTCATCACTTCACCTCATCCTATAAATTTAATTACAAAATAAGGTTATCGCAATTTTCGCAACCATCGGATGTTATTTTCTAATTTTAACGCAAATCGACAAAATTAGTTGATATTAGTCGATATTAGATGATTTTATTGCTAGTCTGCTAATATTCGATAAATCTCTACAGGATTTTACGATAAATAAAAACAATTAATAAAGGTAGACTAACCTAACTATCCGTTATCGAGTAGTTTACTTGTGAAAAGACTTCTCTGATGATTGATTCAGATTCAGAAGGCAGTTCATTAATTTCTAGCAAGTTAGAAAAATCTTCGTCTATATTGAAATCTAAAAAAGACTTTATTGTATCCTGGAATTCTTTTGCTCTACTCTTTTGAGGGTAAAAAAATATATTCATAATCAGAAAATCGAAACGATTCAATTGGAATAAGAGTTTTATCTAAGCCACCTGTTTGGAAAAAGAAGATCTCCCTTTTTTATTGCTATTTCATTATAAAAATACTGGTATTCCTTAATTCCCCTTAATTTCTTCCTTTTCAAAAATTAAATAACGTTTCTCCTCTTTTTCTTGCATAAAATACGTTTATTATTCAATATATTTTCCATATTACACGTCCAGTATTAACTCATAAATTGTATTATTATTTACTTTATTTATTAGGGAGTTATTTTATTATTGAGTAGTTTCCACGAACAACTGTGCATTAACTTCTTTCGTTTATAAACTCTGCAACTTCGCAATCTTCTCCATTAAATACGATAGTCCCGTTATGAATAACTTCAAGGTCTGAAATGTTTGATCTTCTTACTATGAAATCTCCAAAAGTTTCTTGTGTTTCAATTTAATATATCTTTCTTTCCCTTAAAATGACACTCATCACAAACCCGAAATTGAAACCGTCGAGGAAGGCTTTTCCCGCAAATTTTACACGTTTTCTTTTTTATTTGAACGCCGGCTTTTAATTGGTCATTGATTTTGTCGCTTATTTCTTTCCGAACTCTTTCCCAATAATGGGCTTCTGTTCTTTTCCCTAATTTGTACAAAAATAAGAGATGAAGGCCGACCGCCTTGTATGATAATTCAAGCTCTTCAAGTTTTGTTTCTTTTAAATGCGGTTCAGGCAGTTCTTTACCTTCTACAATTGCTTCCAGCTTTTGCTTCCATTGTGCTCTTAATAATGGCTCCTTTGTTGAAAAAGGCAAATGCAAAAAGTTGTATAAGTCATTGACCGAAAGCTTTGCCTCAATGATCGAATCTTCAATCATGTCATATAATCGCTTTTCTTCATCTAAGCTGGCTTTTTTCGTTCCTTTTGGAAGGTTAAATTGATCCCATAGATAAAAAAACAGGCCTAGCTTACGTGAATATTTCTGAAAGCGTTCAAGTACACTTGTCGTCGGGGCAATGGCAAATCCTTGAAGAGGCTCATCCTTTTGTTCCAACAGTCGGGCCATTGTTTTAGAATTACTTGCGAACGCGACTTTTCCTACATCATAAATTCCTTTACGGCCGGCGCGCCCAGCAATTTGCTTTACTTCCTGTGACGTTAGAAATCTTCTTCTCGTGCCATCAAATTTATCATTTTCCAAGAAAACAATTCGCCTGATCGGCAGGTTTAATCCCATCCCGATCGCATCTGTTGCCACTATGACTGTTGTTTCACCATTAATAAATCTCTGCATTTGCTTTTTTCTCGTTTCTGGCGGCATGCTGCCATAAATCATACTCACCTGTCGCCCTCTTCGCTGCAGCTCTGAAGCCGTTTCAAGGACTCGCTTTCTTGAAAAGCAGACGAGTGCATCTCCTTTACGCGCATGACGCAGACGAAACAATTGGGATTCAACCTCAAGTGGTATGTCCCTGACATATTCATGAACATTAACATCTGATTCACCGAGGAGATCCAGGATCATGGATTTTGCGTTGAAGCTGCAAATAATATGAACTTCTCTTGCATTTGCTTTTGTGATCGCTTTATACCACGAAAAGCCTCGATCTTTATCTGCGAGCATTTGCGACTCATCGATGACGACCACTTCGTAGAAATCCTTCTCATGAAACATTTCGACAGTACAAGCAAAATGAGCTGCATCCTCCACCAATTTTTCCTCTTCCCCTGTTTTCAATGAGCAAGGAACGCCTTCATCGTTTAACTTTTCATAGATTTCAAGTGCCAATAATCGAAGGGGAGCTAAATAAATACCGCTCCTCCCTTCTTTCATTCGTTTAATCGCGCGAAACGTTTTGCCCGTGTTTGTTTCGCCAACATGAAGGACATATTGGATATTGCGGCTTGCGGGAGGATTATATTCCCTTCCGAAAATATCCTCGATCATCCTCGCTTCCTCTTCTTTTTGGCGCTTCATTTCTTCAAGCGCTTGAACGTCTTTCCTCTCTCTTTCCGAGAGATCTTTATCAAATATTTCTTGATGGACAGCTGGGTCAAATGGGATATCAAGCAACTTTGTAAGATCAGATATGTATTCTTCTAACAAATCGTCAAAAAATTCATCACCAAGTTGTAAAAACGGGTCAAATGCAGCTTCTTTTATAAACGAGTCAGGCAAAGCTTCCTTGTATGTATTTTCATATTCAGTAAAAAGGTGTGAAGGAAAGCGGTCTTTAAGCCAATTCGGCCCAAAGTCGAATAAATATGCGGAAATAAGTCCTTCATATTTTTCGATCGCATTCTCAACATAATGATTACTGTTATAGGCAAGCTCCAATTCATGATTTACATAGGCTGATAAGGTGATGTCCTCAGTTGGTAGAGTGATGCTCTTTTGCTCGATCTCAAGCGCAAGATGGCAGCCAAGCAAATAGCGAACATAAAGGTACAGCTCATCATAATGCTCACCAAGCAGCTGTTCGATATAATACTCAAGGCTCATTAACAATTTTTTTCTGACCTCACGCTGCTCTTGAAGCTCGATGCGGGTAAGGTAAGCCTCCCTTGCCTGCATATACCGCTGCTTCCAGTCTTCCACTTGGTTCACAAACTTGCTGTCCAGCCAGCCAATCAAGTCGAATGGCTCGACATCTCTTATTTCATTGCGAAACGTTTGATTGATCAGCTTTTTGTTTACCCCTTCTATTTCAAAGCCCTTATCTGACAGATACGCTTTCTTTTCGGAAATGGAAGCATGGCTAGCCGTATTAAGCCAGGCGTTTAACCAAAGCCGGTCAAGAAATTGACCTCTTGCTCTTACATAATGTTCATATGAAGGGAAGCTTTCTTGATTTTCTAAGTATGTAAAGATATCCTCTAGGACCCTTGTTTTTGTTCGCTCAATCGATTTTGCATAGTAACTTGCTAAGATTTCGTTCATGAAAAAACTCCTTGAATCATGCTTAATTAGGTTCATTCGTCCATTTTATTTTTTTATAGTTTCTTTTGTTTAATGGAATTCATGTATAGCTCAAAAAATGTAATAATATTTATATTGTTTGATTCGCATTCTGACCATTTCAGGGTTAACTGCACCTCCAATTGTTTCGTTTGTATCTTATTGGGGTGCAGCTCATTCTTTTAGGATCCGAAAAAGTCTTGCCAATAGTATCTCTTAATGGTCACGGTTCACAATATAATTCATAAAATGTTTCAAAAAAGTGGTAGTATGCGGCACCTCTTGCAACGCTTCCATTGCAAGACAGTAATGTTCCCACATTTCTTTTCTGGCACCAACAGCACCCAGGATTGACACAAAAGTTGAATTGTCGTTTTCAGCATCTTTTCCAATAGGTTTTCCGAGTAAGGTCAGATCTCCTTCAACATCTAGCAAGTCATCCTTAATCTGAAAAGCAATGCCGGCATGATAGGCAAATTTTTTTAAGGCTTCAATTTCTGATTCATTTGCGCAGGCAAGAATCGCAGGCATTATGAGTGAAGCCTCGAAACCTATCCCGGTTTTATAAAAGCACATCATTTTCAATTGTTCCAGTGTCAGTGGTTTCCCTTTTGAATCCAGATCCATTGCCTGTCCCCTGCACATATTCTCTGTCATTTGAGCCGAATATCGAATCAAGTGAAGTACAGTTTTCGAATCGAACTGGTCAAGAGAGGCTTGTTCCTCAACAGCCTTCTGAGTCAGAAAGAGACCAGTTAATTCTGCTATGGCAATGTTATATACCTGATGCAGGGTTGCCCTCCCCCTGCGAGTGGACGCATTATCCTGGGATGGCAGATCATCGAAGATTAGGGATGCCGTATGCATATATTCCAATGATCTCAGAAGTGGCACGATTGCCGACTGATCTAATCCATATTCGTTAACGCCCATGACCCAGGTCATTATTGGCCTCAACCGCTTTCCGTCACCTTCCAGACTGTAATTTGCAGCATCAATTATTGGTTCTTTCGTCAAAGAAACTTTATCGCTTTTACGGATAGTTAAGATGTTGTTGATCTGATTGCGTACGGTCTCGATAGTTTCTGAAAAGTCTTCCCGTTCCTTCCGTTCATTTTTCAAATTAGTAATCATATGATCCCTAAGCAGTTTATCAAAGAAATCCACATCATCCGCTTTCCGAACCATATTTTGGATGACATGATTGAATTTTGGATTTCCAGAAGCAAATAACTCCATAACCTCATTGTATTTTTTGGTTCCCATTCGTTCTTTAAATCGTTTAAGACCGTTAATCGCCCGATCCAAAATCACCTCACAGGTCTTGGTATCTGACTGATACACATTATGGAGCAAATTGGAGATGACCGTCCAGTATAATTCAAAAGGATTAATAAGATCCGAACGCTTATCATGATATTTCAGATAATAGGTATAGGGTGTTACTGCGCCTTCCTCCATATCATCAAACATATCTGCAAAGTCATCAGCCAGCTGGTTATATATACCATAATAAAATATTCGCTCGTCAATGCTCTCATCTTCTGGAGCACTGATTAATGAACGGACAATCAATCGTGAAGAAGAAGATTTTAAAATGATCGGTATATAAAGCTCTTCATTGGTGTAATTTCCATTGGATAGATCCTTTTTTCGGTCCTCTTCCTGGGAATGAAAAAACACATAGGATCGCTCGAAAAATGATTTCATTGTCTCTTGTTGCTGATGGACTTTAATATACTCAAATGCATCTCGGAGCTCCGAATGAATATATCGGATCAGATCTATGTTATTTCCTGGCCACTCGCCCAATTCCGGCACAGATCCTGTGATAAGGGTAGTACGGATCAAATCGGTATATTGTTTTTCCTCTTTAGTGGATAAGACATTGGCATCCAAAAGATCGTCAATTAAGGGATAGGTTAGACCATAGGAATAACCAAACCTAATCGCTTTATCAAGTTTCTGAGTACGTTCTTCAGGCGATATCTCCTCACCCATCTCTTCTACCTCGTGCATCACTACCCCAGCAATAATTTTAATGATTTTCCGCTGTGCTTGCTCAGCATCCATTCCCTTTGGAATATTGGAGGATACAGTCTTTAGTTTGTTTATCACCCAAATCATGGTCGATTCAACACCATCCTTCTGGGCCATCCGGTACAACCCGGCCTTGCTAAACGTCTCAGTTTTATTTCCTTGGTCTGTAAGATAACTTTTTAAACTGTCAACAACACGCCGAATCCTGGACTGTGTAACAGGTGAGTCCAGGGCTTTGCCAAGATCCCGCATAAAAATATAGGAGATGCTTCGATCCAAGTAATTATCTAGTTTTCCAGTGTGATCCAGCCATTTGATATAATTGTGATACTCCCGAAAATCAGGTTTTCCCTTTCTAACCGAAAAAAAGGATAATAATGAATGATGACGAATATGATTGTGTTTCCAAGATTGTATATCATTTGTTAGGGTAGGGACATAGGTCTTTTCCATAACTTGCATAGAAAGTGATTTAAAATAATGAGCAGCCTTCTGCTCAGCTAGCCGATAGCATGCATCGGCATTTTTTCTTAATTCCTCATTCATACTCTACAATACCTCTACTTCATGTTCTCTAATATATTTTTAGCAGTATTACTCGAACTTATCGTAATAATCCAAGCTTTCATAAACGGCTGTTTCTTTCCCGAACCAAATTTGTTTATGAACCTAATTAATTATCCTTCGTTTAATTAAAACATATTAAATGTCTCGATTGTAATTTCCTCTTTAATTGTGAATTTTGCAAAAAGCCCCTTCAAAAAGTACTTGATAATCTTTTCAGTTTATAAACAGCTGCGACCTTCCTACCGGTTCAATCTCTCCATTAAAAAATTGTTTTGATATTCCGCTTATTACCTTGTTTTTCAGCTTTTTTGATTCTTATTCAACTCCCTCAGTTTAATACGTATATCTCTCGAATGCTTACCAAGAACAGCATGTATCTTACTGTGGCTTTGAATAAAGTTTAACCGTTCGTAAAAAAGTTCGAGCCTTTATAAAAAAGATTAACTGTTTATAAAAAAGTTGCACCGTTTTACCCCTTTGGATGTAATTTGTCTAAAGGGGTTTCTCATGGTAAAAGAAGTAACATAAGGTTATACAGCAAACGGGCCAGATTGTTTAATATAAAAAAATTGAGGTAAAGAAAAATGAAGTTGAATTTTATCCAATGGAAATAACAACAGATTTCGTTGGATAAGAACCCGTTTTTGACGAGAAATTTTAAAGGGTGTTTTTTGTTTTATCGTGATATTCTCGGTTTCGACGTTGGTTGGGGAAATGAGGAATCTCGATATGCTGAATTTAAGGCTGGAGAAACAATTATAGGATTATTTGATAGAAAAGCTATGGCTAAAGCTGTTGGTACGGGAGAACTATCATTAAACTCTAATTCTATGGATAAAACTGCATTAATAATACATGTTGGCAGTGTAGAAGAAACATATCATTCGCTTAAAAAACAGGGAGTAAAATTTATTAATGAACCACATAACCAAGTTGATTGGGGTATTAAAGTAGCTCATTTCAGAGACCCAGATGACAACTTAGTTGAAATTTATGAGGCAATTGAAAGCGAGTAAGAAAAGTACAATTGAATACATAGTTTCTTCAACTATAGGGCGCGTTCATCGAGCAACGCGTCTTTTTGTATAGGGCAGATTGTGGAGTAAGGGAGGTAATTAGATGGTTCATCTTGAAATTGTAAGTTATGCCAGAACAACACGCCGCAAATAAAGTTTTGACCAAAGAGATTATCTACTAAAGGGATTAAATTGGAGGGAATAGAAAATGGATGTAAAGACACTTTTGTTACAACAATGGGCAAGCTGCTTAGATGAAGAAGATTGGTTTCCACCACTTGAAAAAGTGCTAGAGGATATCACTGTTGAACAGGCAATTTGGAAACCAGCTGATGGGGCAATGAATTCCATTTGGGAATTAGTTTGTCATTTACTTTTCTATGAAAAGAGATTTCTGATGCGATTTCTTGGTGAAACAGCGAATGAACCACAGGCAGAAAATAATGAATCTACATTTCGATTACCAACTGAGACGTTAGAAAATTGGAAGGAAACAAAACAAGAATACTTTTATGTTCATCGTGAACTTGGAAAAATACTAGCAAAATCAGAACATGAAGATTTATATAGAAAGATCCCAGGAGAAGATAATTCATTAGTGCTTGAACTGAAGAGTTTGGCAATGCACGACGCATATCATATTGGGCAAATTGTATTCCTAAGTAAAATGCAAGGAGCTTGGCCAGGGAAACGCAGCTTTTAAAAAAGCTTCATTAGCTTTACAGTTATTCAATTATAAGGCGCGATTGTTGAGCAACATAGGTAGAAAATGATCAAACTTTTTTATAAAAACCAAACTTAAATCTGCTAAAGAAGAATCCTTTTTGATCAATCTCCTTTTTTCAAAATGGATTCTTCTTATTTATCGTAAAATAAGGATCTGTGAGGTATTTTTGCTCAAACTTTATTTCAAAGCTACAATTGATTTGTAATCATTTGTTAAGATAAAATTTTTTACGGATTCATTCTAATTCTCAAACTTTAACTATTCATAACTTCTTCGACCTTTTCTTCGATAAACCATTCTGAAAACGTCATTGTGTCATACTCACGCTCATGGCGAGAGTTACACCGAGTCACTTCTATCTCGTTTTCCAAGCATTTTTCTAACACACCAGAGCACTGTAGAGACTTTCGTTATTCGGATTTAAAAGTTTGACCGAAATAATCATCTGATTTAATAAGAATTTTAGAGATTTGATCAATCTTTTTACCCGCTCCCTGGATTATATTGAAAAAAGTGTATAGATACTATATACTTTTCATATGATGAATAACGAAGAAATCTTACAAGAAAAGATCAGCAATGTCCTTTTAGATGTGATCAATACGTTCTCTAAAGTAAATCGGAAAAAAAGAGACTACGGGATCGGGGAACCTTTATTTCATTCAGAGATCTATACGCTTAATGAAATAAAAGAACATGAAGGCATCCATATTACAGCGCTGGCTGAACAATGTGGAGTGACCAAAGGCGCCGTATCCCAAGTACTAAAAAAACTTGAGCAAAAAGAATTGATCACAAAAGAGAAAGATATTCGCAATCAGTCGAGGCTTATCTTGAAATTAACCGCTAAAGGTGAAATTGCCTATGCTCATCATTTGGAACATCAAAAAGAATTTAAGAAAATGGTTGTAGGAATTTTACAGGATGGAAATGATGAAAACATAGACTTTGTAAAAGACTTTTTAGTAAAGGTAGAAGAAAAATTAAATAGCTTTTAATAGGGTTCCACAAGGGATCTTTTTTTTGAGAATAGTGTATAGTATCTAAACACTTTGGTACAATCTATGAAATTTCCGGATATATCCGTGAAATATAAAATTTCTAAAATTATTGGAGGTTATTCAATGGAACCACTTATCGCACTCTTGTCATACTGGCGATCCTCGGCGCAGGAGCCGCGGGGGTGAGTCGTCTAAAGCCATGGCCGGTTGCTCTTCGGGGCGGACTTGCGGCCAAGTTCGTGCTGACCGGCGCCGTTCACTTCGTCTGGATGCGCGCAGAACTCATCAGCATGGTCCCCCCAGCCCTGCCAAACCCTGGCTTCATTGTGACTATCACTGGTGTGTTGGAGCTGGCCGGCGCTGCAGGATTGCTGTGGAGGCCGACTGCTCCTTGGGCAGCCGCCGGGCTCTCTCTCCTGCTTATCGTCATGTTTCCGGCCAATGTTTATATTGCTCTCAATGGACTTACAACGAACCCGGCAGATGCTCTAATCCCTCACACCTTGATGCAGATTGTCTTCTTGTCAGCGACCATTGCAGTCGTGGCATCATACATGTGTCATCGGTCCAGCCAGCGGCCGACAACTGCACGGACAACTCGCAGCGCTGACCTAAAGAGTCACAGGGATTGCTGCACTGGCTGGCTTCCAGAAATCACACAATGGCAAAAAGGAGAGTCGATCACTTTATTTAATGATTGACTCTCCTATTCTTGTATTAAGCACATACTGTAAGCAGGCCAACTGGTAAATTTTGAAAATAACCTTCAATCCAAAGAGAGATCAAAGGTTCTATGTTTATTTTCAATGATATTCTTTATTTACTCAATTCTTAATGTTTTTTTCAACCATTACCTTTTAAGAATTAACTAAAGACTGGTTCTTTTTCACTTAGACCAAGTGTCTCCGCTGTTGAAGTATGAATTTCTTGGAACAGTTCTGGGTTTTCCACTAGTGACACACCATAAGAAGGAATCATTTCTTTAATTTTTGATTCCCACTCGTTCATATGTTGCGGGAAGCATTTTTCTAATACCTCAAGCATAACATGAACGGCAGTAGAAGCACCCGGTGAAGCGCCGAGCAATGCAGCTATCGAGCCATCCCTGCTACTCACAACTTCCGTACCAAATTGAAGTGTTCCTTTTCCGCCGGCATTAGTATCTTTGATCACTTGCACACGCTGGCCTGCTTCCACGATATCCCAATCCTCGGTTTTGGCGTTCGGAATAAACTCGCGCAGTTCTTCCATGCGCTTTTCATTCGATAATATAACTTGCTGGATCAGGTATTTTGTCAATCCCATCTCTTTTACGCCTGCCGCCAACATCGTGAAGACATTATACGGTTTTACGGAACCGATCAAATCAAAATTTGAACCGGTTTTTAAGAACTTTGGTGAGAAGCCAGCAAACGGACCAAACAACAATGACTTTTTGCCCGCGATATATCTTGTATCAAGATGCGGAACAGACATTGGAGGAGCGCCAACCTTAGCTTTACCGTATACTTTTGCATGATGCTGCGCTACAACTTCCGGATTGTTACATACCATAAATAGTCCACTTACCGGAAATCCTCCAATATGTTTCGACTCAGGAATACCGGTTTTTTGCAGTAAAGGCAGACTTCCGCCCCCACCGCCGATAAAGACAAATTTTGCAGTATGGTATTCAATTTTACTGCTGTCGATGTCATGCACTTTCACTTCCCACAAGCCATCGCTTGTACGTTGAATATCCTCGACACTATGCCTGTAGTTTATCTCAACGTTTTTATCCTTTAAGTGGTCAAACAACATGCGTGTTAAAGCACCAAAGTTGACATCTGTTCCAGAGTCGATTTTTGTTGCCGCTATCGGTTCATTCGATGTACGGCCTTCCATGATAAGCGGAATCCATTGCTTCAGTTTTTCAGAGTCATCAGAAAATTCCATCCCTTGAAAAAGGGGATTATTTGACAGCGCTTTAAAACGTTCTTTCAAAAAAGTTACATTTTTTTCTCCTTGTACGAAACTCATATGAGGGATTGGCATAATAAAGTCCTGCGGATTACGAATCAGATTGTTGTTTACAAGATAAGACCAAAACTGTCTTGAAAGCTGAAACTGTTCATTAATTTTTATCGCTTTGCTAATATCTATAGATCCGTCAGATCTTTCAGATGTATAGTTAAGCTCGCAAAGTGCAGCATGGCCCGTACCCGCATTATTCCATTCGTTAGAGCTTTCTTCTCCGGCATTTGCGAGTTTCTCAAACACTTTGATTTCCCATTCCGGTGCTAATTCTTTCAGTAACGATCCCAAAGTCGCGCTCATGACTCCGGCACCAATTAAGATAACGTCTGTTTTTTTCGGTATGTTGCTCATTATAACCTTCCTTTATCCCCTATATTTGCATAACAGAGCAGGCGCTCCTGCTTAGGTGTCACAAAAAGCAAGGCTCAACTAGGAACACACCTTTTCTGTCTGAATTTTAACCACATTATAGTCTATTATAATATTTTATTGATTAAAATATCTACTATTATCTGATTATTTCAAACTATTTACAGGTGGTAATAAAGTGAGAAGTCCGTCTACAAAGATAAAGGAAGATACAAAAACCAAGGACAAAACTTTAGCATCTTGCAAGGGTTAAGGCTTTTGTGGAATGAGAGTTTAAATTCTTAAACAAATAAATCTTCTCCTAACTTTTCATTTTAATTACACTACTCATTTAGCAAAAATCAAGAAAGTATACATTAAAGGAAGTCAGCCGAGAAAAACTCTTCTTATAACTGTCATAAATGTAGATAGTAATTATTTATTCTGTATCAAGTCCAAAAAACTCCAAAACTTTATCAATAGTGTATTGACTTCTTAATTTATAGGCCTGTTCTGATTAGCTTTTAAGCCTTTCACCCAGTATGCTTCCTCTTTAGATACATTTGCTAACCATTCTACTTTAACAACATATTCACACTTCTCGGATTCCTCTACGTCATGAAACAAATTGGTTGCTTTGAGGTCTAAATCTACTCGACACCTCAATTTAAAATTTTTCAAGCGAAAAAATATCAATTTGTGCACATAATTTTGCAATATATTATTACCATAATATTCCAGAAGAAAGGTGGGCAAAGTTGTCTAAAGCAACAAGTTTAACACGACGCAATAATGAAAGCTTTAGAATGTTCTTATGATAATCCAATTAATGGTGACATCCCTAGAATGGATACATTTATAGAATTAGCTGATTGCTACTTACAAAAAAATAGGACCTTAGATGAAAAAGCAAAAAAATTTAATACTATGGCAAAATACAAAAGTGCTACTAGTGGATTATTAACAGGTTTTAGCGGACTTATAACATTACCTGTCGCTGTACCTCAAGTCTTACACTCATTGATGAATATAGTAGTCTGTAGCATTGATGGTAATCTACGTATTCATTACAACTTCGTAAATTTTTTCGTATAACAAGAATAGGCAACAACCACAAGGGTTAGTTGCCTTCTTTTAAAATGAGTTGCGAGATACACTCCACATGCGCCGTCTGCGGAAACATATCAACCGGCTGAATATACTTCACCTCATACCCCTTAGACAAATACTGCAAGTCCTTCGCCAAAGTAGACGGATTACATGAGACATAAACAAATCTCTTTGGCTTTACCTTTAAAATTGTATCCAAAAACGATTTTTCGCAGCCTGTTCTTGGGGGGTCCACAACGACGACATCTGGGCGGTAGCCTTCGTTTGTCCATTTTGGCAGCCATTTTTCGGCTGTTCCTGTGACGTAGGTGGCGTTTTTGATGCCTTGGTTTTTGGCGTTTTTGTTGGCATCGTCGATTGATTCTTTGATGACGTCCATGCCTCTGATTTCTCCCGCTCCATCCGCAAGCCACATTCCAATTGTTCCTACGCCGCAGTAGGCGTCGACTACTTTTTCCTTGCCGGTGAGCTGTGCGGCTTTTTTTACTTCGTCGTACAGCTTGACGGTTTGGATCGGGTTGAGCTGGAAGAATGCCCGCGAGCTTAGCTCAAAGGAAATGTCTCCGAGAAATTCCTGGATGACCATGTTGCCGGCTAGGTGCTTTGTTTGTTCGCCAAAGATGACAGAGGTTTTCGCACCATTAACGTTTTGAACAATTGACGTCACTTTTGGCAGGCGGTTTTTGATTTCTTTTACGATCGCATCTTTTTTCGGCAGTGTTTCTTTTGCTGTGACGAGAACAACTTGAACCTCGCCGCTTTCAAAGCCTACCCTCGTTACGATTGTCCGCACATCCCCTTTTCGTTTTCGTTCGTTATAGACCGAGACGCCGTTATCTTCGAGGATTCTGCGGATAACTCCGGTTGTTTTGTTCGTCTCCGGATGCTGCACGATGCATTCAGTAATTGGCACGAGCTTGTGTGAATCCATTCCGTAAAGGCCGGCAATAATTTTTCCGCTTTCTGAGCGTCCGAGCTGGAATTGGCTTTTGTTTCGGTAGTGCCACGGATTTTCCATGCCAATCGTCGGCCTTATATCCATTTTATCGACCGCAAATCGGGTATGGCGCTCCAGTGACTGCACGACAATGTCCCGCTTTTCAACGAGCTGTCGTCCGTAATCCAGGTGCTGAAGCTGACAGCCGCCGCACGCTTCGTATATAGGGCATGGTGCCTCTACGCGATGCTCTGAGCGCTTGCGGATTTTTTTCACTTTTCCTTCTGAAAATTTCGGCTGCACCTTGGTTGCTTCGACGACTACTTCTTCTCCTGGGAGTGCCCCGGGGACGAAGACGACCTTCCTTTTAAAATAGCCGACGCCTTCACCGTTGATTCCGAGCCGTTTGATCGTCAGCGGGAAAGTTTGTCCCACCTTCAGTTCTGCTTGCGTTTGTGATTTCTGATGTTTCATGCTGCTCTCTCCATTTCTATTCGATGCTTCTCCATAAATATAGGGACGCATAGCTTAAGAAAGGATGCCATTCCTTGCTCCATTCCAGCATCTCTTCCTTTGTTGGTTTCTTTTCTAAGCCAAAATGCTTTTTTAACGCGTTTTGAATGCCTATATCTGCTAGCGGAAACAAATTCGGCCGCCCGAGTCCAAATAAAAGCACGTTTTGAACCGTCCACGGGCCGATTCCGCGAATTTTTACTAGTTTCTCCATAATTTCTTCATCCGATAACGATGGCAGTTCCTCCAACCGGAGCTCGCCGCCTGCAATCATTCTTGACGTATCGATGACATATTCCGCTTTTCTCATGCTGAATTGCAGCTCTCTCAGCTGGCTGTAGTCGAGCCCCGCGATCGATTCCGGTAGCGGATAAAACCAGACCCCGTCTTTTTGCTCTCCGAAGGTTTGAACAAAGCGGGCCGTCAGCTTATGCGCGAATGACAAATTCAACTGTTGATGAATCATGCATTTTACCAGGCAATGATATAAATTAAAATCGAGAACGAGCGGGGTTCCAGCATGCTCTTCAAAAATCGCCGCTAAATTGGACAGCTTAAAATGCTCCATGACTGGCAGCAGATTCGTTTCCCATTGAAAGATGCGTTTCACTTCTTTCAACAAATCGTCTTTATCCGCTTCTTTCTCTCCGCTTACTTGGAAAACCGGTTGTTCGATCGTCCCAATCGCTTTCACTAAAACAATTGATGGCTCTTGGTCCTTGTTTCTCAAAGGCAGTGAGATAGAGCGGTTGTCCAAATCAATTACATTTAAAGGGTCTGACGTAAGCCGTTCAAGTATACGTTCAAAATGATAAGGGGCTGTAACATCTATTGTTTCCATCCACATCGGTTTCGCATCCTTTTTCTTCTTTCTTTGTTCGCATTATATCATGTTTACAGCCCTTTCATTGTACTTTGGGCATAATAGGGTATTTCCATTTCCCGAAGATCGAGGTATAATTAACTGGGCGAATATTTCGTCTTGCTAAATAATATATCCCATCCATAATGAATCGTATGATGAATCTATGGATGTTTTGCTATGAAATAAAAAAGATAGAAGGTTATGCGATGAATCAAAAAACTAACAATTTACCAATTGTAATCGTTTTGCTTACGGGGACGTTTATTGCAATATTGAACCAAACGCTGTTAACGACGGCCATTCCGCATATTATGAATGATTTAAAAATCGATGCAAATATGGCGCAGTGGCTGACTACGGCGTTTTTGCTCGTCAACGGGATTATGATTCCAATTACAGCATTTTTAATTGAAAAGTTTACGACTCGAAAGCTTTTCATTTCAGCCATGTCTCTATTTGCTATCGGTACATTGATCTGCGCGACAGCGCCATCTTTTCCGGTGATCATTATCGGCCGTGTCATACAGGCAGCCGGCGCTGGAATTGTCATGCCGCTGATGCAGACCGTGTTTATCTTAATTTTTCCGAAGGATAAGCGGGGATCGGCGATGGGAATGGTTGGGCTGGTGATTGCCTTTGCCCCTGCGATTGGACCGACACTTTCCGGATGGATCGTTGACAACTATGCTTGGGAGACAATTTTTTATATTCTCTTGCCATTTACGTTGATTAACATTGGATTTGCCTATTTTATTTTACGAAATGTAACGGAACAAACCAATCCAAAGGTAGATGTTCTATCGATTATTCTATCATCTGTCGGGTTTGGCGGAATTCTTTACGGCTTTAGTGTCGCCGGAGGAAGCGGATGGGGAAGCATGGAAGTACTCGGCGCCTTTTTTGTCGGAGGGCTCTCTCTTTTCTTATTTATTTGGAGACAGCTTCATTTGCCGCATCCTATCCTTGAATTCCGGGTGTTTCAATATAAAATTTTCACCCTTTCAACCGTTATTGGGATGATCCTTTTTATGGCGATGCTTGGGGCTGCAACGATTATGCCTATGTACATGCAAAATATGCGCCATTTTTCCGCGATGGAATCTGGCATGATGCTACTTCCGGGAGCGATTGCGATGGGGATCCTGTCTCCGGTGACCGGGAAAATTTTCGATAAGATCGGCCCGAAAATTTTATCTGTCGTCGGCTTAAGCTTGGTTACCTTGACCAGCATTCTGATGACGAATTTAACCGAATCGACTCCGTTTCTTTATATGTCTATCGTGTATGCCTTTCGGATGATGGGGCTTGGGATCGTGTTAATGCCGATTACTACAGCCGGCCTTAATGTGCTTCCGCGCCACTTAATTCCCCACGGAACAGCGATGAACAATACGATGAGACAAATTGCCGGATCGATCGGAACCGCACTGCTGATTACAATAATGACCCAAGGTGCGCATACAGCCGCGAATGCCCCTTCGACGGAGCTTGCGATGATTCACGGTGTCAATCTTGCTTTTGTCGCTTCGACTATTATTTCTGCAGTCGGGCTGATATTGACTTTCTTTATTCAAAAAGATGACTCAAATCGTTATTTGAAAGAAAAAAAGCAAAAGTTGAGTAGCAAGGTGGCTTTTGCTCAAAATAAGTAAGGTACGATATAATAATCTTAAGGCAAATAAGCCCTTATCCACAGATTGGATGAGGGCTATTTATTTAAGAAAAGAGCGGTGACGATGCTTCGAACAATTGCATTTACTAAAGACGGAGAAATGATCCATACGAATGAATTTTCAAACCCTGACATTGAGTGGTATTGGGTCGATTTGCATAATCCGACCGTAGAAGAAGCGTCTATTTTGATGAAGCATTTCAAATTTCATCCGTTGGCGATAGAAGATTGTTTCTACAATTTGCAGCGCCCTAAAATTGACGGCTATGGCAATTATCATTTCTATGTTATTCACGAATTAAATCAGGAAACCTATGCTGCCGATGAGGTCGATATATTTCTCGGCGACAACTATATAGTCACCTTTCATTTACATGATTCAAGCGGCTTGGAAAAGGTCTGGGAGAAGGTATCTGCTAATAAGGAAAAAATAAATGGGACAAACCATGCGGCGTACCTTATTTTCGACCAACTGGTTGATGATTATTTTCCGGTGTTGTATCAAATTGAAGACCGGCTTAACGAAATCGGCAGTAAGGAAAGGTATGAAACATACGGAACGTTGATGAATGAAGTTTTTGATATTCGAGGAGACCTGTTAAAGCTCAGGCGAACGATTATTCCAATGAGAGATCTGCTGTACCGGATTTTAAATCTGGGACATCTGGATACGTCAGAACGAAAAGCCTATTTCAATGATATTTATGACCATTTATTAAAACTGACCGAGCTCATTGAGTCGAACCGGGAAGTAACGTCCGACATGAGAGACAGCTATCAAACGGTAAGTACGAATCGAATGAATGCAATCATGATGACCTTAACGATCGTATCGACCATTTTTATTCCACTCACATTTATCGTCGGAATTTATGGCATGAACTTTGACAACATGCCTGAGCTGCATTGGAAATACGGCTACTTTTTCGTCATGGGTGTGATGGGTATTATTGTCATTTTCATGCTCTTTTGGTTTAAAATGAAAGGGTGGTTTAATATTTTTAAGTAGTCGTCGGTGTTCCTTGGTGAAACACCATTTGCCACCTGTCATCTATGTATTTCCAGATCGAGCTGCGCAAAGTCTGCTGCTTTCTGATTTCGTCGTTTACCCGGTAAGTGGTTAACACGACATTCGGAGCAAGCAATTTGATTTCAAAGCTAAAGAGTGTCATTTTCCTTACACCTAGCCCGCCTTCACCGATGCAATCCTTTTTAACAAATACAGTACCTGAGCTGCCAAATTCGAAAAATTCATCTGCGAGTAGCAGTGAAATCTCTTCCGGCGATGTGCGGGTTTCTGGTGTTAATAGCTTTTTTTCGAGGTCGTGTAACGTTTCTCTTACGGATTCAAGTTCCATTTTTTCCTCCTCTTGTTTATTGGTCAGAAATTAAGTATGGCACAATGAACGAGTGTTTCCTATTCTTTGGTAAGAAATTGTTTCATTGAAAACAGTTTAGGGTATGACATTATCAAAAAGGAGTGAGGGCACGTGAAAGCTTGGGAGCCGAAAGAGCTAACTGTTTCCTATCATCAAATTACAGTGCATCCTAAGGGTGAAAAACCGCCCGTTATCAATTGGACGAAAGAAGCAATGAAAAATGGGTTTGCTATTGCAGAAGGAGCCGTTTCTTTTCAAGCGCCGGTCAATGCAAAAGCTGTCATTGAAGTGTCATTGGATGTCCCCGGAGAAGTTTGGCATTCTGACCGGCACATCAGCGTTCCCTTTGAATTAAAGCAGGACGGGCTGAGTATTCAAAGCGATATGACAAATAAGCTGGACTATGACCTTCCTCCAGGATCGTTTCTGCTTACCTGTTACATCATTCCTTTAGAAGTCCACCTGATAAAGTATTTATTTGCTTTTCAAAGCTTGAACGATGAAAATTCCGCCATCTTAGGATGACGGAATTTTTTTATGGGCTATAAAGCAGGAAGCAGCAGCTGTTTTTCAAACAATAAGTCATCCAAGCTTTTAAAGGTGTAGCCTTCCCTTTTCAGATCTGTTATTGCCTGATCGAGTGCCTCTGCATTATCTTTAGATACCGTATGAAGAAGGTATATGACACCAGGATGGGCTTGTTTCATAATATTATCATAGGCGTACTTCCAACCTTTTTGCGAATCAATTTTCCAGTCGACAAACGCAGCTGACCAGAATACCGTTTGATACCCCAGCTTCTCGGCTTCATTTAATACCCTCTCACTGAATACTCCACGCGGAGGCCTCAAGTACAGATTATCCGTTTTTCCTGTGACCTGAAAAACCGCTTGATTCACTGTTTCCAGCTCTTCAGAAATGGTCCTCGCTGTTTTGGTCGTTAAATCTGGATGATGATAGGAATGGTTTCCAATAATATGCCCTTCGTCCGCCATCCGTTTGATAAGCTTTGGCTGATCCGTTACAAAATGACCGGTCACAAAAAAAGCAGCTTTTACTTTGTGCTTTTTTAATACATCCAAAACCTTGTCTGAGTAACCATTCTCATAACCGTTATCAAAGGTGAGATAGATTGTCTTTTCTTTCGTATTGCCATGATAAAAAGCTCCGTACTTTTTGATTAGTTCATTGAGCCTTCTCCCTGCGTCTGCCGGCTCGTGATTTTTGCTTTTCGAAAAGCCCCAATTTATCTTATCGTTGGAGATCGCTTGAACCGGCAAGGTACATGAAATGAGCATAAGAAAAACACTGCAAAATAAAAAGAATCCCTTCACTACACTCGCTCCTCCGTTAATTCTTTCTTTTATTTTCTAATAACGAAGGGTATTTCATGCAGAGCGGAGAGATGCAATACTTACCAGCTGCTACTCCCAATCCTTTTTAAACCGCTTGTATTTTTCTTCAATCTCATCCACCATTTTTAAGAGTCGATCGATATCCTCAACATCTGTAGATTCCGGGTCTATTGAATCAATTACGGTCATAAACATTTCCAATCTGTTTTTCAAGTAATCGATTTGCCGATCTTGGTCTGTCACTGAGTTTCCCATTTTCTCACTCCTTACGTGTTGCGAATTCGTTCTCACAGGTCTACAATTATAAATTGGACGTTGTTATATTGTCCACTAAAGGAGTTAGATGTATTATGATTAATCAAACATTACAACCGATTTCCCCGGACTACGATCCATGGGAAGCATATATGGATGTCGAGCAGTACGGCGGACTCCATTTGACGAATATCGAATTCACAACCACGAATCTTTGTAATATGAGATGCGCTCATTGCGCAGTCGGATATACCCTGCAAACGAAAGACCCGGATGCTTTGCCTGTCGATTTGCTTCTGAAACGTCTCGATGAAGTCCCGCTTCTTCGGTCGATCAGCATAACCGGCGGAGAGCCGATGCTTTCTTTAAAGTCAGTGAAAGAATATGTTGTGCCTTTATTGAAATACGCCCATGAACGGGGAGTCAGAACACAAATCAATTCCAATCTGACCCTCGACATCAGCCGCTATGAAATGATTATTCCCTATCTTGACGTGCTTCATATTTCTCACAACTGGGGAACAATAGAGGAGTTTGCTGATACTGGCTTTAAAATGATGGATCGAAAGCCGTCCATGAAGCAGCGAGCTGCATATTTGAATAACATAATTGATAACAGCCGGACACTGGTGAAAGAAGGCGTTATGGTGTCTGCAGAAACGATGCTGAATAAACAAACGCTTCCATACTTAGAACAAATCCATAACCAAATTGTCCATGAGATGAAGTGCCAACGCCATGAAATCCATCCGATGTATCCGAGCGACTTTGCAAGCGCGCTTGAGACGCTTAGCCTGGATAAAATGCGGGAAGCCATTGATTACCTCTTAGAAATTCGCGATCCATCAACCTGGATGCTTTTCGGCACGCTTCCTTTTTATGCATGCAGTCCAAATGAAGCAGATCAAGCTTTGCTTAAAAAGTTGAGGAATGCGAAAAACGTAACCGTACGAAATGATCCTGACGGCAGGTCAAGACTGAATGTCAATATTTTTGACGGAGACGTGATTGTCACTGATTTTGGCGACACACCTGCTCTTGGAAACATCAAAACGGATACACTACAGTCTGCCTATTCGAAATGGCAGGAATCCCGCCTTGCAAAAGAGTTGAATTGCCATTGCAGTGAGGTTAAGTGTCTCGGTCCGAATGTTCTTGTGAAAAATAGCTACTATCAAGGCGTAGACTTTACAAAACGCCGTGCAAGAGGGTGAGTAAATGGTTGAGGCTTTAAAAGAATGGAAAGTCGTAGAAATGGTCGTCGTCGGGCTGATCTTATGGGCAAGTGTATTTATTATTAATAAATTGGTTCATAAATTTTTTGTTCGTACCGATTTTATTGCCGAAAGAAACGAAAAAACAATTGAAAGCCTCATACGCTCGGTTACGAGATATACGGCTACCTTCGGCTTTGTCCTTTACGTCATCTCGCTATTCATCGATGACTTCGGCAAAATCCTGGCTGGTGCGGGGATTGCCGGGATTGTAATCGGCTTTGGAGCCCAATCGCTAATCAAAGATATTTTGGCAGGAATTTTTCTCATTTATGAAAGGCAGCTCCATCAGGGCGACGTTGTGACGGTCAACAACACCTTTACTGGAGCTGTCGAAGAACTTGGATTACGTTCCCTTAAAATTAGAGAGTGGAGCGGAAAGCTTCTAACGATCAGCAACGGAGAAGTCCGGCAAATCCAAAATTATAATATCCAATTTATGAGGATCACAGAGCGGGTAGTCATCAGCTTTAAAGAGAATCCTGAACGGGTATACCAAATCCTTGAAGACCTGTGCGAGGAATTGAATGAGGAACTGAAAGCAAGCCTGAAAAATGATCACCTCGGCCAGCCAACTGAACCCTTTCAAGTACATGGGATTACAAGCATGAATTCTGTAAATCGGGGAATTGAATTTACAATTAAAGGGGTAGTCAAAGATGATGACTACTTCGAAAGCTCCCTTTTTGCAAGAAGAAAGCTTGCCCAGAAGCTGTACGAAAACGACGTGCAAATGCTTGAAGAAGCAGTAAGGATTATGCCGCAAAAGAAGAATTGATGAAAAGCCTGTCTTATTTATGGACAGGTTTTTTGTATGTCTGGGTTATATTGGTATAGTGCCGTTACGGCAGTATGTGCCGGTTGCCGTGGTTTATGTGCCGGCTCGTTATTTTATGTGTCGCTCGACATGGTTTATGTGCCCTCCTCGCCTTTTTTTGTGCCACTCAACGTAGTTTATGTGCCTCCTCAGCATTTTTTGTGCCACTCGACGAAGTTTATGTGCCCTCCTCGCCTTTTTTTGTGCCACTCGACATGAATTATGTGCCACTTGCCTCGGTTTATGTACCTCCAACAATCTCTTCCAAAAAAAAGCAAGCCGCTAATTTCGCGGCTTGCTTCATTAATTTCCGACATGAAATCCGAATGTTACATGGTCTTGAACAGGTATCCAAGCTCCGATGCCTTGCGAGGTTACATTTTTAACAACGAGCTTTCTTTTATTGCCTCGAAGGACCAGGTAGACCTCTCCATAGGTGACTTTTCCTTTTTCGTTGATGGCCGGTGCATAGGCATAAAGGTAACCTAATTTCTCAGACGGCACATTATAGATTTGGTCCCGTTTTGAACCGGCACCTACGATCGTTTCAAATGCAAGCGGGAGCTTCGTACGTTCCATCGCCTTTTGCATCATCATGCTTTTAACATCTTCAGCGTTCGGAACCTTTGCAGTCAGACCACCTTTAATGACCTGCCTCTTTTCTTGGGAATATCTGATTTCCTGAGTTTTATTCCCACCGCGATTATCAGCGCGGTTGATATTAATTTTTCTATATTCCCAATTAGCGACTGTTTCATTGGATTGATACCCGAGTGCCCATCTTCCTAAATAAATCGTCGCCCTGTAGCCTAAAGCGAGAGGCGTTCCGGATACACTTGATTCATTGAGCATCTCAACCAGATGCGGATTCTCAATCGGAATGCCTGCTGATTCAATTAGTTCCTTGGACAATGCGCTGGGCTGAAGAGTTGGCTGATCTTGGGATGAATTCGGGTACGTGTTCTCCTTTGAAATATTAGTTACTGAGCTGGGAATTTTTAAGGATTGATTCGCAGCATTCGTTTGCTCAACTAGTAAAGGGTTAGCAAATAAAAGCAAGACAATGGTAAAATACAGTACTTTTTTCATTTCATCACTCTTTCTGCTTTTCCCTTATTCTTTTCATCCTGTCTTAAAGTTATCCAAATTTCTTAAAGCAGGAAGAATCCTATGGCCATTATCAAATAGGCGGCAAGCAGGGTTGCCCCTTCAAACCAGTTGGAATCACCGTCATTCGAGATAACAATCGCCAAAAGAACCGCGGAAGCCATGGAAATAAGCTCGGGCAGCGTGAAGACGAGAGACATTCGCTCCTCAAATAATACTGAGATAAGCACGAGAATTGGCGCGACAAACATCGCGATCTGCAGCGTAGATCCAATCGCTATTTCCACCGCGATATCCATTTTATTTTTATACGCCATAATGATTGCCGATGCGTGTTCTGCCGCGTTTCCGACGATGGCAACGATAATGACCCCGATAAACAGCTCACTCCAGCCGAATTGCTCTCCCACTGTATCAAACGTATGGACAAGATTTTCTGAAATGTATGCAACCGCAATGGTAGAAAGAAGCAAAACGAGCACGGCCATTTTTCCTGACCATTCCGGTTCCTCATGTTCTTCATGAGCTTTTTGCTCGTTTTTTGACTGGTAGACCCCTCTATGCGTCACAAGCTTAAAATAAAGGGCAGCGACATACAATAGGATCATAATGATACCAATTCCCGCACTCAGGCTGAATCGTTCGCCTTCTGACATGTTCATGGAGAATACCTCAGGAATGACAAATGCGACGAGTACAGCAAACATTAAAAGCCCTGAATTATGCCGGGCATCAAAAACGTTAAACTTCTGCACTTTATATTTAATTCCTCCGACAAAAAAGGATAAGCCCGCTACCAAAAGCAGGTTTCCTAACACGGAACCTGTTAACGAGGCAAGAACAATTGCGACCAACCCTTCTTTTAACGCAAAAATCGAAATGATCAGCTCAACTGCGTTTCCAAACGTAGCGTTTAATAGTCCGCCAATTCTCGGTCCGGCAACGATCGCAAGACTTTCTGTTGCCCTTCCCATGAAGCTTGCCAACGCGATGATCGTCAAGCAATAGATCAAAAACAAAAGCGTCGAGGGCCAGTGCATCAGGCTGCCGACAACAGACAGCGGTACGCCGACAACTGTTAAGATTAAAAAAATTCGATTCATAATGAGTCCTCTCCTTTTGGTTATATATACATCTTGTGCGATCACCTTTTGAACTATACTCTAATTCACTTGTAGAAAAACCACATTCGTTGTAGGATCATTTTAGATTACTTTAATTAGGAGAATCCATCATGTCACGGTTTCATTTTTTTGTTTTAGTATTAATTGTTGCGATTTCAGGATTTTCACAAGGCATGCTTCTCCCTGTTATCTCTATTATTTTCGAACAACAGGGTCAGCCTTCCGGATTAAACGGGCTGCACGCTACTGGATTATATATCGGCGTTTTGCTCGCCTCGCCATTCATGGAAAAACCGTTACGAAAATTCGGCTACAAAAATATGATTATCGTTGGCGGCCTGCTCGTCGTATTAAGCTTATTTAGCTTTGTTTTCATCAATTCGTTTGTCGTATGGTTTTTCTTTCGGCTGCTTGTCGGAATTGGTGACCATATGCTTCACTTTTCCACTCAGACTTGGTTGACAAACTCCGTTTCAAAAGAGAATAGAGGACGAAGCATTTCATTGTATGGGCTGTCCTTTGGTTTAGGGTTCGCCTTGGGCCCTTTTTTAGCGCCGCTTACAGAATACAGTGAGTCTCTCCCGTTTATTTTATCGGCTTCCCTCAGTCTGCTGGGCTGGATGTTTATTTTTAAAATAAATAATGAGTACCCGGAAATAGATATACAAAGCAAAACAAGTGACAGCAGTATCAAGAGATTTGCAAAAGCGTTAAAATACGGATGGGTAGCGTTTTTGCCGCCGTTTGGCTATGGCTTTTTAGAAACGACCCTCCATGGGAATTTTCCTGTATATGCCCTGCAAATGGATATGTCGGTAAATGATGTAGCCGTGATTCTCCCCGCTTTCGCGATCGGAAGCATTGTTTCGCAATACCCTTTAGGATTGCTAAGTGATAAATTCGGCAGAAAAATGATTCTTTCAATTGTTTTATTTACCGGTGCAGCATCTTTCTTTTTGGCAGGCTTTACGACTTCAACCATTTTGCTTTTCGGCTGTTTTTTTCTGGCTGGAATGGCTGTTGGCTCGACTTTTTCTTTAGGCATCAGCTATATGACCGATCTGCTGCCGAAATCTCTTCTGCCAGCCGGCAACCTGATGTGCGGCATTTGCTTTAGTATCGGAAGCATATTAGGCCCTGTTGCTGGCGGTTACTATATGGAATTTTTTGAACATGCCAATCTTTTTTACTTTATTACCGTTGTTTTGGCTGCAACAGGAATTGCCATTGTGTTTGGCAAAACAGAAAGCATGAAGCAAAGCTATCCTTTGGGACAACACCTATCATGATATAAAGGAAAGGACCATCCTAAAGGATGGTTCTTATTTTAATGATAGCCGTTTTGGCCGTTAGCTGATCCGCTCGTTTTATGTTTCGGTTTGCTTTTTGAGTTTTGTTTGTTATGGCTCCCGCCTTTTTTTGAATGTTTGCTCATCAGTTTTCCTCCGCAATCCGTATTTGAAATACCTTTGGCAGGTGTTCTTCTTTAGGATGTGCAAATTCACTTATTTTCATGAAGCCTGAATTTTTCGTTTATAGATCAACGCGTTTATTTCTCCGCCAATCAGAATCATTATTCCACTCAGGTACAGCCAAGTCATCAGGACAATAATCCCTCCGATACTTCCGTAAGTGGCGCTGTAATTGCTAAATGAGCTGACGTAATAAGAAAACAGCGTACTTACAACGATCCATCCGACGGTTGCGATAATCGCTCCCGGAAAAACATAAGCGAAGTGCAGGCGTTTGTTCGGCGCAAAGAAATAAAGCGCAGAAAAAATGACGAGTAGAATCGTGATACTAATGATGTATCGCAATGCTTCCCAAACCGTTATAAACGTACTTGAAGCACCGATAAAATCTGAAACAAACATACCGATTTCCCTGCCGAAAACCGGCAATAGCAAAGCGATAATGATCGTAAAAACCATCGCTACAGTCAAAATGATCGAGGTCAGCCGAACGACGATAAATGACCGGTTTTCTTCAACTTCATAGGCAACATTAAATGACCTGACAATTGCTTCTAATCCATTGGATGCAGACCACAAGGCTGCAAGAATACCAAAGGAAAGCAGCCCGCCGTTTCTGTTGTCAAGCGTCTCCGTCACATTCGACTCAAGCATGGAAGATACTTCTCCAGGCGCATATTGCTTGATCACTCCCAAGACATCTTGCGGACTGAGAGGAAGATACGCTGTAAAAGAAAGAAGAAAGATCATAAATGGAAAAAGAGAAAGCAAAAAATAGTAAGATAGCTCTGCGGCCTTACTCGGCCCTTCATGCTGAATAAATCTCGCAATAAGTTCTTTTATAAAATCCAAATCATTCACTCCAAACGTTTAGGGGTATTCTTTGAAAAATGCTCCTTCGTTTCTTCAATGAGCTCAATCACTTTCGGTGTCGTCTTCTTAAGCTCTTCAATTTGCCCATTGATAAAACTGATATTTTCTGAAACTGTTCGTGCAGCATCTTTGACTTCATCCAGCTTTTGTTTTGTCTGTTCAGTCAGAAGCTCTGGATTTTTTCTGTAGGTGGCAAACATTCGTTTTGCCTCAGAAACCTTTTCCCCGCATGCATTTCTCGTCGGCTTATGTAAAAGAGATAATACAGCTCCAAGCGTTGCACCGATCAACATATTTTTGCAAATCACATTTTTCATTATCGATCCACTCCCTTTATAAGTTGTGTTCTTTCACGATTCGATCCAAAAGCTTTTCGCATCCTCGGGTAACAAGGCTGTATACCTCTTCAAAATTGCCGGTATAATAAGGGTCAGGCACATCCTTCGTCTCGGATTCATCGACTAAATCAAGCAGACGTGAGATTGCAGCATTTCCTGAATACCGCGCTATTACCTTAAGAGCACTGATATTTTCAGCATCCATGGCAATCAGGTAGTCAAATTTTTCTAAATCTTCCTCTTCAACAACTCTGGCAGCCATTCCTTCTGTACTTATTCCCTTTTCCTTTAAAAGAGAACTAGTTCCTTCATGAGGGGGATTGCCAACATGCCAGCTTCCTGTACCTGCCGAGTCGACGCTTATTTTCCCCTCTAATCCTTTTTTCTTTACTAAATCTCGAAACACGGCTTCAGCCATAGGGGATCTGCATATATTCCCCAAACAGATAAATAAAACTTCAATCATTTCTTTAGCCTCCCTTAGTCTTACCCCATCTTCATATAAAAGAAAACTTATTTCTCTCGCCAAATTTCATTCTAAGTTTTTTATTAAAGGTTGACAAATCCTCTTAACTTTTGGAACAATGAGTCATAATATTAGCTTGGATTGGACTGGCAAACAATCATAAAGGAGGACTTAAGTTGTCCGAAAAAAAAGCAGAACAAATGAATCAAATGGTTGAAGAGATTAGCCAAAAGATTAATATGCTGAATGTCGGCATAATAAAAGTAGAGGATGTCAGCGATGAAAAGCTGGAGAATATTACTGACCTTCATCAAATGGTGATGAAAAAGGACTCTTTCAGTCCAAGTGAAATGCAAGCAATCATTGAAGAGCTAGCTACACTAAGAAAAAAATAGGAAAACTCCCGTGTATGGAAATCACGGGAGTTTTTCGCTTAAGCAAGAAGCTTCAAAGATTCTCTCGTAAACGCAGGGATATCATCCGGAACACGGCTTGTAACTAATTGATTTCCGCAAACAACAACCTCTTTATCCTGGAAGTTAACACCTGCATATTCCATATCAACCTGGATGGATTTATAGCCCGTGGCGCTTCTGCCATCCAATGCTTTTGCCGTAATTAATAACTGAGGGCCGTGGCAAATCGCAAATACCGGCTTGCGATCATCCATAAACGCTTTGGCAAAGCTCACAAATTTGTCGTCTGCCCTTAGTTGGTCGGGGGAAAAGCCGCCAGGGATCAAGAGAGCATCGAAGTCAGAAGGGCTGACATCATCTATTGCTGCGTCAATGGTAACGGAAGCTTCTCCCTGCTTTCCAGTCACAGACTTTCCTTTGACATTCTCAATGACGGTTAATTCATGCCCTGCTTCTTTAAAGGCTTTCGCCGGTTCTGTAAACTCTACATCTTCAAATAAATCGGTTAACACGACTGCAATTTTCTTACTCATTTGAATTTCCCTCCTCTAGTTCTTTGTCTAGTTGAAAATTTCCCTAACTTTTTTAAATTAAACATTCTAGAAAACAATCGTCCCATAAAAAATAAAATCGACAAGTCCAAATACCTATTATAACGAACGAAATTCCCTATCTTTCTCCAAAAAACGGCACATTGTCAATTCATATGACAAGGTTTTTTCATTTTTTACAAGTTTTTTATAAAAATAACTTTAATTGTTTACAAAATATTTTTAAAATAATACTGTGTGACAATTTGGAAAGGTGGGAAAATAGTGGGGAAAACGAAAGGCCATTTTGGTTGGCGAAAAGTACTACATATCATTGTAAGCTTTGCACTAATTGCTAGTTTCTTTCTTCCGGGAATCGCTTCAGTTCATGCAGAAGAAAACGCTGGTAATAGCCCTGAAATCGATATGCAAATTTTGGGGACGTCGGATATTCACTCGTACATTATGGATTACGATTATTACAGTGACAAAGCCATTACTTCTTCCGGTCTTGCAAGAACGGCGGAGCTGATTGCCCAGCACAGAGCGCAAAACGCAAACACGCTGCTTGTCGACAATGGAGATCTCATCCAGGGAAATCCGCTTGGAGAGTATGCCGTAAAGAAAATGTCCGAGGACATTAAGAACGGCTCTGTCGTTCATCCAATTATCGATGTAATGAACAAATTAAACTATGACGCTGGAACTCTAGGAAACCATGAGTTTAACTACGGCCTGGACTTCCTTGAAGGTACACTTAAAGGAGCAAAGTATCCTATCGTAAATGCAAACGTCCTAACAATGGACGGCAAGCATAAGTACGAGCCGTACAAAATTGTCGAAAAAACGTTTAAGGATAAAAGCGGAAACGAGCAAAAAGTTAAGGTTGGCTATACAGGCTTCGTTCCTCCCCAAATCTTAACCTGGGACAAGCAGAACCTCCAAGGGAAAGTACAAGCTGAAGACATTAAAAAAGCTGCTGAGAAAGTTGTTCCGGAAATGAAGGCGAAAGGCGCAGACATTATCGTTGCCCTTGCACATACAGGAATTGAAAAAACAGAACAACCTGAGGGCTCGGAAAACATGGTGTTCGATCTCTCGAAGGTCGACGGCATTGACGCCATTGTTTCCGGTCACCAACACGGGAGATACCCGGATCCGAAGTTTAACGGAGTAAACGGATTTGATGTAAATAAAGGAACGATCAACGGAGTCCCTGTGGTTATGCCGAAAAACTGGGGCAGCCACCTTGGTGTTATTGATCTTAAACTAAAAAAATCTGACAATAAATGGACGGTTGCTGATTCCTCTGCGAAAATCGAGGCAATCACAGGTGTTACGACAAGCAATAAAACCGTAACAGATGCGATTTCTGATACACATAATAAAACACTTGAATATGTAAGGACACCTGTCGGAAAAACAGAAGCCGACATTAACAGCTTCTTTGCCCAAGTCAAAGACGATCCATCGATTCAAATCGTAACAGATGCACAAAAATGGTTTGCTGAAAAAGAAATGAAGGACACACAATATAAAGACTTGCCTGTCCTGTCAGCAGGAGCACCGTTTAAAGCCGGCGGACGCAACGGCGCTGATTATTATACAAACATTAAAGCCGGAAATCTTGCCATTAAAAACGTGGGTGACCTTTATCTTTACGATAATACAGTATATGTTGTAAAGCTAAAGGGATCTGAGGTTAAGCAATGGCTGGAAGCTTCAGCAAAGCAGTTTAACCAAATCGATCCGAACAGCCCAAATGAACAGGCATTAATCAATCCGGATTTTCCATCCTACAACTTTGATGTCATCGATGGCGTGACTTATCAAATTGACGTCACAAAGCCGGTAGGCGAAAGAATCACCAACTTAAAATACAACGAAAAAGCGGTTGATCCAAATCAGGAATTTTTAATCGCAACGAACAACTATCGCGCGTCCGGAGGAGCAAACTTCCCGTTCTTAACAAGCGATAAAATAGTTTTATCAACGGCGACTGAAAATCGTCAAGTATTGATTGATTACATTACTGAAAAAGGAACATTAAACCCTGCTGCCGACAACAACTGGTCAATTGCACCTATCAAAGGGGCAAATGTTACATTCGAATCTTCCTTAATGGCCAAAGAGTTTGCCGATAAAGCAGACGACGTAGATTTTGTCAAAAACTCAGAAACTAGCGGACTTGGAGTCTATAAGCTGAATTCTGACGGTGCAACTACGCCGCCGGAAGAGGACGATACGTGGGATTTGACAGTCATGCATACGAACGATACGCATGCCCATGTTAATAATGCGGCACGCCGTTTGACAAAGGTAAATGACGTACGCTCACAAGCTGAGAACAGCATTCTTCTTGACGCCGGCGATGTGTTCTCGGGAGATCTTTATTTTACAAAATGGAACGGCCTTGCTGATCTGAAGTTTATGAATATGATGGGCTATGATGCTATGACGTTCGGTAACCATGAATTTGATAAAGGCCCGAAAGTATTAAGCCAATTCATTAAAGGCGATTCATCTGTGGTGGATCCAAACAACACGTACGGGTTTGAAGCTCCTACGTTCCCGTTTGTTTCTGCGAACGTTGATGTATCAAAGGATCCAGACCTTAAAGGATTCCTAAGAGAGCCTGCCACGCTTACTGCAGGTGAAAAGAAAGATCCTGGAATTTACCCTTACATTCTTCTTGATGTAAATGGTGAAAAAGTAGCTGTATTTGGTTTAACAACTGAAGATACTGCATCTATTTCAAGCCCTGGTCCAACAATCAAATTTAACGAAGCCACAGCAGCAGCTGAAAAAACAGTAAAAGAAATTCAAGATAATGAAAAAATCAATAAGATCATTGCCCTTTCTCACCTTGGCTACGAACGTGATCTTGAGCTGGCTGAAAAAGTGAAAGGCATTGACTTAATTGTCGGCGGCCATACTCACACGAAGGTAGAAGAGCTTAAAGTCGTTGAAAACGAAGAACCAACTGTCGTTGTCCAAGCAAACGAATGGGGAAAATTCCTCGGAACAGTCGACGTTGCTTTTGATAAAAACGGTGTCGTAAAAACGGATCAATCCGACATGGAATTACTCCCAATTGACGAAAATGTTCCTGAAGATACTGAAGCTAAAGGTGAACTTGATGAGCTTAAAACTGCTCTGAGTAATTTAAAAGCAGAAACTGTCGGAAAAACAGATGTAGCCCTAGACGGTGAGCGCAATCACGTACGCCGCAAAGAAACAAATTTAGGAAACTTAATTGCTGACGGTATGCTGGACAAAGCAAAAGCAAATGGCGGCGCTGACTTAGTCATTACAAACGGCGGCGGAATTCGCGCCAGCATTGATAAAGGGGATATCAGCCTTGGTGAAGTACTGACCGTTATGCCATTTGGCAATACGCTTTCTGTCGTAGAGCTTACAGGTGCACAGGTCAAGGAAGCTCTCGAACATGGAATAAGTTCATTACAGCCTGGATCGACTGATCTGAAAGGAATGTTCCCTCAAGTAGCAGGTGCAAGCTTCACCTATACATTAAGCAAAGAGCCTGGCCAGCGTTTACTTGATGTACAAGTAAAAGATAAGAATGGAAACTTGATACCAATCGATGAAAAGAAAACTTATAAAGTGGCAACCCTTAGCTTCATGGCAAGCGGCGGAGACGGCTATAGCGTCTTTACTGAAGGAAAAGAAACACCGCTTGGTTTTTCCGATTACGAAGTTTTTGTTGAGAAGCTTCAAAAAGGAACTGTTGCTCCTGAAGTAGAAGGCAGAATTAACGAAGTGCTTATTCCTAAGAAGACTGACGGGGTTTGGACATTTGATGATGCTGCCTTTGAAGATTACGTGAAAAACGCAAATGATGTAATCTTTGATTTAACAGGTACAGAAAAAGACAAAAATATTGAATTAAAGCTGACTGCTGATCAAGTGAAGCTTTTGAAAGAATATCAGAAATTCTTCACGATCAGAAATGATTTAATCGGCATGGAGGTTCCGGTTTCTGAACTGAGAGACGAAGAAGCCTTGATCAAGATCGGTATGACCGAGCCAATCGATGAAGCAATAACAAATGTTTATGATTTCTCAATTACCCAAGGGAAAGACACAATCTCTGAGTTTAGTGAGCCAGTTGGTCTTTTCTTCCGCATTGATCCAAACAAAGCTACCGAGCCTTCTATCTATTTTGTTAATCGAGAAAAGGAAGAGCTGACTGAAATTGAATCAATGTATGAAGAAGACGTTGTTTACGGATATGTCGATCACTTAAGCGAATATGCGGTATTTAATAAACCTGATGATTCTGAGCAGCCAGTAGATAACGAACCTAATGATCCGGGTGATGGAAATGACCCAGGAAAAGATAACGATCCAGGGAATGGAAATAAACCTGGTGACGATAACGATTCTGACAATGATAACACCCCTGGTAACGACGACAATTTAGGCGATGATAATTCAGACAACTCATCAGATAATGGAAACCAGCTTCCAAGTACTGCAACAACAATGTACACTATGCTTGCGATTGGTATAACTGTGTTACTGCTGGGCGCTGTCATGTATTTCTATCAACGTAGACAGGCCAAAACAAAAGAGCTGTAAAAAGAACTTAACCCTTGCTGAACTCAGCAAGGGTTTTCTATGTTATTATTCAAAAAGTCTTTTATGGATTGATAATACAATTCAGGATTCAGACTAAACCCTTTTACATGGCCAGCTCCTTCAACCATGATCAGCTTCTTGACTCCCTCAGCTTTTTCATACAATTTTTTTGCCATTTCAGCCGGAATCAGCTTGTCTTTCGTCCCATGAAAAATTAACAGCGGCGTATTGACCTTCTCCAGATACTTGATAGGCGAAACATCCTCAATTCCCCATCCGTACCGCTTCTTAATCAGGCGGCTCGTCAGACGGACAAACAAAGGTATAGGCAGCCTGGTCACTGATTTTATTTGAAATTTGCACAGTTCTGAGAGATCGCTAAAGGAAGAATCTGCGATGCAAAACTTAATCCGGCTATCCTGCCTGATACACTGAACAGCTGAAGCAGCTCCCAACGATTCTCCTAAAATGCCGATGATGGCTCCACCTTCTAGCTTTACTTCAAGCACATCTACCCATTTTGATAAGTCATCCTTTTCATAGTACCCATAGGAAATATGTTTTCCCCCGCTTAAGCCGTGGCAGCAAAGGTCACAGAGCAAAACATTGTAGCCAAGACTATGAAAAAGCCTCACATACTTATAGCTTCCAAACAAAGACCATCTGATGCCATGGGCGACGATGACTGCCTTATTGCTGTTCTCGACTGGAAAATACATCGCATGGAGCTGATAACCATGAGTGGAGTACACAAACAGCTCCTCTTTCTTTATTGTATTGAACACCCCTTTACTAATTTCTCCTTTGGCCACACCTGCCAAAAAGGTTTTTTCATAAGCTGTACTTTTAGGCAATACAAATAGGAAGCTGACAATTATACTGGCTGAAATAAACAGGATGGAAATCCCCACGCCCATTAATAAAAATCCAACCCACATGTGATCACCTTCATCATAATGTTTCTATATTTTATTCTCAGATCACCGGGGTGTGATTGGATTCTGGAAATTCCACCTTGCTATTGATCCCGCATTAACGGTCAGTAAGACCCCCCACCTCGAAAGACTTAGTTCACACTCTCAGAAGTCTGCCTGCCCGTAAAAGCTAGGATTGTTTCAGTGGAGGACGGGCAAAAACCCCCTACTGATTGAAGGTTCACTTTATTCGAAAGTGATTTATACTTAATTGCACAGTTCCAGAGTTTAAATGCACAATGCTTGCTAGTATTGCACAGTTCTATGCCATAATTGCACAGATGCCTGCTAGAATTGCACAGTTTTATGACTTATTTGCACAGAACCCGTCTCGATTTGCACAATTCTAGATTAGTTACTTGCTTATCGATCTCTCTCAAAATGCAAAAATCTAGTCCCCTGAAATGAAAGAGAGCCTGAATCGTCTTCCGCAAGTTCGGCATACTGTTGTGCCTTTACTTGAAGCTCCATCCTATCCCCGCTCTCCACTTCAAATGTGGCATAGTTATAAGATCTTGAGGAAGAATCACCAGAGCCGCCGTGTACTTCTGTCCTCTTTCCTGTCACTTTAGCTCGTACAGTTAACTTAGGCTGCTGATTGTTGTGATTCCATGTGGAAATTCCTTTAACAGCAGTAAAAATTATGATTCCAAAAACACAAATAACCCCAATAACAACGATAGTAAATACAATGTTGAATATACTATCCTGGAAATAAAAATCAGACACCAACTGCATCTCTCCCGTGTTCTCTTACTCTATTTACGTTTTACCTGAAAAAAAGTTTCATTCGGAGTATAGCGCTATATGTGTAATCCCGCCAAAACAAAAAAAGCAGCCTATCACTAGAGCTGCTTTTCTCATCTTCCCCGTCTGGCAAAATCTACGAATCTGAATTTATCCAGCCTGTGTCTGCTTTCCGTATATTGAAATAATGTCGCATCTTCTAAAAAAACAAAATTCCGTACGACTACAATATGATCGAAGCCATTACGATCTAAATATTTTTCATCTTCATCCGTGCAAGCTTCGACGACAAATTCTTTCTGAGCAAAGCCGATTTTCATTCCAAGCTCATCTTCAATGTATTCGTAAATCGAGTTTTCACATATTTCCTGTGTCAGCATTGGGACACATTTACGGTAAATATAATCCTTGTCCAGAATAACATGCTCGCCGTTTATTTCTCTGGATCGTATAATGCGCCAAATTTCATCGTCCGGCTCTGCCTTCAGCTGCTTACAAAGATACGGATCCGGATGAATTAATCCGAATTCGTGTACCTTTGTGCATGTTCGTCTTCCAAGGGTTTTGCTCAGCTCTTTAAAACTAACAAGGCCCGAGACAGGAAATCTCATTTTCTCTACATTTAAAACGACCGATCCTTTGCCTCTGATCTTTTGAATGTATCCATTTTGCGCCAACAGATTGAGAGCTTTTCTTACCGTTTCTCTAGATGTTTCATATTGAAGCGAAAGCTCATTCTCAGAAGGCAGAATATCCTCTGCCTTCACAATCCCTTGATCAATTTTTTTCGCAAGCTCTTGATAGATTGAATCGTATTTATTTGTTGTCATCTTTCGCACCTTGTACTTTTAAATGGAAAATGACACTTTCGTATGGCTTTAGCTGAAAGGACGAGAATGGCTTCGGTTCTTCTTTATAGTTTGATAGCAATACATTCGCTTCATAGCTGCCCTCATCCAAATGCTCCGGCCAAGCAAAGTCCGCTTCTGTTTCGTAGAAGTTATTGATGACGAGGAGCTTTTCATTTTCACTATTTCTGAGATAAGCAAAAATATTCGGGCTTTCTTCTAAAATCAGCTCATAATCACCTTCAGTGATAATTTCGTATTCTTTTCTCAGCTCATTGAGCGCTTTGTAATGGTAAAACACACTGTCTTTGTCAGCCAATGCTTGCTCCACGTTGATTTCCCGATACTTTTCTGCCAGGGGAATCCACGGAGTACCCGTTGTAAATCCGGAATTTTCTTCTGCATTCCATTGAACAGGAGTCCGCGAATTGTCCCGTGATTTTTGTTTGAGAATCTCAATAATTTCGTTTTCTGCCATTCCTCTTTCTTTTAAAATCCTGTGGACGTTTCGTGACTCCACATCCCGGTAAGAGGTAATTTCTTCAAAGCCGGGATTGGTCATGCCAATCTCTTCCCCTTGGTAAATGTACGGCGTCCCTTGCATCATATGAATCGTTGTGGCGAGCATTTTTGCCGATTCACGATGGTATTTCCCGTCATTTCCATAGCGCGAAACGACTCTCGGCTGATCGTGATTGCACCAAAACAACGCATTCCATCCACCGCCTTTATTCATCTCAACCTGCCATGTTGACAGAATTCTCTTTAATAGAGAGAAATCAAAGTCCGCTGTGACCCATTTTTCTCCGTTTGGATAGTCTACCTTTAAATGATGAAAATTAAAGGTCATATCTAGTTCCTGGCTCTTAGGATTTGAGTATTTCACACAATCTTTTATTGTTGTCGATGACATTTCGCCTACGGTCATGCTTTCATATTTTGAGAAAACCTCGCGATTCATTTCATGGATATACTCATGGGCTCTTGGGCCATCTGTGTAAAATCTTCGGCCGTCTCCAGGAGGGATTGAGCCATCATCATCCGGAAAGGTCTGATTCTTGCTAATTAGATTGATAACATCGAGCCTAAAGCCGTCGACTCCTTTTTGAAACCAAAAATGCATCATCTCGTATAGCTTTTTCCTCAGCTCCTCATTTTCCCAATTGAGATCGGCCTGAGTCACGTCAAATAGATGTAAATAATACTCTCCTGATTCTTTATCTAGCTTCCATGCGCTTCCCCCGAATTTGGATTGCCAATTGTTCGGTTCAGTTCCATCTGATTTCGGCTCCTTCCAAATATAGAAGTCCCGGAAAGGGCTTTCTTTTGAGGAGAGAGCGCTCTTAAACCATTCATGCTCCGTTGACGTATGGTTGATTACAATATCCATAATCACCTTGATCCCGCGGTTATGTGCTTCATCTAGCAGTCTCTCGAAATCCTCCATTGAGCCGTATTCCTCTTGAATCGAGAAATAGTCACTGATGTCATAGCCATTATCGTTCTGCGGAGATTGATAGATTGGTGTGAGCCAAATGACATCTACGGAAAGCTCTTTTAAATAATCCAGTTTTTCAATAATTCCTTGTATATCTCCAACACCGTTTCCTGTCGTGTCGTTAAAGCTTTTTGGATAAATTTGATAAACGACTGATTTTTTCCACCAAGGCTGCTGATTTGTTTTCATACAAGCACCACCATTAGACAAATTTATGAAAGGGACTGATCTCTTGTCCCATATTTCACGTCTTTTTTCTTCATTTTAGCAAAAAGCAACGTACTGACGAAAGGAAGAACCAAAACGATCAGCATACCTATCGCAAACGGAAGCCAATACTCCCTTAAAATCGAGAAAATCCCAGGAATCCCGCCTACACCGACTGTTCCAAGCACCCCCTGGCTTGAAATATACATTCCAGCTATGGAAGATGAAGCCATCGCGATGATAAATGGAAAGCGATGCCTGATATTGACCCCGAATATGGCCGGCTCAGTAATTCCGAGATACGCAGAAATTCCCGAAGTAAGTGAGAGCCCTTTTTGCTTTTGATCCTTTACGATAAACATCATTGCAAGTGCAGCCGACCCTTGGGCAATATTAGATAATGCTAACATCGGCCAAAGGAATGTGCCCCCTAAAGCGCTTCCTTGCAGCTGCAAATCCACGGCAAGAAATGTATGATGCATTCCTGTCACAACAAGCAGGGCATAAAAACCGCCGTAAAGTAATCCCCCAAGCCATGAGGCATGATCAAAAATGCCTACCAAACCATCTGTTAAAGCGTTTCCAATTGCAAATGTTAACGGTCCGATCACGATAAATGAAAGAAATCCAATGACCAAAAGTGCAATTGGCGCAACAAGCAAAAGCTGGATGCTTTCCGGAATTTTTTTGTTTAAAAACTGCTCAAACCTGGCTAACAAATAGGACGCAACCAGAATCGGAAGCACCTGCCCCTGGTAGCCGATCTGTTGAATTTCTAGGCCAAACAGGTTCCAGGTCGGAATTTCTACTTTCCCGAAATCCCATGCGTTAATGAGAGCTGGATTAACCAAAATCAATCCTAAAACAATACCGAGCAGCGGATTTCCGCCAAATCGTTTCACTGCTGACCAGCCGATTAATGCCGGCAAAAACCCAAATGAGGTATTGGCGATCAGACTTACCATGGTGGTAAAATCTGCCCACGCAGGATACACTTCAATAACTGGACGGCTGAAGAATATTCCTTTACTTGTTAATAAATTATTAATCCCTAGGAGCAGACCCGCTGCAACAATTGCCGGCAAAATAGGTATAAAAATATCAGCAAGCGTTTTCACGGCACGCTGCAAAGGATTTAAATTTTGCTCAGATGCCTTTTTCACGTCATCTTTGGACGCTTCGCCTACCCCGGTTTCTTTCACTAATTCAGCATATACTTTATTGACTGTCCCTTGGCCGATAACGACTTGAAATTGCCCATTCGTTGAAAATGATCCCTTGACGACATCGATTTGATCGAGCGCCTCTTGATCCACCTTTCCCTCATCCTTTAATGCTAGACGAAGTCTGGTGACACAATGGGTTGCTGCTGCTATGTTGTCTTTTCCACCGATCGCTTTCACAATCTGAATGGATGACTGTTTGACATCACTCATATGACTACCCCCGTAATCGTTTTCATTTCTCGCTGTCCCCTTGTATATACAAGTTATACTTTTATACTACTCTTGTATATACAAGTAGTCAAGAGAAAAATTATAGCGCTTCCAAAAAAATAATACCCTAATGCTGATTTTCATTAGGGTACTCGTTTAATAAATATCAAATTTCATTTGCCCTGTCGGAGATTCTTCTTGTTTCGTTTCATCGTTCGACACCAGCCCTTTTAGCACGTTTGCAGTATTACGATTCGCTTTTTCAATATCGACAAACGGCGCTGGATAATTTAATTGGAAGAATCCCGGATACTTCCAAGGCTCGTGAATATATTTTTGCGGCAGATGATTTAATTCCGGTACGTATCTCTTAATAAATTCTCCGTTCGGATCTTCCTTCCGCCCTGTTTTCACAGCATGGGGAATACTCTGCTTTCCTGATTCCCCTGCGGCTTTTCGTATCATAGTGTAATGGACTTCTGGCCTGTAATCTATCAAAAGCTTGGCCAAATCAAGTGCTGGCCTCCTCCAATCCCACAGCATCGTGCAGCAAAGAAACGAAACGATCATTTCCTTGAAAGAATTCTCCATCATCCCGGTTTTTCTAGCGCACCTCATTGCTGCATCAATAATGGGTATTCCAGTTCGCCCAAGGAACCACCTTTCGTAATATGCCTCTTCTGTTTTCTTTCTCACTGGATCAAGGTCTGTTTGATTGGACAATAAAGAAGGAACGTCTTGTTCAACTAAGGATTTGGCGTATAACTTCATTAGAGAACGGATTTTTGGTTGATTCTCGACTTCCTTAATGATCTGTCGTATGGACAGGTTTCCCCACGCTAAATAGGCGGACAAGCTATCGAGGTTAATATTTGGCAGCATTTCATGCGCCTTGTCCTCTCCGCCAACCTGTCCGTATGAAACCGGCTCTCCTTTTACGTGAAATGAATAGAGCGGTTCAATCGAAGTGAAGAATTCCTTCGGTTCATACCCAGGACAGGTGATCCTTTCCGAAGGTTCAAGCGGATCCTTACTGATGTACTCCTTCCACATTTGATTAAACCTGTGACTTTGCCCATCAAATTGCGTAATTTCATAAAACGGAAGTTCATGCGCTTCCATCCATTCTCTCACCAACTGATTTCTTTCTTCCGCTTCATATGTTTCATTTTCTTTATGAGTAAAAAGCTGAAATGGTCCGTAAAATTCATAAATCAAACGAAGTGCTTCATCCATTTCCCCGATAAAGAATAATAAGTGTCCGCCCCTTTCTTCCCATTCCTTTTGCAGCTCTTTCAAGCTTTCCAGGACAAATCGAAAATGCCGGATACTTAGATCCGGCTTTCTCCATATTGAAGGTTCTGCCACATAAATCGGCAAAACCTGCCCAGTCCGTGAAGCAAATTGTAAAGCTTCATGGTCTCTTATACGCAAATCCCGTTTATACCAAAGTACGTTCATTTGATCACTCCGAGAAAAGGTTTTCATAAAAAAAACTGTTCAAACCAATGAACAGCACGATTTTACCATCCCAGCTTCTTATTTACCCTGTTTTTATAAAATGATGAAGCAGGTGAGCCGAACGTATTCTTCTTTTTGGTAATCTGATCCAATCGAAGCTGTTTCTCACTTTTTAATTGGTTAAGCTTCTCCCGTTCACTTTCGTCATAGCATTTCGCGATAAGATCATCGATGGTCATCATTTCTTTTTTTAATGCACCTTCGTCTTCGATCATTCCAGCATTTTTCATCATCCTGTATCCCATCCGCAAATGCTCCGGCACATGCGAAAGATCATCAAGCTTTAACGGTTTTCCCATACCTTGAATATTTTTGAATTCCCCATTTTTAATGGCTTCTTTTATTTTGTTCTCTGCAATAATATGTGAAATATCCATCCCCTGTCATCCTCCATTCCACATGTTTAACTTCATTATAGCAAGTAAGCTGAAAATTAAAAACCTTTTCACTTTATTACATTTTTTATATTAAAATATCATTTTACCATTCTGCTTTGCTAATTGGATATTTTATGCTATATTATTAGACGATCATTTTTCATGCATTTTGTTCTGTGAAAAAGGAGCGTATATTATGAAAACGTTTTTACAAAGAAATGGTCTTAGATTGTTTGCAGCAGCCACAATTCTTTTATGGATAAAAACATATGCAGCTTATTTAATAGAGTTTAAATTAGGGATTTCAAATGTCATTCAAGTGATATTGTTATTTATCAATCCGCTTAGCTCCAGCCTGTTTTTTCTGGGATTCGCCCTATTATTTAAGCGGAGGGGACGTAAAATAGCACTCATTGGCATTCATTTTTTAATGTCTTCATTATTATATGCCAATATCGTTTACTATCGATTCTTTAATGATTTTATTACAGTCCCTACCCTTATGCAGGCAAAAGTTAACGGCGGCCAATTGGGCGACAGTGTGTTTTCTTTAATGAGTCCATTTGATATTTTTTATTTCGCGGACACTATCTTACTCATAATCCTTGCGATGAAATTGAGAAAAGCAGATGAAAAAGCGGAGAAAAAACCTTTCAAAGTAATAATGGCAGCATCAATCGTCGTTTTTCTTTTGAATCTAGGTGCTGCTGAAATTGACCGTCCTGAGCTTTTGTCACGTACGTTTGACCGTAATTATTTGGTTAAATACCTTGGTGCTTATAATTTTACGGTATATGACATCATCCAAAATACTAAATCAAACAGTCAGAGAGTTTTTGCAAATTCCAATGATATTACAGAAGTGGAAAACTACATGAAAGCCACTTATGACGAGCCGAATCCGGACTATTTCGGCAAAGCAAAAGGGATGAATGTCGTCTATATTTCATTAGAATCCCTGCAAGATTTTATCATCAACTATAAAATAGATGGGAAAGAAGTGACTCCGTTTCTAAACTCTCTTGTGAATGAAGATAGTGAGACCCTTTATTTTGACCATTTTTACCATCAAACGGGACAAGGCAAAACGTCAGATGCCGAATTTATGATGGACAACTCATTGTATCCATTATCACAAGGCTCTGTGTTTGTAAATAATGCCCAAAACACATATCAGTCAGCACCCGCCATCTTAAAGCAAGACGGTTACACTTCCGCAGCTTTCCATGGCAATTACAAAACCTTTTGGAATCGCAATGAAATGTTTAAAGCGATTGGTTATGACAAGTTTTTTGATGCAGACTATTATGATATGAGCGAAGGCAAGACGAAAAATTACGGTATGAAGGATAAGCCTTTCTTTAAAGAGAGCATGCCTCTATTGACAGGATTGAAGCAGCCGTTTTATTCGAAATTCATTACCCTATCTAACCATTTTCCGTTTCAAATGGATTCAGGGGATACGGAATTTCCTGCAGGCAATTTTGACGATGCCGTCGTCGACAACTACTTTCAATCTGCCCACTACATGGATGAGGCGATTGAACAATTCTTTACTGATTTAAAGAAATCTGGTCTTTACGATAATACAGTCATCGTAATGTATGGGGATCACTATGGAATTTCAGAAAATCATAATAAAGCTTTGGAGAAAGTTACCGGAAAAGAAATGACGGATTACAACAATGCTGATATGCAGCAGGTTCCGCTCTTTATCCATGTTCCTGGTATCGAAGGGAAGACTGTGAGCAAATACAGCGGTGACGTTGATGTGGCTCCTACCCTTCTTCACCTGTTAGGCAAGGATACGAAAAATTATCTGATGTCTGGTTCTGACATTCTTTCTAAGGAGCACCGGGAAGTGATTCCTTTCAGAAACGGAGATTTTGTTTCACCTGAATATTACAAGATTGATGGAAATTGCTACGCAGCTCCAAGCGGAGAACCAGCAGTTGACAGCACTAAGTGCGAAAATTATTCAGAGCAAGCAAAAAAAGAGCTTGAAGTGTCAGATCAGATTGTGAACAGCGACCTTCTACGCTTTTACAATCCACCGGGCTTCAAGAAAATCAATCCTGCAGAATATGACTATACTCATCCAGATAAAAAAAATGAAGAACAACAGACAAAAAAATGATCAGAAAAGAATTCCAACTGGCCAAAAAGGTAATCGCCTTTTTGGCTGGTTTTTTGTGTTTGTGGGTTTTTTCCTGTTACTTTTGTTAAACTGGCGATCCATTGGGTTTCGACGATCTTGAGCTAGTTTTGTATGTATGACCTTTTGATCTTGGTACCGTTATGGGGTGATTTTTTCGATTTATAAGCGATCTTGGGCTGCTTATGCACGGTCTTTTCGGTTTATGAGCGATCTTGGGCTCGTTATGCGCGATCTTTCCGATTTATGAGCGATCTTGGACTCGTTATGCACGATCTTGCCGATTTATGAGCGATCTTGTACCGTTATGCGCGATCTTGTACCGTTATGCGCGATCTTTCCGATTTATGAGCGATCTTGTACCGTTATGCGCGATCTTGTACCGTTATGCGCGATCTTTCCGATTTATGAGCGATCTTGGGCTCGTTATGCGCGATCTTTCCGATTTATGAGCGATCTTGGGCTCGTTATGCGCGATCTTTCCGATTTATGAGCGATCTTGGACTCGTTATGCATGATCTTTCCAATTTATAAGCGATCTTGGTACCGTTATGCGCGATCTTTCCGATTTATAAGCGATCTTAGTTCCGTTATGCGCGATCTTTCCGATTTATAAGCGATTTTGGGGTAAGCCGCAATGATTGAAGAAAGTTGTCTATTTTCGACGAATGCTACTTATGATAAGCTGAATATTCAGGTATCAGTCATGTAGGGAGTGGATTAAAAATTGAAATCTAAAGAAAATCTATTGTGGGGTTTACTTTGTGTATACGGTATTCTATACGTTTTATTATATATGGGCTACTACCTCATAATTAACATTCTGCATTCTTCTTACAGTGTCATTAGTACAACAGCCATTATATTGCCTTTCGTTTTTTTGCTGCTATTTCTTTTGATTTTATGGAAATATACTGAAATAAGAAAGGCTAAATTTCTGGCCATGACCGCGATTGGTATAATTCCGCCGCTGTATTGTGCAATTATTTTAGGGGTTAACGAATATAGATCAAATTTCACTGTCGAAAAATGGGTAGATCACGAGAATGAAAGAGTATATATGATTGATGATTTTTTTAATACATATGACCTAATAGGTATGGAAAAAGACGAAGTCAATTCGCTATTGGGAAAGCCAACTGTAACAGAGTATTTTAAAGAAGATGATAATATTGTTTATTACCTTGGAGATGAGCGGGGGCTGATTAGGATAGATAGTGAGTGGTTAGTCTTGCGGTTCAACGATGAAGAGCAGGTTGTGAATTATGAGATACGAACGGACTAATATTATTGAAAAAGGACCAAAACAGGTCCTTTTTCAACAGGGCTCTAATTAAAAAGTAATTACGCCTGTAAGCAGCGCGATCGCAATCATTACAAAACAAGAACCTAATGCCCATTTAAATATGAACTTTTGATGGTCCCCGAACTCGACACCTGCCATACCAACAAGTAAATAGGCAGAAGCCATTAAAGGACTCATTGCATGGACTGGCTGGCCCAAAATGGATGCACGGGCAATTTCTGCTGGATCTACGCCATAAGCTTCTGCAGTTTGCGCCAAAATCGGCAGGACACCGTAATAGTAAGGATCATTTGCCATGAAATACGTAAATGGAATACTCGTGACTGCTGTAATCACTGCAAAATATGAGCCTAGTGACTCAGGAATAATGGCAACTAAACTGTTCGCCATTTCATCAACCATTTCTGTTCCGGATAATATGCCTGTGAAAATCCCGGAAGCAAACACTAAGCCTACAACAGCCAGAACGTTTCCTGCATGATTAGATATTCTCTCCTTCTGGTCATCCAATTTAGGATAATTAATCATGAGGGCGATGACAAAGGCGATCATGAATAAAATAGGCAGCGGCAATACTGACGTAATTAAGCAAACGAGTAATGAAACTGTTAACAATAAATTTATCCATAAAAGCTTGGGTCGCTTGAAGCTTTCCGTTTCTAAAGCTGCACTTTGCTGACTTATTGTTAGTTTATCCTCCTCTGAATATTGAATCTCGGCAACTCCTATTCTTTTACGCTCTTTTTTTCCAAGAATATATGCTGTAAATAGCGTCCATAATGCTCCGCCAGCCATTACAGGAATAAGCGGTGTAAATACATCCGCAACATCAAGCTGCAGTGCGCTTACTGCTCTTGCAGTCGGCCCTCCCCATGGTGTCATGTTCATAAAGCCAAATGACAGCATCGCTATACATGTTAAAATAAGCGGATTCATTCCTAATCGTTGATAAAGCGGCAGCATAGCTGATACCGTAATCATATAGGTTGTCGTTCCATCCCCATCAAGTGCTACCATCATGGAAAGGAGTGCTGTACCGATTACAATTTTTAATGGATCTCCCTTTACTACAGCTAAAATTTTGCCCACAAGAGGGTCAAACAACCCAGCATCAATCATTATCCCAAAGTAGAGAATGGCGAACATTAACATCACACCAGTCGGAGCAACCTGCTTTACGCCTTCTAACATCATTTCACCGATACCAGGTCCAAATCCGCCGAATAATGCAAACAAGATCGGAATCACAATTAACGCTACCAGGGCGGACATCCGCTTTGAAATAATTAAATACATAAATACGATGATCATTGAAAAACCTAAAAACGCTAACACAATGATTTCCCTCCCCTTTTTAGAAGCTTTAATATATGACATATTCTGGTGTAATTAATTCTTGTTGAATGCGCTTTCAAAAAGTTCTAAAGCTGCTAATCCTTTGCTTCTTTTCATCTTACGAGAGGGGGGCATTCAAGTAAATATTATTTAATTTAAATGATTTAAGATTTATAAATGCATTTTGTTCTTTTTGTTCAATTTCGAAAAATCGCTGCATCGATGCCGGCAATTACGGTGTGCCTTCAATTTCCCTGTGATAATACTTGTTCTGCTCTTTGAGAAAATCCTTAGATTCCCAACTGTTTTTATAAAAGGGCTCCCAGTTGTTTTTTTGCAAGAGTTTCTCCCACTCTTCTTTTTTCACCATTTTGTTCATCACGTCGTCCCAAAACATAATCTCTTCTTTGGTCATTTTGTCAGATCCCATGATTCCTCTCCAATGTGCAAAGACAAAATCAATTCCTTCCTCCCTCCAGGTTGGAACGTCTGGGAGGCTTTCTATTCGTTTTTCCGATGTAGTAACCAGAATTTCGATATGATTGGCTTTAAAGTGTGCCAGCGCTTCGTTCACTGATCCAGACGCCACGTCGATTTCATCATTGGCCAAAGCATCGAATAAATCATTGCCGTTGTTATATTGTAAAAACTGCAGTTTATCAGTAGAAATCCCGGCCTTTTCTACTGCTTTGACAAAAGACAGCTGGTCATCATTTCCGATGGAGGGTGCAAATCCTATCTTAAGCTGTCCTGGATTTATTTTCAGAACTGAAATTAAATCAGCTGCAGACTTCAGCTTCGAATCTTTAGGCACAGCGGTTACATGCCACTCTTTTGTGAGAATTGCCAGAGGATGGAACTCATCATATCGGACGGTGCCTTTTCCTAACAGATTATTACTTAAAAGCAAGCTGGAATTTAAACTAATAACATGTCCATTTCGTTTCTGAAGATACTTCCACCCTTCATCTTCTCCGGTTATGTACTTGATTTGAATTGGTTTTTTAAAAAAATGATTGGAGTCGATTACGGTTTTCATCGCACGTGCTGTCATATCCCAGCTGCCTCCTGGCTCAGCCGGAACAACAATTTCCATCGGTGAATTAGAGAACGGAAGCTGAAAGGACGGCATTTGGCTGCCGCCGATGAAAATGAATCCTATGAAAAACATTGATGTCCATATTTTTTTCATCGTGATCCCCCTGTTCTTCTTTAGGAAAGATAGTATCTTCGTTCCGGTCTGCCGATAATGCCGTATTCCAGCTCTGCTTTTGCTTCTCCTAAACTGACAAGATACTCCACATACCTTCTTGATGTGGTTCTTGAAACACCCATTTTTTCTCCGATTTCCTCTGCTGTAATGCCCTCTTCAGTACCCTTTAGAACACGCTTTACCTTTTCAAGTGTGATTGAATTAATCCCCGTAGGCAAATAAGATTTTCTCTCTTCTTGATTTTGGGTACCAAAATACAAATCAAGATCGGCTTGATTGATATCGGTTTTTGAATCTATAAACTGCTTTTTTTTCTTATATTCTCCCATCACTTGGGCGAATTTTTCAGATGATACAGGTTTTATTAAATAATGGAAAACCCCTGAGCGCAGTGCATCCTTTAATAAAGCTGTTTCTGTTGCTGCGGTGATCACAATAACATCTGTTTTCGGATAGTCTTTGCGAATGTCTGGAAGAATCTTCGTCCCTAATTCATCCGGCATATACAGATCCAACAGAAGCAAATCAACCTTGAAACGAGAGAGAAGTTCAATCGTTTCTTTTGCATTAAGCGCTTTTCCTTTAAGAGCGAACCCCTCCATTTGGCTCAGGTACTTCTCATGAATAGCTGCAATGCGAAAATCATCCTCAGCTATGACCACGTTGAGCATTCAAAATCCCCCTATTTCTTTCTTTCGGTAAATAAACAGTAAAAACCGCGCCTCCGTTTTTTAAGTTGGAATATTCAATAAATCCTTTAAGCTCTTCTACAACTTCCTTCACATTGGCAAGGCCATACCCTCTTTTTTCCCCTTTAGTTGAAAATCCTTTTTTAAAAATGTCATCGTCGTGCCTCTCCGAAAACCCTTGTCCACTGTCAGACACTTCAATAATAATATCTCTGCCGATATCCGTAATAAAAAAAGAAACTTCTCGTGTCTCTGAAAGGCGTACTGCCTCTATTGCGTTATCAATCAAGTTCCCGATGATTGTGATAAAAGGTGAAATTCCTAAATGCTCCGGCAAAGACTCTAGATAGCTATTTTCATCGATCAGTAGATGGACCTTTTTTTCAGAGGCTTTCCCTAGCTTACCGAGCAAAATAGCTTGGATTTTTTGCGAATGAATATTCTGCAATAAAAAATCATGCTGCTTTATTTGGAAAGCGTATTCATTTTTTATTAACTCAATAGCTTCATCGTATTCTCCGAGCTCGAGAAGTCCCAGAATAACATACAGCTTATTTGAAAATTCATGGGTCTGCGCTCTTAGGTCTTCCGAATATTTACTGACCTCCGTCAGTGTGTCAATCAGTTTTTTTAATTCTGTCTTCTCTCGAAAACTTACAACGACCCCATGGATTTTATTTTTGTCTTGAATCAGCTTCGAATTTAAGATGAACGTCTTTTCACGATAACGAACCTCTTCATTCGATTTTGACTTCCCTTGCAAAATTACTGAGGTCAAGCCTGCATCTGGCATAATATTGTCTATGTGCTGGTGGATCGGTGCCTCATTTAATTCGAGCAATTCTTCTGCAGAAGTATTTGTCATTGTAATCGTCCCAGAGGTATCAATAGCCAGAATGCCTTCTTTAATTGCTTGAAGAATGGCATTTCTTTCATAAAACAGGGAGGCGATTTGCTGCGGCTCTAAGCCGAATGTATCCTTCCTTATGTTTCTTGCCAGCACAATTGCACCCATCGCACCGATCAAAAGCACGATTACTGCCAAGTATCCAAGAGTTGTCAGATGACGGATGATGCTTTTATTGATTTGAGACTTTGAAATATCTACATATACTCCGCCAACGACTTGATTGTAATTTTCATACTCTATGATAATTGGAGCACTTCCCCTGATCATAGTGTGATTTTCATTAGAAGCTTCAGCTACAGTTGAAGCACCAAACACCACAGTTTTACTTAGCTCCTTGTCATTGATACTGGCTGCTTTTTCCTCGGCATTCTCATTTACGCTTGCAAAAACAATCTGTTCTCGATCGGTTATGTAGATTGCACTTGCATCAACCTGTGTCATAATCTGCGTGATGTCGGCATCGAGATTATCCAATGAATCATCTGCTTTAAATGACAGTTTGAGAGGCGTCATATATGAAATCGTTTTCGCAGTTTGCAACGCCAATTGCTCCGCCTGCTTTTGTCTATCCTTTGATTGAAGGTAGGCAAAAATCGATGTGAGCAGTGTAATGACGACAAGAAGCAGTACGATAACCAGGAGCATGATTTTTTTTTGAAGCGTCATCTTTTTTGTCTGCACGTTAACCGCTTCCCTTCCATCCCAAGCAGCTGCCTTCTATTATCATATCATGTTTAGGAAGCTTTGAAATTGCGAAAAAAGGCTTACCCTAAGTAGAGTAAGCTCTCTTCATTTTGATTCATCGCTCTTTGCCAAATCTCATTTGATTGATTTTTTCAATTCTTCAGCGGCAAACTCTACATTGGTACCGATAATTACCTGAAGCGAATTTCTTCCCGTTCGTACAGTTCCTTTGGATCCGGCTTGTTTAAGGAGCGATTCATTGACCATTGTTAAATCATGAAGTGTCAGGCGTAATCTGGTCGCACAGTAATCAATTGTTTCTATATTTTCCGCTCCTCCGAGGCCGGTAAGAAGAATGTTTTCACCAGCGACTGCGGCGGCAGCTTCATTTTGAGACAATACCTCGTCTTCTACTGCATCATCTTCCCGTCCTGGAGTTTTTAAATCCATGGCCTTAATTAGGAAGTAGAACACGACAAAGTAAACCACTCCGTAAATGAGACCAACTAAAAGCAATAGTATCGGCTTTTCGGATATGCCGAAGTTTAATAGGTAATCAATTCCTCCGGCTGAAAACGTAAAACCGCTTCGTATATCCAATACATTCACGATAAAGAGAGAAAGTCCGGTTAATATGGCATGAATAAAGTAGAGAAAAGGGGATAAAAACATAAAAGTAAATTCAATGGGTTCGGTTATGCCCGTAATAAAAGAGGTTAAGGCAAGACCTAACAAAAAGCCGGCTGTTGCCTTTCGTTTTTCAGTTTTGGCCGTTATAATCATCGCCAAGCATGCACCTGGCAGACCAAACATCATGACTGGGAAAAAGCCCGTCATAAAGGTTCCGGCAGAAGGGTCATTAGCAAAGAAACGTGAAAGGTCGCCGGTCACACCGTTATATTCACCAAATTGAAACCAAAAGATATTATTTAAAACATGGTGCAAGCCAAGCGGAATTAATAATCGGTTAAAAAAGCCAAACAGGCCGGCACCGACTGGTCCCAGGCTCAAAATCCAATTTCCTAAACCATCGATGGCGCTTTGAATAGGCGGCCAGATATAGCCGAATATTCCAGCCAAAATGATCATTGTAAAAGCAGTCAAAATAGGAACAAGCCTCCGCCCGCTGAAAAAACCTAAATAATCGGGAAGCTTCGTATCTTTAAATCGATTATAAAGAAAGCCGGCAACGACGCCTGAGAGGATGCCTCCAAGAACAGCCATGTTGTTTGCTTCATTGATTGTAGTTATCCCAGCCGTCAAAATAAAGTAGCCAATTGCTCCCGACAGCGCGGCGGCACCATTTCCATCCTTTGATAGCCCAAAAGCGATTCCAATCGCAAAAATGAGCGGCAAATTCCCCAAAATGGCATTACCCGCTTGAAAAATAAAAGGGATATTGAACACATCCTCGCGCCCGAGCGATAATATGATCCCCGCAGCAGGTAAAACAGCAACAGGCAGCATAAATGACTTTCCTAATCTTTGAAGAAATTGAAGCATAATCTTTCCCCACTTTCCTTTTATTTTCAAATATATCACAAAGGTGTCTAGTGATATAGACCAGTTTTCATAGACAAACACTTAATTTTTTCAATTTTCATATAAAGAAAGAGGTGATAATAAATACTGAGCATTTCCAATTCGGCCATTCCGTATGGTAAGCTTATTTAAAAGAAAATTTACGATAAAGAAAGCGGGATCGAAACGTGATAGTAAGAAATGATGAAGAACTAGAAGGATTAAAAAAAATAGGAAAAATCGTAGCCTTGGCCAGGGAAGAAATGAAGAGCAAAGCTGTGCCGGGCATGACAACTCTAGAATTAGATTTAATCGGAAAAAAGGTTCTTGAGGAACACGGAGCCGTTTCAGCACCGATTAAAGAATATGATTTCCCAGGAAACACCTGCATCAGCTTGAATCAAGAGGTGGCGCATGGGATTCCAAGCAGCAAGACCATTTTAAAAACAGGGGATTTAATTAATATTGATATTTCTGCTGCCTTGGATGGCTATTATGCAGACACTGGCATTTCTTTTGTATTGGGTGAAGAAAACGAACAATTGCAAAAGCTATGTCTTGCCGCCAAAGCTGTATTTGATAAAGGCCTGCTTCAAGCAAGGGCAGGGAAACGCCTTAATCAAATTGGCAGAGCCGTTTTTAATGAAGCCAGGTCACAGGGCTTCACCGTTATAAAAAATCTGACCGGGCACGGAATCGGCACTAGCCTTCATGAGCCGCCGAATCACATTATGAATTACTACGATCCTTTTGACAATGAACTACTGAAAGACGGAATGGTCATTGCATTTGAGCCATTCGTTTCAACAGGAGCCGAACACATTGTCGAGGGCGGCGACGGCTGGACATTTAAAACCCCCGATGGAAGCTTAGTAGCGCAAATCGAACATACCATTGTCATTACAAAAAATGAACCGATTATTTTAACAGAGCTTTAGAAGAAATTTCTTTCTGCTTTCCGGGTAAATATAGGTCAAAAGTCTCAGTTTTAAAAAATCACCACTCATCCCTTTTCATACATTTTTTATAGATGTTACAATGCCCCCATGCCAAAAATCATGATGTCTATTATCATGCAATTTTTTGTAAAGGAGTGTTGTTTCATGCATTACGGAAGCAAAGGCTGGTATGTGGAAGAACTAAGAAAAATCGGAGTCTCCTCATTCGAAGGCAGAAAAACTCAAAGCTTCAAAAAATATTTTTTAGCTCGCCTTCTAGAGCAAAAAAAATAAATTATTGATATAACTCCTTTCAGCAAAGAATGAGTGCTGAAAGGAGTTTTTGCTTTAAAGGCTGGCTGCCATTTTTTCAAAAGAAGCTCTCCAGCTTTCAGATAGTGCATCCACTTTAAGGACCTTTTCAATTCCTTCTCGATTCTCTTTATCATGATATTTGATATGATTGGCAAAATGAACGGAAATTTGACTGGGATCTCTGGAAATTCGCTTAAGGACAGAAGCAGGAGTAACCTTGCCTTCATTGAGTACGCGAAAATAAAAGCCAGTAAAACCAGACATCTGGACCTTTAACGGCATATCCTTTACGTCATACTTTTTTGCCAGCTTAAAACACGGCTGACGAGGCTGGCTAATTTGTACAACAGCTTCCCCGAGAGCAAATACGTCCCCGATATATACGTCTTTTTCAGTTAAACCTTCGACCGTCAGATTCTCGCCAAATGCAGAACCTTCAAGTGTTTTGTTTAATTGAGATTCCCAGTATGGATAGTGATCATACGGATAAACACATACTGCTTTATCTTGGCCCCCATGATAAACAAGATCCGCTTGTCTGTCTCCTTCAAAATTAACCTCTGATAAAAACACGGGCTGATCAACACGATGTTTATAAATGCTTGTCTCAATCTGTTTTCCATTAAATTCGTAGGTCTTCGGTTTTCCGACATGAATAGAGTGAATACGAAACGACTCATTTTCCATGTGACAGTACCTCCTTCTCTCGTATGCTCATATTCTATCCAATCCCGCTAAATTTTGTCTATCACCCTGGCGTTGTGATAGTATGAAAGTAAAATTAAGAGGTGTTTTCTATGCTTCAATACCATATCGTTGTAGAAGGTCGCGTACAGGGTGTCGGGTTTCGCTATTTTGTCCAGAGTGAAGCAGAGAAAAACAAGCTGACCGGTTGGGTAAAGAACCGCATGGACGGAGCCGTTGAAATTTTAGCGGAAGGACCTGAAGAAAGCCTTGCTGACTTTGTTGAATCCGTTCAGAAGGGCAATCGATTTTCACGCGTTAGAAATGTAACAGTAGAAGAAGCAGCAGCAACAGAATCATACAAAAATTTCGCAATTGCTTATTGAAGGTGATTGGCAGGCTTACATGCCCCTGTTGATGTCTTCTTTTTTCAGGTTACAGGGCGCGCTGGCTATTGTACAGCTACGGAGACTTTAAAAAGTTCGGTGACAACCGGGTGTTGTCATACGACTTATGAAATACGTGAGTCGTTGACGGAGAAAGCGGCGGGATCAGCCACTTCCAATCTCCTGTAACTTTTCTGTTGTTTGCTGCTTCCGTTTTTTCGAATGTATGGAATTGGGCATCTGCTGTATGATGATCAACGATACTCACTCCTTCTTTTCGATAGGAATGGAGAACGGCTGCTGTTAATTCAACGAGGGCCCGATCCTTCCAAAGCGTGCTGTTTCTTTGTGTATTCAGTCCTATAGCGGCTGCTGTTTTTTTCAACAGGTTATAACGTTTTTCATCAGCCAGATTACTGACCCCGATCTCCGTGCCCATGTACCAGCCGTTGAACGGAGCAGCCTGGTAGTGAATACCCCCAATTTCGAGAATCATATCGGAAATGATAGGAACGGCATACCATTTCAAATTCAATTTGTTAATTGCTTTGTAGTCTGGATGGCTAATCGGAATTTCCTTTACCAGCTCATTAGGAATTTGATGCCACACAGGAGGAGCGTTTCCAATCTGAAAAACGAGCGGCAGTACGTCAAAATTCGTTCCTTCGCCTTTCCAGCCCATCTCTTCGCACTTTTTCGTTAATTCAATCGCAGCGGGATCTCCGATGATTCCATTTGATGTTTCATATCCCGCATATCGGATAAGCTGGTGGTTGTATATTATTATATTGGTCTCGTTAAACACAGAAATGACCGGGCGGATCCTACCGTTATTTGTTGCATACTCAATATGGAATAACAAACTCTTTAGAACCTCTTCTTCCGTTCGGTCCTCGCGCCGGTCAAATACTTGGAGGGAAGCCCAAAATAATCTTCCTATGCAGCGGTTGCTGTTTCGCCAAGCCATTTTCGCACCATGATCGAGCTCTTCTTTCGTATGTACATAGCTTCCGCTAGATTGAATATCCATTTTTATGCTTTCGATTCTGCTCTTCGTTTCATGTGGAGTTTTTTCTAATTCTTGATAGCACGTCTTTATAAATGCAGATGCTGCTTCTAGCAATTTATTTTTTCTATCCACTTGCTTTCGCTCCTCGTTGAAATTTTTTCAGAAATACATTAGGATGTACTCTCTTTTTTCTGTATAATGAGTAGGTATAATGCTTTCATAAGGAGTGCTTGTATGTTTAGTGTTGGAGATAAGGTGTTATTTATCGGTGACAGCATTACAGAAAGCGGTAAATTCGGAGATCCTGAAGGAATCGGGAATGGATATGTAAGCATTATTAATATGTATGTCAAAGAACATTATGAAGATGTAACAATTTTAAATAAAGGCATCGGAGGAAACCGTGTAACTGATTTGGAGAGGCGCTGGGAACGGGATGTTTTGCAGGAAAATCCAGATTGGCTTTCCATTTCGATCGGGATCAACGATGTGTGGAGACAGATCGACAACCCGAAGGCAGAACAAATTTATCCGTATATGTTTGAAGAAATCTACGGAAGGCTGTTAATTGCAACAAAGCGGCGTTTGACCAATACGAAAATCATTTTAATGGAGCCTACTATTATCAAGGAAGATATTAATAGCAAGGGCAATAAGCTGCTTTTGTCTTATGTTGAAATTGTCCAAAGCCTTGCAAGACAGCACGAAGCTACCCTTGTGCCTGCTCATCGCATTTTTTTAAAGGAACTACAAAAAGAAAAGCCGCAAAAGCTTACGTCAGACGGAGTTCATATGAATGAAGCTGGCAATAAGCTTCTTGCAGACTGCTGGATTCAAGCGGTTTTATAGAATACTTTTCGCAAAATAGAAGTTTTTTAAAAATGATAACAATAAATGACCCCGGAATTGTACCGGGGTCATTTTAATTGAAGAGGAAATTTTAAAAAAGGAGAGAATCAATTAGGTGTGTTAGTAAATGAATTTAAATTCCTGTTTTTATGCCAAAACCTACCAAAATTAAGCCAGTTGATTTTTGGAATGCCTTCTGGAATTTGGAGTTGTTCAACCATTTTTTTGCGTATTCAATTAGAGAAACAAGAAATAGAAACCACAATACAGCGAGTAAGGTTAGGATGAAGGCTAATACAATCAATTGCTGGTTTACATTTCCGTTCAAAATGATAAATTGCGGCATGATTGTTATATAAACTAAAACAGTCTTTGGATTAAGAATATTACTAAGTAACCCTTGCATAAAGGAACTTTTATTATGCCGATTTGAATACTTCGTAGGTGTATTTGCTTGAGCTTGAATTTCTTTTAAAGAAAACACGCTTTTAGCAAAAAAACTTTTTATCCCTAAATAAATTAAGTAGGCAGCTCCCAAATATTTGATAATGCTGAAAAGAATGACTGACTTTGCAATGACAACAGATAAGCCGAGGATCGCAATCAGTGTCCAAAACGAAAGTCCCGTTACCATTCCAAGAACCGTATAGCGTCCAGCTTTTGGACCATAGCTGAGCGTGTTTTTCACCAGGAGCATTGTATCTGCTCCTGGTATAATAACCATCATTGCAGCTATTGAAATGTATGTTAGTAAGTTATCCATACTATTTCTCCCTTCCCCTATTAATAGTGACTACTAAGGTAACTACTTGTGTAAGTATATCAGCTGATCTTAGAAAAAATCAACAGATTTTGCTAAAATATTAATTACAAAGGTAGCGACTAAAGTTGTGTTGGAGGATTTATGAAAGATAACATTTTAGAAACATTAAAAAATCTAAATTTTACCGAATATGAAGCGAAAGCATATCTTACCTTATTGGAAGAATCGCCATTAACCGGTTATGCAGTAGCAAAAAATTCCGGTGTACCACGTTCAAGAATATATGAAGTTTTGGACAGTCTCGCCATGCGCGGAGATATTCTCGTAAGTCCTGGAAACACACCACAGTATACTCCTGTTCCTGCAAAGGAGCTAATTAAAAACCGTCGAATGAAAGCAGAAGAGAATTTTGAACTGGCAGAACAATCATTAGCGGAGTTTGAACGTTCTGCAAATGACCGTGAAAATATCTGGAATATCACGGGACGCAATGAAATACTCGATAAGGTAAAAACTTGTATATCATCTGCTAAAAAAAGAATTCTCTTAGAGATTTGGAAAGACGAATTCGAGGAATTGGAGTCTGAACTAAGACAGGCAGCAAATAGAGGAGTCAATGTAACAATTATTGCTTATGGGGAAATCACCTCTGATTTTGCTAATGTTTACCTTCATTATATGGGTCATGAAATTACAGAAGAGTATGGTGGACGATGGCTTGTTATTAGTGGGGATGACTCAGAAGTAGTAGCAGGTATTGTCTCGCTGGGGAAAGATAGCCGTGCAGCATGGACAATGCATGTAGGTTTAGTAATGCCAATTACAGAAGTCATGATTCACGATTTGTATCTCATGGAAATTATGGAGAAACATAGAGAACTTTTAGAAGAAAGTTTTGGGGAAAACCTCATCAATTTACGTCGCAAATTTTCTATCCACCCAGATTTTAAAAAACATTATGTAAAATAGATTTGTACTATTTTTGTCGAGTTTGTCAAATAAAGTGTGTAAGTAAAACTTACTCAAGATACTTTAAAACCCTATTTTTTAACTTATCATGTAGAAGAAGCTGGTTCATAACTATTGCCCAATTTTGGATATGGCGCCTTCCCATTTTAATTCCAGTTCTTGTATACGCAAATATAATCAGAGCGTTCTCGTTGGGGAATGCTCCTTTTTTAGTTACTTTTCTGAAGCTCGGGAATGGATGCTTTCCACTGCGTTGGTCGTGTACATGACTTTACGAATGGCGCTGCTCTAATCAGAAAGTTAATTTTCCAGAATTCGATTCCTACAGATTTTCGATCTCGTTTTGATTTAGCCAGAGTGTAAACCTCCCCATTCATTTGTTTCCACTCTACCAATAAAAAAAATAAACTGGGAAGCAAGTGCCGTACGCTCTCTCACTTACACAGTTTAGTTTACACTCTCAAAAAGCAGTTGGCTCTGGTGTTTAATCTCTAACAAGCCGCCTGCTTTCATGTTATGTGAAATATTCTAATTTCGCATTAGGAAAAAATTTCTTCATATAGGAGTAAAGATGCTGTTTAATATCCTCTTCTTCCTCTTTCTGATAAATGTATTTACCAATTCCATATTTGCCCCATTTATATCTTCTGGCTGATTCATCTAATTCTAATTTGGTCATTGGATAGTTTTTTTCAATCACTCGTTTGGCAGGCTTTGTGAACCGATGCTGAATGAATTCAAATGTTATGTCATTCCTTGTTTCAATCGGCAATTCCGCATCAAGGCGCTCAAACATTTGATAGTAGCCGTCCTCCCATCCTTCATGCAGGTAGATAGGGGCTACAATAAACCCAAGCGGATACCCGGCGTTTGCTACTTTTTTTGCTGCTTCAATTCGTTTCGTAAGTGGAGATGTTCCTGGTTCAAAGTTTTTAATGATATACTCGGCGTTAATGCTGAATCGAAATCTCGTTTTTCCGTTATGCTTAGCATCAAGTAAATGGTCGACGTGATGAAATTTCGTGACAAACCGGAGCTTCCCGTATTCCGATTCTCCGAAATGTTCGATTGCTCGTTTTAACGTGTGTGTTAAGTGGTCTATTCCGACAATATCAGAGGTACAAGCTGCTTCAAATCTTGTGATTTCAGGCACTCGTTCTTCCATATAATGATTAGCAGCGTCTAGAATTTCATCAACATTCACATATGTACGGATATACGGCTTATTTCCCATCGTTGTTTGCAAATAACAATAATGACAATGCCCCATACAGCCTGTTGCAAAAGGAATCGCATATTCAGCAGAGGGCTTTGACGTATCAAATTTGAGCGTTTTTCTTATACCGACTACAAGTGTTGACTTAGCGATCCGATATTTCTGAAAATCGCTCTCTCCTGGAAGATTTCTCACTTGGTTGTGAGAGGTTGTATAGCGAATTTCAACATCCATTTTTTCAAATTTTTCTTTGAGCATTTTTCCTAACGGATAATCCAGCGCGTTCGGTTCGAAATATACAAGTTGAGGCGTAAATGGTTTGATCATTAAACATCCACCTTTTTTTAAAAGTGACCAAAATATTGTTGATAGGCTTGTTCAGCCTCAACTTCGCTGGCATACACAGCAATGTCATCTGTCAAAGGATAGTATGTATCATACAGAAACAGAGCTAGTTCTGTAGGATCCTCAGGGTTATTTACGACTGCAGCCTCCTGTATATTTGCTACGTCCTGAGTATGCGGGTTTCGATAAAAAACATAAACAATATCACCGGCAGCATAAGGATTATACTCGTTATGTACCACCATTATCATCACCTTCCTATCCTTTTCGTTATTATTTTTCCTATCGTTTAAAATTATGATTACATCATTTTGGAAGCACAGATTAAAAAAACCCGAATATAGAGCACTTTCTCTTTTGTGCTCTATATTCGGGTTATCGTTTATTGCGGAAGAAAACGACTTGGCTCCCCTGCGCTGAAAAGTTCCAGCTCATGCATCGCCCTTGTACAAGCTGTATAAAGCAGACGGGAATCATACCAGCTGGAATAGCTTTGATCAGATGCGTTATAAATAACGACCGCATCGAACTCAATCCCTTTTGCCAGGTACACTGGAATGACGATGATTCCTTTTTCAAAAGCGGTTTTTTCATTGTCAATTAATTTTAGATCAATAAACGGTTTAAGCTCTGAAAATGCTTTTTGGCTATCCTGTGCGGACTTACAAATAACAGCAATGCTCGTATGTTTTTTATTCATCCGGGTAAGCGTATCTGCGATCGATTTGATCATTTGTTCGTTTGATTCAAAAACGGTGACCACAGGTTCTTTCCCTGAACGATTAAACGGCTTGATCTCAAATTCCCCTTTGATAATTCGACTCGTAAACTTTGTAATTTCCTTCGTGGAACGATACGTTTTTTTCAGCGTTAATCTTTCTGCTTGTTTAAAATTAAATAATTCACCTGCAAGCAATGAGTCTCTTTTTATGCTGTGAGCGAAGACAGTTTGATTGAAATCGCCAAGAACCGTCCACTTACTTGAAGGAAACAGCTGTCTGAGATAAGCGAGCTGAAAGGCTGAATAATCCTGAGCCTCGTCAATAAACAAGTGGCGAATGGCGGTATTCTTCTTTGAACCCTTTAGTAAATCATTTAAATATAGATAAGGTGTCGTATCTTCATAATACAATTTGTTCTTTTTAAGATTTTCGACCGTAATTGCACCGATTTCAGTCTTTTCCTGTTCAAAAAACTGGATGTAAATCGATTTGATGTCAAGAAACCGTAACAGCCTGATCGCTTTTCGAATCGGTTTAAAATACTGGCCAACCACTTGCTTTGCCATCAGACGCTCCTCTGCCTTGGCAAATTCAAATGAGTCTTCATCGTACCCTTTTTCCTGCAATTTCTTGTAAACGTTCAGGTAATCTTCCTTTGATAGTAGAGCGATTTCATCGATGACCCAATTTCTTTCTCTTTCCTTCAATTCTTCTTTTTTCACTTTTTTCAAAAGCCATTCGGAGGTTAATGTGATACGATTCGGTATTGAAATATTTTTGTCTAATGAGTAAAAGTAGGAGCCGATCTCTTCAGAAGAAATAAGAACAGCGCCTCTGAATGAAATATTACGGAAGATCATCCCTGATTCTGAAAGTTGCTTGATGTATTGATCAAGATGTGAAATGAATTCGTTACTTGCCTTGTACTCAATGGCCGCTCTTCTTGTGCGATAATTGTTATCCCCTTCAGCGGTAATCATATATTCTGTTTGCTCAAATGGCCCTTCAAGGTCGAATTCACGGCCGAGCCTCTTGTTGGTATATTCCTGAAAGGTCGTTTGCTCCATATTTTCCTCGCCGAGCTCCGGAAGCACGGTCGACACATAGCTGTTAAATAAAAAATTGGGTGAAAAAAGCATGATGTTTTCCGATTGGATTTCTCCTCTGTACCTGTACAGCAAATAAGCTACCCGTTGAAGGGCAGCAGAGGTTTTCCCGCTTCCTGCAGCACCCTGGACAATCAATAAATCTGCTTTCTCATTACGGATAATTTCGTTTTGCTCCCGTTGGATGGTAGACACGATACTCTTCATTTTTTCATCCGCGCGTGAAGCAATGCATCGCCGATTGTCACTTCTGCATCAAACATGGATTGAAGCTTCCCGTTTTTAATGACGTATTGCCTTTTCAAGAGCATTTCTCCGGTTATCGTTTCCTTTGGAGCTGTATACATCGCTTTTCCCGGCGAGTAATTATAATAAAGACTGGAGATTGGAGCCCTCCAATCGTAAATGATAAAGTTTTCATCCTTTTCATCCATCACGGAATGGATTCCTATATAAATCACGTCTTTTGACTGGTCACCGTCTTCGAGAAAGTCGACACGTCCGAAATAAGGCGTTCGCTTCACCCGATCCAGTGCTTTCAATTCGTTCTCAATTTGCTTATGGCTTCTTTCTCTTTCCGAAAGGAATTCCGTTTGCTGCTTGACGCTGGTCATCGTTTCTAATGCTTCCTCTGCATCCTCAAAATTCAGCGTCACATCATCCCAAAAGGTTTTTTTGATGCCTAAAACATCTTCCTTTAATGTGCCAGCTCTTTCGTTCAGATCCAATCCTTTTCCCTCAATGACGCGCAATACTTCGTTTAAATAGCTTTGTTCCTCCTGCCAGCCCTTTTGATTGTCCATAAAAACCTTCCTTTCAAAAAAGTGTTGACACCATAATAATTATGCGCTATACTTATAATAGATAATTATAAGTATTTTTACCACCGGTATATGAATCAATATATAATATTACAGTATGCGTAAATGAAATGCAATAGAAAAAATCCTCCTCAATATTTTTGATGGAGGATTTTTTGGTTATTCGTTGATGTTCAATGCTTTCCTGTCGAGTACAAATCGATAAACTGGCAAGGTTTGTCCTGCTTCAGATGGGATGAATCCCGTACTGACGTAGCTGTCAATGGATTCAGGCTCCAATGAAATCGACAGCAATCCGTTTTGCTGCTGGGAAGTAAAATAGATCTTCGTTCCCTTTGGAAATTCCCTCTGTTCATTAACAAGCTCTGTCGCTATATTGATCACTGGCCGGCCTTCTGTTATACCGTCTTGTTCTTTTGAAGTGACTTGAAATGCTTCAACAGGCAATTTCATTTTCTTATGAAGAGTATAGCCTTTTACTCCTTGGACAGCCAGCTTTTCTTCAACTTCCTCATGTCCAGGCAGAACGAGATAAGCCGTTGGTCTTTTTCTTGTTAATGTTGCTTTTGCATCTGTGGCGCTATAGTATTGGACAGGTGCATCAATGACATGTCCTTCAGCAATATCAACCAATTTTAATGTGTCTTCCTTTGGATCGGCAAACTCGCTTTTGATCACCACATCATCTTGATCATTAGGATTAAGACCTTTAGCTATCAGATTAAATCGTTCATAAGTGACCAGCTTTTTGATTTGATCAGCATGCTCGGCAGTCAGATTAAGAATTTCTTCATGAGTCGTTACTTGTGCTCCAACCCTGCGGGCAAAGTTCTCACGGCCAATGCCGATCCCTCTGCTTTCTACTAAAAAAGAGAGCGCAGGCTGCAGCCCGATGGCATTTCGCCCAATTCTGGCTTCTGTTCCGCCTTCGTAAATATTGATTGCTCCATTTTCGTCTGAACCGCTCGTCGTATAATACGGATCACTGGAAAATCCTTCGTCTTTCAGCTTTTCCATTACAGAATGAATATATAAATCATCTGACGTGCTGCGAATTTTTTCAGGAATGTTTAAATTTTTCCCCGAGAGAATTAGCAGATCATGATATTTCAAAGCACCTTCTGAACCAATTTCTGCAAAAGAATTCTCACCAATGCTATATTCATGGGCATCAATGACAACCTCTGGAGAATATCTATTAAATTCTCTGTGGACGGCCTGTACCTCTGCCGAATCAAGCTTGACATGGTCCCGGTTTCCATCGAGCCCGCTTGCAAGCCTCCTGTTAAACGCATAGGATCCATCAGGGTTTATTCTCGGAACGATAATGACATTGATTTTATCTAGAATGTTTTCTCCGTAGTCACCGGCAAGCTTTTCAGCTATCGCAAGCGCTGATTCTCCACTCGCCGGTTCATTTCCGTGAATCTGGGCTTGAAGCCAAACAAGCGGTTTATTCGATATCGAGTGGATCCTCTTGTCTTTTGTAAAATAAAGAGCTGGTATGTCTCTGTTTTCAAGTGATGCGCCGATATTTTTAATCGATACATACGGACTTTTATCTGCAATGGTATGTAAGTACTCTATCATTTCTTCCTGTGTCGTAAATTCATCGCCTTCTTTAACGAAAGCAGGAGTTTGAAATGTTTCTTTCGGATCAGGGTAAAGCTTTAATACCTGTTCAGGCTGGGAATAGTTTTTTCCATAATACGGCGTTTCAGCTTGGACTGTTTGAGAGATTCCTATTCCACTAAATAAAAGGGATGCAGCTGCTATAAATTCAATTTTCTTCGTTTTCACTTGCTCACCACTCTCCTCTCTCTCTATCTATTTCATTATAAAGAAAGTGAGAATAGATTTGTCTCCTTTTTTCAAAAACGAAACTATTGGTATACGAAAACATAGAATTGATAGACCAATAGTCAATATGATTCATTGCATTAAAAAAGCTTCCCCTTTAAAGAGGAAGCTTTATCTGTTATTAAGACCACAGACTTGCTTTTTCATTATCCGTAACAAACAACAGCAGTTTACCTTCATCTAGCCTTTCTTCAAAGCTAGCTGATTCCGCTTCGGAAAATCCAATATCATACATTTTATTACGAAGTTCATCGCCTTTTTTGCTAAAAATGTTGCCGACTGCATCGGCCAGCCCTGTTTCAGCAGCGCCAATCGTATTGGCATTCGCATGTGTAGCAACTCTATTCGTTCTGTCATCATCATGGGAGAGAACATAGATATCCTCCCTATTGACTCCTAAGCGCTTTAATTCTTCAACATCCTGAATAAGCTTTTCGTCATTTGTATATTCTCTTACTACGGGTTTCATAATCTATTCCTCCTTGTTTATGATTCTACTTTTTGTTTACCCGCGATTTTTATGAATAAACATTTGGCTGCTTTTTCAGGAGAAATAAAGAGACTGCATGCGGCAGCTTCTTATCGCTTAACACTTACAAACCATTAAATGGTTCCCGTCCGGATCTTTAAAATTAAACCAATGGTCATGCTCGATACTAGATGCTAATTCAACCTGTTTATTCTTCATATATTGATAGGCTTCCTTGATATCGTTTGTGTTTAAATGAAAGAGAGGCTTTTTAAACACCACATCCTCTGAAAAAATCTTGCTGTCCAATACGATACTTGTTCCAACCATGGGCAGAACATACAAGTGGCCATGGAGAATATCACCATCTTCAGGCAAGCCAAGAATGTCACAATACCAGCTTCTCGCTTTTTCAATATCACGTACAGGGATAAACACTGTGCCGATTTGATTTAAAATTGGGGGCATGATCTCACCTCGAAAATTTGTTTGATAAACCATTCTCTATTTTTCAATCCATTCCTTTTTTCCCAGGCATAGAAAAAAGGCCGTTAAACGGCCTTCATCTTGTTGAGTCTATATACTGTTTCTTTTTTTACCACTTCTTTTTAAAATTTTCATAAATATTGGTGAATAAACGAACAAAGCAATCAATGTTAATATACTCTCGGTTATCGCAATTTTATTCGTATAGGTAAGAACTATTAATAGCTTAAATAAATCGCTAAATAAGTGTATTCATACATTTTTAAATTTTTCGGAAATAACGGCGCTAAATATATATAGCCAGCTTGCCCAAGCAGCATAATAATTAAGACCATTTATATCCCCAACTTTTATATAATAGATTACCATCTATTATAACAAAAAACGGGTATACTCCGAATACATTCCGTTTTTCTTCGTGGAATTTCTTTTCTTTATCCCCAATATCAACGAACTTCATACAATACTGGTCACTTTTCGAAAGCTGGAATAAATCTAGAAATAAAAACTAAACTGTGGAACTCACTTCCACAGTTTAGTTTACACTTTAATTTGCTTTTCTTTATTTGCTACCGCCTTTACGGCCTATTTCCTCATAATGTTCTTTATCGTGGTTCTTGCTTGTTTGCTCTCCGCCTTTTTCTCCAATATCTTGATAGAATTCTTTATCGTGATTCTTACTCGTTTGTTCCCCACCTTTTCTGCCTGCTTCTTCACGACTCATTTTGTTATCATTATTGTTTGCCATTTTTCTTACCTCCTTAATTTTTGTTATATTTTGTTGTTACCACGTATGAATTGAATAAAACATATATAGCCCATTTAAATCTTTAATATTTTTTCATTTTACCTCTTTGTTCATAGTGCTCGCTTTTGTGGCTTCAATGCCCTAACTTTGAAGATCACACTATAAATGCTCTATATGCTTAAGATGGGACTGATATTTAGCTAGTGCAACCTCAGAGACAAAAAATAAAAAGAAATTAACAAAGAAAATGAGCACTCTAATTTTTTCCAACGTGAGGACGATTGTATATAAGTCGTTTTGAAACCGCAATACTATATATTACGGAGAAATACAACGATCGAGGAAGAAGGGAACATTCATGGACAAAAACTTGCAAGATGATATGAGGGACACCATGGAAAATAAATTCATGCCTTTGACCTCCCTCAGAAGTGGTATGGGACAAATTGTAATGCAGGATCTTTATTGTTATACGAATCAGATTGTCAATTTATGTTTTGTGGGAAGTCCTGAAAAACCAAATGAATGGGTTTTAATTGATACAGGAATGCCCGAATCGGTCAACCATATTCTAGATGCTGCAAAAGAGCGATTTGGTGAAAATAACAAGCCGAAAGCGATTATACTGACACATGGACATTTTGATCACGTTGGGGCAGTGGTGGATTTGGTTCAGAAATGGGATATACCCGTGTTTGCTCACGAGGCAGAATTACCCTATCTAACGGAGAAATTAAGTTATCCAGAACCTGATGGATCAGTTGAAGGAGGACTAGTTGCGAAAATATCACCGTTATTTCCGACTGAACCTATCGACTTGGGAAATCATGTAGAGGCTATTCCTTCCGATGGCAGTATTCCATATATGTCTGGTTGGCAATGGATCCATACACCTGGACATTCACCTGGTCACATTTCGCTATTCCGAGAAAAGGACCATTGCCTCATTGCGGGTGATGCTTTTGTTACGGTGAAACAAGAATCGCTTTTCAATGTGTTGACTCAAGAGTTAGAAGTCAGTGGCCCTCCGAGATATTTAACGACAGATTGGGGTGCAGCGAAGAAATCCGTTCAAAAATTAGAAGCATTAAAGCCTGTAATGGCCATTACAGGGCACGGACAACCAGTGTCCGGAGACGAACTTGCAAAAGGACTCGAAAAATTAGTGAAGGAATTTGATCAGATCGCAACCCCAGATTATGGACGATATATTAATTAAAAACACTGACCTTCTAATAACTCGGATCATAAACATTTTGACAAACATAAGTTATGTAGCCTTGTTTAATCTTGAAAAACAAAGAAAACTAATATGAAATGAATGAATTTATGCCACTAGGAGAAGATAACCGGAGGGAACATTAGACAGATACTAATATTGTAAAATAACGGTAAACAAAAAGGTGTTCTTGGGAAGGAGTTCAAGATGTAGATACAAAAACGAGATACAATGACCTCAGGAACGACAACTCAAAACGCATTGAAATGAACGACAGTTATACTTTTGTAAATCTTGAAGACATTCAAGGAAATATAACAGAAAAATATGCGTTACCCACCTTTAGCAACCCATCCTCATGTCAAGGGGTTACTTTTATTTTCTGCAACATCCAAATCGTTATGAATGTTAATTTAGAGTGATTCGAAGTACATATTGGAGGACCATATGGAATCTAAAAAAAGGTTAGATTTAATATCTCTTACATCAATTCCGCTTGTGATGACCCTTGGGAATTCTATGCTTATACCTGTTTTGCCTTTAATTGAAAAAAAACTTAAGATATCATCTTTTCAAGTGTCCATGATTATTACGGTGTATTCCATTGTTGCTATCCTTCTTATTCCTATTGCAGGATACTTATCTGATCGAATCGGACGAAAAAAAGTAATTATTCCCAGTTTAATTATAACAGGCATTGGAGGACTTGTGACTGGATGGGCTGCATGGAAAATAAATGATCCGTACTGGATCATACTGTTAGGACGTCTATTACAAGGCATTGGCTCTGCAGGGGCAGCACCGGTGGTTTTGCCTCTTGTAGGAGATATGTTTAAAAATGAAAAAGAAGTTAGTGCAGGCCTTGGTCTCATTGAAACCAGTAACACATTCGGGAAAGTCATAAGCCCTATTGTAGGAGCTGTATTAGCCTCAGTGATCTGGCACTTGCCGTTTTGGTTTATCCCACTATTTTGTATCGTTTCTATTGTTCTTGTTTTTTTCTTGGTCAAAGTTCCTAAAGCAGATAACAAAAAACCTCCGTTGTTTCATGACTTTGTAGAGTCATTCAAAAAAACCTTTAAATACAACAATAGGTGGCTGGTCGCCATTTTTTCGATTGGTGGAATTATCATGTTTGTCCTCTTCGGTATCTTGTTCTATTTATCCACCACACTCGAGGAAATGTTCGGTATAACCGGTATTCAAAAAGGCTTGGTACTCGCCATACCTTTGTTAGCTTTGTCCATTGCTTCCTATATTGCTGGGAAAAAAATAGGACAGAATAAAACCGTAATGAAATGGCTGACCTTTAGTGGTAGTCTGTTGCTCAGTATCTCTTTACTGAGTGCCATCTTTACCGATGAGATCTATTTTCTTCTAGGCATTCTTTTTATCAGTGGTATTGGGATAGGCACCACCCTGCCTTGTCTGGATGCCTTGATAACGGAAGGAATAGAAAAAGAAGCGAGAGGAACCATTACGTCATTATATAGTTCAATGAGGTTTGTAGGCGTAGCCCTTGGTCCACCAATCTATGCAATCATAATGAAGTCAGATCATAACATGGTTTTTTATATTTCAGCAGCTGCGAGCTTTATTGCCTCGACTTTTGCGTTCTTTGCCATAAAACCTGAAAAAGAGAAAGGTGAGAACATAAAAGAAGAAAATCTAATGGAAAAATCACCATATCGTCTTTCTGATTACTAAAAATTTATACACACGTGGTAATCGTAGTAAATAGAAACAAAGAAGCGAATACTTTACTCGCTCTATGAAATTATTGGTAATAAAGCCCAAATGAAATGAGACAAAGTCCCATAATTCCCCTACTGAATATGTTTATTAAGAATATTTTTAACAGGAGGAACATTGATAAATGGGTAAATCGTATGAATCACCCCAGCACCTCGCCTGGCATGAGACATTGGAAGTTCATGAATTAGTTGCTTTTCAATCGATCGGACTTATGAAATTAAAAACAGCGTATCCTGAAGTGAGCGAACCAGTATTGCAAGATATATACAAACAAGCTATAAATGATTTGAGTAATAACATACGTGAACTTCTTACTTTTTATCCTATGGCGCCCCGCCCTGAAAGAGAAGAAGAGCGTAACGATAATCTACCGTTTTATGCGGGTGATTTGTTGGCTTTATCCAAAACGGCCGTTCGTAATTATTCTATTGCCATCACTGAAACAGCAACACCAGCATTAAAACAGATTTTAACAAAGCAGATAATTGGTGCAATAGATATGCATACAAAAGTTTATCAATACATGTATGAAAGGGGTTATTACCCTTCATACGATTTGAAAAGACTACTCCAAAATGATGTGAATCTGGCTAAAAAAGCTCTTTCTAAACCGTTTTAAACCAGGGTTGAAATTCTAGTACTATTCGCCTTTGGTTAACCGTTATATGTTCGAACGAAAGAACCTATTAATCGAAAAAAGCATCCAATTTAGAAGCTCTTTTTATAAACAATCAATAATGGCTCAACACTGCATTTATCGGATTTAGATAAGTTTGACATCCATCCTCACCAAACCCGTCTAGGTATACAAAATCAACGTTTAAAAAGCTTGGAAAGGCTACCGTTCACATCGATTTATTTGTCCTATGGTAGCCTTTCCATAGGTGTTTCTGTTTCTATAAGTTTATGATACAGAAAAAAATGAGGACAAGATCGAAAGCAAGATTGATAGCAAAAAACACAATAAAACGGCATTGCGACACTATCAATAATGTATTTCATGAAAATGGGACAAGCAAATTTGATTATTTTATATGGACTGGGGCTACCGACACAAGGAATAATTGGCAAAAAAATTCAAGAATAGTGCTGTTGCTTTTTCGACTTACAACGCCCACGAGGCAAAGATCATTTAGACGGTATCAAACCTTATCGAATTTACTATTGGTCACAATGCAGACAGTAAAGAAGAGGTTGATAAGGACTTGGAACAGACAAAAAAGCTGGTGCTATAATAACAGGCCCAGTGAACGATGTCTTTTTGGGCGGATACTCTGGATACTTTCCAAGATCTAGATGGACATTTGTGGGAGGTAGTCTGGAATCCACATTGGGGAGTTTTCAGATTAACTACAATTTCCTTTTTTCGCAGGCATAGAAAAAAGGCCGGTAAATGGCCTTTTCATTATTTCTTCAGTAGCTGTCCTCTTGTATATTGCATTTCAACGAGCTCAATCCCAAGCTCCTTTGCCATATTTCTTAGTTTTTTCTCCTCAGGAGGTGCAGCAAGTGTCAGCACTTTTCCTTCCTTGCCTGCTCGTCCAGTTCTGCCTGAACGATGGGTATATGCCTCTTTGTCGTCTGGCAGATCGGCGTGAATGACATACGGGAGATCCTTAATGTCAAGTCCGCGAGCGGCAATATCTGTCGCAAGCAGCAACGGAAACTCCTTCGATTGAAACGCCTCAATGACTTTGGAACGTTCGAGTTTCTTTGCTTCGCTGTGAAGAATGCCGACATCGACGTGATGAAAATTAAGCTTTTCGGCATACACACTCAAATTTCCAATGTCTCTGATAAAAACGAGCGCCTGCATGCCATCAAGCCTTGACAGCTTTTGCAAGAGCTTTACTTTATCACGCTGGTCGCAAACAAGTACTTGGTGTTCTACTTTTGACAATTCCTCTTTCGAACGACTGACACGTACCACCTTCGCTTCTCCGTTTGTCCATTCGAGCAGCTGTTTTCCAATCGGCTCGCTTAACGTCGCGGAAAAACAAAGGAGCTGCCGGTCCCGCAAGGTAGTTTTTATGATGCTTTGGATCGTTTCTGTATGCTCAGGCACCAGCAGCTGATCGGTCTCATCTAGAACAATCGTTTTGACCTCATGCATTTTCAGTTTTTTTGCTTTAATCAGCTCGTGAATACGACCGGGAGTTCCGACAATCACCTGGGGCTTCTTTTTCAGCTTCTCCTGCTGCTTTTTCACATTTGCACCGCCGATTAGAGAAGCTGCTGTAAGCTCAGTCCCCCCAATCCACTCGGTAACAACTTGAAAAATTTGCATTGCAAGCTCTCTTGATGGCGCTAGGATGACCGCTTGGACATTTTTCACATCCCGATCTAATTGATTCACAATCGGCAGCACATAAGCAAGTGTTTTCCCTGTGCCTGTAGGTGATTCCGCAATCAGGTCGCTGCCGTCCAAAATCAGGTCTGCCGTATTTTTTTGAATATCTGTCGGGCTTTCAAAATTCCATTTATCTTGAAGAAAAGGCTGAAGTCGTTTTAATACTGGCCAATCTGTCATTTTTTTCCCTCAATTCCATTTAAAATCTAAGCATAAGTATCTCAGAAACATGCAGATAACGCAATTCACTTCTGCCTGACTCCTTTTAAGATTATCCAGACTTCGGTATAATCAGATAGATATGACTTTGAATTTACGCGTTTAGCTTTGAAAATAGAGGTGGAAAAATGAGTATTTTAACAGTGAAAGATTTAAACCATGGCTTTGGGTCAAGAGCTATTTTTCATGACGTGTCGTTTCGGCTTTTAAAAGGTGAGCATGTCGGACTAATCGGGGCAAACGGCGAGGGAAAGTCGACCTTTATGAATATCATTACCGGGAAACTTGAGCCTGACGAAGGAAAAGTAGAGTGGTCGAAAAACGTCCGCATAGGCTACCTCGATCAGTATGCAGTATTGGAACGCGGCCAATCCATCCGAGATATTTTAAAAACAGCTTTTAATTATTTATTTACGATGGAAGAGCAAATGAACGGCATGTACGAAAAAATGGGAGAGGCCGATCCTGATGAGTTGGAGAAGCTTTTAGAAGAGGTTGGCGTCATTCAGGATGCACTCGACAACAACGATTTTTACACGATTGACAGCAAGGTAGAGGAAATTGCCCGCGGGCTGGGGCTAAGTGATATTGGGCTCGACCGTGACGTGACTGACTTAAGCGGAGGGCAGCGGACAAAGGTGCTATTGGCAAAGCTGCTATTGGAAAAACCGGAAATCCTTCTTCTGGATGAGCCGACTAACTACTTAGATGAAGAGCACATCGAGTGGTTAAAACGCTACCTTCAGGAATATGAAAATGCATTTATTCTTATTTCTCATGACATTCCGTTTCTCAACAGCGTAATTAACATTATTTATCATGTAGAAAATCAAGAGCTTACCCGCTATGTGGGAGATTATGATCAGTTTAAACAGGTCTATGAAGTCAAGAAGAAGCAAATGGAAGCTGCCTACAAAAGGCAGCAGCAAGAGGTTGCCGAGCTGAAGGACTTTGTCGCCAGAAATAAAGCACGGGTCAGCACTAGAAATATGGCAATGTCCAGACAGAAAAAGCTAGATAAGATGGATATGATCGAGCTCGCAGCAGAAAAGCCAAAGCCGGAATTCCATTTTAAGCCGGCGAGAACGTCAGGGAAGCTAATCTTCGAAACGAAGGATTTAATTATCGGATACGATGAACCCCTTTCCCGTCCATTAAACTTGCGAATGGAACGCGGTCAAAAAATTGCTTTGTACGGGGCAAATGGAATTGGGAAAACAACTCTGTTAAAGAGCATACTTGGAATCATTCCCCCTGTATCGGGAGAAGTCGAGCGCGGTGAGCACCTTCATACCGGTTATTTTGAACAGGAAGTAACGGATGAAAACGGGAACACCTGCATCGAAGAAGTATGGAATGAATTCCCTTCCTTCACCCAATACGAAATACGGGCAGCACTTGCGAAGTGCGGTCTCACCACACAGCACATCGAAAGCAAGGTTTCCGTATTAAGCGGAGGAGAAAAAGCAAAGGTTCGGCTTTGCAAGCTTGTCAATAATGAAACCAATCTGTTGGTCATGGATGAGCCGACCAATCACCTCGATGTTGATGCAAAAAACGAATTAAAACGCGCACTAAAGGACTATAAAGGCAGTATTCTGCTTATCTCGCACGAGCCTGAATTCTATCAGGATGTAGCAACAGAAACGTGGAACTGCGAATCGTGGACGACGAAGGTATTTTAAATTCTCTGTTTTTGCTTAAGGATGATATCGGCGAAATTGGAATTATATCAGCGGAATTTCTATTTTATCGTCGATATTTTGAATATATCGGCGAAAATTACTGATATATCAACGAAAATTTCGATATATCGATTATTCGACAGAATCTGTATGTTTTCGACAATAACATGTTTCGATGCTAAATATAAGAGAGCTTGCCTAAACGGCAAGCTTTTATTGATTAAGCAGAATACCCGAGAGCACCGGCAGCAACACCTCAGGGTTAGCCATGTGGTCTTGGCCTGTAAGTTGACTGTACTGTGCATCTGGAATCGCTTCTCTCAATTGACTCGCGACCTCGTGTAAGGAAGCAGGACTATCTTCACCAACAATAATCAGCGCTGGCGTCGTAAGTCGGCAGGCTCGTTCAATAGGTGGTAAATCGCTTGCTAAAGTAATGTCATAGACAAGTGTTGGCGCAAGCGCTGCCATAGTTGCCCACTGAGGTGATTGTTGCATACCGGCAACTACTTCTTTAGGAATGCCGATACCTTCTAAAAAGAGACTTATCGCTTCGTCATTTTTGCCACTATCAAGAAGTTTGTACAGCCTTTGACTAAGCTCATTGAATTCATTCTGGTCTACCTCGTTATTTGCATAGGACGGGTCATACATAACGAGCTTATTCACTTTTTCGCCCAGTTTCAATGTCGCTTCAAGTGCAAGAATAGCACCAGAAGAATGACCGTACAAATAAGCCGTACCACCTGCTGCATCAATCATTGCTTCTATGTCTTCTAGTTCACGCTCTATTGCATACGGCAGTGTGTTACCGCTGTCACCGCGCCCGCGTCGATCATAATTGTAGACGGTAAATTGCTCTGCAAATATTTGGGCATCATACAAGACCGGTTCAAATGAGCGAAAACAGGTGGCTCCTGTTATGAATATAAGTGCGGGTCCGTTGCCATAGACATCATAAGCTAACGTTGTGCCGTCTTTTGATTGGGTTGTGTTCATGATTTACCATTCCTTCTTTGTTATATATTTTTCCTGCTTTGGCGACATTGTTCCTTAAAAACCACTAAGTACTTGGCAGCCTCCTTTTGATAATTGTTTTCAAATTGAGGCTTAGAGCATTGTACAAACTTATAATATCTTAACTGGACATATTTCGTTTCTTTTGGATTGCTATTTTATAACAAGACAAAAAGGCGATGTTTCCTCGTGAAGGAAGTATCGCCTTTTTGTTTGAAATGTATCTTACCCGCTTTGTAAATGGTATCAGTTCCACTGGTATTTTTCTCAACAAGCTCTTATTGATTCATCTCCTCAATCTTCAAAGACAGCTCTGTCCAGCGGTCCATGGCTTCTTCTAAGCTGGTTTCAACCGCACGTTGTTCGTTCATGAGCGTTTGAATTTTATCGTAGTCGCTTCCCGCTCCAGCGATCTCACGGCCAATTTCCTCCAGCTTACTCTCAAGTTCCGCAATTTTATCTTCGATGCCGTCCCATTCGATTTGTTCATTGTAGGAAAGCTTTTTCTTTTGTTTTTTTCGCTCAGGCTGTTTCGGCTGAGCTTTTGCTTCCGGACTGATTGATTTTTTCTCTTCTCTGGATTTCTCCAGCCACTCACTGTAGGAGCCGAAAAAGTTCTTGATTGTGCCTTCTTCTTCAAAGACGAGGAGGCGTTCGGCAACCCTGTCTAAAAAATAACGATCGTGGGAAACAGTAATCACAACGCCGGGAAACTGCTCTAAATAGTCCTCAAGTATACTAAGTGTTTCCGTATCCAGATCGTTAGTTGGTTCGTCTAAAAACAGAACGTTCGGCTCTCCCATTAGAACGTTTAACAAATACAGCCTGCGTCTCTCGCCGCCGGAAAGCTTATGAATAAACGTTCTCTGTGTGGATCGCGGGAAAAGGAAGCGTTCCAGCATCTGCTCTGCTGTGATGACTTGACCGTCCGACGTTTTTACGATTTCAGCTGTATCTTTCACGTAATCTATGATTCTCAAGCTTTCATTCATTTCTTCATGATCCTGAGTATAATAGCCAATCTTGACCGTCTGTCCGATCGTGATGCTTCCTTCATCAGGAACCAGCCGGCCTGCCAACAGATTTAATAGTGTTGTTTTCCCGGTTCCATTCGGCCCGATGATGCCAATTCGGTCTCCAGGAATGACAAGCTCTTGAAAATCAGAGATTATTGTCTTGCTGCCAAAGCTGAGGCTGATGTCCTCTGCTTCTATTACTTGGTTGCCCAGCCTGTTCGATCCAATCGCAAAGTCGACGGCACCAGTTGTTACAGGACCGTTTTGTTCCTGCAGGTCTTCCACTCTCTGAATCCTTGCTTTCTGTTTCGTAGAACGGGCTTTTGCTCCTCGTCTGAGCCATGCGAGCTCTCTTCTCAAAAGATTTTGCCGTTTCGCTTCACTTTGTACAGCCACCTGTTCCCGCTCCGCACGTTTTTCCAAAAACACCTCGTAGTTTCCTTTATACGTATAAAGCTGACCTCGTTCCAATTCATAAATCCGATTGGTGACACGGTTCAAAAAGTAACGATCATGGGTTACGAGTAAAATCGATCCTGAATAATTGCTCAAATACATCTCGAGCCATTCGATCGTTTCATGATCCAAATGGTTCGTCGGCTCGTCCAGAAGCAATAAATCAGCAGGCTGAATGAGCGCCCTGGCAATGGCCACCCGTTTTTTTTGTCCGCCTGAAAGCATCGTTACTTTTCTAGAAAATTCAGTGATTCCAAGCTTTGTCAAAATTGTTTTTGCTGCAGTATTTGCATCCCAGGCATCCAGCTGATCCATTTTTTCTTGGGCTGAAAAAAGTCGATCCTGAATTTTGCTGTCATCAGGATGCTCTGTGATCATTTGCACTGCTGCTTCATACTCTCTCATCGCCGCTATGATTGGATGATTTCCGGAAAAAATATACGCCAGCACAGTTTCATTCTCGTCAAAAACCGGCTCCTGCCCTAAATATTCGATAGACGGCTGCCCCGCTTTATTGATTTCTCCTTGTTCTGTTGAATCAAACCCGGCAATCACCTTTAACAGTGTTGATTTTCCGCTTCCGTTTGCCCCGATCAAACCGATGCGTTCTTTCTCTTCAATATGAAAAGATAGATGGTCGAATATCGTTTTTTCACCGTATGTTTTGTATAATCCTTCTGCTTTTATGATACTCATGATTTGCACGCCCTCATTATAATCTCATTCATCTATTTTAATGCAGAAGAAAAAAGAAAACCAGTGAAGCTTCTTGATATGAAAAAATCAGCTTTGTACATACTACATCATAAGGCATTGATACTTCACCAAAAAATGTTATTGACTCATTTATTATTCTCAAATATACTTCTTTAGTCTATTAGTATAATTATTAGAACATTTCGGTTTTTCAGGAGGATTTACATGAGCTCGCTTTTTCGTAAAAAACCAATACAAACCTTATTGGCACAAAGCCAAAATAAAAGCTTGGACCGCTCACTCTCCCTATTTGATTTAATCTTGCTCGGGGTCGGAGTTGTCATCGGAACCGGCATTTTTGTAATTACCGGGGTTGTTGCAGCTGAGAGTGCAGGGCCGTCAATTATTATTTCGTTTATTTTAGCAGGTCTTGCGTGTGCATTAGCTGCTTTTTGCTATGCGGAATTTTCGTCATCGATTCCTGTGTCCGGCAGCGTGTACACTTATACCTATGCCACTCTCGGCGAATTAATCGCCTTTCTGATCGGCTGGGATTTAATGCTGGAATACGTCATTGCCATGTCTGCAGTTGCAGCTGGCTGGTCTTCTTATTTTCAATCGCTACTTGCCGGATTCCATATTTTACTACCTGACAGTCTCACGTCGGCTCCAGGATCAGAAAGAGGAGGCATTTTTAACCTCCCGGCAGCGGTTATTATTTTGCTTATCACCTTTATCGTCAGCCGCGGTGTTAAAGAAAGTACAAAATTCAATAACATTATCGTAATATTGAAAATCGCAATTATTTTATTATTTGTAGTAGTTGGGATATTCTACGTCAAACCCGAAAACTGGACGCCATTTATGCCATTTGGAGTAGACGGAATTGTCGTTAGTGCAGCGACGGTGTTCTTTGCCTATCTCGGCTTTGATGTCATAGCCAATGCATCGGAGGAAGTGAAAAACCCCCAGAAATCCATGCCGATTGGAATTATCGCATCGCTGGCCATTTGTACAGCTCTTTATATGCTGGTTTCTTTCATTCTCACCGGAATGGTCAAGTATACAAAGCTAAATGTAGACTATCCGGTCACATTTGCGCTTGAACAAGTGGGCCAAAACATGGTTGCGGGCATTATCTCTTTAGGTGCCCTTATTGGGATTACTACCGTTATCCTGGCATTGGTCTTCGCCCAGGTACGCCTGACTTATGCGATGAGCAGGGACGGTTTGCTCCCGGGCTTATTTTCAAAGGTACACAACAGATATAAAACACCTTTTGCAAATACGTGGCTAACCGGTTTCGTAGCGGCAGGGATTGCAGGGTTTATTGACCTGTCTACCCTTGCACATCTCGTAAATATGGGAACACTCGCTGCATTTACTTTAATCTCAATTGCGGTCATCGTACTGCGAGTGAAGCAGCCTGAACTAAAGTCCTCATTCAGAGTTCCGTTTGTTCCTGTCTTTCCAATTGTGAGTGCAGGGCTTTGCCTGTTTCTAGCTTATAGCCTGCCGGGCATCACATGGATATCCTTCATCATTTGGATTGCCGCAGGAGCGATTGTATATTTTCTATATTCTAGAAGGCACAGTGCTTTAATTGACAATAAAGCAGATTGATTAAGATTTTTTTATTCGACAGACTTATTTGTAAATATTTGCACAAAAATAGTTCAGATCATCGTTAATAACTTGACAAAAAAAATTATTCATGCTATAATTTACCGTTATTATTTTAAAGTGTATAATAGGATTCTCCTGGCCAGGGGAATCCTATTTTTTTGCTCTAAAATGAAGGAGTGTATTTGCATGAAAAAAGGCGAGTCCAGTTTAACTTCATTAGTATCAGCTTTTAGCAGAGCTTATCATAGTCAATTCGATACCCCCATCATCTTTAATGACTTTATAGCCAAAGATTTAATTTCACAAAAAGAATTTAATGACATCAAAGAGAATATGATTCAAGGCATCCAGTTCTTTAACAAAGAAATAGCTGAAAAATATAAGGGAAATACAGAAGAAATATTAAAATGGATTACTCAGATTCAGCTTTCACCAACGCCATTGGCACGCGCTGCGTATTGCGAAAAAGTATTACTTCATGAAGTTATGTTAGGATTAAAACAATATGTCATACTTGGTGCTGGCTTAGATACTTTTTGTTTCCGACATCCAGAATTGAAAAACCGCTTAGAAATATTTGAAATTGATCATCCAGCAACACAGGAATTTAAAAAGACCAGGCTGGATAAAGCTAATTTAGAAATCCCGAGTAATCTGCATTTTGCTCCTATGGACTTCACCAAAGAGTTTTCTTATCAAAATCTAATAGATGAAGGGTTTGATAACAAAAAAACTTTCTTTAGTCTTTTAGGTGTTTCTTATTATTTAACTAAAGAGGAAAATTCAAGCTTGATAGATCATTTATTTGCCGAAGTCCCACAGGGGAGTTCCATAGTTTTTGATTATGCAGACGAAAAATTATTTAATGAAAAAGGAATCTCTAATCGAGTGGAAAACATGGTAAAAATGGCATCAGCAAGCGGAGAACCAATGAAATCGTGTTTTTCTTATGATGAAATGGAGAATATGTTAGAAAAATCAGGTTTACTCATTTATGAACATCTATCACCGGCTAAAATTAATGAGCTTTATTTTGACGATCGAAAAGATTACTTAACAGCCTTTGAAACCATCCATTACATTCATGCTGTAAAAAAATAAAACATCCATAATTCACATTACGTGGTATGGAACGATTTCACATCATCGTAAGAAAATAAGCCTAACAGCCTCGCTGATCAAACAGCGAGGTTTTTTCTTTTGACCTATTGTAAATTCGTTTCAGTTTATGAATAATTAAGTATGTATTTCGTATCTCTAAATGTATTTGGAAAGGACACATTCATGGCTTTATCGACACCTTTAAAAAAACAACCGCTCGTTAAAAAACAAGAAACAGTATATTATGTATTATTTGTCATTGGGATCTGCCATTTATTAAATGACTCGCTGCAAGCGGTTATTCCAGCTATGTTTCCTATTCTAGAACGTTCAATGAACCTGACATTCACCCAGCTGGGCTTTATTGCTTTTGCATTAAATATGATTTCGTCTGTCATGCAGCCTTTGATCGGCTGGTATACGGATAAACGGCCTGTTCCTTACGCTCTGCCGATAGGCCTTTCAAGCAGCATGTTTGGCATCCTCGGCCTGGCTTTTGCCCCGAACTTTGAAACAATATTGCTCTGTGTCGTTTTCATCGGAATAGGTTCTGCCGTTTTTCATCCTGAAGGCTCCCGAGTCGCTTTTTTGGCGGCCGGTCCGCGGAGAGGACTGGCGCAGTCCATTTATCAAGTCGGCGGAAATACAGGACAGGCACTGGCACCGTTAATAACCGCACTCGTGTTAGTGCCATTCGGACAGCTTGGAGCCGCATATTTCACCTTAGTCGCCGCTCTTGCTGTCATCTTTCTAATGTATATTGCCAAATGGTATTCATTCAAGCTGGACACGATTTCAAAAGAACCGAAGAAAATAAAGAAGACCAAGGCAGGCTCCGGTGCAAATAGAAAATCGATTCGATTTGCACTTGTTATCATTATTTTTATTATCTTCGCCCGTTCTTGGTACATAAGCTCAATTTCCAATTTTTACGCGTTCTATGCAATAGAAAAATACGGCTTAAGTATTCCCGAATCGCAAGGTTATGTATTTTTGTTTTTAATTGCAGGAGCTGTCGGAACCTTTTTAGGTGGTCCTTTTGCAGATCGTTTTGGCAAGCGCACGGTAATTATTGCTTCTTTAGCCAGCTCCGTTCCGCTTGCATTGGCGCTTCCTTTTGCAGGACCTGCTCTTGCTTATATTTTAATTGCCGTTATTGGCCTATTCTTAATGTCGAGCTTTTCTGTCACTGTTGTTTATGCACAGGAGTTGATTCCCGGAAAAATCGGCATGATGTCGGGGCAGACGGTTGGTCTTGCATTTGGGATGGGCGCCATCGGATCAGTCGCCCTTGGCTTGATTATTGATACATTCGGTCTTACAGCAACGATGATATCGATTGCACTTTTACCTATCCTCGGCACCGCTGCCTTTATGCTTCCAAGCGACCAAAAGCTGAGTGAGTGGCAAAAAGCTTAAACACGAAAGGTCCTATTCCCAAATGGAAATTTCAATTTAATGAAGCACCAAATGTTTACGTATGTCCAAACCACCAAGAACTAACCTATCGAACTTCGCCCCGAGAGGGTATAGAAAATATATATCGAATTCAAAAATTTGCGAGAATTGTTCCCTCCTTTCCCGATGTATAAGATCTAAAAAATAAAAGTGAAAGTCATTACATATCATGTGTGGGAAGTTCATAAAGAAAAGGTAAAAATGCTTTATAAATTTCGAAAAGAAAAAATGGCGCGAAGCTTCGCAGACTCAAAAGAGCTGCATGGGCTTCGTTATTGCCGGTTACGGGGGGATTAAAGAACGCAAGTGAGCAGGTTCTACTAACTGCAGCGTGGCAATCCATATCGATTCAAAAGTTCATTAAAATTTCCATCGATTAAGAAACCCATAGAAAAAGCTTGTCGAGAAAAATACCCCTTTCTCGACAAGCTGAAGGCCTCTCTTTAAAAAAGGACCTTTCTTCTAATTTATGATTTATAAACCAAATGAATTGTTGTGGTATCTTCTGTTATATTAATCGTGTGCTCAGAATCATTTCCAGCTTTTACGTCATATAGAATGACATCATATTTCCCAGTCTGTGTCTCCCACTTAATGTTTCCATCTTTATCAGTAGTACCGATCTCATGCCCAATGTCATTGCTGGTATGCAAATCTTCTGTTACTTTTATATTTTTTAGCGGTTTATTGTCTTTATCGCTCACATTAATAGTAACTGTTGCCATAACGGGCTGTTCCTCTTCTTTATTATTGGCACTGCTGCAAGCAGAAATGAGTACAAAGAACAAAGTGAAGAGTAGACAATTCGAGATGAATTTTAACATTATAACCCCTTCCAGTAGCTTAAATTATCAAACTTAGCCTCTGTAATTCGAGTGCCTACGTTGTAATAGGATGAATAACCCCCTGAATGAATCCCGACTGCATGATTAGTTGACTTGTATACAGGGGCTCCACTTTGACCACCATGCGTATCAATATGATATCCAATCCGATTCGATAAAGACCACTGTATGCTCCCAGAATGCTCCCACATTGTACCCATAGGTTTATCAACTGGATATCCCTGAAGAATTACTCCGGTTCCATTAAGGGATGACAATTGCCAACTATAACCTAACCATCCAACTGTGTTCCCTAAACTTTTTGCAACTTTGATCGCTCCATAGTCATAGTCAGAATTTTCGTTTTCTGTCCAGCCTTTTACAGAGTAAAAAGTGGTTCCCATAGTATAGCTAAATGGATTACTCCTGCCGGTTTTGCCTGGAATAACTGTTATAGATGTTGCCCAGCCGCCTTTACTTTTGTCATGTACACAATGGCCGGCCGTAGCGACTGTATCAGGGTCTATAAAAAATCCTGTGCATCGATAAGAACCAGGAGCTTTAGGGTACTTTACATCAAGGAATGTAACTGTTCTATTGGGATATGTTGTAGTGGGATTGACTCTTGTTCTGTTATCTGTTCCGATAACTACGTTTGTGTCGATTTCTTCAGGAGAGTTTGGTTTTTCGTTTTCATCATAGGATTCATCCATAGTAGGGTTTAATTTTCCTGTTCCTTCAAAAGGAGGGGAAGAACTTTTCTCTCCCATTGTTCTCTTAAATTCTTGCATTTTTTCTTTCGATACTTCTTTCCCATCACTCGATACAGGGAGATCACGATCATCAAAAACCGGTACGGTGTCAGTGGTAGAAGCAAAAGATGTAAGGGGTAAAATCAATGAAACTAGCAAGAAAACGGTGGCCAAAAACAGACTAACATTTAGCTTTTTTAACATATTCCTCCTTGAATTCATTTTCCAAAAAAAAGAAATATGGGTATGTCTAATTTTAACAATACAAAGCGAGCGTTTTCAACAAAAATCTGATATATTAACATTTTTTTACAAATACCAATGTCTTCAATGTGTAAAGATTAAAAGAAAAAAAGGTTACGAAAGACAATGAAATTGATGGAGGGGGAATGGTGTAAACGCTTGTCCAGCAACCAGATATTGCTTGCTCTCAGGCCTAAGAACACCCTGATTTTTGGTGTTCTTTTTTCTTAGTTCTGCATTGTAGTCACTCCAGGCTGTATAGCAGGTTTCCTTTGAACATTTCCTGAGGAAATTTGATGTTTATAACAGCTAATGACGATTGATGTAGTAACGATCGATAGAATCGAGGATAGTCCATTGCTGAATCCTACTGTGTACATACCACTGCAAACGACAACCATATCAAATATCAAGTTAACTTTGCCAGGATTCCAGCCGTATTTTCTTTGTAAAAATAATGCCATTATATTTGCCCCGCCAAGAGATGCCCCATTTTTAAACAGTAAAGTGAGTCCAAATCCGATGAAAAGCCCGCCTATTATGGCGCCAAAAAGCAGCGGAATCGTAAATCCCGGAAGAAAAGCGTCGAACCATGTTAGCACTGATAATAAGGATACAGAAAAAAGAGTCATTAACGTAAATCGCCAGCCCATTTGTATGATGGAAAACAAATAAAAAGGTAAATTAATAACGAAGAAAATAACGGCAAACGGAAGGTGAAAAAAGTAGGACAGATTTAGGGAGAGCCCTGCTGTACCGCCTGTGATTAAATGAGAATGTCTCAATATGATAACTCCCAAAGCAGTTATTATGCATCCCAATATTATATATGAAAGCTTTCTCACCAATCCCACCACCTGTTACTCATTTTGTATATTATTAATGGTACATTTTTGATACGATGATTTACATAGAATAGTGAAGGTAATTAGGATGTCTAACATTTAAAATGAAGAAAAAAATTGAAATAAGCATTCAATTTGAAGGGATGATTTTTGTGGATCAATTGGACGTGAAATTGCTGCAGCTTTTGCAGGAGGATGGGCGGATTACAATAAGTGAGCTTTCCAAACGATTGGCATTAAGCAGGCCGAGCATTTCAGAACGAATAGCCAAGCTGCAAGAGAGCGGGGTAATTGAAGGCTTTGGCGCAAGAATTTCTCCAGCAAAACTGGGAAAGGATACATTGATGATTATTCGGATCACAGGGCTTCAGGTAACTCCGCAAAAATTTGAAAGCTTTATTCAAGAGCAGGAAGAAATCATAGAGTGCCACCGGGTGACTGGCGAGGTATCTTATTTTATGAAAGCAGCTGTCAGCGGAATCGGTGCCATGGGACTGCTTATCGACCGGTTGATTCCTTACGGGATTCCGAATACGTCGATTATTATTTCATCACCTGTTCCATTTCGTCACATGCTGCCTGAAGAGGGTTGAACGATAAAGTGAATCTTCACCGTTCGACAAAGCTGGACAGAAAAAGTGATATATCCGAGTCAGTCACATGTTTTCTGTACTGCCAGGTTTTGAAGCAGGAGCTTGATTTAGTTCCTGCTCCGAAAGCTCATAATACTTCGGCCTTGTCATAAACAGCAGTTGCATTAATCATTAATAAAGGCAATTCGATACAAAAAGTGGTTCCTACATCCTTTTTGCTGGTGACTGAAATCGTACCGTTCATTTCTTTAATAATATTGTAAGTGATAGTTAAACCGACTCCGGTTCCTTTGATTTTTGTTGAATAGTATGGCGTGCCGAGATTCTGGATTTGTTTTTTTGTCATGCCTATCCCGTTATCAATAATTTCAATACACACATTATTATTTTTTTTATACGTATTTATCGTTAACGTGCCATTTGAATCTATGGCCTCTACCCCGTTTTTCATAATATTTAATAGAGCCTGCTTCAATTCACTTCTATTTCCTTTAATAAACAGTCCTTCCTCAATTGATGAAAAGATAGCAATATTATGAGTATTAGTATAGGAGGTAATTATATCTATTGCCGATTGGACTTCAAAGGAGATTTGTATCTCTTCTTTCACCTCTTTGCCTGGTTTGGCTAAAGATAAATAATCGTTAATGACTCCCTCTGTTCTTTTCAATTCTTCTAAAGAAATAGCAATATACTTCATCTGCTTTTCATTTAAATTGTCGTTCGTTTTCATCAATTGCAAAAAACCTTTGACAGATGTCATCGGATTTCTTACCTCATGGGCAACCGAAGCTGCCAACTGACTGATCGTATTCAGTCTCTCTGAGTCGATAATTTGTTTTTTATAAACGATTTGAATATCTAAATTTTCAATGATGAGTACAAGGATTAAGAGAGTTACATAAGTCAGGAAGGAGAAAAGCATCATGGAAATCAGTTGTGCCAGCTCGTTTAACAATAGCAGGCTGATTGCTCTTGTGAACGCAATTCCCCAGAAAAAGAGACTAATGCTATATAATTTTTTCCTCAAAGGATAAGAAGAAAAGTTTCTGCTAATTAAAATAAGAGCCACTGCTGCAATGAAATAATTAACCAACGTAACATAAAAACCATTCCCTCCAAACCAATAACGATACATAAGCATGAGCCCCACAAGCATTACACCTGGCTTCACCCCGTCATACAAGAAAGCAATGATGATCGGAATAACCCGAAAATCATAATGGTAACCATCAGAAAATAATACTGGATTTGTCATGGTTAAAAACAGAGAAATGAACAATGTTCCAAACAAAAAAGAAATGAATTTCTTCCTATTAAGTTTGTCTTCTTTGATGAATAAATGGTAAATAACCATTGGTAGGATCATGACTAAAATATGGTAGGAAACCTGTTCGATTGACTCGATCATTGCATCAGTCCAGTCTTTTAGAGCATTAATGAAAAAATAATTCTTTAGTCTCATAATACTCCAAAACATATACTAAACCCTGCTAGGATATTTTATTTATTTTTCTTACAAGTCTGTTCACTTGTCTACACTACATATACCTTTTTAGTTTCCATACTTATACATTAACTAAAAAAACAACCTGATCCCCCTTGTTACAGGAACTTAGGCTGCTCAATTATTCGTCCTTATCGCTTTACACGAACATCAGTAAACACATCCGATGCATCATCACTGTTCGAGGAAAACTCAGAGATGATCGCTCCGAGCTCACCAGCTTGAAACCAGTGGAGCGTATCGGGCTCAATTGTATATTGCTCACCAGGATGAAGAATAATTTCCTTCTGGGCTGTATAATACTCAAGGTCTTCCACTGGCGGCAGAACAGTCGGTGGCACAATTGCCTCGCCTTCCACAAACAAATGGATACGTCCAAAGCGGCAGCGGAATGTTTCTTGCTTCCCAGGAGTTCCATCTTTCCGCCTTGGGTGTTTATGCTCAGGGCATGTTTGATAAGGGAACGGGACAAGTTCTTTTGCATGCGTTGTTTTCCCTTTAGGAAGTATCCCCATTAGTGTACTGACACGCGTCCTTTTTTAATCGAATGCTTGGAGTTCGTTACCTTCCATAGTGAGCAGTAACTACTTACTGAAAACCTTCTCTTCTTAAACAATCTTTTAAAACAAATATTGTCACAATCGTTTATCGTATTCTCACTTTTTCTACAGCATGTCCTCCGAATTCATTACGTAGAGCAGCTACTACTTTTCCTGTAAAGGTATCAACTTCCAAAGAGCGGTAACGCATTAATAGGGACAAAGCAATAACAGGCGTGGCTGTTTGTAGATCGAGAGCTGTTTCAACAGTCCATTTCCCTTCACCTGAAGAATGCATAATCCCTTTTATTTCTTCTAATTTTTCATCTTTAGAAAAGGCCCGCTCTGTTAACTCCATGAGCCATGAACGAATCACTGACCCATTGTTCCATACTCTTGCCACTTTTTCGTAGTCATAATCAAATTCGCTTTTCTCTAAAACATCAAACCCTTCACCAATAGCAGCCATCATCCCATATTCAATCCCATTATGGACCATTTTTAGAAAGTGACCGCTTCCTGCTTTTCCTGCATATAAATATCCGTTTTCTATTGCAGTGTCACGGAAAATAGTTTCTACAACATTCCAAGATTCAGGATCGCCACCAACCATGTAACAAGCTCCGTTACGGGCACCTTCCATCCCGCCGGATGTTCCAACATCCATAAAGCTAACACCATATTGCTTTAACCGATTGTACCGGTTAATGGATTCCTTGTAGTGAGAATTCCCTGCTTCAATGACGATGTCCCCATTATTTAATAATGGCGTAAGTTCATTAATCACTGAATCAACAACTGTATGGGGAACCATTAACCAAAGAACTCTTGGCTGCTCTAATGATTGAACAAGCTCTAACAAACTAGAAGTACCTTTAGCTCCGTACTTTTCCATTTCTTCTACAGCCCGTTGATTTAGATCAAAAGCCGTGACTTCATGCTTAAGATCAATTAAATTCTTACCTATGTTCAATCCCATTTTTCCTAAACCGATTAAACCGACCTTCATATTGACGTCTCCTTTAAGTAGTTTTATAAAAAGATTTTTGGCTTTTTTGTCATTCATCTTTTTTCTAGGAATTATCTATGGTTAACAGTAAAACAACTTTTTGCCCTTTAACATCCAGCCCTTCACATCCAAGAATTTAGTCCCACCAAATAAAACCATCCTCTTGCAATAAATGATGTGAAGCTTCAGGACCCAATGAGCCTGAACGGTAGGGATGAAGCGGAAGGAGATTTTCCCCAAATGCTTCGAGGACCGGCTGTACCCATTCCCACGATAGTTCAACTTCTTTCCAATGTGCAAAGAACCTTGAATCACCGCGGAAAGCATCGAGCAACAAAAGTTCATAGGCCTCTGGCATATCATTAGAATTAGCTGAAAAATTTACAGTGATAGGCTCAATTTGATTCGTTAATGAGTTTTTCATATTTAATTGCAGTGAAACACATTCGTGCGGACTAATTTGGATGATTAGAAGGTTAGGAGCTATTGCATTTTGTTGAGACATATCTTCCGATGCGTTTTTGAATTCAATTACGATGCGTGTTGATTTTTCCTTCATTCTTTTTCCTGTACGGATATAGAATGGGACCCCGCTCCAAAAACGATCATCAATCCATAAACGAGCAGCAATGAAAGTATCATTTGTTGAATAATCCCCAATTCCAGGCTCCTCTGTATATCCAACAACCGCTTTGCCATCAATTTCGCCTGAGGAATATTGCCCGCGTATAACATTTGTTAGGACACTTTCCTTCTCTAAAGGCCTAAGAAACTCCATAATTTTTCTCTTCTCATTCCTAATCTCTTCGGCATTGATGTTGTTAGGGAGATGCATTGCGATCATCATTAGAAGCTGTAGCAAATGGTTTTGAAACATATCTCGGACGGCCCCTGCATGGTCGTAATAATCGGCTCTATCTTCTACTCCAACTGTCTCACTTGCCGTAATTTGCACATTGGCAATGTGCTGATTATTCCATAACGCTTGAAGCACAGGATTAGCAAATTCTAATACCTTAAGGTTTTGGATCATGGGCTTTCCAAGATAATGGTCTATGCGATAAATCTCCTCTTCTTCAAATGCCCGGCTTAATTTTTCGTTTAGCTCTAAAGCTGAATTTAGATCATGTCCAAATGGCTTTTCTATAATGAGGCGTTTCCATCCTTTTTTAGGGCTTAACCCACTTTCGTTAATATTTGAGGTAATGACATCCACAAACTCCGGTGCAACCGATAAATAAAACATGCGGTTTTCAGGGATATGTAATTGCCCTTCGCGTCTTTCAATAATTTCAAGTAAACTTTTATAATCTTCATTCTTTGTTACGTCCAAGGAACAATATCGAAATGCATCAAGAAACTTTTCCATTTTGGAAGTATCGTTGATTGAACGCCTAGAGAATGTTTTAACTGATTGTTCAACATGGGTTTGAAATGAATAGTGAGACCATACTCTTCTTCCTAAACCTATAATCGAAAATGCATCAGGCATCTTGTCATTAATAAACAAATTATATAAAGCAGGAAAGATTTTCCTTTTAGCCAAATCCCCTGTTGCCCCAAACAAAACAAAGGTCATAGAATCCAATTCCATCGTCTTTATGACATCAAGAGCATTCTTATCAATTGGAATAGTTGAAGTATTCACTCGATTTCCCTCCTATGTTTTTTTCCTCTTGTTAGAACTAAGTATACTGTTTATAATAATTATGTGTAAGTACACACTTTATTTTTACATAGTGTCTAAAAGTATACTTTGATTAAGATGAATAAATAGGGAGGGGAACTAATGGGGCATCTTTGTAATAAGACGTTTAACTGTGAAAAGGAATTAACACTTGCTGTTATTGGTGGAAAATGGAAAATGTTGATTTTATGGCATTTAGGCAAAGAGGGAACAAAGCGCTTTAACGAGCTAAAATCTCTCATACCGAGTATCACTCAAAGAATGCTTGTAAACCAATTGAGAGAATTAGAAGAAGACCTTATTATTCATCGTGAAGTCTATCCCGTTGTACCTCCTAAAGTAGAATACTCACTGACTGAACAAGGAAAAACCCTACTGCCCATTCTCGAATCAATGTACCAATGGGGTAAAAACTACATGGAAACTAACATGAAAATCGAGGAAAAAAACGAATCTATACAATAGAACTACTTGAGTTAAATTATAGGATGGCCAAACACACCACGTGCAGCAACTTTTTTATAAGATTGTTGCATGTGGTATTTTAATGTTTCTTCTTACCTAATTCCTTTATGCTTCCCTCCCCTGCAAAAGCAGCCACTGACTGAATCAATTGTTCTACATCATGTCATCTCTTTTTTTCTTCTTCACAAACGCCATCTTTCATGGTTTCAGATTTTTTCTGTGGGTGATCCTGCCCTCATTCACTTAATCGTTCCAGGCAATTTTTCTTAGCTATTTTAGATTCTGTATAAAATTATATTTTTTATTAATTCGACTTTTTATGAAAGGAGTCAGACATCAAATAAGCTGCCGCCAACGCCCCTTCTTAGATACCACACCGTGCACAACTTTTTGGCAAAGTACGTAAAAAAAGCTGTTGAAAATATTTTTCAACAGCCTGACAATTAAAAAATTTTTTTTATAAAGACTCCTTCTCAAAATATTCATGTATAAAAAGGATTTCTCCACTCCATTAGTGTTCCGTAATTACATGATTCTTGGTCCTCTAAATAATTAGCTATTACTTGAATTGGGGTGCGGCCACAACGAAGCAAAAATGTAATTACCGGATCCTTTAATTCGCCTTTTATGACAGCTTCTAGGTATTGCTCTGGCGTCATTTCCTTTGCTTTTTTATAATATCCCGGCATTCTTCCACCACCTAACAGCCGTTCCAGTTGCTTATATATAACAACGTCATACATGGATGACATCAGCCATTTCCCCAAACCTAATTTCCGGAAGGAGGGACGTACGCCAATATCAACAACATAGAGCGTATTGCCATTTGGGTTATGGTTTCGAATATATCCATTATCTGTGATTTCTTCCCATGTATGTTCAGGATTAGTTGGATCAAAATCAACCAACAAAGCGGTTATTGAGCCGGCAATTTCTCCATTAACCTCTATACACAAAGCTCCTTCGGAAAACAAGGTAACATGGTTTTTCAACTGTTCTGTTTTCCACCATAATTCAGACGGGAAAGGAGGAGGAAAACTTTCTTTCTGAATAAGAATTAAGTCAGGAAAGTCTTTTTCTTCATAATTTCGGATTACTGCAGGAATGGGATGATTCTGGTCAAATACGAAAAAATCCTTGAAATATGCCATACTTCCTCCTTACGCTTGGATAACAGATTCTTTTTCCCAATCTGGATAAAGATCAATACGTCGATCACGCCACGTGGTCACCGAGCCATTTTCCCGAACTTGATATAACAGTTCTAAATCAAGATCTGTAGTCACAACCATATCTTCATTAACCTCTCCTTCTACTAGGATGCCACGAGGAGGAAAGGGGATATCATTTGGTGTAATCACAGCCGCTTGTCCGAAGTTCGCTCTCATAAAATCTACAGTAGGAAGAGAGCCCACTGTACCAGTGGAGACAACATAGACTTGGTTTTCGACTGCCCTCGCATGGCTGGTGTAACGGACACGGTAGAACCCATGACGATCATCTGTACAAGAAGGACAGAAAATAATATCGGCCCCCTTCGCTTTTGCCATTCGAACAACTTCTGGAAATTCAATGTCGTAGCAGGTTAAGATGGAGATTCTTCCTTTTTTAGTCTCAAACACTTCTAGGCTTTCACCAGGAGTCATGTTCCATTCTGCCAATTCAGTTGGAGTGATATGAAGCTTTGCTTGTTCCTCTATTCTTCCATCTGGATAGAATAAATGGGCAACATTATATAAACGCCCCCCTCTATTAATGACATGTGTTCCTCCAATAATATGTATCTGGTTTTTTATCGCCAAACTCATAAATAAAGAACGATACTGATCAGTAAAATGTGGGATATCCTGGATGGTCAAGGGTTGACCTAGTTGGTTGCCTATGGACATGAGTTGAGTTGTGATAAATTCAGGAAATAGGACAAAATCAGCTCCGAATTCTTCTGCCGTTTTAACATAGTGTTCCACTTGATTTGCGAATTCATCAAAACATTGTATGGTATGAAGATGATATTGAACTGCCGAGACTCTTAGTTTCATAAGCTCCTCCTTCTTCTTACAATTATTCCGGTAAAATTTCTTTGCATCTATATTATGATTTAGTGATGTAAATATTATTAGAAAAACAATAACCTTTAACAAGTACGCACATTTGTTTTACTTAGTAACAAAAAATACACTAAAGGAAATCGTTGTGAAAATATCGACGATAATTTAAATCGAAAAATAGTCAATCCATTCATTCGATTCCCTCCTATTTTCTATAACGCTTCACATTCTTCAAATTAAAAAACTCTGTGAGTCTATCTAACAACTTAGTATAAATATCATTAACTAATCTTTACTTTAAAATATACAAGTTGCTAATTCTACTAACGGAGATTAGGAAGAAAGGTAAAGTATGATCTTTTAAATGCAAGTTAACTTAATTTGTTAGTAAATACATATCGCGGATGACAGTTGTGGGAGAGTGCAAATTTTAAAGCCGCCGAAGGAGCAAGTTCCAAAAAGACCCTTGGAACAAATCTCTCAGGTAGATGGGACCACAAGTGGACGCAACTCTGGAGAGCGCGTATATAGTATGACGCCACCAAAGGGGAAGACTCTATGAAAAATGAATGGAGTTAAACTCTCAGGTAAAAGGACAGAGAAGGGTAGAGACGCTACACTACCCTTCTCTGTCTTTTTTTGTATGCAAAAAAGTTTTCACAGAAAAGTAAGTCAGTAGCAAGAAAGAATGTTAGTGTCTCTAACTATACTAATATCTTCAAGTTATAGTTTGGTACAGCCAATGGAATCTAAACAAAATTTCAAGGAGGAGTAAAAATGGGTTTACGACAAAATGATTCCACCATTTTTGAAGCCATTGAGAAGGAGCGACATCGTCAACATCAAACACTGGAGTTGATCGCATCAGAAAACTTCGTAAGCGAAGATGTATTAGAAGCAATGGGAAGCGTGATGACAAATAAATATGCAGAAGGCTATCCAGGGAAGCGTTACTATGGCGGATGCGAATTTGTTGATGTGGCAGAACAAGCGGCTATTGAGCGCCTAACCAAGCTGTTTGGTGCCAAATATGCAAATGTCCAGCCACACTCGGGTGCACAAGCAAACCTTGCTGTTTTTTATGCATTGCTTCAGCCTGGTGATAAAGTGATGGGAATGAATCTTTCACATGGTGGCCACTTAACTCATGGAAGCCCTGTCAGCATTTCAGGAAAATGGTTTGAGATTGTGTCCTATGGCGTAAGAAAAGATACTCACTTGATAGATTTCGATGAGCTGAAAGCCATGGCGAAAAAAGAGAAACCAAAATTGATCATTGCAGGAGCAAGCGCCTACTCAAGAACGATTGATTTTACACGCTTTAGGGAAATTGCAGATCAAGTTGGAGCCAAACTCATGGTGGATATGGCTCATATTGCAGGACTTGTCGCAGCAGGTCTTCACCCATCTCCAGTACCATATGCGGATGTGGTGACAAGTACGACGCATAAAACATTGAGAGGGCCGCGCGGCGGTATCGTTTTAACAAATGATGAGGAGATTATGAAAGATATTAATAGAGCCGTGTTCCCAGGGATTCAAAGTGGACCGTTAATGCACATCATTGCAGCCAAGGCGGTTGCCTTCAACGAAGCTTTGCAGCCAAGTTTTAAGGCTTATGCCCAACAAATCATGGAAAACGCAGTAACACTTGGCGAAACATTAAAGAAAGAAGGGGCAACGCTTGTCTCTGGAGGCACTGATAATCATATTGTCCTTTTAGATGTGCGTCCGTGGAACTTAACAGGAAAAGAAGCAGAGAAATTATTAGAAGAAGCGGGTATTACCGTCAATAAAAACACGATTCCATATGATCCTGAAAGTCCGTTTGTCACAAGCGGGATTCGTATGGGAACAGCAGCTTTAACAACTCGTGGCATGAAGCAGGATGAAATGGTGAAGATTGGGAAAGTGATCGCTGCTGTTCTAAAAAGCAAAGGAGACATAGAAGTTCTTGAACAAGCAAAAGAAACGACTAAAGCGATTTGTGGGTCATATCCGTTATTTCAACAGCTAATCACTGTATAAGAAGGAGGCATCGTCATGGAATATCAAAGTTGTTTTGATATAATCGGCCCAATTATGGTGGGACCGTCGAGCTCTCATACGGCAGGTGTCGTGTCAATCGGAAAATTTATTCATGACCTGTTAGGCGGTTGTCCAGAGGAGGCTAATATTGTATTTTACGATTCCTTCTCTGAAACTTATCAAGGACATGGAACGGATAAAGCACTGCTTGGTGGATTGCTTGGAATGGATGCAGATGATCCACGAATTAAACAATCCTTAGAATCGGCAAAAGAGCATGGAATGCAGTACTATTTGGAGTTTGAAGACAGATGCGTCTATTTTGACCACCCAAATACAACAATCGTGACAGTCAAACGCGGTGATTGCATTGTAAAAGTTGGCGGTGTATCACTTGGGGGTGGCCTATCTAAAATCTTTATGATTGACGAAGAGATGATAGATATTCGTCTAAGCGCTAGTGATGACTTTGGAGATATTGCCAATCAGTATCAACTAAGTAAGAAATTACTTATGGAGGAAATGTAATGGAAGTAAAATCCATGGTGGAGTTGATTGAAGCTTGTGAGCGTGAGCAAAAAACCATTGGTGAAATGATGCTGATGATGGAAGTGAAAAAGTCAGGAAAAGACGAAGAAACCATTATCAACATGATGGAAGAGCGATTGATCAAAATGAAAGAAGCCGTTGATAGTGGGATGAACGATGCCTCGACTGCACCAAGTGGTATTTCCGGCGGGGATGCTGTGAAAATGTATGACTACATCAATCAAGGAAAAACGCTGTCAGGAAATTATATTAGTGATGCAATGACTTTCTCCCTGGCAACCTCTGAAAGCAATGCACGAATGGGCGTTATTGTGGCTACTCCAACAGCTGGAGCAGCCGGTATTTTGCCCGGTGTATTATTTTCATTGCATAAAAATGAGGGTGCCTCTTATAAAGACTTAGTCATGGGCTTGTTTACGGCTAGTATGCTTGGTTTTGTGATTGCGAATCGTTCCTTTATTTCAGGAGCAGCCGGGGGGTGTCAAGCAGAAGTAGGATCTGCAGCGGCTATGGCTGCGGGGACAATCGTAGAGCTAAAAGGAGGTACACCAAAACAAGCCGTGAATGCGACAGCAATTTCCATGAAATCACTATTAGGTTTAGTCTGTGACCCAGTTGCCGGTCTTGTTGAAGTACCTTGCATAAAGCGAAATGCGATTGGCACATCGATTGCCTTTTCAGCTGCAGATTTATCTCTTGCTGGTGTGGAAAGCCGAATTCCATGTGATGAAGTCATTGAAGCGATGTATAGGATTGGAAAAGATATGCCTCGAACACTTCGGGAAACGGCACTTGGCGGTCTCGCCATGACCGAAACAGGTAAAAAGGTAAAAGAACAGTTATTTTGTAAAAGATTTTAATCGGAGGTGAATTAATGAGCACAGGAACAGTATTAAAGCGAACACCGCTTTTTGAAAAATATATAAAATACGGTGCAAAGGTCATTAATTTTTGCGGATGGGAACTTCCGGTACAGTTTTCAAGCATCTTAGAAGAGCATGAGGCTGTCCGAAAGGAAGCAGGACTCTTTGATGTCTCTCATATGGGAGAAGTGCTTGTTGAAGGTAAAGGTGCGGAGAGTTATATTAATCACCTTGTAACAAACGATGTAACAAAACTGAGTATCAATCAGGCACAATATACAGCTATGTGTTATCCGGACGGTGGTACAGTCGATGACTTGGTTGTTTACAAGTTAGCGAATGAAAAGTACCTACTTGTGATTAATGCAGCAAACATTGAAAAAGATTACGAGTGGATGGAGCTACATCTAAGAGGAGACGTGACGCTTCATAATATTTCAAGTGACCTTGCACAGCTTGCTATCCAAGGTCCAAAGGCAGAAGGCATCTTACAAAAGTTAACGGCAACAGACTTAACTGAAATTGGTTTTTTCCGCTTTGCTCAACATACCAATCTAAATGGGATTACAGATGTGCTTATATCCCGAACAGGTTACACAGGGGAGGACGGTTTTGAACTTTATTTGGCAGCGGATAAAGCAGAAGCACTTTGGGATAATCTTCTAGAAGTGGGAAAGGAAGATGGCTTAAAACCATGTGGACTTGGTGCGCGTGACACTCTTCGCTTTGAAGTACGTCTTGCGCTGTATGGCCAAGAACTCACAAATGAAATTAGTCCGCTTGAAGCAGGAATCGGTTTTGCCGTTAAAACGAACAAAGAAAGTCATTTTATCGGCAAAGACATCCTTACGGCTCAAAAAGAAGAAGGGTTAAAACGGAAATTAGTTGGGATTGAAGTAACAGGAAGGGGCATACCTCGTCATGGTTACAAAGTATTCTCAGCGGGTGAAGAGGAGATCGGCTTTATTACATCCGGTACCCATTCCCCGTCTCTAAAGAAAAACTTAGGTCTTGCAATCATATCGGCGGAACATGCTGAAGCCGGGACGCAGCTAAAAGTTGAAATCCGTAATAAGATGATTGATGCCATTGTTGTCAAAGCGCCATTCTATAAAAATGGTTCTTGAAATTTTTAATAGGATTAGAAAGTCTCTCTTTTTTAACGAGTTCATGTGTCTAGCTCCAAGCGTAATCGACTCTCGGATCTAGCCAAACGTTTGTTGACACTTAAGGACGCCTTACGCTTTTCTTAATAGAGTCATAGGATAATATTCAGGGATTTCAAGTCACCTTACATGCAGTCATGTGAAAGAAAAAATCTCTCGAATAATTTTATAAATAATCATAATTTTACAAAAAGATATTATGAAAGGAATAAAAATAATGACAAATACGACAGCAAACTTACTATACAGCAAGGAACATGAGTGGGTATTACAATTAGACGGAAATCGAGTACGAATCGGAATCACTGATTATGCACAAAAGCAGTTAGGAGATATCGTCTTTGTTGAAAACCCTGCAGTCGATGATAAAGTAACAGCTGATGAATCCATGGGAACAGTTGAATCAGTTAAAGCAGTTTCTGAACTTTACGCTCCAGTATCAGGTTCGGTTCTTCGCGTAAACGAGGAACTGTACGATACTCCTGAGACGATCAACGGACAGCCATATGAAGAAGGTTGGTTAGTAGAAGTAGAAATATCCAATCCGGAAGAGTTAGAATCGCTTTTAAATGAGGATGAATATCAAGCATTTATTAATGAAGGAGAGGCATAAGATGACCAATACTTATAGATACCTTCCTGATACGAAACAAGATCAAGAGGAGATGCTCGCTCTTTTGAATATTTCTTCCATAGATGAGTTATTTGAAGATATTCCATCTGACATTCGGTTAGATGGTGAGCTCAACATTCCGAAAGCTGTTCCTGAATCGCTTCTTTTGAAAAAAATGCATGGACTTTCTTCACGAAACAAAAATGCCAATCACTATCCGACTTTTCTCGGTGCCGGTACATATGATCATTACATTCCAAGTGTAGTAAATCATATGATTTCACGTTCCGAATTTTATACAGCGTATACTCCCTATCAACCAGAAATCAGCCAAGGTGAGTTACAAGCCATTTTTGAGTTTCAAACCATGGTTTGTGAGCTGACAGGAATGGATGTAGCCAATTCTTCGATGTACGACGGCTTTACTTCACTTGCAGAAGCTGCATCACTTGCCGTTGCCTCAACAAGACGTTCAAGAGTGCTTGTATCAAAGGCCGTTCATCCTGAATCCCGTGCCATTTTAAATACGGTAGCAGATGGACAAGGGTTTACAGCGGATGAAGTGAATCTTGCTGCTGATGTTACAGACTTGGAAAAGCTGCAAGAACAAATTGAAAAGGACACTGCTGCCGTCATTGTTCAATACCCGAACTTCTTTGGTTCCATTGAAGATTTATCATATATAAAGAAAATTACGGAGGCAAAAGGAGCACTTTTCATCGTCAGTGCCAACCCACTGGCATTAGCGCTTCTGCAGGCACCAGGTAAACTCGGGGCCGATATAGTTATCGGTGATATGCAACCTTTAGGAATACCAATGGCCTTTGGCGGTCCACACTGCGGGTATTTTGCGGTTCATCAAAAATTTATGCGCAAAGTACCCGGTCGTATTGTAGGACAAACGAAAGATGAGCAAGGAAACCGTGGATTCGTGTTAACATTGCAAGCACGTGAACAGCATATTCGCCGCGATAAAGCGTCGTCAAATATTTGTTCCAACCAAGCTTTAAATGCTCTTGCCTCTTCTATTTGTATGGCAGCACTCGGAAAGCAAGGAATTCGTCAAATGGCACAGCTGAATGTTGAGAAAGCTGATTACATGGCAAAGTCCCTACAAAGGAAAGGATTTATTATTGTGAATCAGGCACCATTTTTTAATGAATTTGTGGTGGAACTTCCCCATCCAGTCAAGGAAGTCAATGAAAAACTTCTTGAAGCAGGAATCATCGGAGGATTTGACTTAGGAAGTGATTACGGCGTTGATAATCAAATGCTCATTGCAGTGACTGAACAGCGAACAAAAGAAGAGATTGACAAATTTGTAGAGGTATTGGAGGCGATTGTAAATGGTTGAATATAAAGAGCTAATCTTTGAAATCAGTCGTCCAGGGCGTGTGGGGTCAAGTCTTCCGGAAAGTGACGTGGAAAGCATTGATTTAAATGATAAATTTCCGAAACATTTGATTCGTGATCTACCAGCCGAGCTCCCGGAAGTATCAGAGCTTCAGCTTGTGCGCCATTATACAGCACTTTCTAATAAAAACCACGGAATCGATAATGGTTTCTACCCGCTTGGTTCTTGTACGATGAAATACAACCCGAAAATTAATGAAGACGTGGCACGTTTCGAGGGCTTTAGCCGTATCCATCCGTATCAGCCAGCTGAAACGGTACAAGGGGCATTAGAGCTTTTATATGAATTACAGGAAGAGTTGGCTGAGATCACAGGCATGGATTCGGTGACATTACAGCCTTCTGCAGGGGCTCAAGGGGAATGGACCGGTTTAATGATGGTAAAGGCTTATCTTGAGCAAAAAGGAGAAAAAAGAACAAAGGTACTGGTTCCGGACTCAGCACACGGTACAAATCCTGCAAGTGCAACCGTTGCCGGTTTTAAAACGGTCACTATTCCATCCAATGAAAATGGTTTGGTGGATTTAGAAGAATTAAAGAAGCACGTTGACGATGATACAGCCGCATTGATGTTAACTAACCCTAATACACTTGGATTGTTTGAAAAAGAAATTGTGGAAATCGCTAAAGTTGTTCATGAAGCAGGTGGCTTATTATACTATGATGGCGCAAATGCTAATGCAATTTTAGGAAAAACAACACCAGGTAAAATGGGCTTTGACATCGTGCATTTAAATCTTCATAAGACGTTTACCACGCCTCATGGCGGCGGCGGCCCGGGCGCCGGTCCAGTCGGTGTGAAAAAAAAGCTCCTTCCGTATTTACCAGTGCCACGTATAGAAAAAGATGGTAAGAAATATGTGCTGAATTCTACTTATCCGCTATCAATCGGCCGTGTGAAAGGGTATTATGGAAACTTTGGTATTTTGGTTCGTGCGTATACCTATATACGCACAATGGGGCCAGATGGACTACGTCAAGTATCTGAAGGTGCAGTGCTTCATGCGAACTATCTTCGTAAAAAGCTTGAGCCGTATTTTGAAGCACCGTATTCGCAAATTTGCAAGCACGAATTTGTGTTATCTGGTTCCAGACAGAAAAAGCTGGGTGTAAGAACACTTGATATGGCAAAACGTCTACTTGATTTTGGCTATCATCCGCCAACGATCTACTTCCCTTTAAATGTAGAGGAATGTTTAATGATTGAACCGACCGAAACAGAGTCAAAAGAAACCATGGATGCCTTTGCAGATGTTATGATTCAAATTGCCAAAGAAGTGGAAGAAAATCCTGGTGTCGTATTAGAGGCGCCGCATACAACAGTCATTGGCCGATTGGATGAAGTGCGAGCAGCTAGACAACCAATCTTGCGTTATACAAAAGAGGAAGCAGCAGAGAAAGAAACCGCAAAAGCATAAACTACTTTTTGGGTTGAAAATGAATCACCAGGAATGGAGGTAAAGAGAAACATATTTTCTCGCTTGTTCATTCTTGGTGGTTTTAAATAAATCAACGTCAATACTGGATAGATATCATATGCGTGACTGGTTTCAGTCGATTTTATGGTCCGCACTTAGGAGTGAATGATATGACCACCGATTATGTTCGTAAACCAGAATGGCTCAAAATTAAATTAAATACGAATGAACAATATATAGGATTTAAAAAAATGATGCGCGAAAAAAAGCTCCATACGGTCTGTGAAGAAGCGAAATGTCCTAACATTCATGAATGTTGGGCTGTACGTAAAACGGCAACCTTTATGATTTTAGGAAGTGTATGCACACGTGCTTGCCGATTCTGTGCGGTTCAAACAGGGCTTCCGACAGAGCTTGATTGGGAAGAGCCGGAACGTGTGGCAGAATCAGTGGAACAGATGGGCTTAAAGCATGTCGTGATTACGGCTGTTGCCCGAGATGATCTAAAAGACGGTGGGGCTCGAGTTTTTGCGGAAACGGTACGGGCAGTGAGGCACCGCAATCCGTTTTGCAGCATTGAAGTCCTTCCATCTGATATGAATGGGGAACTTGACAACTTAAAAATATTAATGGATGCAAGACCAGACATATTAAATCACAACATTGAAACTGTGAGACGCTTATCACCGTCAGTTCGTGCACGTGCAACATATGAACGTTCACTTGAGTTTTTGAGACGCGCAAAACACATAAACGCCATTATTCCAACGAAATCAAGTATTATGATTGGTCTGGGAGAAACCAAAGAAGAAATCATGGAAACGATGGATGACCTTCGGGCTAACGATGTTGACATTATGACAATAGGTCAATATTTGCAGCCGACCAAACGTCATTTGAAAGTACAAAAATATTGGAATCCACAAGAATTTAAGGAATTGAAGGAAATTGCATTGTCAAAAGGGTTTAGCCACTGTGAAGCAGGTCCACTCGTTCGTTCTTCCTACCATGCTGATGAACAGATTCAAGCAGCGAAAGCGAATGTGTAATCAGGTAAGATAAGACATTGGTGAGAAGGAGAGGATTCAATGGTTATAACATTAACAGAGACAGCAATGGACAAGCTACAAGCAATAGAGTTGAAGGAGGAACAATTTCTTCGGATTGACGCTGATATAGCAGGCGGCTGCGGACTATCTGTCAAATTTGCGATTGTTCTTGATAAACCGCGCTGCAACGATACAGTTATTGAATGTGATGGAATTCAATTTCGAATGGATCGTTTTACTAAACGTTATTTAGATGAAGAGGTCCAAATTGATTATACAGATGAACGTGGCTTTCTTATTGGAGAAATCTTAACTTCAAGTGCATGTGCAGGGGGCAAATAAGTACGTTCTCATAGATTCTAAGCAGGAGAAAGACAAGCAATTCAGTATGTTCTATGCAGCAGACAATATAATATAAACGAAGATTGCGGAGGGTGAGGACATTGGCAGGAATGGAGATCGTATCAAATTTCAATTCCCGCTCTTAATGAAGACCCTCAGATTCCGGAAATCACCATTAAGAATTTTCGTAATTTCCCCATTGGATTTATCCACCTTTCAATATAAACGTTTATTCTTATAAAAGTGAAGATCTAATTATATAAAAGAGCATATCAAGTGTTGAACGACCACTAGATACGCTCTTTTTTTATTCTCTATTAAAACGAAAGATACTCTGAAATCAAGAAATCAGCAGGCAGCTAAGTTTCATGCAGCGTACTTGGTTGCTTGCTGATTCCTTAATTCACATAGAGTAATAAATTAAAGCTATTCCTTTTTGTCTCTACTACAAGATAAACAAGCACCTTAGTTTCTTAATAATTCTGTCTTACTGTCTCCTTTGATTAACTCTTGGTTATTATCATTTAATACACGTTCAATGCGTTTACGAAGCATTTTCATACCACTCCCTCCGGCTTGAAAATGACGAAGCTTTCCTTCTTTATCAAATACGTAGTAAGCTGGAACGTACTTATTTTCAAATACATCCGTTAATTTAAGTTCACTGTCTACCAAAATAGGCTGTATAATATCATGCCCCAGCGCCATTGCTTTAATCACATTTAGATCCAAGTCATCTTCTGATCGAGGCATATGAACTGCTACAACATTCAAGTGATCCGTATATTCATCGCGTAGTTTATTTATATCCGTCATAGCTTCTTTACATAAAAGCAGCTTACAGACCAGAAATGAATTAATGTTACTTTTTCTCCAACCAATTGTTCTTTTGTTATTTCTCCATTAATCCAGGAAGTGCCACCTGTTAACTCTGGCATTTGTTCTCTTAACTTCATAATTCCATCCCTCCTCTAAGTTTTTTATGCTTAATTTTAAATACACTTTTACAATCATTACTCCACCCAAGCTTTTGCCACACTTCTATTCTTAGAAATCCATTTTTTTACGCCTTCTGCTTCAATTGTGGAATTTTTAATCTCAGATTCTAGCTTCGCTAACTGATCTGAGGTAATTGTAAACTCTCCAAGCCATTTAGCGACTTCAGGGTAATCTGCTGAGAATTCTTTGCGGCTAACCGCTTGAAGCTCTTCAGCTCCGTTTGGATTCATAAGTTTTTTAGGGTCGTCTAAATAACGCAGATTGTATTTTTCGAATGCCCAGTGAGGACGCCATAATGTAACCACAATCGGTTCTTTATTCGATACAGCTTTGTCCAGTTCTGCTAACATAGCTGGTGTACTGCTTCCAACTAAAGCCCAATCATTTAATCGATAACCAGGTAATGCTTTTCTACTGACGCCCATTAAACCGGCCCCCGGTTCAATCCCGATGATTTTTCCTTTTAATTTATCCTTATAGTTCTTTAAATCTTCTATTGATTGCACATCTAAATAGTCAGGTACCGCTAGTCCGTTATCCGCTTGATCATACCACGTTCCCAGCACTTCCAAATCATCACCAAACTTATCCATATAAGAGCCGTGTGTAGACGGCATCCAAACATCTAAAAATAGATCAACATTTCCTTGGGCCATTCCAGAGAAGATAGGGGCGACATCTGCCTGAACAGCTTTAACCTTGTATCCTTTTTTCTCTAACAACTCTTTCCATAAAAAAGTGACAGCTACATCTTCATCCCATGGTATGTATCCAATAGTTATTTCCTTTTCCTTATTTCCCCCTTTATTTGACTTACCCTGGTCCGTATCTGTTTCTGTATTGCTCGTACTACTACTATTACTACTCCCACATGCCGTTACAAACACCATCATTAATATGGTTGTAATAATAATGAAAAGTTTTTTTGTTTGTTTCAATGAAATATCACTCCTATCCGTTCTGTTTTTCCTATTGAATGCCCCTTTTTTTCTGAGCAGCAAGATGTGTCATTCTATCCAAAATAATCGCGATAATCACAACAGAAATACCTCCAATAAAACCTAATCCAACATTTAGCATACTAATACTTCTTAATACCTCTGCTCCTAAACCACCTGCTCCGACCATTGATGAAATAACGACCATGGAAAGAGACAACATAATGACTTGATTTACACCGGACATAATCATTGGCAAAGCTAAGGGTAACTGCACTTTGATTAACTTTTGCCATTCTGTTGCTCCAAATGCTTCGGCTGCTTCCACAGTCGTTTTCGGAACTTGTTGAAGACCTAATAACGTTAATCGTACAGCCGGAGGCATCGCAAAAATACAAGTAGCAATAAGAGCTGTTGCGTTCCCTAACCCGAACAGAAGAACAGCGGGTATTAAATAAACGAAAGCAGGCATTGTTTGCATAATATCGAGCGAAGGATTTACCACCGCTCTCACCCTGTCAAAACGATAGGATAGAATACCTAACGGAACACCGAAGAGAAGAGAAATCATGGTAGAGGCTAAAACGAGAGACAATGTAAGCATAGATGCCTCCCATAAATTTAAGCTTATAATGAGGAGCAATCCTAAACCTGTAAAAACAGCTATTTTCCAGTTCGTTAACCAGCCGGCAAGCGCCACAAGAATGATTACCATTACTAACGGAGACGGGGTCGTTAATAGCCATTCAAGCCCCCCAATTACAATTGTCATGGTGTCATTTATTACATTAAATACCCCCGAAAAACGATTTGTCACAAAATCTACTAAATTATTAGCCCATTGATCTAGAGGAATACGAGGTATAAACGAAGAAGTCATAGTTATCTTTGTCATCTTTGTACCCCCTCCATTTGATAAGAGTCAAAATCTTGCTCCTCATCCCCTTTTATTTGCTCTGTTAAACTCGCAATCAGTGTACTTTGTGTGATCATTCCTTCTAAACGGTTTTGATAATCAACAACCGCTACTGGAAGATCGTTGTTTATAAATAGAGGGAGAGTTTCTCTTAAAGGAACATCCAGATGAACACGATGCATTTGGTTTTCCACTTTTCCTATTAAACTTTGTTTATGAAACTCAACTAGTTCTGCTACTTCGTGAATGTTTAAAATACCTAATAAATGGTGCCGTCTATCTAGAACAAAAATGTTTGATAGTTTGTTTGTTTTCATTCTCCGTAATACAACTTGCGGTGACTCGTTTTCATATGCAAAAACTTCAACAGGTGTCATGGCACTCTTTGTCAGGCGAATTTTGCTGTAATCAACATCTTGTACAAGCTGTTTTACATAATCGGTTGCAGGCCGGCTCAAAATCTCTTCAGCTGTTCCAAGCTGTACAATTTCCCCATCTTTCATCACTGCCGCACGATGCCCTAAAGTGAGTGCTTCATCTAAATCATGAGTCACAAAAATAACGGTTTTTTGAATTTCTCCTTGAATATCAAGAAATAACTTTTGCATCTCTCGGCGAATAAGAGGATCCAGAGCTGAGAAAGGTTCATCCATTAGTAAGATTTCTTGGTTAGAGGCAAGCGCTCTTGCTAAGCCGACACGCTGCTGCATACCTCCTGATAATTCATAAATACGCTTATACGCCTGACCGTTCAATCCCACCAGCTCAAGCGCATCTTTCCCTTTTTTCTCTCTCACACCTGCAGGTACACCTTGCAGTTCTAAACCAAACGTAACATTATCAATCACTGTGCGATTTGGTAAGAGCCCGACGTTTTGGAAGACCATACCAATTTTGTTGCGTCTAACTTGCTGAAGCTGCCTATTAGCCATATGTGCAATATCGTCATTTTCAAGAAACACCATGCCTTCTGTTGGTTCGATAAGTCCATTTAAACATCTAAGCAATGTGGATTTTCCACTGCCAGACAGTCCAATTAACACAAATATTTCTCCCTTTTTTACTTCAAAATTAGCATCGAATATGGCAACAGTTGTTTTTGTTTCTTGTTCGACTTCATGCTTGCTTTGTCCTAACTTTCGTAGTTCAAGTGCTTGTTCCTTTTGACGTCCAAATACTTTTGAAACATTGGAGACACGAATGATGGGTTCTGCAAATCCGGATTCTCGTTGCATGTTTACTCTCCTCTCATAATAGCCTCTCGGCATTTGTTGATCCTTGATATTTTTGAATTTTTGTTCACTGCTTCCTCCTACTGTTGGAGCGTTAATTTCCCTTTTGATTTTATTAAATTCTCATTTATTCCAATAGCCTATTAAACAATCATTTATATAATCCCTGTCTTAGAATCAGGTTTATTGCTAAGTTTATCGTTAGATTTGTTTAAAGCACTTGTCTGTTCCAGAGTCATATTTCTGGTCTCTGGAGCCATCACTAACGAAATCAGAAACCCAGCAAAAAATAGGCCTGCACAAACATACAAAGTCATTTCCAACCCGTAATTAGCCAATATCATGGGAAACAAAAATGTACTCAGAGAGGCACCAATTCGACTCATGCCGGTGCCGAATCCTACAGCTGTTCCTCTAATCTTTGTCGGAAACAATTCATTCGGATAAATCCATTGGTGGATATTCATACTGGTGTTAAAAATACCGTAAATGACAAATAATGTAATACTGTAGGTAAATGACATCTGCCAGCTGGACGTTATTCCCAAAATCACTAAAATAATCGCAGAGACTAGAAAGGGCCAAATTAGCACCGGTCTCCTTCCAATTTTCTCCACCAAGTAGACAGCTGGTATTAATCCTACTAAATAGAAGAGGCTCATGATCGTAGAACCCAGATACTCCTTGTTTCCATCCGCAAATCCTAATTGCCCTAATACTTCAGGGATGAAGGTAGCAATCGCAAAGGCAGGAGCCACTTGAAGCGTCCAGAATAGGGCGATAAAGAGGGTCCATTTGCCATACCCATTTTTAAACATGTCCATAAATGACGTCTTTTCTTTAGCCTCGAAGGACTCGGAGAGGACCACATCTTTTCCAAAGATCCCTTGAATGATAGCGTTGGCTCCTTTTTCTTTTCCTTTACTTGCTAGCCAAAGAGGGGATTCTGGCATCTTTATGCGAGCCAGCAAAATAATGATGGCCGGAATGGCACTGCTTGCCAGCATCCAACGCCAGCTATCCTCACCCAGAGCCAACATCCAATACCCCACCAAGAAGGACATGCCGTAGCCAACATACCATAGAGCGATTAGTCCACCAAGCAAGGCGCCACGGTGCTTACTAGGAGCAAACTCCGCCATATAAGTGGCGGAAATCGGATAATCAGCTCCAGCCGCGAATCCTAAAATAAAGCGTAAAATGACAAGCTGCATCGGGTCAGTCACAAAATACTGGGGAATCGAGGCAATTACAAAAATGGATAAATCGAGAATAAACATCTTCTTTCGTCCAATAAGATCCGTTAAATATCCCCCCAGTATTCCACCAAAAAACATGCCAACATACATAGCCATTGCTATCATACCGACTACGGTTAACGACATATCAAACTGGGGTTGTAAAACGGCCAAGGCTACTGCGATAATGCCAATGATGTACCCGTCAATAAAGGCTCCCCCGCCCGTGTAGAAGAACATTTGAAAGTGAAATTTACCTAAAGGCATTTCTTCCAGTGTACGCACTTCATAATCCCCCCTCCATTATTCTAATATTAATAAATTCATCTCCTTTTCATCCTCCCATTTTTCCAATTACACGAAGTTTCCCTTGACTAAATAATGTCAATAAATCATAACTTCCTGCCTTGGAGTGTGTACAAGTTGAATCCACCAAATGGGGAACACACCTACGAGCGCGTCTGTCACATCTCCATTTAAAATAGAGTTTCAGCAGTACATTCGTTCCATATGCGCTTTATTAAAAAGAAAGAATAAACTTTCCTCACCCCTTCTAAATAGATAATTTAAGACTGTATAGAGCATCTACTTAAAGAAACTAACTTTTTAAAAAAGGGTTTGACACGTATAGCTTTCGTCCATCTATAGCGAACATCGTGTCAAACCGGATTGATTATTCGACTTTCATGCCTATTGATTCTAAGACGAGATCGTAAAATTTGGAAACGTGTTGTTCAATCGGTACTAAAATCCCGCCATTCTTGTATGATCTTGATCCCATGTTTTCTTGACACCACTCGCACGCTTCAAAATCTTGCATATTGACACGATGGAACAATTCAACAGCATCTGCTGGATCAAAATCTGGCTTTTCAATTTCTTCCGGATCAAATAACCATTCACAAATAACTTTCGATTTCTCCGGACTAATTGGAAGGATACGATGAATAATGACATGATCCGGTGTTAAGTTAATGAATACGAGTGGAAGAATCGTTATGCCATAATATAAACGATCATCTTCTGGAAGTAAGCCTTTTAACATCGCTCTGCTACCTTTGCCGCTTATTGAGAAAGCTTCCAGCTCATCATTAAATTTGGCTGCTCCACTGACTGTATTTTGTGTACCAATGCCTGAACGGAATTCCGGAAGAGTCGCTGTTAATTCAGGATGAATAGAAGAGCAATGATAACATTCTTGGAAATTTTCCACGATGAGCTTCCAATTTGCCGCTACCTCGTACTCTTTACGATGAGCGACTTTTAAATTTTGAATTTGATATCGACTAAATGTAGCAAGGTCGCCAAAACGGTCAAATATTTGTGTATCTAATTGTTGTTCAACCGGCAGTGGATTTTCAGATAGGTTCAGCCAAATCATTCCATGCCATACTTGGAGATGCACTGGCTCTAAGCCATAGTTTTCATTGTTAACTAACTCTTCACGGCACTCAGTTGTATTTGGAACTCCAAGCAAGGAACCATCAAGACCATAACTCCAAGAATGATAAGGACAGCGAATAATTCCCGTTTTGCCACAAGGGTTATTGCATAGTGTCGCTCCACGATGGCGGCACACATTTAAGAACGCACGAAGAACATTGTCTTTTCCTCTGATAATTAGAATATTTTCGTTCTGCACCTTTGTTGTAATATAATGACCCGACTTCCCTACCTCATATTCAAAGCCAACAAAAGTCCATTTTTTTGTGAAAATATGCTCTTTTTCTAGTTCAAAAATTTCCGGAGATGTATAGAGATCCCCTTTTAATGTAGCCTGTAATTTTCCTGGATCACTTACTGTCGTCTGATTCATTTCCATCTTTTTTTCCTCCTTTATCCGCTTGGAAAGATTAAATAGAGCATCTATGGCTGATTCACAACTTACTGAAAAACAAAACGCTGGGGGCTGAATAAATCTATTGGGTGATTTGTTTGTCCATTAATCACTAAGTCTGCTAAAATCTCCCCTACAACACTCGCAAATTTAAATCCATGTCCGGAAAATCCAGCTGCGACTGCCACTTGCGGATAATCTGGATGATTGGAAATAACAAAATGTTCATCTGGTGTATTGGTATACATACATGTTTTCCCTTGTAAAAATCGACCATTTAACTGTGGAAGGCCTTGAGCAAGATACTCTCTAATCATTGCAACTTCATAGTCATACACAGTGCGGTCAATGGTTTCAGGTGTACAAGGTTTTCCCTTGCGAAAGAAAGCGACTTTTGCTCCTTCAGCACCTACTCCGAAAGAAGGAAAACCATATAACTGCACATTATCATCTGCTTCCCATACATAAATCGGTTGCTTCCCAACACGGAAAGGCTCTATTCCTCCTGTCGGCTCAAAGAACATTTGAATATGACGTTCAACTTGTAAGTTTACACCTATGTCTTTCAATAACTGGGGTGCCCAAGCCCCTGCCGAAATAATCATTTTCCCGGCTTCATATGTTCCATTATTTGTCACAACACGTACACCTTCACCAGAAGGGTGAGCTTCCCATGATTGAACAGCTTCAAAGAATCGGAGTTCAGCACCATGCTTCTCCGCTTGAAGAAGATGAGTATACACACTTAGTTCTGGTCGAACAAACCCAGCCTTTTCTTCATATAATGCAAGTGTGTTAGATGAAGGGGTGAAAACCGGGAAACGTCTGTGTATATCATTCGCTTCTAGAATCTCGTAAGAAAGATTCCACTGTTTGGAACTTTCAATACTGCCGGATACTGTTAAACTGTCAGGGGGTCCCATCATCAATCCCCCTGTAATAGTGAGAATTTCCTCTCCGCTTTCCCGTTCAATCTCATTCCATAATTCGTAGGCACGAAGTAATAAAGGAACATATGCAGGATCTTCAAAATAAGATTGTCGAATGATTCGTGAACCGCCATGACTTGACCCTTGGTCATGTGCCGGACCAAACTGTTCAAGTCCAAGTACCCGTTGACCTCTCTTTGCTAATTGGTATGCAGCTGTACTACCCATTCCTCCTAAACCGATAACTATGACATCATAATTGTTGGACATATCTATACCTCCTGTTATTGAGAAACTACGACAGATTGTGCCAGGATCTTCGCTCTGTGCCGCTGTCCGAAGTATTCAATACTTAATACATTACCTTCTTTTACAACTTCAGGTAATAGCAACGCATATACCACCCCTTTGCCCAGACTGTATGCATATCCAGCGCTCGTCACAAAGCCAACTGTCTTTCCTGTATGAAATACCGGTTCATACCCCATCACAACCATTGACGGATCATCCAACACTAACGTAGTTAACAATAGCTTAGGTCCCTTTGCCTTACGAACAAGCAATGTATCTTTTCCAATGAAGGCTGGTTTATTAAGGTCAACCATATGATATAGCCCTACTTCGTATGGATCATGTTCACTCCAGAAGTCTTTCCCGCTTCTTGACGAAAGTGATTCGATTCGAAGATTTTCAAGTGCACGGTCACCTGCAGCAATAAGCTGATGTGGGCGTCCTGCTTCAATTAATAAATCCCATAATAGTAATCCTTGATCAAAAGTCGTAAATAACTCCCATCCTTCTGTACCGAAATAGGAATCATAAACAGCTAACACCGGAACATTTTCAATAAATAGTTCCTTTGCTTTGCCAAGTACCCATCCTTCTGATGTAAAAGACTCAGAAACAAAAGGTTGCATAATTTCTTTTGTCTTAGATCCTATTACACCGAGGCTGCATATCCCAGCTGTTAAATCTTGGATCAAAACTCGGCTGGATGCTTGTAATTGTTTATTAATCCAACTCGCTTCAACGGCTCCCGTACAAAGAACAAAGAAGGTCGAAGCTGCTGTACGAATCACTCTTATTCGATCTTTTATTCCAGCTAATTCATGGAGCATCAATGTATCCGTTACATGACCAACTGGAATATCGATATTGCTTGTCGTTAATTTTTGTAAAAACTCTAGTGCCCCTTCACCGCTGATCTCGAGCCGTTTTTTGGTAGCCGTCATATCATAAAGCCCAGCATATTGCCGAGTATGCAGCTGTTCAGCCTCAATAACTGGTGACCAATACTGAGCTGCCCATCCTTCACGTTTCAAGATGTGTTTTTCATATTTTGCAACAAGCGAATCATTTGCTTCATACCATTGTGGCTGCTCCCATCCAGATCGTTCACTAAAATAAGCCCCTAAGGTTTTTTGACGCATATAATATGGACTTACACGCATATCACGCGATGTTTCCGGCGGCATAAATGGATGATGGATATCATATACTTTTTCATATTGTTCAATGGAACGCTTTTTAAAATAAGTAGGGCTTTGTGCATATGTGTCAAAACGATTAATATCACATAACTCCAGATCAAGGTTTGGCGCTCCATTTACAATCCACTCAGCCATCGCTTTCCCAACACCAGCAGAATGGGTCACCCATATAGCTTCTGCCACCCAAAATCCACGTACTTTTTGTGATTCTCCTAACAGCGGCATTCCATCAGGTGTAAAGGAAAATATACCGTTTATTCCTTTTTTCATGCCTGTTTGTTTTAATGCTGGAATAAGTTTAAGGGCATCATGCCATGGTTTTTCGAAGTCTTCAGGTGTAAAGGGCTTTACAGATGGCATTTCTTTCGCTTCGCCATACTTGGTAATCTCACTAAGCTCGACAGGCAATGGACGATGCTGATAAGAACCGATACCTAAACGATTGAATACTTGGCGGAAATATATGGCATCATCTTGTTGGCGGATAAGCGGTGCGGTTGCCTCTTCTGTTTCATCAGCCAGTTCTTGCAAATCATTGGTAAACACATATTGATGTGCCATTGGTTGAAGAGGAATAGTTACTCCTGCCATTTCTCCAATACGAGGTCCCCAGAATCCAGCACAGCAAATTATTAAGTCAGCTTCAAATCTTCCAGCACTTGTTTCGACCGCTTTTACTTGACCATCCACAATGTCGATTCCTGTTACCTCTGTGTGACCATAAAACTTAGCACCTAGAGATTTTGTAAAATTCGCCATTTTATCAATAGCACGAAGCGGTTTAGCAACTCCATCTGACGGTACATATAGTCCTCCACAAATGTTATCCGGATTAATTAGCGAGCATTTTTTGGCACATTCCTCGGGTGAAAGAATCAATGCTTCGATTCCCCACGATGCTCCCACACCTGCTTTTCGTTTCAAATCTTCTAAACGCTCAGGTGTAGTTGCAATTTCCAGACTCCCTACCGAATAGAAAGAAGGTTGTCCCTCAGCACTTAAATCCTTAAAAGTCTCCACTGTTTGAGAGGCTAAAGTAGTCAATACTTTAGAAAAACTAAGTTGAAACACAAGCCCTGGTGCATGAGAGGTTGATCCCCCTGTTTCAAACAACGGTCCTTGCTCAATGACTGTAATGTTTTGTTGCCCCATTTTGCTTAAGTAGTAGGCAGTACTGCATCCAACAATACCGGCTCCGATGATGACAATTTTCTTTTGCTTCATAACTCTGCACCTCACTCCCTAGTAAAACAAAGTCGTAATATTACGATTGGGCCAATTATAATTTTAAATTTTAGAATATTAAAAACATTTTGTGAGAAAATCTAACCCGTATTTTTTTTAGGTATTTTTCAAAAACGTTCGGAAAAGTCCTTTCATAGTTGTTTCTATAACAAAAATACACAACAACTACTTTCAATTCCCGATGATTTTATATAATACCAGCTTGACTTACTTTCCCTTCCTTTTTCAATAAGTGTGTTATTTGTAACTATATGTTTTATAAGTGCGTACTTTTTTTTTTGAAAATTACCACTTAGACTAAAATTACACCAAAAAAATAAGGAGTGAAATTGGATGGAACTTCAATTAGCATTAGATCTTGTTAATATTCCTGAAGCAAAGAAAGTAGTAAAAGAGGTTCAAGAACACATTGATATCGTTGAAATCGGTACACCTGTGGTAATTAACGAAGGTCTCAAAGCCGTAAAAGAGATTAAGGAGGAATTTCCTTCTCTAAGAGTATTGGCTGATCTTAAAATTATGGATGCAGGTGCATATGAAGTAATGAAAGCTTCAGAAGCCGGCGCTGATATTATTACCGTTCTTGGAGCAACAGACGATGCGACAATCAAGGGGGCTGTGGAAGAGGCTAAAAAACAAGGAGCGAAAATCCTAGTTGACATGATTAATGTAAAAGACCTTGAACAACGTGCGAAAGAAGTTGACGCACTGGGAGTAGACTATATTTGTGTCCACACAGGTTATGACCTTCAAGCAGAGGGAGAAAATCCTTTTGAACAGCTTCAAACGATTAAGCGTGTCGTAAACAATGCGAAAACTGCAGTTGCAGGGGGAATTAAGTTAGCCACACTTCCGGAAGTGGTGCAATCACAACCCGACCTAGTTATTGTAGGTGGAGGTATTACAGGTAACGAAGATAAAAAAGCTGTGGCGGCACAAATGCAAAACTTAATTAAACAAGAAACTTTTGCATAAGAAAGGTTACAACCATTATGCAGACAACCCAATACGTTAATGAAATTATCGAAGAGCTAAACCGTTCTGCTGATTTAATATCCAGTGAAGAAGCTGAAAAGCTGGTAGATTATATCCTCGAATCAAAGAAGGTTTTTGTGGCTGGGGCGGGGCGATCCGGATTTATGGCTAAGTCTTTCGCCATGCGGATGATGCACATGGGCTTAGACGCCTATGTCGTAGGAGAAACCGTTACTCCTAACCTGGAGAAGAAGGATATTTTGATTATCGGTTCTGGATCGGGAGAAACAAAGAGTCTGGTATCCATGGCTGAAAAAGCAAAAAAATTGGAAGCAACAGTAGCACTTGTCACAATATTTCCTGATTCCACTATTGGAAGAATGGCTGAAGTTTCTATTAAATTAGCGGCTCAATCTAAAACTGAAACAGGCAGTGAATATAAAACGATACAGCCAATGGGATCCCTATTCGAGCAAACTCTCTTATTATTCTTTGATGCTGTTATATTAAAGGTTATGGAGAAAAAAGGGATGAATTCGAAAACAATGTTTAGCAGACATGCCAATCTGGAGTAGAATCAGAAGCTCTGATCTTGGACTCAATAGAACCGTTTAGTTCATTTTTATTCAATGGGCATAAATGTAAGCAGCAGATCTTTTACTTCTGTTTACGAAAGAAAGAGCCTTACAGAATAGAAGAAAATCCTTCCACCCTTACGGCTATTTCTAAAACTAACAGGATTTCCACGAGACTGCACAGTTTGGAGGCTTGGGCTGTTTTAGGTAGAATTCTGTTAACATTTCTAATCAAAATCTTATGAGTAATTGTGTAGAGTGATTTTGGAGGATTTAATGATGAAACAAGATAAGATGATATATGATATTACAATTATTGGTGGAGGTCCTGTAGGCCTATTTGCTTCTTTCTATGGAGGTATGCGAAATTCATCCGTAAAAATAATTGAAAGCTTACCTCAGCTTGGCGGGCAGCTCTCTACCCTATATCCAGAAAAATACATTTATGATGTAGCCGGATTTCCTAAAATTCGGGCAAAAGACTTAATCACGGGCTTAAAAGAACAGATGGCGCAGTTTAATCCAAAAATTTGTTTACAACAAACAGTGAAAGATCTTGATATTAAGGAAGACGGAACAATTAAACTCACCACTGATATAGAAGAGCATCTAACAAGAACAGTTATTATCACAGCAGGAATTGGAGCTTTTAACGCTAGAAAAATAGGGCTTGAAGGATCAGAAAAGTATGAGAATAAAAACATTCATTATTTCATCGATGACTTGGAGAAATTTCGTAACAAGAAAGTAATGGTTTGTGGAGGGGGAGATTCCGCTATTGATTGGGCACTTATGCTCGAACCAATTGCTGAGAAAGTCATTCTCGTTCACCGTAGGGAAAAATTCAGAGCACATGAACACAGTGTGACCCAATTAGATTCTTCGAACGTTACTTTAAAAACTCCTTATGTTCCAGTGGAATTAGTTGGAAACGATGATAGGATTAACAAAGTAATTTTAGAAAGGGTGACAGTAGGCACTGAAGAAGCCATTGAGGTTGATGAAGTAATTATTAACTTTGGTTTTGTATCTTCTCTTGGTTCTATTAAGAATTGGGGGTTAGAAATTGAAAAAAATTCGATTGTTGTCAATTCCAAGATGGAAACTAATATCCCCGGAGTGTACGCTGCCGGAGACATTTGTACATTTGACGGAAAAGTAAAATTGATAGCGACTGGTCTTGGAGAGGCACCTACTGCTGTAAATAACGCTAAATCCTATTTAGATCCAAAAGCAAAAGTTCAGCCGCTTCATAGCACTTCTGTATTTGCTTAATAATGAAAGGAAATCGATAAAAAGATTCTGTAACAAAACCTTAAAACAATGGTAGCGCATGTATTCTTTTGGAGAACATATATAAAGGAAGAAACTCGACCATTATTAATGGATAAACCATGGAGAAGCGAAAAACAGTCGATTGTTTTTAGAGGAACCAAAGGAAGAACAGTGAACAGAAAAGTAAGGACAACAGTAACAAAAAAAACCAATATAAACTCCACTGGCTGCCGTTCTTCGGAGTTTATGAGTAATAATCATGTAAATGCCGCTTTTCCTTAAAAAGGATTAGCGGCATTTTATATTCCATTTGAAAGAATAGCTTTGTTTTAACTATCTGATAATAGATGTTCCATTTTGACTATGTGTTCTTCATCCATACATAGCCTCGGCACTTTTAAGTTATCCCGATACGTTTTATTCATATGGTCTGAAAAAGAACGGAAGAGCTTTTTGATTACAATAATTAATAAACTTCTTACACCCTTTTACTACTGCAGCGATTTGTTTGTATCCTTCAATACTTGGATTTAATAATATTCCTTCTTTTATACATGCGCTGGCTGCATTCATGAAAAATTATCATCGTGTTATGATGCTTTCTGTTGCTTTGATAAATGCAAATTCTAAGCCGTCTGCCTCAACATTCTTCCAGTCAATGTTCCCCCGCAAGTGTGAAACATCAATACCCTTTGTAGCATTCCAAACACTCACATTAGTCTTCCCCGCACGTCACAAACTGATTTCGTCTGCTATTCTGAGCAGCTTCCGCACTCCGCTTCGTATCTCGTTTTCGTTCACGAACGAGTAGCTTAGCCGAATCCACGCTTTTCTTTCTTTTAGCGGGTCACAAATTTCTCCAGGGACAAATGAAATCGAGTTTTTCAGGCATTCGTCCAGCAGGCGTTCGACGGGGATATGACCGGGAAGCTCTACCCATAGGTTTAATCCCCCTTTTGGACTTACCCACTTCCATCCTGATTTGTCCAGTTCTTCTTCCATAATTTCTTTACGAATGCTTAATGCGATTCGCAGCTTCTCCAAATGCGTTTGCATGCGATCTGAAAAGAAATAATGAAGAAACATTTTCTGATTTAAAAGCGGGGCACCGTTATCAGCCAAAGACTTGGCCGATTTGAGAATATTCATCAGCGGCGCGCGGCAGGCCGCAAACGCAATTCTTAGTCCGGGACTGACATATTTACTGTAGCCGCGAATGTAAATGACATACCCTTCCGTATCATACGAAAAGATCGGCGGCGGCGGTTTCTCATCAAAATAAATATCGTAATTCGTATCATCCTCCACGAGCAGGCATCCGTACGCTTCAGCTAGCTCAACCAGCTGTTTTCGCTGATCGGCAGGAACGGTGTAGCCGGTCGGATTATGAAACGTTGGGTTCAAATAAAATAGCCGTGGTTGATGCTTTTTCATCAGCTGCTCAATCTCAGCTATATCATAGCCGTCCGGAAAAAGCTCCACCGGAATAATCTCGGCACCTTGCTGCCGGAACGCGTCGATTGCCATACTGTAGCTCGGGCGTTCCAACAATACAGTGTCTCTTCGTTTCACAAAGGTTTGTGCCACGAGGTATATCACCTGTTGAGCCCCGGAAAAAACTACAAGTTCCGCAGGGTCCACATGCATATTATTTTTTTCGATAAAATAGGAAGACATATGCTTCCTCAATTTTTCATCGCCTTCAATCGTCGAATACGTCCCAAGAATTTCAGGCTCTGAGACGAGGACATCCTTTAAATATTCTGAAAAAAATTTGGTTGGCAATAGCTTAGGGTTCACAAGAGCTTTTGAAAATTGATAATCCACCTTAACCTGGTGAATTTCCGACAAGTGATTTTTATGGACATAAGAAGAAACAATCGGATTATCTGTTTGTGTAAAAACGCGTATGCCCTTAGGCTGAACATAGTAGCCTGACTTGTCTTTTACATAGAGATGGTTATCGTTTTTCAGCATTTGGTACGCTTTTAAAACAGTCAACCGATGCATCTTCATTTTAGCTGCCATGGTACGGACAGAGGGAACTTTTTCGTGCTCCTTCCAATCACCGCCTTCAATCCTTCTTAAGGCGAAATCATAGACTTGCTTAAAAAGCGGGATTTCATTATGAATTTGATTTTTCACACCCGTCGTCCCCCTTTTTTTCTATCATTTTATCATAATTGCAGAAAACTGTTCTATTCAATGATAACTGTTCTATCTCTTGTTATTTATGATGGAGAAAAGGAGGAATTTTAGTGGTTTACGCAGCTTATTTAACGATTTGTTTTATTTTTGGAACTACATTTTTGGCTATTAAGATTGGAGTAGATGAAGGGTTTCCTCCATTTTTATCAGCAGGGATCCGTTTTTTTGTCGCAGGGCTGATTCTTTTTTTGTGGATGGCATGGAGAAAAAAAGCTTCATTCTCTTTATTGCTTAAAAAAGAAATGATGATCACTGGCATGTGCTTAACATTCGGTACATTCGCTACCATTTATTGGGCAGAGCAATATATCTCTTCCGGAATCGCAGCCGTTTTATGCGCCACTGCACCGCTGATGATCGTAATCATTCAAACGACAGTGCTTAAGCAAAAAAGCAGCCGGTTGGGGTTTATCGGCTGTGTTGTTGGTTTATTAGGAGTAGTTTTGCTTACGCTGCCAAGCTTGAAAGGTGAAATGCACGTCAATTGGCTTATAGGGTGTATCGTTGTGTTGCTTGGCCAAGTGTTCTATGCATCTGGCTCCGTATATATGAAGCACATATCCCATAGAATGGGTGATGCTTCGCCTGTCACTCTTAATGCAGCACAAATGATACTGGGCGGACTGATGCTGATTGGCCTTTCACTAGTAACAGAACCTGTTTCGTTCGAAGCTTTTTCTTCTGTGCCGGCTGTTAGTTCCGTTCTTTATTTGATCGTTGTAGGTTCAATGATCGGGCATAGCTTATACTATTGGCTCGTCATAAAAACAGGACCGGTTTTCCCTTCCACATGGTTATACGTGGCACCATTTATCGCTTTAACTCTAGGGGTTCTTTTGTACAACGAATTCTTTTCATGGACCACTGTTCTTGGAGGCTTAACTATCGTTGCAGGAGTGCTGATGGTGAATGCTAACCATTTATTGCGCTTGCTCCGAAAATCACCGGTGTCCAAAACGACCTCTTATCAATAAGTATGTGCGGGCAATATGCATGTACGTTAACAAGACAACGGAGGTTTGTCCTTGATGCTAAATGAGAATAACAAAAATGGTTATGATATGGGGATTTAACATGAAGGTTATTGGCCTAGCATTACCGTTTATGAAAAAAGAATCAACATAAATATCTTTGAATTAAACTATCTATCCTCCGAAAAACAAAGCATTAGTTAATGTGTCTAAATATTTTTTGGAGAAACAATACTTTCGAATCATTTCATAGAAATTCACTATAATATATAATTTTCAGATGCTATAATCTCTTACCAAAGGAATAAATTGGAAGCAGGGAATTGGTAAAGTTTTTGAAAGATACATTAACTTCAAGCAATGAAAATCAGGATACTTTTTATTCTGGTATGAGTGACACATTCACAGCTACTGTTGCATATTCAACTGTCGTTGCGAAAACAACTGTCTCTAATGAATTTAGTTCGTTTACTCTTAAAAGTCATAGACCCTGACAAATTGGTAAGGAAGTGATCGTTATGGGGAACTTTAGCATCGAAGGTTTAATCGTGTTAATTATTTGCATCGCACTAGTAGTAATGTTAGTAAAAATGATAATAAGATCCGCTTTAAAAGATAAGTAATTCAAATTTAACTGGATTTTTCAGTTGTTTACCTCGTTTTCGTAAAACAGAGCAGAAACCTCGAGAAGTTGAAATAGTTTTAAGCCCCTCCAAAAGAAGGAAGGGCTTTTTCTTATAATAGTTAATAAGGTTCCATAAACCCTTTTGTTACTGCCGCGATTCACCTGAATCCTTCATTGGAAGGGTGTAAACCGTTCCAAGTGTATAAAGCGAGAGTCTTTTTCGTGAAGCCACTTCCCCTGTATTCTCGCTGTTCCCCCATCTAGCTACAGCCCACTTTGCATCAACAGAATAAGTGTTGTGAACTAGCAATCAATCCATTTGCATCAACGAAACAATCTTCACGTCCCCTGCTGTCTATTTAATCAACGATCGTTTCTTTCTGAGGATTTCTTAAAAACTCAAACAGCAGCTTTATTTGAGACTCTGTATTTCGATTAAGTGAAAGCTCGGGCAAATTGGATTCTGAGAAAAAACGAACATCATTGGTTTCTACACCCATACTCGGGGAGCCTCCAATCAATTCACATTGAATGAAAATTTTATAGTAATGAAAGATATCTGGCGGATGAGGATGCTTGTGATAGTCCAATACTGCAAGCAGCTTTGTACTAACTGTATCATAGCCTGATTCTTCTTTGATTTCTTTTACAGCATTTTCGGCAGGCGATAAGCCGACATCACAGAAACCGCCAGGCAATGCCCACCGTTGATCGCTATTTTCTTTTACTAGCAGGATTTTGTTTTCCTTAAAAACGACTCCCCGAACGTCTACTTTAGGAGTTTGATAGCCAGTTTCCTTCGAAAAAAATAGTTTGATTTTTTCCATACCAGAATCGGTATATTCGGCAAAAATCTCAGTACTAAGGCGCAGCAATTGTTCATAACGTTCTTTATCGTATACGTCCTTTGAATAAGCCAATCCTGTTTGCGAAATCGCGTGAATTTGCTTTGCCCAATCCAGCCATTTATTACTCATTCAACACATCCTTTTCCTCCATTTTTCGATAAAGCTCAATTTTATCCTCAATCGCTTCCAGGTTATGCTTCAACTCTTCGATTTGACTCGTCACCTGCTGATGGTGTGTTTCCAGCACCTGTAAATGGGTGCAAGTTCCTTACTCGTTTTCGTTCACGATTGCCAATATTTGATGATCCTCCCATTTTCCGTTGATCTTTACATTTTTCTTCGCTATGCCTTCTTTGTGAAATCCCGCTTTTTCCAGTACCTTCATGGACCCTTGGTTGTGCGGCATAACCCCGGCTTCGATCCGATGAAGATTCAGGTCATGAAAGGCATAGTGCACGGTGAGCCTGACAGCCTCTGTCATATATCCTTTCCCATTATGTTGTTTATCTAAATAGTATCCAATGAAGCAGCCTTGAATAGCCCCTCTTACCACCTCTGATAATGTGACTTTTCCGATTAATTCTTCGCTGCCGATTATGTAGATTCCAAAGGAATATTCCTGCTCCAGCTCTCTATTTTTCACGATTGATTGTATACGCTTTAATTGTCCTTCCATCATGTAAAAATTGTTGTTGCGTAATGGAGTATACGTCTGAAAAAACTCTTTGTTTCGTAATTCCAGCTGCAGAAAAGCCTCTGCGTCTGAAGTGTCCATCGTTTTAATAAATATGTTTCTCCCCGTCATTTTCATGACATCCCCTCCCATTTTTACTAAATAAAAAACACCACAGGGATCCTGTGATGTATCAAAATGACATACCACAGAAAAGCGAGCTGTGGCATGTCCTCCACGTATTCCTTCTAATAAAGAAATGAATCGCTAAGGCTTCCGTTTATAGACAGACTTCTCCCGTGATCCACAACTTTAAAGAAAACAGCAGTCGAGTACCCAATACCTTTAGATAGATTTGAAATAGATCTCTTCTTCATCCGGGCACCCTCCTTTCATGTTTTCACAATACTATTATTTTATTTCTCTTAATGCCAAATAGCAAGCAGAAATCGGGTGATAATCCGCTTTGGTCGCCGGGCTTTTCAATTCTGAATATTTCTTGTTTTGACGAGAAAGCAAAGCATACCAGGCACCATATTGATGATCGATAAAATAATAGTGGCTATATTGAAAGACTTGACGGTAACAATCCCAATACGCTTCATTTCCTGTTCTGGCAGCCAGCATGGCAGAAGCGGCTATTGCTTCGGCCTGGACCCAATAATTTTTATCATCATCTATCATTTCAAATTGCTGAGTTAAAGAATAAATCAGGCCGCCGTATTTTTCATCCCAAGCTTTATTCCATGTGTCTTTAAATAACGTTTCTGCTTTTTCTACAAGCCCTGGTTCATTTTGATATTTATCCAGCCAAACAAACATCTTGCACCATTCAAATTGATGACCCGGAACAAAACCGATCGGACGAAATTCATCACGTGTTTCGTTATTTGTTTCATTACTGTATTGAAAATTCGCCTTCCATTGTTCATCAAAGTGCTCCCAAATCCAGCCTCCGCTTTGACTAGCCAGCTTATTCACTACACTTTCTGCAAGCTCATGTGCTCGTTTCAAATATTTTTCATCCCCTGTTGCTTCATAGGCTGTCAACATAGCTTCACATGAGTGCATATTAGCATTTTGCCCGCGATAGCTTGAAAAATTGCTCCAATCTGCGTTTGCAAAATCCCTATATAAGCGGTGCTCCTCTTCCCAAAAATGCTTCTCCATTGTCTGATAAACGTCCTCGATCACCTTTTCTGATCCAGATATTCCGGCTTTTGCTGCCATTGAAGCGGCTAAAAGAACGAATGCATGCCCGTAAGCGTTTTTTGAGGAATCTGCCACCTCTTGACCGCTAAGCTCAGTAAAATACCCGCCGTTTTCCTTATCCAAATGAAAGGACTGCAGAAATCTTAATCCATGTTCAGCCGCTTCTTTGCACCATTCGGGTCCGTCTAGCAGAGCTCCGACACTAAAGGTATAGATGTGACGGCTCGTAGCAACAAGATGCTTCGTTTTGACATCAACTATGGTTCCATCATCCAGCATCTCTCCCACGTATCCGCCATTTTCGAGGTCCATACATTTTGGATAATAAAAATTCAACGCGGAAAATATCTGTTCTTTTATATATTCTTCTGATTTCACATTCACATTTAGGTCCCCCTTATTTGTTTTTTTAGATGTTTCCCTATCATCTTTCTTGATAAACTCTCCAATTTTATGTTTACTAAACATGCCAGTGGTTTTATTATGTAGATTTTGCAGGACGTGGTTCGTAACCATCCCACGATAAAAAACTAAGGAGAGAGAAAAATGAGTACCAAAACAATTGTAGGAAATGCTTTGTTTGCTGCTTTATACATTGCAGTTTCAGCTTTAATCCAGCCATTTGGGTTTACGAATATCCAATTTCGCATCTCAGAAATGTTCAATCATTTGGTCGTTTTTAATAAAAAATTTATTTATGGAATTATTTTAGGTGTATTTCTAACGAATTTGTTTTTTTCTCCATTACTTGCCTATGACCTCGTTTTTGGTGTCGGGCAATCTCTGCTGGCCTTATCAATTACGATTTTTTCGGCACGATTTGTCAAAAGCATTGTTGCCCGTATGGTGATCAACACACTCGTTTTCACATTTACAATGTTTTTGATTGCGATCGAGCTTCAATTGGCGATGGACTTCCCCTTCTTTGCGACATGGCTTACGACCGCCATTGGCGAATTTGTCGTCATGTTCGTTGGGATGCCGATCATGTATGCGTTGAATAAACGGGTGAGGTTTGATAAATTAGTTTAGTTTTTAGAATGATGCATACTCTCGCAATACTGCTTCACTTCCTATGAAAAATGCAATTCGTATACCCTGCCTTTTGTGTTGCCGGAATGCTTTAGGTTCATGGATTTGAGAAAATAGACGGAAGTAGTTCTAGAAGAAAGGTACAAGAAATCTCTAAGCTGTCGATTGGTGATTGTCGGCCCTATTAAAAGCGCGTAATCTTTCAATGATTCAATATGGGCATCTCTTAAAGAATATGAACAGGATTTGCAAAGCCATGCTTTATTCTTTCTCAACATTGGCAAAGAATGACACTTTGGACAGTATACTCCTTTAACTAATTCCGATTTCTTAATGTCAAACCTTTTTAATAGGTCTGGATTGCTCACTACATGCATTTTCTTTAACTTATGAGCAAGTTCTTTCAACTGTTTCATCGGGATGATTTTAGGAGGGTGCTTTTTGCCAAGATCGGTTATCTTTTGAGGAAGTAATGTTCCATGCATTACCGTTTCCTTAAGAAAAGTATTATTTGTCGTGGACTTAATGATTGTGGAAGGGTTGCTAATTACAACAAAGGTTTCTATGGGGATTTCAGGGAAATTTTTAAAATCATTAGATAACCAATGCATCAACTCTGACTGCTGCCTTCTGATTTGCAGCAGCGGGTCTAAAAACCCTTCCTCTTTTCCATCGGATGATCGAATAAGTTGATTAAAGTTGTCATCAAAATAGATGGTCCCTTTTATATTTTTGATTTCAAGGATTACAAGAAAGCTCTGGGAAAGAATTAACGTATCAATCTGAAAAAATCCGTATTTGTTTGCAAGTCTCAGATCTTGGAGAATAAAATATTTTTTATCCGGCAAAAAGCGCAGATGATAGTCAAGGGACTGCTCTCCATAATAACCTGCTTTCTGTTTAAGCAGCTCCTCTTCAATTAATGCTCTTTTTGATGAAAAGGAAGGTTTTTTAGGTAATCTTCTTAAGATTGCTTCAAGCTTCTGAATTGATATCGGGTATTTCCGTTCTTTAATGATCATCCTATCAAACTCCTTATGAAAAGTTTGATAGGATTTTCTATAATTATCTGCAAACGACCTGCTTTATTGTGAAAATAGTGAAATAATCATTCAAATTCAATTTTTATAAGGGGATTATCATGCGATCATTTCGGGATCATGTCAGCGCCGTAGACCAATTGAACAATTGAAACAATTATTTGCACAGGTTTAACCTAAAATTGAACAGATGCACTGCATAATTGAACAGATGTGCCCGTTTATTGAACAGGTTCGTGTCATATTTGCACAAAAACACTTCATAATTGCACATGGGTCTTCTGCCCACTATTCCTTTACATACAATTTATTTCACCTTTAACCGATCAAGAGCCAACTCCGCATTCACTCTCGCTTTTTCCACTGTGTCTGATGAAGATAGCACTACAGCGACACGGCGACCAGGTGTAGCCACGGGTTTCCCAAATACTCGGATCTGTGTCTCAGGAACGCCAAGAGCTTGTTCAACTCCGTCAATGGTGTAATCGCTATGTTCCTCCGCAGCTTTTAGCGGACGGCTTGCTCCTGGGGTTGTAAAAGTAATTTCCGGAATCGGGAAGCCTAAAATAGCACGCACATGCAAGGCAAACTCTGACAGGTTTTGTGTAACAAGCGTGACGAGGCCGGTATCATGCGGACGCGGAGATACTTCACTGAAATAAACTTTGTCCTTAGAAAGAAAAAGCTCCACGCCAAACAAGCCATATCCGTCTAGACCGTCGGTAATTGCTTGGGCAATCCTTTTCGCTTCACGTATTTGCTCCTCTGACATATCGTGAGGCTGCCACGATTCAATATAATCTCCGTCCTTTTGTTTATGGCCAATTGGGGCACAAAACTTGGTTCCGTCTACTGCACGAACGGTAAGCAGAGTTATTTCTGAGTCAAATGGAATAAACTCTTCGACAATGACTCGTCCTTTTTGCACTCGTCCGCCTTCCATGGCAAGGCTCCATGACTCTTTGATCTCTGCTTCAGTGCGGCAGACACTTTGTCCTTTCCCAGATGAACTCATAATAGGCTTGACTACACAAGGAAAGCCTATTTCGTGAACGGCTTGTACAAATTCCTCGTACGTATCGGCAAATTCATAATTTGCTGTTGGAAGCTGCAGTGTCTCAGCCGCAAATCGCCGAATTCCTTCACGATCCATTGTTAATTGAGCAGCTCTCGCATTCGGAATGACTCGAAATCCTTCTTTTTCTAATTGAATTAACTCAGCTGTCGCAATCGCTTCAATTTCCGGGACTATTAAATCCGGTTCTTCATTCTCGACAATTCGTCTAACTTCCTTCGGATCCATCATATCCACAACATAACTCCGATGTGCAACCTGCATCGCTGGCGCATGCTCATAACGGTCAACAGCGATCGTTTCCACACCAAGACGTTGTGCTTCGATGATCACTTCTTTCCCTAATTCTCCTGAACCTAACAACAGAATTTTCTTCGATTGAAACATATCATTAACCCTCCAGACATATACACTGCCATTATAAACGAAATATAGTATGATAAAAACAATATTTTATTCGGTTTTTAAATAGTTCTTGAAGATAAAATGATTAAGATTAGGAAAGAGAAGGCTTCATAGCCGCACAATAGAAGTGAAAGTAAACTGTGGTCTAATAGAGGAGAATTTTAATATTGATGGTTTAAAAGTCAACCTACATCCAAAAAAAATGCCCCCCATTTCAACTAAAATGGGGGGACAAAACCAAATTACCTTCCTTTTTTAACAAGCTCAACTGCTTCTTTGGATACATAGAACTTGCCGTTGGATTGAACCGTTACACTGTTAAGCTCCCGGTCTTTTCCATTCACAGTGACGATATTTTTGTTTACTGGAAGTTTCGCTTCTTTTTTGTCTTTTTTAACAACTAAAACCGGATTTTGCGAATCAGAGGAATCGATGCTTACTTTCGCTCCAATTTCTTTGAACGCTTTTTCTGCGTCAACGAATAACTGCTTGTCCAGTTTCTTTAAGTCAAAGCCTAAAGCTCCGGCTACTGTATGAGCGATGTCGGTATTTTGAACAAGTCCCTCAGGCTTTCCTGGTCCGTATGAATACAAGAACAAATCTTCACCTGTATGTCCTCCGGTAGTAAAGCCAATGTTAGCACGAGCAGCTAATAGCTGTACGAGCGTTTTTCCTAAGTCAGAAGATTCTTCAATCGCTTTTCTTTCTTCTGCTGAAGGGTGATCGATTCCATAGAGTGCTGCAACTTCAAGAGCATTCGATTTGTCAGGCTTAAGCTGTTTCAAAGCTCCTTCTAGAGTCATTTCTGCCTTCTTCAAAGGATCTACATATGCTGAAACAGGTGTAGAAGGATAAGACTTTGACGTATTTTGGTTTCCAATTGAAATCCCGCTATTTCCATGATCAGAAACAGCAATTACCATCGTATTTTTATCTTTTTTAGCATAATCCAAAGCTTCCTTTACCGCTGCATCATAAGCAAGGACATCACTGATCATTCCGACCGGATCGTTTGCATGTGCTGCCCAATCCGGCTTACTTCCTTCTACAAATAAGAAGAATCCATCTTTATCCTTAGAAAGAGTAGAGATCCCTTTTTTCGTCATTTCAGCAAGCGTTGGTTCATTAGGCTTCGTTTGAGGACGATCTAGATCGTAAGCCAATTCTGCGGGTGCAAAAGCCCCCCATAATTTGCTGGATTTTGATTTCAACAATTCGTCACGCGTATCGACGAAATCGTAATCCTTGCTCTCAATGACTTTTGTTAAGTCTTCTCCGTCTTTTCGATTGTTTTTGGCTGATCCTGTCGTAAAGGAGTCTTTTCCGCCTCCCAATACAACATCCATTCCTTGATAAACCTGCTGTTCAGCGATATTGTCATATTGACTGCGGTGGGTCGCATGAGCTGAAAATCCGGCAGGTGTGGCATGCTGAATTTCAGAAGTTGAGATAATTCCTGTCGCTTTTTTGCTTGTTTTCGCACCTTCAAGTACATTAGCCACGGGTTTTAACGGGTTGTCCGCCAATGAAGGATCCACTCCCGGACTTGTTACTGTTTCCGGTAATACGCCTACCAATTTATCATTTGATTTATTCCCTGTTGCAAGCGCCGTTCCTGCAGGAGCTGAATCAGTAATTGCTGACTCTGCTGAATATGTACGAACTCCTCCTGTTAGAATTCCGTCCATCGCAAGCGGCTCTCCCTTATACCAACGAGCGAGCGTTGTTGTACTTGAACTTACTCCATCCATAACCAGAACGATGACATTTTTCGCTTGTTGTGGATCTTTCTTAGCCTCTACTTTTTCATCACTGCTTCCAAAGCCAAGTGATCCTATAGCTAAACTGCCAGCCAATGTAATTCCCATTACCTTTTTACTTAATTTCATCACTGAATCCTCCCTGCTTGTGATACCAAATATAAGAATAAAGATAAAAAATTAAGCTTGTTTGTGGAAAATATAAATTTATTTTTACATAAAGATTTCGGAAATGTTTTTCTCATACTAATGGAGTGGGTAAAATGTCACTGTGATTCAGATTTCGATTTCCGTTGGATTATTATTTGAAAAGGATTTTCCATTATGCAATTTTTCTTCAACCTTGAATAAACAGCCAAACCGAGGACATTCTAACACATGAAAAGGAGGAGCTTTTTTGATGACGCAAACAAAACGCAATAACGCCATGACGATTGTTGCAATTGGTTCAATACCTCTGATATTAACACTTGGCAATTCAATGCTGATTCCAATATTGCCCCAAATGAAATCTGAATTGCAATTATCACAATTTCAAGTCAGTCTCGTCATAACAGTGTTTTCGATAACCGCGGCAGCCTTCATTCCCATTGTTGGCTATTTGGCCGATCGCTTTTCCCGAAAAATCATTATTATTCCTTGCTTAATTCTTTATGGAATAGGCGGGTTGTTAGCCGGTTTTGCCGCCGGTTTTTTTAACAATGCCTTTCCTTGGATTATGGCAGGGCGGGCTCTTCAGGGACTTGGGGCTGCAGGCACAGGACCAATCGCAATGACCCTTTCAGCTGATCTGTTTAAAGGATCTGAAGAAAGCAGAGTGCTCGGGATTGTCGAGGCGTCGAACGGGATGGGGAAAGTTCTTTCTCCAATTATCGGTTCTCTTATAGCTTTACTTGTTTGGTATGGAGCTTTTTTTGCATTTCCTGCTTTTTGTATCATTTCAGTATTATTGGCTTGGATTTTTATTAAGGAAAAGAAGAAAGAAAAAGAGCCGCCTCCAATCGGAAAATACGCAAAAGGAATGGTGAGTGTTTTTAAGCAAGAGGGCAGATGGCTTTTCTCCACCTATTTAGCTGGCGCAACATGCTTATTTACATTATTCGGCATCCTGTTTTATTTATCAGATGTATTGGAAAAAACGTATGACAGGGATGGTGTATTTAAAGGGCTTATTCTTGCGATCCCCTTATTGGTCATGTGCGTGACTTCTTATATTACCGGCAGCAAAATCGGCAAAAATCAAGCATTGATGAAAAAATTGATCGTTCTAGGCATGGTAATGATGACGATTTCGTATGTTGCATTAAATTTTTTTGAGCAGCTTGTACTTTTTATCAGTATTCTCGCATTAAGCTGTATTGGAACAGGTATTGTGCTCCCTTGCATCAATAGCTTTATTACCGGTGCCGTAGGAAAAGAAAGGAGAGGCTTTGTCACTTCATTATACGGATCCGTACGATTTTTAGGTGTCGCGATCGGACCTCCGATTTTTGGACGATTAATGGAATGGTCGCGAACAGGAATGTTTTTATCTATTGCAGGTTTGACGCTGCTTGTCGGTATTCTGGCTCTCACCATGATACATGCGAAAAAGGATGATGAAGAACCTGCAGAAAAAGGGAAGCAAAAGATTCCAGGTAATGCTTTGCAGCCCGCTGAAGAAAGCTAGCGAATACAGCAGCCAATTTATGATGATGGTTCTGTAGATATCACTGAACCATCTTTTCATTTCATGTCATTTATATATAGCCGCCTTCATAAAATAAAAGCAGTGGGACGAGTTCTGCATCCAAGTATTATTAAAGGAGTCTTTATCGTTCATGACAGGATGGCTGATGAAAGTAAAAATTACATTGATCATTTTAGCTGGAGGACTATTGCAAGGCTTGGCCATGTCCTTATTTTTATTTCCACATGACATTCCAACAGGCGGAGCAGCAGGCATAGCTGTTTTACTGAATTATTTATTTCATATTCCTCATGGATTATCAGTCTGGGCTGTAAATGTCTCAATGCTCTTCACCGCAGTAAAATGGCTGGAGGTACGAACTTTTGTCGGAACACTCGCTTCGATTACAGTTACTTCTGCATCGGTCATGGTTTTCGATATCATTTTTACTGAATTCTCGTCAAATCTTTGGCTTGATTTAGCCGGCGGAGCGGTTTTGTTAGGTCTTGGAATCGGTCTCTTATATAAATACAAAATTTCGAACGGAGGCTTTGGAGCGCTTGCTCTAATGATTTCGATCTATCGAAGCGGAAATCCCGGTACGATCTTACTTATAATGAACTGTGTAATTTTTATGGTTACCGCCTCTGTAATCGCATGGGAAATTGTAATTCAAGCGCTTCTTTGCCAATTCATCTCCACCAGAATCATTGATATCATCTATCAATACCGCTTTAAATCGCTTCCTATTGCTGCTCCCATTTACCGGTTTAGAAAGTAAATAATTCACTCACTCCCGCTATAGGAGTGAGTTTTTTCATGGATTTTTATGTTAAAATGTACGTGTTATTAACTATGTTGGATGTGACAATCTATGAATGAGAGACATTTTAACTTGAAAATCGTTGAGGCTGAATATGATGCCAAGGGAATTCTTCGGAATTTACTTAATCTTTATGCCTATGATAGAAGCGAGTTTACTGGCAATGATTCAAACAGTTTCGGAGTGTTTGAGTATGTGTACCTTGACCATTATTGGACGCCGCAAGGAAAAGATGAAGGCAGAATCCCATATTTGTTTGAAAGTAAATAACAAATTAGCAGGTTTTGTATTAGTAAATAGCGTATCATGTTTAAATCGAAAAGATATTACTCACTCAATAGCAGAATTCTTCATTATGAGAAAGTGGAGAAGAAAAGGAATTGGAAAAGCTACTGCTTTTGAGCTTTTCAATAAGCTTCCAGGTAAATGGGAAGTTTCTCAAGAGCGTAAAAATAAGAATGCTCAAATTTTTTGGCGTTCTATAATTAACGAATATACACAAGGGAGTTACGAAGAATTTAAAACTGATGACAAGTTTGTGCAAATATTTAAATCATCTTCGATCTATAATAAAGGAGCAACCTAGATGAAAAAAAGAGTCGCTTTAATTTTAGCAATTTATGCAGGAATTGTTGTTCTTTTAAGTGAATATTTATTGGATGATAATATTAGATTGTTTGTTGTTATTCCTGTTTTGATTGTTGGTATATTGATAATTAACCAATTCTTAAAGCCGCGGTGACTCTTCTTTTTGCGGGTGTTTAAAATAACTCTCCCTTGCTAAATAGAGGAAGCAGACAAGAGTTATTTTAAACACTTTTAGTCTGTTCGTTCTTCGATTCAAGAGAGATAGAAAGTATCCGATCTTAACCCTAATCTCAGTGTTTCTAAGGAGATTGCATCACAAAATGCGATATTTGCCAAATTTACATTAGGGCCAAGTTTTTTGATGAAAGTTGTCTGTAAAGTCTTGTTCGGCGCTTCAAAAATCAGCTGATTCATATCAATGCGAGACGACAGAATGTCATCCACAATCTCTAAACGCATTTCTCCGTTATTGGAACACAGCCCGCCTGTCCCGCTTTCTCTAGTTTCCGTAATTACTTTTTGTGATCCGGCTTCAATATCCTCGTGAATGTATTCGATCCATTCAGCAGAACTTTGCTCATTTGATAGGATAGGGTCCTTGCTGCCGACTTCACTGAAAACATGAAATTGATCTGAAAATTCAGCAATATAACGTGCCTTTTCTTTATTTGTTAATGGAAAGGTCCCGTTCGATATTTCAATATATTCACATCCGTACAAGCTGCAGTATGTGTAAAATTCGTCGACTTTGTTTTGGCTTACAAATTTTTCGAATAACGTACCGCCAAAAAAGTACTTCACATTGTTCTCTTTCAAACAAACAATCTTTTCCTCAAGGTCTTTCGTTATTAAAGAAGTTCCCCAGCCAAATTTCACAAAATCAATAAACTCGCTCGCACCGTTGATCGTATCCTTAAAAAAGTGAATAGGAAATCCATTATCAATTAAAACAGTCAAACCCGTTTGCCGCGGCTTTCTCGTTCTCTCTGGCAATGTAAGCGCCAAATTTTTCATCTTACAACCCTCTCAATCGTTGGAACTTTACGTTCTTGGTTCACTCTCATCACGAAATTACCCGGTATTTCTTTCGTGCAATAGGAAATATCCTCTTCATCGAATAATGGATTTTCACGATCAAAAAATTTCTCAGCAACTGAAGAGTTCTTGATCCTAGCAATTGTTTCAGGGGCTGTTATCGATTGATTATCTAAAATAATGCCTTTGATATAATCAGCACAGGCGAGGTCATCATCACCTGTCGGATGCGAAGCAACGATATTGATCACTGAAGTATTTGGATTCCCGCAGATGCTTCTGACATATTCCGCTGTAGTTTTCGCATTGGTAAAACCAGTAACAAAAACATGCCGGGCAGCTAATGCTCGCAACGTAGCATTGACACCATTTGTGGTTTTTTGGACGAGGCTCTTCCCTTTCAATTGGTGCTGCGTGATGCGTTTTGGAGAGTTATCAAAATCAAAGCCTTCGATGCCGACGCCCTTCACCTCCCCTGTTAATAAATATTCCGGACATTCTTCCTTCAATAGAAAAGCTTCTTTTTGCGTTTGCACCAGCAATATCTCTTTTACACCTTCTAGAAAAGCATAATGGGCGACAGTAAATGCTCTGATGACGTCGATGACAATGTTGATATCTGAAGGACTTAAAACATGGTGATTGCCTTGATAAATCGTTACCGGCAACATAAACCCTCCCTATCGCTCAAGTAGGCATGAACCCACTATACACGTCAAAAAAGTATATTCATAAGAGCGTCTATAGGTTCCAAATTGCTAATATCTAAAAAATGTGTAAAAAAAGAATGGATATTATCTCCATTCTGCGCTTATCTATGTAAAGCTGAGCTGCAATAAATTGAGCTCAGCTTATTTAACTGCTTAAGAAGCATACAATTCCTTATCCTCTACCTTATGCGTAAGCACCGTAAGTGCCAGGCCGAACACGATTATCCCTGCAGCAACGATTGTGATCATGGTGTAGTTAAAGCCGAAATTCAATAACATGCTCCCTAATGTTGCTCCAATACAGTTTGCTAAATTAAAAATTGATGCGGCAATGGTGCCGGATAAAGACGGCGCCTCGCGACCAGCAATAATAATTTTAGAGTTAAGAAGCGGCGTTGTACCAAACGTCCCCATTCCGAAGAAAAAGCAAATAACAAACGCCAAAATTGTAAATTGCAGAAAGAAGGTAAACAATACTAAGACAATCGCTAACATCACTAATGCTGCCATCAGTCTCTCTGTTAATAGACTCGGCCGGATTCTGCCAGATGCGAAGTTCCCAATCACCGCACCAAGTCCAAAACAAAACATTCCAACTGTGACACCAGGAACTCCAAAACCTGCGTACTCTCGCAGCATTGGCTCATTAAAAGTATATGCCGTGAAGACACCGGAAAATCCAAAGACGATGATCGCGAGGACCATTAGGACATTTTTATTTTTAAAGACGCTAAGTTCTTTTTTCAAATTAGGCGCTTCTGCCGGACGTTCATTCGGTGTGACGAGGATCAATCCGATCAATGCAATCACACCCAGGAATACAATGAACCAGAATACGTAGCGCCATTCAAACATTCCGCCTAACAAAGAGCCAAATGGCACACCAAGCATCACAGCAATCGTAAGCCCTCCTTGAACCGCCGCAATTGCACTAGTACGTTTCTCCGGAGCGGATATATTATAAGCTATAGACATAGTTAAGCCAAAAAACGGCGCATGCATAGCTGCTGATAACAAGCGAGAAACCAATAAGATCTCAAAGTTTGCCGCAGTTGCAGCAATGATATTACTCAGAATAAATACTGCCATTAGACCAATAAGCAAAGGCTTTGGCGGAAATTTTATCGTAATCATTCGAAGGAGTGGACCAAAGACTGCTACACTAATCGCATAGACACTCAATAGTAATCCTGTCGTTGATACTTCCACATTCAAATCTTCCGCGAATTGAGTGAGTAATCCTGTAACAACATACTCCACCATTCCAATGGCAAATGTACTAATCATAAAGAAAGCTAAAACAGTTGTTCTTGAGAAATTTAAACGAGTCATTGACCCACACCCCTTTTCATAATCTTTTTTAAGCACAAGATGAAATAATAAGACAAAAAAAAGATTATGTCTAGACGATTTGATAAAAAAAAATAAAAATTTAACTGTAATTGAAGTAGACGATTTTTGATTAATATTATTTGCTCAAAATGAGGATATTATTGATTAAGGTGAGGATGAAGACACCAATTATTAGGGCAGTCTTGAGGTTAATCCACGAAGGACTGAATGAAGTTGAAAGAACGAATCGGCAAATACCATATGTAATGAGCACGCGGGAAAAGTTAAGAAAGTTCATTACATTTTCTTAGGCATATTTATACCTGAAAGCTCTTTGTATTCAATTTTATATAGGAATGATACAAAGCGAACCAACACTAAAGCCCTGCTAAAATCACAGCAAGCAAGAAAACAATTTGAATAAGAGTCCGTGCTTTAATCAGCATCGCTTCTTTTCCAGCAAGCTGCAATTTTTCACGTGATGCACGGATATTCGCCGGAAACATGGCCAATAGCATGATTGCAAGGCTAATTGATGCTGCCGTAGAAGTGAATGGAATCACAAGTAAGACAGCACCGATGATTTCGAGCAAGCCAGTTGCCGTCACAATCCAATCTGGACGCGGGAAAATCATGGGTACCATTCGAATAAGATCCGGCCTTCTTTTCCCCCAATGAGCCGAAGCTGTCAGCAAAAACATTGCTGCTACAGCTCCTTGAAGAGCATGCTGCCATTGAGCCATGTATGTCCAGCCAAGTAAGCCACCAGTATATAATAAAATAAAAGCAAAAATAAGTGTGATAAATGGTGCCATCTGTTATCCCCTCTCTCCATTTAACGTTACTTTAAGAAATGAAGCAAAATCATCGATGTGAAAGGATGAATCTTTATCTGTCAGGAAAGATCGCATCCGAAGCCCGAATGAAATGAGGACGAACAGCTCCCCCATTTTGTTCGAATCCACCGAAGCTGGGATTACGCCATGTTTTTGCCCCGTTGCAATCCATTGGCGGGAAAGCCGAACAGATTGGTGGTAAAACCGATCGAGCACCTCGTCAATTTCCTTCTGGCCGTTTTTTGCGAGCAAATATACAAGGATTTGGTTCGTCACGCTTTCAGGATCTTGAAGTTCATCGAATCGTTTGGTGATTTCATTTAAAGGACCCTGAAATTCTTTTTTGCCGCTATTCACTCGATCGGTAAACCTTTGGTCAATGTCATCCAGTCCTTCCTGCAGGACCCATGCAAAGATCTCGTTTTTGCTTTTTACGTAATGAAAAATAGCCCCCTTGGAAAGACCGGATCTGTCCACAATGTCTTTCATCGTAACCGAATTGCACCCTTTCTCGCGAACCAATTGATTTGTGGTCTCAAGTAATAATTGTATGGTTTGTTGCCGCCTTTCTGCCTGCTTCAATTTGAATCCTCCATTTTAAACTGATTCTGATTGCTGTTTACCTCTACTTCCGCCGGCTTCCGTATCAATCCTATCCCAAGCAGTATAAGTCCTGCTGCTAAACTGAAAGCTCCTACGTACGCCAAATAGATAAAACCATTTGGCTCGGTTGCATCAGGGGTAAGAACAGAAAAGAAAAATGCCATTGGCAAGAGTATGGCCGATGCGGGAATCGCCGAGCGAATCAACCGCTTCATTTGCTTGCTCCAATTTGTACGATCAATGTAGAGAAAGGCCACTAAAGACAAAATAAGCAATATACCGGCAGGGGCATGGCCGGCTCTCCATAAATCTTGGCGAAGCGGATTTTCCTGATAGGCGGGTGAACCTATTAATAGCGATAAAATACTGACACCGCCAATAATCACTGTTGGCAGGATAATGATAAGCCATCCGGCAGACTTTCTTGTTTCCTCACTCATAAATAATCCCCATTTCATAAACAAACCGTCAGTCTGTTTTTATTTATATTATAAAAATCCTCTCCTCTATTTGTCAATTTATTTATTGTATCAATCGAAAAAGAAGCCAGCATCAACCAATACTGACTTCTTTTTGTTTCTATATAAGGTGTAACGTTAATCAGTTGAACATTTTTCTTCGTCTTATTACCAGCAGTAATGTTCCTGCAATCAGCAATATACCTCCTGCGGCTAACCAATTATACACATTTGTTGCTGTGTTCGGCAGGTTTTCATCGATTGGATCAAAAGATTCGTCTTGGCCATTATCATCGTTTTGCTGATCATGATCATCTGGATTGTAGTCAACTGGGTCCGTGTTGATTGGATCCTTGTCATCCGGATTTTTATCAATCGGATCTTTATCACTTGGGTCCTTATCGACTGGGTCTTTTTCATTCGGATCCTTATCGACTGGATCTTTATCAATCGGGTTTTTATCATTTGGATCCTTATCGATCGGATCTTTATCATCTCCGCCATCATCACCTGGTGGATTTGGAGATTCGGCAGGCCCTGTTGAGAATCTGTAGATGTCGGAACGTCTGGTAGCGCCATATTGGTCTGTAATGTTCATGTACCAGAAATATGTTTCGTTCGCTTTTAGATTTCTCCATTTAGCTGACGCAATTCCTCCGGATTCTACGTTCTTATGCTCGCCAATTTTTTCATTAGAGTACACGTTCGCAGCAAAGTAATCGGTCGCCACTCGTTTGTTGTAATCCTTCAGCTGAATGTCTTCGGTAAAGGTGTCCACATCTCCATCATCAAAGAAATTATAGTCGTTCTTATATGGAGAATAGGTTACTACATCCAGCTTTCCTGCTTCAGGATCAAAGGTTAAAAACCGTACATATCCTTGACCGCCTTCAGGACCTCCTTGATAGTCAGAAAGCATTTCCAGCACTTGTCTCTTGCTTCCGTCAGAGTTCGTAACGGTTGAAACTCTGCGGTTGGCGCCATGGTAATGTCCGCTGACCGTCATTAACACATTATCATTTTGCTTAACGACTTGATCGAATACATTTTGGGCCATTTTAGACAGAGTTGCATTTCCTTCTAGATAGGCATGCATGGCTAAAATCGCATTGCGGTCCGAATGTTTTTTCAACACTTCATTCGCCCACGCAATCGTTTCTGGTGTATCCTCGGTGCCAAATCCTATATAAAGGATAATGAAATCATGGCCGCCAAACGATACAAGATCGTAATGGTTGCGGTTGTTGTCCATGTCTCCGCCAAACCACGGCTTATTCTTATATCGATCAGCACCTACGTACTTTTTGTAATAGGAGTAATCCACACCGTCGATGATTACATCATGGTTTCCGCCCAGAACCCCGTACGGGACGCCTGCATCATCTAATTTTTTCAAGTTGCTGTCTGCTACTTTCCACTGGGCATCATCATTCGCTTTATTGACCAGATCACCTGTGTTAATGGCGTATTCAAAAGACCCTTTCTTATATTCATCAACGATCCAGTCACCGAGTGTGTCAAAAATATGCGGATAGGATTCAGCGTAAAACTGGGTATCTGTAAACCAAAGCATCGTAAACGGATCATTTGGATTTTTAATTTCATCCTGAACCATTGCTTGGATTTTTCCGTTTTTCACATACTTACCGATCTCGACCTCTGACGAAAGGACAATATCTTTTTCTTCTGCGTTGCCGGTTTCCGCTTTTAACGCCTGCCATTTTTCTTCTTGATAATCCCAAGCATAAAGCGTAACTTTTCGATTAGGTAAAGTTTTTCCTTTCCAGTAAAGCTCTACTGTACTGCCATTATTTAATTGCTCATCAACAGAAATTTCAAATCTGTGATATGGGAATCCAGAAGGACTGTCATTAACAAGGTATTTCCCATCTTCATAGGCAATTTTTGCTTGGTCGTTTTTTTCAATCGCGGTTTCCCCTGAAGGTGCCACTGTCAGCGGAGGTTCCCTGTCCGCAATGTTCGTAAAACCTTTGATATGGCCTTTTCTGGCAAAATCATATTTGCTGCCCTTGTAAAATCCTACATCCATGCGATCGCCGCTCGGATCTGTTACCTTTGCTCGAAGTGTCGCGTTTCTCGATACAGAATCAGCAAAGTCTTCTGGTGAAACTTGACCGGGCTCAAGCGGCTTCTCCTCATTGATATTGAACGTTACGGATTTCGTTGCCTGATTTCCGGCCCCATCATAGGCCGTTACAGAGATGACATGCTCGCCCGGCGAGAGAATAGCAGAAGAAGTCTCGTAAGGCAGTGAAATCTTTTTATCATCTAACTTTGCTTCCACTTTAGAAATACCTGTGAGATTATCATCAGCTTCTACTGAAAAAGTAATTGGCCCTTTAGGACTCTTCGAATCTTCCAAGTAATCTTCTGTACCGTATTTAATACCTTTTATTACAGGCTTCGTATTATCTATCTTTGTTTCTACCTTTTGAATTGAATCATTGCCTATCTTCATTTCAAGAGAATAGGTTCCATCAGCTAATTTTGACGTATCAATTTCAGAATATCTCGCCGTGTACTTGTCAGAAGGAATAGGAAATTTAAATTCGCTGATCAGCGGTTTATTTAAATTACCGCTGCTCCCGCCGCCGCCATCTCCGAGAGGGAAATAGACATTTTCACTATATGAAACTTCTGTTTCCGATTTACTTCCCAGGTAATTGCGGACTGTTTCCGGTTTAACAAGCGTACCGTCCGGCAAAATAATATGAACGTTTTTCACATCAAAATCATCGTAATTCGTTTTTCCAAAATATTTATCATGTGTGTCTAAGTCGTAAGGCATATTCTCGTTGCCCGTATGGATGGATACAGACTGATTGGATACGAAATAATCCGGCGACACATCATAGAGATACCACGCCTCTTGCAAATATTTCGGAAGCAATCTTTCAATAAATTTACTTTCACCTGCAGGATTTTTTGCACTCGCAGATGCTTGATAAATTTGATCAATGCTTCTTGATTGGAATCCGAACTGAACAGGTCCAGGCAAAGCAGGTCTCAGATTAAGCGGATCCCCATTGAGAGTGACCGTAATTTCATCGTTCGCATGTTCCCCGTACGCATAAAAACCGACATTTTCCTTAAGCATTGCTCCTTCGTTCAAGGACAATCCTTTTTCCGGAAGCGCTACTTCTCTTCCTTTTTCATTAACAGTCAGGACATTTCCTAATGAATTATAAGGAAACTTCGTTACGTTCCCGCTCTTATCTTCTGCGACAATCATATAGCGATAAGTTCCCGGCTCTGATATGGTCAGGGAACCCTCGTACACATAACGGCCGTCCGATTTTTCTTTCAAGGTAAGATCCATGCTCCCTGTAAAGTCGGTGCCTTTGTCCGTAGTTAATCCATATTTCAGTTCAGATTTGGAAAGTTCTTCATCACTTTCGATCGTTATTTTTGTTGCATTATTTTTTTCGACATTATAAATAAGTTGATCATGCTTAATCGATGGAGCAATCATATCATTCCCATCTATTAACGGCACCTGGCCTTTATCTAGATTGCCGGGATTGGCGTAATTTCTTGTATCAAGTCTCTCCATTTTTTTCCCTGAGTCAGGATACGAATATCGGATAACGCCATTTCTCACATCGTTTACCAATCTGTCAGGGCTTGAAGCATTCGCAGAATCATACCAAGCCTCAACGACAATGTCATTCACGCTGTCAGAGCTTGAAATCGCATACCCGCGATTCGTTGCATTTGGCAAATTGAAATCGGCAGGCTTGCTGTTGTCATAAAAAATAACGTCATTGTCTTTTAGTGTTGAATTGTAATGTGTATTAAAATCAGCTACGTTCGTAAACCCTGCGCTGATCGCTTCCTTTGCAAACCAAATGACACCCGTACTGTACGGTTCGATATTCGTATCCACAGGGATTGTCCACTGTTTAGGATCTGTGTTCCCAGGGTATAAATAGAAGAGGGAATAGCCTTTAAGATTAAGAGGTTTATCGGAATTATTGTAAAACTCGATAAACTCATATTGATTACCCGTACCTAATCGAAAATCTCCTGCAGGATGCGGTGCAATTTCCGTGATCAGAACAGGAGGCGTCTTAGGATTTGCTCCATGAACAGGGACAACATAGTCTGTTGAACGTGACACAGTTTCCCCGTCACTTGCTTCAAGATAATAGGATACTTTACTGCCTGACAGCTCGTCTTTTGGAATCGTATAAGAAAAATTGCTGCCTGATTCTTTAGTCATCTCTTTTTTTGTGTATTCCGCAGACTCAGATGTTTTATAATACAGCTTTAATGTCAACGGATCGCTATCAGCATCTGTGGCTTCAGCGGTCACCTTGAAATCCGACTCTGCTTTCACTGACTCCAATGGCTGATGCTGGATCAGCGGTTCTTTATTCTCAGAAGGGATTAGCTGATCCGGCGCTACATCTCCGGCTGATGTGTTACCCTTTTGAAGATAATTCACTAATAGCGAACCCGATTTCGGAACTCTTAGATGCTGACTTTTCCCGTCAGCTACATCATCGTTTGTATAAAAAACTTCGCTGATGATTTCATTATTGTTTTCTTTATTTGTAATCTGGAATCCCCTGTCGGCATTCGCAAGCCCGTCTTGGCCGCGAAGCTTAAATACGGGAACAGATTCCGGAATGTTATGATATGCTCTAAAATCTGCTTCAGTAACATTTTTTGCATCTCCGGTAATGCTTCCGCTCGTGCGCTCTACCCACAAAACTGCAGGGTTGTTCGCCGGGATGATTACGTTTTTATCTTGAGAGTCTGTAACAGATGTGACGGACAAATCCTTGAGATTTGAAACGAAATTGTATCTAACTTTATAACGCTCGTTAAAATTGATATCACTGCTCGTATTATTATAGATTTCAACATACTCATAAAGATCGTTCGATCCTGCTCCAGCGATATCCGAATGCGCTTTGTCATTTGGATAAACCTCTGTCAGCAAAACGGGCATGGCTGGTTTATTATCCTGAGAACCTGCCTTTTTGAGTGAAGCTTTTTTCTCGTCAATAGCTGTTGCAAATTCATCAGATTGTACCGAGGCTTTTCCATCACTAGCAGTTATATAGTAGGAAGCTTTATTCCCCGATAACTCTTTCGCTGGAATCGTATATGTATACTTTGTGCCAGACTCTTTTTTCATCTGGTATTCTTTATAGTCGTTACTCTCTTTTGATTTATAAAATAGTTTAACAGTTAATGGATCACCGTCAGTATCTGAGGCTTCTGCTGACACCTTGAGGTCAGAACCCTGCTCAACGGAATCAGCCGGCTTATGTTTTATGATCGGCTCACTGTTTTTCTGTGGAACGAATTGTTCGTTTTCAATTGTTCCGGCAGTTGGTTCTCCTTTTTGTTTATAGCTTTGTGACTTTGTACCCGAAGCCGGCACTCTTAGGTGCAAGCTTTTGCCGTCAGCTACATCTTGCTTTGTATAGGAAACTTCACTTAACACGTCTTCCTTATTGTCTTTTTTGGAAATGATGAAATCCCCATCACTATCAGCAATCCCGTCCTGACCGCGTACCTTGAAGACCGGGACATTGTCCGGAATGTTATGATAGTTTCTAAAATCGGCCTCAGTTAAGTTTCGGGCAGCTCCGGAAATCGATTCATTCGTTCTCTCTACCCAGAATACTGCCGGGCTGTTGGCAGGAATAATGACATTTCCATCATTTTTATCGGCAGAGGCTACTGACAAATCCTTATGCTTTGAATCGTAGCTGTAGCTAATGCCGTACAGCTTATTAAAATCTGCCTTTTCATTCGTATTGTTATAGATTTCAACATACTCAAACAAATCTTGATCGCCGGCACCTTCAATTTTCGGACTTGCCTTGTCATCCGAATAAACCTCCGTTATCGATAACGGCTTTGAACTTTTGTCAACATGCAATGGTACTAGCCTTTGATTCACATTCCCTACTGCATTTGCGCTCGAAGCAAACGTAGTACCGAATAGAGATAAACAAAGTAACATAGAAAGCATTCTTCTTCTCATAATTTTCTTTCTCCCCGCCCATTCCTTGTAACATTATTTTGTCCAAACAGCTATGGAGTCCCTTGACGTTACACTGTAGTAAGTTGAAATCACCTTCCCCTCTTATGTATCAAACACATTTAGTTTATAATTTGAATGTTAACCGTCCGTAAATATAAGAATTATTATTGTAAATTAATTATAAAGGTTGTAAATGATCTGAATATTCATTTAATTGATAGCGGATTCTGGTCGAGGGAAATTACGGGTGATACATCCTCTACATCATGTGGAGTGACTAAACGTAAAGCTTAGATCACCAAATGAAGATATTTCTGCTGCAATTGCACGATTACAGCATGGATTTGCACAATTCTTTCCGCTTTTTGCACAATTGGCTGAAATAATTGCACAAGTTCACGTCATAATTGCATTGTTACGGGGGATAATTACACAGTTCCACTCAATAATTGCACAATCCCTAGTTTTCAACCGAATTGAATTTTCTGGTATAATTTATCTAACTAAAATTTGGACAAGGAGAAAAGTACATATGTGGAAATCTTATGAGGCAGCAATTGAAAGCTTATATATAGCGGAAAAACAAAATACATTTGTAACTGAGCCCATCAAGCAGGCTGACCTTGATTACGGCGGCATTCCCGGTGATCTGCACTTCGGCCTTACGAAACTCGCAGGTGCAAGAGAACCGATGTATCCCAGAAAAACAAAGATTTTTAACCGCCGGCAAATTTCCATTGTTTCCGTAGAGGAATGTGCTGAGATTGCAGACATATTGGGAGTAGAAAAAATCCTTCCTGAATGGCTTGGAGCAAATATCGCCATCAGCGGTTTCAGTCATTTTACGCAGCTCCCTGAAGGAAGCAGAATTGTATTCCCGAGCGGTGCCGGCTTAGTGTGCGAAGGAGAAAACCACCCTTGTGTTCAGCCAGGAGAAATCATCCAACAGGCTTATAAAGATGAACCAAAGCTGGCTGCAAAATTCGTAAAGGCTGCTTATGGCAGAAGAGGAATTGTATGTGTCGTAGAGTGTCCAGGCAAAATCAAAGAAGATGATCAAATCGAAATCATTTCCTATCAGCCGCCTAAATTAAAATTGGATCCGCAGTTAGTCAAAAACTAAGAGAGAAGCAGAACCTGTTTATGGCCCTGCTTCTCTTTTAGGAGTATCTGTCGATGACATCGGATAGTTTATCAGTTAACGTTGATACATCATTTGGACCATACGTGAAACGAACAATGTTTTCGTCCATTTCGAGGGCTTCAAACAGAAATCCGCCCTTCCGATCAACCTGAAGGATAACTTCTACTTGATATTGAGAAACGAAGAATATCGCTTCCAGTTCATCTAACCGGCCTCTATACCTTCCGCTTGCCGGCGTAAATTCAAACTCTTGGACGAAAGGCGTTCTCTGCCTTAAATAACGCGGCGCTTCCTCGCAATCTACTTTATGTATGCGGAATCCTAACGTTTGAGCAGATTGCAGAAAAGCATTTACTAACGGATGAGGCAGAATTTGAATGTAGTCACGATCTTTCGGGTCGATCGCGTTTTTAATGTCCAGCCCAGTTTGAATCCAGACCTTCGTTTTGCCTTTCGTTATCGGAACATCGTAAGGCAATACAAATCGGAAAGAAACATTTTTGGTTTCATTAGGAGAAATCACAAAAGGGTCAAGCAGCTTATGGCGGAATAATTCAATCGTATCTTCATACTTTTTATCGTTTGACTCCCGGGTATAAGTACTAAATACGGAAAGATAGATGTCATCAATGTTTTGTTCCGTACTCCCTCCTTGAACTTCCACTGTACCTTCCACTTCTTCACCAGGTTCAAATTCAGTTTTTAATAATTTAGTTTCAACTCTGGCAGAACCAATGCCAACAGAACTCAGAAATTTTTTCAGCATGTAAAGTAAATACCTCCAGTATAGATATTTTTCATCCCTTAATTAATTTCAACAGTTCTCGTAATTCCCCTCTTAGAAAAAAAATGATAATAAAAAGTCTCCCACCTAGAAGTGTAAAAAGTCCAGATGGGAGAGCTTGATGTAATTGGTAACTCACGTAATCTGCTCTCGCAATTCTTCAGTCATTTGATCGACTAATTCGGGCATGCCATGAAACTGGGCAAGAGTATTCTGAAACAGCTGGATACGCCATTTTCCATCGATATTTTCGACAACTAGAGTCTGGTGTGTGTTAACTTCAGGATTGAGGTCTGATTCTCCGCGAGGCACCATCCCTGCTATCGCACGTAAAATGGCTGCATTTGTACCTAAAAAACGCAGCTCCTTCACTTTGCTTACAAACCGGGCAGTCGGGTGATCCTTAAAAATCGGCTTAAGGTGGGAAAATATCTCTTCCGGTCCGATCGAATGACTCCCGTCAAATCCGATACTTTCACCATCCTCGGCAAACAGATCCGCCATTCCACGAGCATTGCGATCATTCCACGCTTCTATCAACTGCTGATAGATCGCTTTGATTTCATTCGATTTTGACTCTGGCATCATCATTCCTCCTGAGATAGGCATTATTATCATTTCCCAATTTATCGTAAGTGCATATCCTACCCTCAGTCAAAGTTAACAAAAGCTCTTCTCTTTTATCATGTGATCAACTTGACTAACAATTTCGCTCATAATGTCTCTGGCTGATTTGTTTTTGCTTAATCTAGGTGCTTGTCCGGACCACATTGACATCCATTCCGGCCTATTCTGTTTCGCTGCTTCTTTTCTAATATCATTGGTTAAGGTGTTTTGGGCAGGATAAGCCAGCAGTTTATCTTCATGTCCTTTCATAGCTTGAATAAATTGATTATCGATACCTCTGGCAGGCTTGCCGCTAAAAGCTGAGGTCATTACTGCTTTCTCTTCTGATGTATTTAATATCGCTTCTTTATGTTGTTTTTTGGCACCGCTTTCTAAACATGTAACGAAAGCTGTTCCCATTTGGACACCTTGAGCTCCCAAAACTTGTGATGCGAGAACACCTCTTCCGTCCATAATACCGCCGGCTGCAATTATCGGTGTATGAATATGGTCTGCTGCTTGCGGAATCAAAGCCATTGTCCCTATCATAGCGTTCTCAAATGGGACAGAAAAAGTACCTCTGTGCCCGCCCGCTTCACTTCCTTGGACAACGATGAGGTCAACTCCTATTTCCTCATTGATCATCGCTTCCTCAACAGTTGTTGCAGTGCCAATCACCGTAATATTTTCTTTCTTTAAATCCTGAATGAGCTCTTTTGAAGATATTCCAAAGGTAAAGCTGCATACAGGAACTCTTTGTTCTAGAATCACTTCCATTTGTTTTTCAAAAAGAGACTCAGACTGTTCTGGAATATTTTTTGTTCTAATCTGCAATTCTTTCCGAAAAGGTTCTAACAGCTTGTTCGCTTCTTCGATCTCTTCTTTTTTCACTTCTGGATATTCCGGTATAAATACATTCACACCAAATGAGTTGGACGTGAGTTGTTTGATTTTCTGAATGTTCACAGCTACTTCATCTGAGCTCATATAACCTGCACCTAAGGTTCCCAGCCCGCCAGAATTTGAAACGGCAGCGACTAAATCAGGAGTTGTAATCCCTCCTGCCATACCAGCCTGTATGATCGGGTACTCAATTTTCAATCTTTGTGTAACTAGATTGTCATTCCACATTTTTGTAGATTCCTCCTTATCAATCATTTATTCTGTAGTTAGCAAATATCTCCTTCTCGTTTTTTCAGATGTACGTTCGTCAAGAATCACAAACCCATGAAAATAGGTGAAGATAATGATGGAATTAGAAACGTTATATAAGACATATCAACCGCTGCTTTTTTCCATTGCATACCGCATGCTTGGATCCGTTTCCGATGCGGAGGATATCGTGCAAGATTTATTCCTGCGTGCCGAACAGCTTGACACTGAGAAAATAAACGACATAAAGGCGTACCTGACAAAAATGACGGCAAACCGTTGTTTAACCTTTTTAAAATCTGCCCGCAAAAGAAGAGAAATTTACACAGGGCCCTGGCTGCCTGAACCACAGATAAACCAATTGAATCAGCCGGCAGAACGGGCTGAAGCCGAAGAAACAGTTTCTTATGCCTTTCTCGTTTTGTTAGAATTGCTGTCACCTATAGAAAGAACTGTATTCGTTTTGCGAGAATCATTTGAGTATGATTACAATGAGATTGCCAGAATGATAGACAAAACCGAGGTGAATTGCCGGAAGATTTACAGCCGCGCTAAGAGAAAATTAGAGAATGATACGCCGGTCCATCCGGAAAATACTGAACGGGTAAATGACCTTGCAAAAACATTCATTCATGCTTCGAAAACCGGAAACTTTGAGGGATTTATTAATATTCTGACAGAAGACGTTGTACTCATTACAGACGGTGGCGGAAAAGTAAGATCTGCCTTGAACCCAATTGTAACAAAACAGCGCGTTACGGCATTTATTAATGGAATTTCTTCTAAAGGAAGCTTCTCAGGCGAGCTTTACCCTGTAATCGTCAACAGTCAGAGAGGAATCGTGCAAGTAAAAGAAGACCGTCTCATCAGAGTGATTTGCTTTGGGATGGATTCGACCCAAAAAAACATTCAGAGAATCTTTATCGTTTCAAACCCTGATAAACTAAAACATATTCAGCTGCCTTAAGATTTTATATTTTGTTGTCACAAATCAATCCTCTATTTTGTCTTAATTAGTGAAAGACAAAAACTTATATTAATGGAGGAGATCATTTTGAAACAGCGTATAAATCACATGCAGGTAAATCCTGAAGCTATCAAATTAATGCTGCAGTTAGAGGAGTACAAGAATACAACCGGGTTTGACAAAAAATTAATCGAACTGATTAAAATCCGCACTTCGCAAATCAATGGATGCGCCTATTGCTTGGATATGCATACTAAGGATGCCCGGGCCATCGGGGAAACGGAGCAAAGAATTTACTGCTTGAATGCGTGGCGAGAGTCGCCTTTCTATAGTGAATCAGAACGTGCTGCGTTAGAATTAACAGAAGCCGTAACGAACATCTCGGTAAACGGTGTGCCTGATGAGCTGTATGAGCGAGTTCGCGAGCATTTTGATGAAAAACAATACGTCGATCTCGTGTTCCTCATCATGACGATCAATGGATGGAACCGTTTGTCGATTTCAGTTAATAATATTCCTGGAAGCTATAAGCCTGCCACTGTATAGGTATTCCAATAGAAGGGCCGACCCGTAGGAGAAAAAACCATTCTTATAAGGGTCACCTATTTTTTTGCAAATGAAATCAGGGTTTCTTTACATCTAAGATTCACTTAGACCTCTTAAACAATGAATGAAAGTCGATGCTTCCTTAACGTAGGAAAAATCGGCTTTTTTCATATCGAAATTTGCTTAGTGTCCGTTATTAAGACCTAAATCGTAAGAAGTCATAAAAAATAAGATGTGATACATATTATACATGACTAATATGTATCATCCCGTTTACTTTGTTTCACAATCGGCCCGATTCTTGAAAATCGCGCCATCATTATTACCAAAGAAAAAAAGCCCACCGCTGTTTTCAATAAGATTAAAAAGAGATTAAGTTACCAGTTCTATTTATAACAACTTCAGGAGTGCTTTGTAAGTTTTTTACTTCCATAAAAATTTTTAAGTTATATACAAAAAACATGCTTTGACATTGTCTAAAGCATGGTAATTATTTAAACAAATATAAAACTGCTAAGTTGATTTTTTTTAGCTCATCTATTTATTGAATTCATTAACTGAAAGAAATATTCAGGTTGATGAGTCTTATTTAGGTTATACCATGAATGTAATGTATCTGGTGCAAATACATCTAATTTTTTCAGTACTTCCATCGCAAATTCCAAAGGAGCTACTCCTGATGCAGTAACCAAATTCTCACCAGATACCGCAGGTCCCATCTCATAAAATTTTTCTCCTCTATAATTAGGGCAGACCATTTTAATATACTCTAGGTTATTGCTTGTATGCTTTCTAGAATCCAGGTATCCAATATTCGCGAGGCCCTCAGTTGCACCACAAATTGCAGCAACAATAGTGCCAAGCTTTAAAGCTTCGCCAATTTTTTTCAAGATAGGTTGATGAATATCTTCTCTCCAAGTATTCCCTCCAGGTAAAACTAAAAGATCTTTACTCTCAAGAGTACATTCATCAAGGGAAATATCTGGTTTTATGCTCAGTCCTCCCATCGTAGTAATAATTTCTTTATTAGCTCCTACTGTAACTACTTTTAAAGGTGCTAAATCTTTTTTGAAATATCTTCCTGAGTTTAGTTCAGCAATTAAATATCCATATTCCCAGTCTGACATTGTATTAAATACATAAAGATAAACTTTTTTTGTTTGCATCCAATGACACTCCAAATCACAATTGATATAGCCTATTATAATATAACTTCCCTGACAGCTAACGTCAGGGAAGTTATATTACTTGAAGATTCCGACAGAACTTCAATAAGTCTATTCTTAAGACTTATTGGCTCAATAACTTGAATAGATTTACCGTACGGTAAAAGTAAATAAGGTACATATGTATGTATGATATTTTTTTCAAGAAGAAATACTGCTTGATTTGAAGTCCGTTCTTGTAAATAATGTCCTAAATACCAATGTTGGCAAATATAACACAACGCTCGTGTTATTAGTTTTCCACTAAAGTCCCGTTAATTTAAAAATAGTCTTTCAACATAAAATTAGTTTTTAACAGTGCATTTTTTATCCATATGTTTTCTTTTTTCTGTATAGTCTATTTTCCACGCTTTCGTTTGTTCATCATAATATTCACAATGCTGCTGAATTTGCTTAGTCTCTCTCCATTGAATATATAAATATCTTTCTTTCGGATCATCTTTAAATATAACGTATGCAATGGTTCCTTTGATGCGCCCAGTATTATGTTTTAGATTATATGTAGCTTCAATATTAGAAATTTCTTTCTCCGTATATCCTTGTTCTAAAAGATATGCTTTTGTTTCCCTCTTCATCAGATAGTCACTAATAGGATTTCCATTTATTGCTGTATAAACGGCTAAAAATATTCCTAGTAAAGCTAAGATGAAAAATGATAATATAATAGTCCTTTTCTTCTTTTTCAAAACCTCACTCTCCCCTGAATTACTCATTTAACCGTGTGTTTGCTTCTTGTTTATCAAACGAACTAAACCATCGATACTGCTGGTCGTCAATAATTCGATAATGTTGGCTAACTAAATTTTGCTGTAATCGAAAACTCCCTTTTTTATCAATTTCTTTCCACCAGATTCTTTCTAGAGTCTATTAATCTATCTGGCACAATATTACGGATCTAGTCATGTCAGTATGCTTTATATCTTTTTAATCGAGTAGATGCTGCTAAGAACGCTGATATTTCTCGAATGATTTTGTATCGTAAAATGCATGAACAAAGAAATCGACTAGGCACCCATAGAACAAAGGATTTCCAATTGGGCTTGGTCATGCATCCACTTCGCTCGTAACTCCAGTAGGTTTTCCAAGTTGTCTTACTCTCCATAAGATAAAGAACGAGAATATGACAAGTACCAGACACACCCAAAAAACATTACGGTACCCAACAAACTGAGCAATGAAACCGCCACCAAGACTTCCTATTAACCTTCCAATGGTGGCTCCGTTCATATAGATGGTTGTGGTAATTCCTGGTGAATTAGGAAGCAGATCATTGAAATAGCTTAATCCATTACCCATGATAATAGCCACAAACGTTGCCTGTAGGAGCTGCGCTGCGATCAGCTGCCAGGTATGGGTCGACACACTTAAAATGGTGTAATAAATAACAGCGATCAAGCAGCCGTAAATCATTAGGGAATGGTTTGAAATCTTTTTACCCAAAGCACCCAGCACAAGCATAATCGGAATTTCCAAACCAGCACAAATACTGACTACTAATCCGACATCCATATGTGTCCCCTGAAGCTCATTCACAATAAATAACGGTGTGATGATCATACTAATGGTATTGACCACAAACAGAAAGATAAAAGCAATAAGCGGCTGATTGATTTCCTTGCTTTTGAGTGAATAGGTATCTGAACTTTTTTTCTTCTTGGTATTCTTTTGAACCGCTTTTTGTCTTTGCAAAAACAGGTATACAAGAGATGCAGTGATGAGAAAAATGGCGGCTGTTCCTAGAAAGAGACCCTTGTATCCAAGAGATCCCAAAATGACTGTCCCGCCTAATGGACCTATTAGGAATCCTAGAGATATAAGGGACCGTAATGTAGACATCGCAAAAGTATTATCGTCGGAGTTACTTGCGTTTGCCGATTCCTGTGCGGAAGCATAGATTTGCGGTATGGCTGGAGCCCCAAATGCGTTAAAAAGGCAGACAACAATCAGCAGAATAAAGAAATTATGAAATACTAAATAGGAAGCAAACCCCAAAGCAGATGAAATTGTGGCTACAATAATAATCCACTTTCTGTCTACCCCTCTATCTGAATGTTTTGCAATGAGAGAGTTCACGATCACGCCGCTTAACAAAATCACCGCCATGAAAATGCCAAAAGCTCCCGTACTCATTCCAAAATCTTCAGTTAAATATAGAGGTAAATACGGGTTTGTAATAGAAGAACCGATTCCAATCAGCAGTAAACAAATGACGAATAAGCTATATCCTTTAATAGTAAACAGTTTTTTAAACCGTGTATACAAATTTTAGTCCCCCTTTGATGTAATATTACTCATCGAACGATGCAAATTTAAGCGCTTTATTTTTTGTTTTTATTTAACGCTTCTCGTTTGATTGGCTGATATCTAATGAATAGAATAATAATATGAAATCAAATGAGGAGTTACTAATAAATTTAAAGATTGAGCTGTAACGCATCGATTCAACCAGTGCAGAAGTATATGACAAGTTGCGAAAAGACGGCCAACTACATAGCCGATTATTAGGGAGCTTTAAAAAGTCTGATCATATTGAAAAACACAATACATGGATTTTCTGTTTTTTTATGACAAACGTAAGAAAGCGCTTCAATATGTTGAAGCTATTATAACAAATATTAGTAGTGACAAAGCAAACGTTAAATCATTACAAAATGGAAAAGTTGTTGACAAAGATTTACACCAATCGTTGATGATCAAAAAGCAAGAACAATGACTAAACATGATAATGCTCAATAAAAGATATCATAACGGAGAATAAATATGTTGGAGGAGGAAAGTTAGCCTCCCTCCTCCAACATCAAACAAAATAAAAGCCGGCTCAGATCAGAGAGTACGATTTTGAATAGTTTTCCCTTACACAGACTTTCTTGACACAATCTTTCCCCAGCCTATTTTTTCTTAATTATACAAAAAAGCACCCTAAGATAGACCTTTTTTTAAAGTGTCTAGTCTATAGGGTACTTTTTGAAGGAGGTCGTTTTTTTTGCAAATGCTTCTCCAAGTTTTGCATGAATTTTTTAGGATTTATGGTTGTCACCAGATATTTACGCTAAGAAGACACCGATAGTCAAAAGATAAATACTTAATTCTAGTGTACTGAGACCGACTTTAAGTCCAAGCTGCAAAAGATCCGTATTTAAATAAAAATGGGCGTCATACAGAAACGCCCAATCAATCTGTGATTATTCAATTCCAAAGTGTTGTTTTGCTAACTCTAGAAATTTATTTTTTTCAATCTTTTCTTTGATCAGTTTTCCATCAACCCATTGTGTAAAGGAAGTATCGGTTAACGTTACATTTCCTGCGTTTGTAAGCTGGGTGATTAATCGCTGTTTATTAAACGTAGACTCTTCATTTTCGCTAAGAATTTTTTGGATCTGATTAAATTCTGCGACATCGCTTACAGGGCGTTTTGTATCAAAAATATAACCTATTTTCCAATTTGTATCTTTATATTTCCGCTTCATCTCAAGAATATAATCTCCGAAGTCATGATCAGCCTTTTTGATCCGAAATTCACCGTTAGGAGACGATACAGGTTCTCCATTTATAGGAACAGGTCTAAGTGGCAAATTAGCTCCAAAACCAGTATCAACAAGATATGTTTGTTCTTCGTGTTTTAATAAGATTGTGACATGGGTTCTTCCAAGTTGATACCATTTTTGTGTCTCATCATTGTATGTAACTCCACGAACTAAGGCTGCATCAAAGCCATTATCCACTAAGAAAAAATAAAGGCATGAATTTAATTCGTAGCAAAGCCCGCCTTCTTTTTTCACCAGCAGTTTATCTATCAAATTCTCTTTGGTAATGTCACGTGTTTTGTTTTCAATCATACGTAAATTTTCAAAAGGAAATGTTTTTGCCATTTTTTCAAGAACCTTTCCCAACGACTCAAATTTGATTTGTTCGGTTTCGGGAATATCGATCCTTTTACGAAATAATTGATTCATGTCTTTCACTGTTCTAACTCCCCCGATTGTATTTTTCTCATATTACTTTCTAACTTGGCCTGTAATGGTGGATGCAAGCGATCTCATCCCATCTTCATTTAATAATTTCATAGTAAGACGATATTTAATACACAATCAAACAATTGAACTTAATTCACACAAAATTCACATAATTTTCTCACATAAACGTTGACCTAGAGTACACTCCAGGTTCTATACTTAAAAAACCTTGATCTTAGTAAGGATGGTTTGAATTGAGAAATGTTGAAGGTAAAGTCGTTATTATTACCGGAGCTTCAAGCGGAAACGGTGAAGCTGCTGCGAAAGTGCTTGCTAATAATGGAGCTAAGGTTGTACTTGCTGCCAGGCGTGAAGAACGCTTGAAGGAACTTAAGTCAGACATTGAAAAACAAGGAGGAACAGCAGTATTTAAAGTGACTGATGTTGCTTCAGAAGAGGATATGGAAGAGCTTGCCCGTTTTACTCTCGAAACCTATGGACAAATTGATGTTCTAATTAACAATGCTGGTCTCATGCCGCTATCTTATTTACATGAAAAGAAGGTAAGTGAATGGGACCAAATGATTGATGTCAATATTAAAGGTGTGCTTTATGGGATTGCCGCGGTTCTTCCGCATATGCGGGAACGAAAGCAAGGACATATTATTAACGTGTCGTCCGTTGCAGGACACTTAGTCAGAAAGACATTTTCTGTCTATTCAGGAACAAAATATGCAATACGAGCGATTTCTGATGGCTTGCGGCAAGAAGAAGCTGAGAATAACATTCGCATTACAATTCTTTCACCTGGAACAGTGGGAACAGAGTTGTTTCATACGATTACGAATGAAGAAGTCCTACACAGTTTAGATGAGGTTAAAAAAATTGCCATACCTGCAGAATCCATGGCTCATTCCATTCTATTTGCAATCTCTCAACCTGAGTATACGGCGGTCAATGAAATGATTGTGAGACCAACAAAACAAGAAATTTGAGAAAAAAATATTTCATGGGGCTGTCTGAAAAGTCCCTTATCTTTCTTTATATTTACATAATCAAAAACATTATCGCATTAATTATTACAATAGTTACAACCAAGCCGAAGATAAATTTTTTGACAGTGAAAGTCATTTTGCCGTTTTTGACTCCCCTAAAAATTAATAGGTAAATGATAAGTACCACTAATAGAATCGAAGTTTGCATTATATCACCTCTATTGAAGTTCAGTCTAATAAGCTGCCATCCATGACATATGTACAATAAAAATACCACTTGTATGGCCAGTATTTCTAGTCGTAACAGCATCTGCTATCTTAGTAAAATAAACATCTGCTCACCTTTTTTGCAGGTGGGTATTTATTTTAAGTAAAATGAAATTGATTGATTCCAAATTATTTGAGAATATGAAAATACATGCTTAATAGAATCACGTAAATGATATTTATACAATCGTCAAAAATTGAATGGCAGACCCCTTTTTTATCTGATGGTATTTCTAATTAATAATTAATACTGGAGGAATAAAGTATGAACTATTCGATTGGTCAAGTATCAGATCAAACAGGTTTATCAATCCACACTTTGCGATATTACGAAAAAGAAGGCATTATTCCATTCGTTAACCGTAATGATAACGGCATTCGCATGTATGAAACGAAAGACATTGAATTGCTTAAATTTGTCTGTTGTCTCCGCGCTACAGGTATGGCAATTTCCGATTTAAAGGAATTTGTACGTTTGATCATACAGGGAAACGAAACAATTGACCAACGTATCATCATGCTTGAAAAACAAAAAGAAAACTTAAAATCACGAGTAGATCAACTAGTAGCTTATCAAGGTATGATTAATCAAAAAATTAATATTTACAGCGATATGCTGGTTAAGAATAAATAAGAAGACTTGCAATGACCAGATCTTCCTTGGGAGGATATGGTGCCGATCGATATCGATGGGGAATACCAAAAACAGTATTCTTCAGCATGAGTATTCATGCTCTTGTCTTAATTTTCTTATCAATTCTAACAGCTACAGGAATGACAGCTGCCATTTTGGTGGCGTTATGGATTGGTTCTGCATGGATGACGTCACCAACACTGCAAACTTATTTTATTTAGCAAACACCGTAATCCCCCGATTTGGCGTTAAGTTTAAATACGTCAGTCTTACAGTTTGGCATTGCTTTTGGCGCAGGATTAGGCGGTCTTATCGTGAACTCGACAGGGACTGTAACAAACACGCCATTGGTGGGCGGATGTTTGGTAATCGTGGGAATGATTGCTGCTTTTGCTTCCTTTTCGATTCAAACGAAGAAAAGTAATTATCCTTCTGTCTGATTATAATTGCTGAAAGCTAGAGCAAACTTCAGCTTAACATGCGCCAAACATTCTATACTCTTCTGTTTAAACTGAATAAGAAGATTAACTACTGGATTCCCCTTATTCCGCAGGCGATTATTGCAATGATTGTTATCGGGGTGATAATGATTGGTGTAGGTTAAGTATCCTGTGGAAGCACCAAAAACTACAGCAGGAAAAGGATTCTTTTTGAAGGTTATTATCATCTAGCCCAAAAAGAAAATCACCTCTTACGATATTCATATCCTAAGAGGTGATTTTGACTGTTCTTTTGTATATCATATGCTTTAATCTTAATCTAGTAACTTGTTCCCTTCATTTGCAGCATCCTTCATCGCTTCCTCAGGTGTTTTTTGATTAGAAAGCGCAGCTTCAAGATTATCTTGTATAACTTTATAAATACGTGTACCGCTTTTTCCGGAATAGTTATTCCATGGAACCATATTCGAAGTTTGTGTATAGGTTACGGCAGCCAACGGGTTTTCTTTTAAATATCCACCCAACAATTCTTCCTTTTCAACCGCACTTTTACGCGTTGCCATATAACCGACTGTTTTTGCTACACTTGCAGTGCTTTCAGGAGAAGTAAGATATTTCACTAATTCCCAAGCGCCTTTTTCCCTCTCGCTTGTCGATTTCATGATGAAAAGATTGTTGCCTCCGGCAGGAACTTTTCGTTCATGTTCTCCATCCGTCGGGAAAGGAGCAACTCCTAAATTAAATTTACTCGATGATCGAATGGAACCTAAAGAAGCAGTCGTAGTAATATACATTCCCAATTTTCCAGAAGTAAACGATTGAAGCGCTTGTGCCGCTTCTACTTTCGGCATTGACTTATCTTTATTCACAAGATCTGTCCAATGCTGAAGGGCTTTTACGCTTGGCTCTTGATCGAATCCAACCGATTTGCCGTCATCAGAAACCATTTGACCGCCCATTGTTTCAACCATTGCTTGGAAGATCCAGGCTCCTGTCATTGTATAATCATAGAAAATACCCTGCTGGCCGCCGGTTGTTAGTTTCTTGGCAGCTTCGCGGACTTCGTCAATTGTTTTCGGAGGATTTTCAGGATCTAATCCAGCCTTTTTAAACAAATCTTTATTGTAGTAAACGACTGGCGTACTTACCGCAAAAGGAAGGGCATTCTGTTTTCCTTCTTCACTCTTGCCTAAATCAAGCATGTTCGGGAAAAAATCAGACATATCGGTATTCTCTTCATCTATAAATTTCTGAGCTGGAACAATCGGCATATTGCTGTTTAAATATTTTGTGTATCAACCATTTATTAATATAGTGTTTGATTATTATTACTACTTTGTAAAATTTAGAATTTCCATTTTTGGAATTTCTCGGAGCACCCCTGAACTATTTCCCTCTAATTTTCTAATCTCCATATTTTAAAAATTCATTCTCGCTGCCATAAAAAACATTCAGGTCAATGAACTTTTCTTTTTCACTTCCATTATACCCTTCCAAAAGCCCTCGGTCTGTGTACTGCCAAAATGTCCAAGCCCTTTTATCTGACAAAGAAGGTTTCGTAAAAACATCTCTTATCCATATATCACATTGGTCATAACTGCCCTGTATGTACAAATTATAGGCTTTTTGTGTAGTGTAAAGAATAACTCGTTTACCGTAATGGTCTTCTAGCATTTTCACCATTTCTTTGAGCTCTTTTTCTACTTCCATGCGATTAGGAGGATTTTTTTCTTTGTCCCCATAAAATTCAACATCAATTACTGGAGGCAATGCTTGTTCGTCTATGGGTACATTTTTTATATAGTTCTCGGCTTGCCTCTTGCCTTCACTGTCATAACTAAAAAAGTGATAGGCTCCTATTCGCAAGTTTGTACTTTTTGCATTTTTCCAGTTGTCAGAAAATTGCTTATCAACAAAAGTGCTCCCTTCAGTAGCTTTGATAAAGGCAAATCGTATATTCTGTTCCTGAATTTTTGGCCAACTTATTTCACCCTGATAAGCTGACACATCCACGCCTTTCACTGAATATTTTTTGACATTGGAAGCATTAGGAATAAAGATACCTCGATGCCATAATACAAATGTCAAGACTACCGCGGCTAGCAAAAGAATTATGAGGGAAATAAATAATTTTTGTTTCTTATTTTTCAAACTCACTTCTCATCACCATTTACTTTTAATTTTGTATAAACTTTCTCAGAACTATCTATCTGTTTATTTTAACATAAAATTACAATTTGTTGGTTCAGATTTTTCGGGTGAACCACCTAAGATAGAATATGTCTTTTTAAATACGGAAATTTAATAGAAGCTATCTCCATAGCTTTTCTTCACAGTGGGACTAGCGTGGAAATTCCTCTTCAATTGGACCAATTATCTATACCAATGTTTGCTGTAACATAAAATATGAATAATAGTTGTATTTAATAATCTAACTTCATTTATACCATTCACCTAATCTAATATTCTTGGACACAGATTAATAGAGAAATTCTTTTTTCTAATAATAAAAGGAGAGGTATACTTATGACAAATGGATGTAATCGAAATCCAATAGGATTCTGTTCGGAAGCGGAAGGATTAAATACGACAGCAAATGGGGCTGCATCCCACGCCGAGGGATTTCAAACAATTACAAATGCTGGTTCTGCCCATGCCGAGGGAAGCATGACCACAGCAGGAGGCTCAGCGTCACATGCAGAAGGATTCCGTACGCAAACGACAGCCGATACTGCACACGCAGAAGGAACCTCTACCACAGCTAGCGGATTTACCTCCCATGCGGAAGGGCATTTTACAGTTGCTAGTGGAGCACATTCCCATGCCGAGGGAAATCTGACTACCGCGTCTGGCATTGCGTCTCATTCCGAGGGCGAAAATACGGTCGCCAGCGGAATCGTTTCTCATGCAGAAGGACAAGGGACAATAGCTCAAGGAGAATCTTCACATGCTGAAGGCGATAATACGGAAGCCAATGGGAGGGCATCTCATGCAGAAGGAAACTTAACAACTGCTGACGGAATTTTTGCCCATGCAGAGGGCCAGCGTTCAGTCGCTTCCGGCGATCTTTCCCATGCTGAGGGAAACCAGACGCAGGCGCTCGGCCAAAACGCACATGCTGAAGGAGCACTTAACATTGCCAGCGGTTTTACTTCGCACGCGGAGGGTGTAAACACAGTGGCATCCGGAACCTTTTCCCACACAGAAGGACAATCGACGAATGCAAACCTTTTAGAAGGTGTTCATGTCATGGGAAGATTCGGTGCGGCAAACGAGCTACCGTATTCATGGTATCTTGCAAATGGTACGGATGCCTCAACACCGGGGTTGGCTGCAAAAATATTAAGCAACGGCAACGTCAAAATTGATGGGGCTGTTACAACTCCTGCAGCAGATTATGCGGAAATGTTCGAAACGGCAGATGGAAATCCGATCGATTTTGGTTATTTCGTCACGTTAGAAAAGAATAAAGTACGCATCGCAAATGACAAAGATGATTTTATACTGGGTATCATAAGCGCAAAGCCGGCTTTCTTGGCGGGCGGCTGGGAACTTCGATGGAAAGACAAATACCTGACTTCCGAATGGGGAGAAATTTTGTACGAAGATAGCACAATTCCTTCGATATTTGACGACGAGGGTAATATGATCTTGCCCGAGCGAACAGAACGAAAACCAGTACTTAACCCTAATTGGGATTCTTCGAAGGAATATATTCCACGTTCCAAAAGACCTGAATGGGTGGCAGTTGGTTTAATGGGGCAGCTTCTTGTCCGGGATGATGGCACATCCCAAGAAAATTATTACTGCAAACCAAACGCTTACGGTATCGCAACAGCTTCAAATCACGGTTACAGAGTACTGAAACGTATTAGTCAAAATCAAATCTTGGTTCTCGTTTCGCAGTTTTATAGAAAACAAAGTGACAATTCAGTTGAGCAGCTAGAAAAACTAGCAAGATTAAAAGAACAAGGCTTCCTTACTGAAGAGGAATTTTTGCATGAAAAACGGAAGATATTATCCTTATAAGATTCTGAATGCACTCAGTGCTTAATTTCCCTCAAAACCATCTTTAATCCATATCACATCATTCGCTACTGTATTCTCTGCGGAAAGCCTCATTTATTATCACATTTTAAAAAGAGAATCACCTATTAAGACCATCGTGTTCTAAGAGGTGATCACTCCAAAACTATATTTTTCCTATATTAGCATTTACATATAATCCCTAATTGCTTCTGATCTATAATCTATTAAATTTTGACTTGTGTATGCTACTACTTCAGTTAAAGGTTATTTGCAATTCTTGTAATGATCTAAAACCCATTAGGTTTCTCCAGTGTAGGTCTGGTGTAACCAATTGGAGATTATCCATTCGCTGCAAGAGAGTTACAATAGCAATTTGTGCTTCAAGGCGTGCTAATGATGAACCTAAACAAAAGTGAATTCCATATCCAAATGCAAGATGAGGATTCGGATTCCTCGTGATATCAAGCACATTAGGATCAATAAATTTTTTGGGATCACGATTGGCTGCCCCAAGCAGAATGTAGACTTGCTCGCTTTTTTTTATGGTGATTCCATTCATTTCGGTATCTTCCGATGCAATGCGCGCTGTCATCTGTGTCGGGCTCTCATAACGTAAAAATTCCTCGACGGCCATTTTAATAAGGGATGGATTTTCCTTTAACTTCATTAATTGCTCGGGGTGGTTCAATAAAGCCAGAACCGAATTGCTAATGAGATTTACCGTTGTCTCATGTCCGGCGATCACAAGTAAAATACATGTAGCGAGTAATTCTTCATCTGTAAGCTTCTCACCTTGCTCTTCCTCTAGTATTAACATGCTGATGAGGTCATTCTGAGGAATATGTTTTCGCTTATTTATTAACTGTTTAAAATAAGCGATTAACATCTTGGTTGTATGGTTTCCATTTGCTAATGTCTTTCTTGACCGGGTAAAGTCAATCGTTTGGATTAAGCTTACAGTCCATTCTCTAAATTGATAGCGCTCTTCTGCTGGAACTCCTAAAATTTTTGCTATAATAAGACTTGCTAAAGGAAACGCAAAATCTGAAACAACGTCCATGCTTTTCTTATTCTGTACCTGATTAAGCAGATCATTTACAGTTTCTTCAATAAAAGGACGATATCCTTCGACAACATTTGGGGTAAATACTTTACTAACCATCATACGTAAACGTTTATGATCGTGTTGATTCTTAAAAAGCATCATATCATTCTGGATATTTTTAAGATGTTCATATTTTTTTGATGTTTGAGTCAGAGGTATACGATTTTTAAATCTGGTATCTTTAAGAACCGCAACTGCCTCCTCATACCCCGTTACATACCAACCTGGATATTTAAATGAATGCTCCTTAAAAATAGGATGTTTAGAACGCAGCTTGTCGTAAATAAGATAAGGATTTGTTAAAAACTCATGAGAAGAAAGTGAAAATGGTGCTTCTAGCTTTTGATTTAAATCATTTGTCATTCTATGCCTCCAATCCAACTTCACTTGATATAGATTTTCTCTCAACTCAGTATCCGTTCCTGTTAAAAATATCCGTTTATTTAATTATGTTCAGCTCTTTTCCTATTGCATCAAAAGTCTTTAACAAGTAATCTATTTCTTTTGAACTGTGGTCAGTTGTGACCGTTAATCGAATACGGCTTTCTCCATATGCTACAGTTGGCGGACGAATCGCTGGTGCGAATATTCCTTCTTCCTGCAGTCTTTCCGCAAATATCAAAGCCTTCCTGGCTTCTCCAATGATGACAGGAATAATCGGCGTATTGCCACCCTTTACGGTATAACCCATTTCAACTAAGCCTTTTTTAATCTGGATTACTTTTGAAAGCAATTGATGGTGTTTCTTTTTATGTTCAATAATCTCCAGGGCTACGTATGAAGCAGCACAAATTGACGGCGAAATCGAAGTTTGAAAGATAAATGTTCTGGCATGGTTTAGCAAATAGTCAATTAACACTTTCGATCCCGCTACGAACCCGCCTTCTGTACCAATTGCTTTACTAAGAGTACCAATAACCACATCTGGAGATACACCGAAATATTCGCTTGTACCTCTTCCGTTCTCACCTAAACAACCCGTTGCGTGTGCATCATCAACGATTACGAATGAATGATAGTGTTTAGCAAGTGACATTATTTTATCAAGCGGCGCGATCGTACCATCCATGCTGAATACTCCATCTGTTACAATAAAACGTCGCTGATAAGATTCTGATTCTTTCAATTTTTTTTCAAGATCATCCATATCAAGATGGTTATAAATCATCGTGTCAGCCTTTGATAAACGACAACCGTCGATAATGCTCGCGTGATTTAATCGATCGCTTAGAAGTACGTCTCCTTTTTCAGGTAAAGATGACAACACACCGACATTAGCTAAATAACCACTTGAAAACAGGAGGGCTGCTTCCGTTTGCTTAAAGTTCGCGATTCTTTCTTCAAGTTTATGATGCCATTTTGTATGACCAGTCGTTAATCTTGAGCCGCTGCTGCCTACCCCGAATTCATGTAAAACCGTTTCAGCTGCATATACCAAACGTAAATCATCCTTCAGCCCTAAATAATTATTGGATGAGAAGACAATTTGTCTTTTTCCAACACTAAAAACCTCCGGACTTCGAGAAGTATTTATTGATGGTAATTGCCGATATAAACCTTCCTCTTTTGTTTTATCTAATCGATGACTTAACCACCCATCAAACTTCAACATTCGTCACCTCGTTTGTTACTCGTGTACTGATCAGCGGAAGCATAAAAACATTACCTTTCGATCTCGTTTGCATATCAAACTCTCTCATTTTTAAGTAACCTGATAATCTAGCAAGAAAGGGCTCTTTTTGCCTTCATTGGCGAATAAGGCAGCTGGGTTCCTTCTTTCAATTAATTTTTTGTGTTCTTCTCTTCCTCCCATTGAATAAAAACCGGCTGTTTTTCTAAATAGTGTATATATGAATTCAATTCTTTTGATAAATCAATAAAGAAGATTCGGCAACCTCTTTCTTCTCCATATTCTTTCAGCTTCGTAATGCGTTGATACCCCAGCTTTTTACTTGCAACATAACCAGTTATGTATTCCGGATCATCTGACCAGCATAATTCTGCGACAGTAGCTGGATGCTCACAAACCTTTGTTGCAAGCGTAAGTGCCTCCTTCACTCTGGAATTCTTAGGCATTTTATAGTAGTCAGCCCATCTTTCAAAATTGGCTTTCAACCAGTCCATTCTGGAAACGCGTACACCTTTTTTGTCCCTGTCATCAATTCGTTCACCTGAATGACTATCAATCAATATCGCTCCATTAATTCCCGAATATTCAGTCATATGTTTATATGCTTTTTCAATGACATTCCTTTCGATACCAGATTTTTCTATAAGCCACCAAGACACCTCAAGTCCCATACCTGCTGATTCCACTTCATGTGTCTTTATTTGTAATGGCTTGATTCGTTTTATAGGCTGATCAATTGATTCAAACTGAATCTGCATAAAATCCGGATTTCCTCTTGAATGACTTAAGCCCTTTTCCAATAAAGCATTTACAGCATGTTTCATATTGCTATAGGTTGAAATGAGTTCTCCACCAGATATATGTTTTCCACCCTCTTCATGAGATCCATTCTTGGCAGCTCTCATCCTGACACTATAATACTTTTGCTCTTCCATACTTCTTATCCACCAACCTTGCCAACTGATTTTGAACACCATGAAAAGTAAAAAAGTTTTAAATAGACTATCCTATTGTTCATATACTAAGCGATCCAATAAATTTTCACTTTTCAATTGTTAACTTAAATATATAGTAAGTTGACAATTAAACAATAAATTTGTTAACCTTTTGTGTCAATAGGTTAACAAATTTTTAATTAGAAATTTATTTCTTTTCGGAAATTTTTATGTGGTAATATTATATTATTAGTTTTTCAATTATTTGATAAATCAATGGTATGAAAAGGTTTCTCACTGACACAAAAACAACTATGAATCAACCCTTTGATGATAAAGGATTGATTCATAGTTGTTTTTTTAAGATGGAATTGTATGATGTATACAGCCTTGAAATTGAGGTTTTAATCCAATCAACGGATCTAAAGATTGATTGTAGAGGGTTAAAGTTTTTCCATATCAGTAAGTAAATGCAACTTTCACTGATAAAACTAAAAATGTAAGAAATCCAATATCATTTTTTTTCATTTTGACAACCCCTTTAGCTTTGATACTTCAAACATACAGTAGTAAGAAATGCTTGTAAGTATTTCGGGAAGGTTATCTAACATAATTTTTAAAAGTTGCTTTCTACTTATCCAAATATGTAATAAATAGTAATTTTACTATTACTTTATTTCTATAAAAAGGCATGTTTGGAAAATATATAAAGGATTATATATTAGCCGGACACTCTGCCTTCGGTAGCAATGGCCTAACATGGAGAAGAAATAGAGTCTAATTGTCTGGGAACAACAACCTTTTGTAAGCTGGATATATTTATCATTCTAATCATTTGTAAAGTAAGCGATGCTTCTGCTTCTCAAACTTCTTCAATTAATCTCTCGTATTTTTTCCCTCCCAAAAAATCTTTAATTTTTCCCAATAGAATTCCCTGTTTCTTGTAATATTACACATTAACCATTCATTTTTTAACAAATATTCCTCTTGCTAATGACGTTACGTAATGTAATAAAATACTTGGTATATCAAAACCCTCTATGAAATCAATGGTTTGAAGATGCTAAGTTTGGCGTGTTTATCCACTGGGGGCCCTATTCTGTCCCTGGATTTGCACCCCTGGGTAGTTTTGCAGAAACTTTAAAGACAGATTATGACCGGGCAATGCTGGTCTACCCATATTCTGAAGGCTATTGGAATGCAATCAAAGATCCTGATACACCATCCGCTCAATATCACAAAGCTAATTATGGAAAGATGCCTTATCAGGAATTTAAAGAGATCTTTATGGATGGACTGGTAAATTGGGATCCTTCTGCTTGGGTAAAAACCTTTAGCGACGCCGGAGCAAAATACGTAGTAATCGTTTCAAAACACCATGATGGTTTTTGCTTATGGCCGACTGAAGTAAAAAATCCCCACGAGGAAAATTGGTTTAGCAAGCGTGACATTATAGGTGAGTTAGCTCAAGCAGTTCGAAAGGAAGGAATGCGTTTTGGCATCTACTATTCAGGTGGAATTGACTGGACGTTTCAGCGCAGGGTTTCAAAGACGTTTATTGATTATTCGTTTTCTACACCTGGTGGTAATTATCTGGACTACGCCGATACCCAAATCCGTGAGCTAATAGACAGGTACCACCCAGACATTTTATGGAATGACATCAGCTGGCCAACTAACGAGGAACGACTATTCCGATTGTTTGCCTATTATTATGATGTTGTTCCAGACGGTGTGGTAAATGATCGATGGAAAGCTGCAAGCCCGGTCAACAAGCTGTTGGGACTGAAACCTGTACGAGCATTGATGGATTTAATGGTGAAGCAAATGATCAAGAAAAATCCCGATATTCACTCTGCCTTTTCCCAACCTGTTATTCCCCATAGTGATTTTACGACACCGGAATACACTAAATTCACCGATCATACAAGCAAAAAAATGGGAGATGACACGTAGAATCGGAAATTCATTCGGCTATAACCGCAATGAGAGCGATGATGACTACACCTCCTTTGAGACATTATTTTTAGATTTTATCGATGCTGTGTCCAAGAACGGGAATTTACTTCTAAATGCAGGCCCTCGCGGTGAAGATGCACAAATACCGGATAAACAACTTAGCAGATTGTCAAAATTCGGGGAATGGCTGAATCAAAATGGGGATGCTGTCTATGGCACTAGGCCATGGACACAGGCAGAAGCAATCACAGAGACCGGAGAGGCTATCCGCTTTACTAAAAAAGACAAAAAGCTTTACCTGATGTTACTGGGTAATCATAGCGGGTCAAAAATAAAAGTAAAGCAAGTATCCATAGATGGTGAGGCTTGCCTGCTAGCTGATGGCAGTCAGGTAAAGTTAGAACGAGAAGGAGATGACATGGTCCTTACCTTTGCGCGGCAGCTTGATGATCTATTTGTGCCGGTTGTTCTTATTGATGGTGTGTGAAAAGTTTAAACATATTTCAAAGGAGTGTAGTTCTACAGAAGAAAGTTCACTTTGATAATAAAATCTCATCATGATTAAGAGCCTCTTCTTTTTTTGGAAAATCTCTTTACTTACTGTTTTCTTTTCTTACAGGTAGTGAACAGCACTCCGGGCTTCATTATATTGAAGTATGGGGCAAGTTTTCTCCTCTCGGCTACATCTCAGGTAGATCCTTAGACAAACTACGGCCGACCTGGCATAAATAGTAGTATCGATTGAAGAATCACGGATGTATCTGGAAATGTGAATAACAGATAAAAAGAATCTAGTTTTATTAGTTTTCTTGTTTCTTGACTTCTTAAGGGAAATTTACATCTTATTCCCTGTTATAAACCATTAATCTACCAGCGTTAGTATAAATTACTGGTTGTCCCTCCCTCCAAAATGTTTAACAATTAAAGTGCAAGCATTCAGTCAAACACTTAGGAGGGTATTATGAAGAATAAGAGATTACTACTTTCACTAATTGCATGCATGACCATTATTTTGTCTGCTGCTACTATTCAGCCTTCTGTTTCCAAAGCACAAACAAATGACCATGATCCAGTTATCTTCATTCACGGTGCTGGCGGTATTGGCGCAAGCTTTTACGGCATTGAAAATTATCTGAAAAAACAAGGCTGGTCCGATGATGAACTGTATGCTATTGAAATGAGTGATAAATCTGGTAATAATGAAAATAATGCAAAACAGCTGGCTTCTTATGTAGATGAAGTGTTAAAGAAAACAGGAAAGAGCAAGGTTGATATAGTTGGACACAGCATGGGAGGTCCTAATGCCCTGACTTATATTCTCAACGATGGAGGAAGCAAGGTGAACGATGTCGTCACATTTGGCTCTCCAAACAAAATGGTAACATCGAAAGCTCCAGTGGGTACCGATCCTAACGATAAAATTCTTTATACTTCGATTTACAGCACCAACGACTTTGTCGTGAACAATCGTCTTTCACCCCTTGATGGAGCGAAAAACGTTCAAATCAGCGGTGCAAGCCACTTGGGATTGCTCATGAACAGTGAAGTCAACGAACTAATTAAAGATGGATTGAATGGCAAAGGGGAAAATACAAATTAACAAAAGATTCTTATCTTGAGCTTAGTTATTTTAACAATTACAAACTGAAATACATCTATAACAAAAGAGCCTTCCACTCAGGAAAGGCTCTTTTCCTTCTGTTACATCTTTTCTTTCATCTAATTCTTTCTTTACAAGCAGTGAACAGCACTCCACATGACTCTAATAGTAATTGTAGATTAATATTGATGTAGCAGTGTTTACCTTAGACTATCTATTTCGAACTTCCATTCCTGAAAGTAGAAGATTACTTAATTTTGAGGGAAAGCTGGATTGAAGTGTCAAGTGATTATGATGAAGGGGCAATCCCTAGACAGAAAATCGGACAAGCAGAGACAAAAGATTTTTGTTAGAAATTGGGGCAATGAATTATGGTTTTGAATTAGATGGTATTATTGGACTGGATTTTTTGCAGCAAATAAAAGCAATCATTAATATAGACAAATTAACAATAGAGTTCAATTAAAAGGCAAGTAGAGACGATTATTCTGTACTTGCCTTTTAATTTACACGCTTCTGTAGATCAGTGTTCAATTTATGAGAAAAACTAATTATGTGGTGACCATTTCTAATGTATTCACTACAATTTATTAATTACAATTGATAATTTATAGTTCACATGCTTGTTTAAGTCTATCAAGAATTGATCTAATATTTCATTAGAGGGAAATTTACATTCAAGAAGATAACAACCATCCCCACTAATTTTATAATTATTTAACACATAGTTTTCTTGTGTTTCTACAAAAGAGAGATAAGGCTGATGATACGTACTTTTGGTATAAATCGTAATCCACGCATGTATCAAATACCCTAATTTAGAATTGTTAACTTTAATTGTATATCCCTCAATTACACCACTATCTTCTAATTTCGCTACTCTAGTCGCAGCTGCTTGGCCAGTTAAATGGACCTTCTCACCCAATTCTTTCATCTTGATACGACTGTTTTTAGATAGCTCATGTAAGATACTCATATCCGTATGATCTAACATATTTTCAAATCCTTTCAAAAATCAAGTCAAACGGATAAAAGACTTGATTTTATCTATGTATTGAGGCACTGGACATAGTATAAGCTATACGTAGATTAAAGAAAAGGAGTTGTCTTTTATGAACATTCAACAAATTCGAAATGCCACAATCGTTGTTAAATATGCAGACAAAAAGTTTTTAATAGATCCAATGTTAGCTGAGAAAGGTACGTATCCACCTTTCTCAAATTCAATAAGACAAGATCAATATAACCCTTTAGTGAGCTTACCCACATCAATTGACAATATTATTAATGTAGATGCTGTCATTGTCACTCATCTACATTTAGACCACTTTGATGAGGAGGCCCAAAGAATATTGCCAAAAGATATTAAAATGTTTGTACAAAACAAAGAAGATGCTAAAGAACTGAGAAACGTTGGTTTTCAAAATGTAGAAGTGTTACAAGAAGATACGGTCTTTAAAGGTATCCAATTAGTGAAAACCAAAGGTGAACACGGAAGAGGAGAAGAAACTTTAAAAGCTATGGGTGAAGTGTGTGGTGTTGTCTTCAAGCATCAAAATGAGAAAACGTTATATGTAGCAGGAGATACGGTATGGTATGATACTGTTCAGGACGAGATTGATAAACATAAACCTGACATCATTGTGGTCAATGGTGGAGATAATCAATTAATAGAATTCGGTTCTCTGATTATGGGAAAAGATGATATCTATGAAGTGTATAAGGCGGCTCCTAATGCCAAAATTATTTCAGTCCATATGGAAGCTGTGAACCATTGGGGACTATCAAGAGAAGAGCTGAAAACATTTATTCATGAAAAAAGAATGTCTTCTCATATTTTAGTTCCAGATGATGGCGAATCCTACACATTTTAAGGTAAAAAAACGGTCCAAAAGAGTAGTATAAATGTTAAGAAGAGCAAAGGAAAGAAGCTTATGATTATGTCGTGAATAATCATGAGCTTCTTCTTAATGATTGGATTCATTATTGACTGAAGCAATTGATAAAAGACCACTTTGCAATTTGCTTAAACTTATTTATCAAGCAATCATGAAGTTCAGCCTCTTCTGATGAGAAAGATAGTTGAATATGAATATATCAGAATCCTAAATGGAAGGATAATAGGATACAAGAAAATAGCTAATGGTTTGTCGTACTTGTCTTAATTTCAGAATGTTAGATAAAACACCTTCATGTCCTGTTTCTACTAAGAATGATTGGGTGGATGCGGTGAAATGGAATCATAAATCGATAACCTTCTGCAAGGCAAGCACGAGAAGCTAAAAAATTACTTTATTAGGAGGTGCCGTTTATGACCATTAAAGCAAGAGATAGCTTTCAATCAAAACAGCAACCGATTTGGTTGCAAGACTATATAGATTCACCAAACAAACAAAAGCAGCTCTATAAAAAAACATTGAGAGTCGTGGTTTTTTCGCAAATTTTGGGAGGAGCAGGGCTGGCAGCCGGTATAACGGTAGGCGCACTAATTGCCCAAGATATGCTTGGAACAGACAGTGTATCAGGGATTCCTACTGCTTTACTCACTTTAGGATCTGCAGGAGCTGCTTGGCTCATAGGTCGGTCTTCTCAGCGTTTTGGTCGAAGAGCAGGACTGGCAGGCGGTTTTCTTGCAGGCGGGCTGGGAGCAATCGGCATTATCATGGCTACCTTAATCAATAGCATCACACTTTTATTTATTTCTCTTCTTATTTATGGATCAGGTACTGCATCCAATTTACAAGCACGATATGCAGGTACAGATCTGGCAACAACTAAACAGCGAGCAACAGCTGCCAGTACGGCCATGGTGTCTACGACCTTTGGTGCTGTAGCAGGTCCTAATTTGGTCAATGTGATGGGAGAATTTGCGGATTCTATTGGAGTCCCGACTTTGGCTGGTCCCTTTATTTTATCAGGAACTGCTTTTATCTTAGCCGGATTGGTTCTTTTAATTTTTCTTCGTCCAGATCCTTTAGTGGTGTCTACAGCTTTAGCAAATGCTCAAAAGAATTATGATACAGATGCTGTCGATATAGAATCACATCAAGGAAGTTCCACTATAAACAAAAGAGGAACAGTCGTAGGGGCTACAATTATGGTTTTGACTCAACTCGTTATGGTAGCCATCATGACCATGACACCAATACACATGGAACACCATGGCCATGGACTGAAAGAAGTAGGATTGGTCATAGGGTTTCATATAGGCGCTATGTATTTACCTTCTCTTGTAACCGGCATTCTAGTAGATAAAATTGGTCGTATGGCGATGGCTATTGTCTCTGGTGCTACACTTCTGGCTTCTGGTATAGTGGCAGCTTTTGCACCAGCAGACTCAATGATACTGCTTATCTTGGCGTTAGTACTACTTGGTATGGGCTGGAACTTTGGCCTAATAAGTGGAACAGCTCTCATTATAGATGCAACACATCCATCTATTCGTGCAAAAACTCAAGGGTCGGTTGATGTCTTGGTTGCTTTATCAGGGGCTTCCGGCGGGGCGTTATCAGGAATGGTAGTCGCTCATTCTAGTTATGCAGCACTATCAATTTCTGGAGCGGTTCTGTCACTATTGCTTATTCCTGTAGTTGTTTGGTCTCGTAAGAGTCAGACCAAATAGCTAATATAAAATCATTCTAATTCATCTCCTTTTGATTAGTTAGACTGGTAATGTATAAGTTGATCTAGCAGGATACAATTAAATTCTAATGAATAAAGGCAGCTTTCAATTTCTTACCGAAAGCTGCCTTTTATATATATATTCATGTTACTCCAGTTATGAAGGAAAAAAGCATCCAAGCATTTAGCGATTATCTAGAAGGAAACAGTAAGTAAAATCACAAAAACCCCTGATTTCCCGAATGTGGTCAATTCACCTTTTCGACAGTTAAATAAAACCCTATGATTTAAGGGATAAACTCGCTACACACTCCACGTGCATCGTATGTACAATCGATGTTATGCGGATATATTTCGATATGAATGCCCAATTTTGATCGAGATTTTAGTATTGGGGGAATATTCATTATAGGGTGGAATATGACCCAATATGGATAAAAAGTGGTCAATTTGGTGGTCATGTGGTCAAGTTGTTTTGAATCAATATATAGGAGTCGGAATGGTCGTTGAAAGTTATTGAACTTAAATAAAAGGAGCCTACCCTATCGGTGGGCTTATGGTATTCCGGTGCTGTCCATCCTTTTCGAGAATAAAGAAGTTATGAATCCCAAGAGAGATTCGAACTCACGATCGACGGCTTAGAAGGTCGGTGATCTTTTTGCAGAGGTTTGATAAATGCTGATAACAAAGAAAAGGATTAAATTAAAGCAATTTACTCATTATTATTTCAAACTTAACAAATTTCAATATATTATAGATGTTGGGAGGTGGAATTAATGGATTGCACAAATTGTGGCAAAAATTCACTTATACAAGTACCAGAGTTTGAAAAAACTTATACTGTTTGCTTGGATTATGGGGAGGTGTTATCAATAAAGTTTGAGAATCTAGACAAATTAAAAAAATATAAGAATCACAAAAATTAAAATGAGATATTTTATAGTTACCTCTTTTTTCGAGGTCTTTATTTATGCTCTTCTTAACATTTCAATAAATGTTGATAAATTTAGAAAAACAAAAAAGGACTTGATTGTAGTCCTTTTTTGAACTCTTATTACACTAAAGCACCAGTTAGCTTAATAAGCGTAGGTAGCTTATGTATCTTTAGACCCCGAATATATATAATGGCTTTTATTAAAAATAAAGGATTCTTTTTCTTTAGTAAAACCAATTTTCTCTGCCACACGAATTGATGGAATATTTCTTGGATTAATGATGCTTATCAACTTATTTAAGCCTAATTGATAAAATCCATATTCCTTGCAACCTTTAGCTGCTTCCGATGCAAATCCCTTTGACCAGTACATCTTATCGATATGGTAACCAATTTCAACTTCCGTTCTGCCATCCACTTTTTGTTTAACCAGACCGCAATCACCTATTAATTCGTTATTTTCTTTTAAACAAATTCCCCATAATCCATAGCCATCTTCTTGGTATCTTTCTTGATTTCTTTTAATCCAATTTTGAGTTTGTTCAAAGCTAAATGGAGATGGGTAATATTTCATTGTTTCAGAATCTGAAAAAATAGAATAAAGAGAAGACATATCCTCTTCTTTATACTGTCTTAAAAACAACCTTTCAGTTTCTAAAATAATCATTCCTTTGAATCCTCTCCATTTCTTATATATAAGATAGTCATAATGTTCTTATTGTACTAACTGCCTCGTTACTTGAATAAGAAAAAATACTTTACTCTTTATTAAAGTAAAGCACCCGTTAGTTCAACAAGAAAACATAAGACAACTACCTACTTTTTTTCAACGAAATGCTCTGGGTTCTTTGGCAAATTATTTAGAGCCGTTCTTAAAAACTCTGGGTATAACGCTACTTCTTCAAGCTTCTCTATCGGCATCCACTTGAAAATCAACCGTTCTCCTTCCACTCCATAAAAAGATTCTTTATCAACTAACAGGGAATTTTCATCTGATAAAATATTGTAATAAAAACCTATCTCGTGAAAACTTCTGCCATCATATTCAAAGAAATTTTCTACTACCCAAAGCAGTCTAACTACCTTTATATCTATTCCTAATTCTTCCCGAAATTCCCTTTTGATACTTGATTGTGATTCTTCCGTGATTTCAACTCTTCCTCCAGGAAGTGCCCAATTTTTATCATTAACATCCTTATGTAAAAGAACGTATCCATTTTTAATCAAAATTCCTGCTACATGATAATTAAAAACTGCTTTTTCCGTTTGAAAAACTACATCCACCAACTCGTCCCCCTTAATAGTTAATGTTTTAATATAATATTTTCCTTAAAAAACTACAAACTCCTTGTTAAACTAATCTGCCCCGTTAGTTTAACAACAAAATCAACAACAATCTTAAACAAACCCTAAATGATTGAGGATTTCTTATAGAAGAATGTCACTTTAAGTTTTTTTGTCTTCTAATATTTCCAATTTCGCCGTTTTTACGTCCTAGTTACATTAAAAAGTCCCCTATTGTAAACAGATAATAAACGTTCTTATCTCTGTCTACAATATGGGGATCATATCAACCAAAAAGCTTTTTTCTTTTAATCTTCCCAAACATCATTCATTAAATTTTCTACTTCTTTTCTACGCTTTTCAGTCTCGTTTTTTAAAACTCTTACTTTATTCCCCTCAATTTCAACAACATCACCAACAGTTGCTTCTTTTGGGAAAATGGCTTTATCAAAGTCTTTGGTTACTCCTTCAACCTCAACAACAACTATTTCACCTTCGAAACGATCAATTATTCCTTTTAAAACTTTACTCATTTCTTTGCTGGACTCACAGAAATTTTAGTTCCACTGCTAGTGATTTTAACTGTGCTATTTTTATCGGTTCTATACACTTTCGATTTAACCGTCTTTAGTCGATTCAACGTCTCACTTGTAGGATGCTTATAACGGTTTCCTTTACCTACACTAATAACTGCATATGTGGGTTTAACTTTGTTTAAGAAATCCTTAGATGAAGAATCCTTGGACCCATGATGCCCCACTTTTAAAACATCAACTTTTGATAATAATTTTTTGGAAAGCATGTCTTTCTCAGATTTTAACTCTGCATCACCAGTAAATAAGAAAGAGTTTTTGTTGTACTGAATATGTACGACTGCACTCCAGTTATTTAGATCACTTTTTGAATAGTTTTTCACAGGGCCAATAAATTTGGCTTTAATAGACTTGTCCTTTAAGCCCAAAGTAGCACCGTTTTTTGCAGTTTTAATGGTTTTCTTTTCTCTTTTAACTGCTTGTAAAAAGTCCTTGTATGCTTGTGTGGTATGAGATACTTTTGGAGCATAAATATTTTCTACTCGATAGGCAGCAAGAACCTCGTCTAAACCACCAACATGATCAGCATCTGGATGGGTTGCAATCATCACCTCAATGTCGTCTACTTTTTGCTTTTTGAGATACTTAACAACATCGTCTCCTTTTGCTTTGTTGCCAGCATCGATTATGATGTCGTTACCTTTTGGTGTTTTGATATATATTGCATCACCTTGTCCAATATCGATGTAATGGACGACAAGATTTTTGCTTGCTGCAGAAACATGAGTTGCTAACTAAAGACAAAAGAAAAATTTTTAATTTTTTCATAGATTCTCCTCCTCTAAGATAATACACCACTATTTTCCTAGTATTTCCTACCTATTCATGGAAATTTTTTCAAGCAAGGTCAGAAAACAGGTTGCCCTCTAATCTGAAAACAATTTTTCGAAGAACATTGATCATGAAACATCAATTTTGTTAGCACAAAATGTCATTTTTAACTTCTTTCACCGAACCTACTGCCTTACAGACTATGAGCAGACCCTTCGGGCGATCCCAATAGATATAGTTGAATCAATCATCTTATAGGGACTTGATACTCCAAAAACCGTTGCATAATAACAAAACGTTTTTTTGGAGAAAACAGGAGGATTTTGGGATTATATGCCGAATAAGATTTTTCAAGTCAAAACGGGAGAGGAGGAATGAGTATGAAAAATTTGAAAATGATTGTCGTTGCATTGGTAGCTGCGTTGTTGGTCCCTTCTTCTACATTTGCAAGCAGCATAGAACCATTGAGTTCCGGATGGGATTACTTAGGAGAAGAAACCCTTTATTCTTATGGTGCTGAAAGTCATGTGTATGCCTCTACTGGCGGAGATTATAAGATTTGTCGGGATAGATACGTGGGTCCAGATAGTGATTTAAAAGTTGAATTATGGGAGTACGATCCTACAAGTTATAATGACTATGTAGGAACAAGATATCTAAAACCAGGCGAATGTGGGTATTTCTGGGGTATTGGTAACTTTGTTGATGGAGGAAATGAAGCGGAATTTTTTGCGAAATCAAGGACTAGCAGTGATATGCATTTAATCTTTTATGATTAATTAACAACTGAATGAAAAAAAGACCTGGTCCTTGGTCTGGTTGGCTCATAGCAATAAAATCGGCATTTCAAGGGCGGTCGACTCACCCTTCATGACTCTGGAGAGAAGAGGGGTGAGATCTTCATGCACTTTATCTCTTCTGTTTATCTGCCAAAAAACACGCACTATACTTTTCAAAGGTTGTTCCCCATAACGATGGATATTTTTTCTTGTTGAATAAAGAACGTACGCTCTATATAAAAAGCCTGAGTAAATTGAAACCCGATTAATTATATGAAGAGTGGAAATTGATTTTAGAAGCATTAGCGGTAGGGATTTCACCCAATGATAAACGTGATTTATTTTAAACATCTTATCTATCTTTTTTGCCGTTTTATTTCATTACTACTTTATGAATATTTTCCACTTTCACCCTATACCCTTGTACATTTCGAATTCATAGGACGAATCATACTATTAATAGTGAAGGAAATTCGTTTATTTAAAATGAAACTCCTTCAAAATTATTATAGAAATGAGGTAAACCTATGAAGTGGGAAAAACGCAAAAACCTCTGTCAGGAATTTGCCAGGATTCTTGGGGGAATGGGTAGTGTAGATGAAAATGATGTTTGTCTTGTGCAAAAGTTCAGAAACATAGATTTTACAATTCTTGGACGCCCAACGAAATCTCCATTGGTCATTCCGCAATTTTTTACTTTTGAAGATGTCGATAGTAGAGGAAGAGCTTTGAATTTAGGTGAAACAGTGCTATTACAAGAAGAAGTCAATCCCTTATTAACTGAACTTAGAAAACGAGATATTATTGTAACAGCAGTTCATAACCATTGGTTATTCGAAGAACCACGGGCTATGTATATGCACTTTGAATCAGTTGAACCGCCATTGGATTTTGCTAGGAAAGTAAGAGAAGCATTTAAAGTTTTGAGAGCATAAGCGATCGGCAGAACTAGATAAAGTTCAGAACAGAAGATATTCATATTTCTAATATTGTGCCCACCTGATGGTGGGTATTTTTTCTTGTTGTATAAAGAACGTACGTTCCCATATAATAAGTTCAAAAAGGAGCTTTATGAAATGAACGACATTGAACGAAAAGTCTTTCGAATTATATTCAATAACACAATTTCTCATCAGCCCGTAACACTGAAGCAACTTAAAATCAAAACTGGCCGGAATGAAAAAGAGCTGCGGCAGATCATAAAAAGCCTTATCGCTCAAAACAGGATTAAATGGGACAAAGAAAAGAATAAATGGATTGTGTACATGGAGGATGGATTTATTGTTTGACTAGTTTGTGAAGGATACGAATTTTATTAGGTTTGTGGATGTAAGAAAAAAATAAAAAAAGATCCGTTTGACGTTTTTTGAAAAAAGATGTTGGAATACACCCCAACATCTTCTTTATTGCTTTCGTAATTTTCTCATCAACTATAGAACAACAACACAAAAAATCAATTAAATTACGTATAAACGTACCGTATTCATCTTTGTTCGTATGTATGAATGGGGCTATAAATGGTAATAGGAAACGGTCGAAAATTCTTTTATTTGTTTCCAGGAGCCGGTTGGTCTACTCCCTTTATTCGATGCCTATGTCCATCATCAACAGAAGTATAGAAATCATAATAATGAACATGCATTCCATTTCCTACTGAGATAGCTGGACCAGACCAAGCACGATAATGATGGGTGTGCCCATCCTCAAATAACACATATCCTTCTGTATAATGAATATGATTTCCTTCTTCAGTGATTGTAGGGGGATACGTAACATCTAAACATTGATGAACGTGTCCGCCTTCAATTGAGGTGTAGTCAACAGACCCATGTGTATGTTGGGGGACAAATCCTTTAACAAAATCATCTTTCCCTACATTTTGCTTCATCGAAGTTCCTCCTTATATTTTATGTAACTGTAATAACCTAATTACCTTGGTTTTCTTAACATTAATAAAAGAAAAATCACCAAAATATCGGCGTTATGACAGGGAACTCAAGGATATTTCCTTTCATTATTCTACTCTTAGAAAAGATATAGAAAAGATAAAATATATTGTCCATTTTTTATGTCCTTAAAACATAAAGCCATTATACGTTGTTTATATTAAACACACACATAACATACTCTTGCTGCCAATTAGGTAAAAACCGGATTCCTGAGAAAATTCGGCTTTCTAGTTAAGTTGAGTTACTAATATAGAAAGAAATTTTTTACTATGAAATTCTTTTATTCTTTAATTCGTGGTTTAGTGGGATCACAGTTTGGCATATTAAGATTCGATGACTCAGCTAACTTCATTAGATAATAACATTCTTCACGAATCATATGATCTGCTATTAAAGGGGCGAATGTGCCTAATGCTTGGTAACTTAGCTCAAGTTCTTCTATTTCTTGTAAAAAGTTCTGAAATAATTTGATTTCCAACTGGGTGTCTGAATTCATTTTCATCAAAGCAGGAAACGTAGTTAAATTGGTTCTGAAATATCCTGCCATTTCTACTGCTTTCAAGTAAAAATCTTCAAAATGCTTCGTAAATGAATCACTTTTCTCCCTTAATCTTTTTTCAACACTGTCTAATTTTGAGGAAATCGCTTCTGAATGACCAGAAGCATCTAAAATGTAGTTCATGATAAACAGGAGGAACTTGCCCAGTTTTTAAATGTTTTAAAATTCTTAAATACTCTTCTAATTCATTTACCATATGATTAATAAAAGTAGGTGAAAGGTGAATTTTTATTTTTCCGATAAGGTGTTTTCTTAGTAATTCTAGCTTTAATTCTCGAAATTTAAAAACCTCTGCTTCAGCTTTGGCTGATAATTGTATAGGATCTTCAGTTTTTGCTTGATCCAGAAGTGTATCAAATACTCGAATAAATGTTGAAGCCGTTTCTATCTCTTCTTTTTGAACTGGTGATAAAGATTCATGAATAAATCTAGAATGATCGCCTAATATTTGAAGCCAAAAACGATGTTCAAATCTTGCTTTCATGTCAAAAACATCATTCATGCACTGCCTCCTTATGAAAATCCCCATACTATTTAATACCAAATTCTATTTATGGTTTATTGATAGCCATCCTGTAGAGTTTCATTCTTGGTATGCATTAAATACTTAATGCTAAGACCTATTGCCATGTAGGAGATGGAATCGGCCTGTCGAACGTATAATTTTGAATAACTAAATCTAATCGTTGGGTTCAAGGATTATTAAATAAGAACAGATAGAAAACCTTTATAAAAGATATACCCTTTTTTGTGTTATACCCATACATGATTGATTATTCAACTCGTACATTAGAGGATGCTTTACCGGTCAAACTTGCTTCAAACATATCTATAATAAATAGGAATCGTTCGGCTTCACGGAAAACGTGATCAGCGAGCAATGGATGGATATTACTTTTAATTCTGCATGCTTCAATCAAATCTCTTGCTGTTTTCTTAAAATTACGCAAAGACACAACTGATACACGATTCTGGTCAAGGAATTGGTCTAAAATTGGCGCAGTTTCTGATTGAGGACGCATGGAATCTAAATCAATTGCTTGATAAAGAAGTTGGTCAAAGTCATGACTAAAGTCCCTAGCTTGTTCGACTAATTTTCTTTCAGAAGGATCTAGAAGATGACCGATAAATTTGGCATGGTCTGCCATAATTTTTAAAAAGAATACATTTTCTTTAATGATTGCTGTTGGTAAAGGCACTAGTTTACCCTCATTTAATTCTTTTAATCGATTCGCAAAATACGCTGCTTCGCGGCTAGTATGGTCAATTAATAACGCATAGTTATTAGATCTAACTTTACATTGCAAAGTGAGTCCAAGTACTTTTCGTTTATAGGCATAAATAGATACAGCGGCTTGGTAAACCTGGTTATTAAATTGAACAATTTGCTGAGGATCAGAGTTTATAGAAAATCTACTAAGTTGCTCTTCAATTCTTTCAAATAAAGGAATAAATTGCTTTGCTTCTTGAATAAGTTGTTCATCATCGTAATTAAATCCTAAGCTTAAAAATAAAGCATGTTCCTTCATGATCCTTGACCAAAAACGTATCTCATCCAAAGATCGCGATACAAATGAATTAGTCATATTCCCACCCCTTTAATTTTTAACCGTTTAATTTATATTCACTTTGAAAAATGAATATGTGATATTTATGTACAGATATATAAATCCTTGTCTATTTTGAAATTAGATTGCTCTATACTTATTAGAGATTCTTTTTTACTTCTCATGCATACCATTTATTAAAAGAACCGTTTCAACGATATAACATAAAATTTTGCTTGTAATATTAAAGGATTTTTAATACATGAGGGACCATCAATAATTTTGTGTAAATACCAGAAATCCGTTTCTTAATAGATAGCTGGTTATTCTTTCGATTTGAACATAGCTGCGAGCTCAGCACGAGCTTGATCAAAACCAATATGACAACGTGTGGTTGTAATCATCAAACTGTGACACCAGGAATCGTTCCATTGCTTCTTCATTAGGGAATTGTTCTTTCCGTTTTGTATATTTCTTGATCTGTTTATTAAACGACTCAATTAAATTCGTTGAATAAATGCTTTTCCAAATAGATTTAGGAAAGCTGTAGAACGTGAAGATATAATGATTTTCACTGAGTGACTTCGTCACTTTTGGATACGCTGATTGCCATTTGGTACAGAATTCTTTCAATGCTTCTCGTCCTGCTTCTGCACTTTCAGCACGATAAATTGATTTGAAGTCATAACAAATTTTCGGACGGTCATTTACACGTACCTTATGGGCAATATTACGGGCTAAATGAACACAGCACGTTTGATAATTGGCATCTGGATACACACTAAAAATACTATCTGTAATACCTTTTAAGCCGTCCGAAATAAAGAGCAGGATTTCTTCTACACCACGGTCTTTCAAATCGAGCAGAAGTTCTTTCCACACATATTAAAAAAGGTTCCTCCGATATAGGAGAAACCTTGTCATATCAACGTTTATGTATAAGCTTCCAAGCGGGCTCGAACCGCTGACCTCTTCCTTACCATGGAGATAATGGTACAAGGCAGCAATATTCGACTTTATGACAAACCCTTATATATCAATGTTTTACAGATTGCCATTAGGCTACTTCATGACACTTAAAATCAATTTCTGGTCAGTTTGGTCAGTTGTTTAGTCAGTTTGGTCGGTTACCATACCTACTATTTAAAAGGTGTGGAAAAATGGATTATAAAAAATTAGATCTCGAATGGAGATTGTTGGTCTTGCACGCATTGGAAATAGGAATCAAGCCGGATGAAATCAAGGAATTCTTTAAGAAATATGAGATAAAAAAGAGAAATAGATGAACCGTTGAATATGTAGAAATAACCTTTAGAGCTCAGTTAGCATATGAGTTTTCTAAAAAATACCGTGCTTTAAGTTGTCAAAAATCTGAAAATTCCTTCAATGTGACTTCCCATTCTATAATGCTTGAAAAGATAGATAAAAAGATTAATGTTAGCAAAGAATTGTTTGTTTTACATCATAAAGAAAATTATAATAATCAATTCCCTTTTGTGGGTTGCTGTTGAATTGTTTTCAATGGATATGCTATCAAAATTCTATAAAAATATGCTAAACAATGATAAAAAAGTAATGTCAATTTGGGAAATGAGTGGAAAAAATGTTACTAGTATGTTACTTTGGTAAATGTGAGAATAGAATTTGGAGGGTTTAATTTTGAAGAAACTTTTTGTTGCTGGGATTGTAGCTTGTTTAACTCTTTCTATTAATATTGAGTTTCCTCAATCTACAAAGGCAGCTAGTGAAAACAAGTTAAAGGCAGACATTAGCAATGACGAACAGAAATGGTTAGAAGGATTAGGTTTTACCTCGGACGAAATTGTAAATATGTCTAAAGAAGATTTAGAACATACTTCTAAACGATTCAAAGGAAAAAAAGGGAAAATCATTGCAAAACAAGAAGAGTATTTTAAAGTTGATAACTACATCGATGAAAACGGAAAACAGCAAAAAAAAATGATAAAGTCAACAAAAGATGAAGCACTTAAAGAAGTTGAAAAATTAAAAAAACAGAAAGAAAATAAACATGGTTTAATAAATTTTAACAATGCTAGTGCGGCCTCAGATACTGAAAATGACGGGTGGATTACACAAACTACAACTGTATCTGATATTGGTTCTACATATCTCGCAAAAACATCCTATAAGTGGTTATCTAATCCTGATATTGGATTTTCTGATACTATAGCAATCACACATGGAGACAATGTAGATAAAATTGCTGGTTCAGAATATGCAAGACATTGGTATAAAGATGGTATAGGGACTCATTATTTACCAGCTGATTATAGTGCTGACACAAAGAATTATTATGGGTATGCAGACAAGTTTGACCTTAAAAAAGTGGGTACTAATCATCCACCTTATGATCATCAAGGATATTTTTACTTTGAATTTAATAGAGATAAAACTAGTGATAATACGGCTGATTTATATGGTCACTATGCTCATGCTTTAACATCACCTTATTACTCTGTTTCACTTTCTCTTGGTGCTATTTCTCTATCAGGAAGTGCAGCATCGAATGCAACAGATACTCATGTTGATTGGACTTACTAGTAAATAAAAAATGGCCCATTTTGTATAATGGACCATTTTTTATTATTTTTTTAAATTAGGTATTATTTGGTCGTCTATAGCATCATCTATATCTTCTAATTTCCCTTCTATGTTTGTAAATAAAAGCTCATATTTATTTAGTTGTTTGTTTTGTTGATAAATTACTACTAGCATTACTAAATTAATTATTAAAATAAGTGATAAAAGTATGTTGATTTTTTTCAAAGTTTCACTCCTAAATTATTGATCCAATAAAAAAAGTTATTTACATACATAATATCAAAAAATAGAGAAGAATTTTAGAGAGTAAGGAAACTTTTTTGTTACTTCATTGTTGTGCCGGGCAAATATCACAATTTTTCCACTGTCTTTGAAAGCTCTACGTATTCCATCAAACTTAAAATCACTTCACTTACTATATTTGTAAGTAATTTTTGATCTCTACCCAATTAATTTGATGAGATAAGTTATGGAAGGAAAAGCCCCTCTAAGATCATACATATCTCGAAGGTTATACCTGCCTAACTAGCGGGTGTTTTTTCTTATTGAATATAGAACACACGTTCCTATATAATTACCCTTAAAAGGAGGAATTACAATGAAATCAAATATGTTAACGCCGGGATCTAACATGAGGTGGGAGTCTTCAAGAATGATGCTGCCAGAACACCGTGAAGCGCTGCTGGCCCGTAAAAAGGAACAAATGAAGGTCGAAAAGCCGGAGCTGGATGAGCAACAGATTGAGAATATGGAGACCCTAATCTCTGAATCAATGGAGTTTGTTTTTCCGTTACTGTTTAAAGTGTATGATGATGGACATTTTCGTGAAGTCGCAGGGCTTGTGGAATACATAAACGAACGAACAAAACATCTGCATGTTGTGGATAGTAAAGATGATACGAATTTTATTAGGTTTGAGGATATTGTGGATTTAAAAAAGAATTAGTATGTACCGGAGAGAATTAATCTCTCCATAATGACAGCAAAATAATAGGTTTAGTGTTTGACCCATTTTTGTTCCATTAACGTTGGTTTAATTTCAGTTGAAGATTCATTTTTATTTGAGGATTTGTTTTCAGTTGAAGATTCTTTTTCAGTTGAAGAGGTAGGGGATCTATCTTCTTCATAATGTTCGCTCATGGTTTTTATCACTCCAATTTCTCAACTTTTTTATTTACTCAAAAAATATATTTTTCCTTTTTTTCAAACATATTAATAATCATATTCTGAGTAAGGTCCAAGTGCTTGTGCATATTCGCTAAGTATTATAAAAAGGCATAAAACTACAAGAATCGGCGCCAGGGGTATGTTGTGTACATTTTGAACCCCCCTCCAATCGGAAGGGTAATTCAATGGAACTTGTTTTTCCGTTACAGTTTATTGTGTATGATGATGGACATTTTCGTGATGTTACAGGGCTTGTGGAATACATAAGCGGGCGAACAAAACAGCTTCATGTTGTGGATAACAAGGGGGATACAAATCTGGTCAAATTTATAGATATTGTGGATGTACGGAAAAAATAAAAATCCTTTCCGCTTGGAAAGGGTTTATTAAAGAAGAATGGCATATTACCGTAAGATCCCAGCAAAAAATAAAAAAGGATATACTTACTCATTTACCATTGAACTCGGTAGAGATCCAATCACAAAGAAAAGAAAACAAATCACCAGAAGAGGATTCGCAACAAAAAGAGAAGCAGAGAAAGTAGCCAATGAAATTGAAAACCAAATCAACAAGGATACTTATATTGTTGACAGCAAAATGACTCTTAAGGAATACCTTAACAAATGGTTAGATTTAGCCGCAAAACGAAAAGTAAGAGATACGACGTTTACCAATTATAAGAGAGCAATTGATTATCGAGTCATTCCGGTTCTTGGCCATTTTCAATTAAGCGAACTAAAAAGTACTCATTACGAACAATTCATTAATTCATTATTACAAGATGGGTTATCCGATCGATACATCGAATACATTTACACGGTACTTTATGGTGCTCTTGAAAAAGCAGTTGATTGGGAGCTAATTATAAAAAACCCATTAAAGAAAGTCGATATTCCCCGAGGTAGAAGAAGAAAAACAATTACATGGTCACGTGAAGAATTAAATCGATTCCTGGGTCATGCTAAATTTGGTGATATTACCTACTATATGGCTTTTAAATTGGATGCCTACACTGGATTAAGACGCGGGGAATTATTAGGGCTTAAATGGTCTGATGTAGATTTCTCGGAAAATAGAATAAACGTATCCAGATCACTAATATACGACAAACAAGGATTTCGTTTCGGTCCTGTGAAAACGGAAAAGTCTGAACGTAGCGTAAAAGTAGATAAAAAAGTTATGGAGGAATTGCGTTCTTATAAAGCGAAGCAATCGGAATTAAAGATAGCAATACGATCGGAGTATGACGATCAAAATTTAATTTTTGCTCGGAAAGATGGACCGCCAATCTATTTCCGAACTTTCACTACTATCTTTAATCGAATAATTAAAGAAGCAAATGTGCCAAAAATCCGTGTTCACGATATTAGGCACACTCATGCTACTCTAATGTTAGAAGCTGGCGCAAGCCTAAAAGATGTACAAGAAAGACTTGGTCATACAAGCATTCAAATGACAGGTGACATTTATGCTCACGTTACACCTGTTATGCAGGAAAAAAGCAGCCAAGCGTTTAGCGATTATTTAGAAGAGAAAAGTTAAAAAACTCTAAAAATCACTTAATTTCCCCCGAATGTGGTCAAAATGTGGTCAATTCATCATTTTGACCGTTAAAAACCCTATGATTTAAGGGTTAATCTCGCTACACACTCCACATGCATCGTATGTGGAAACATATCCACAGGCTGAACCTCTTGAGTCTCATACCCACCGTCTTCCAGCACTCTCAAGTCTCTTGCTAGGGTTCCTGGGTTGCATGATACGTAGACGACGCGTTTCGGCTTCATGTCCAGAATCGTTCTGAGCAAGGCTTCGTCACAGCCTTTACGCGGGGGATCAACAACAATGGTGTCTGCCTTGATTCCTTGTTCGTACCAGTTTGGGATGACAGCCTCTGCTTCGCCCGCTGCAAATTCAGCATTTGTGATGTTGTTCAGCTCGGCGTTTCGTTTGGCGTCTTCTATCGCTTCCGGTACGATTTCAACGCCATAGACTTTTTCCGCTTTTTTGGCGAGAAATAAAGAAATCGTGCCGATTCCGCAGTATGCGTCAATTACGGTTTCTTTTCCCGTTAGCTCGGCGTATTCCAGAGCTTTGTCGTAAAGAACCTTTGTTTGTTCCGGATTGACCTGATAGAAGGACCTGGCAGAGATCGCAAACCTGATGTCGCCTATCGTGTCATAAATATATTCTTCTCCCCAAAGCACGTTGGTTTCGTCGCCGAATATGACGTTCGTACGTTTCGGGTTTACATTTTGGACGATCGATTTTACTGCAGGGAATCGTTCAATGATTTTTTCTAAAATAGCTTTCTTATGAGGAAAATCATTTGTTTTTGTAATAAAGACGATCATCATTTCTCCGGTGTTTACGCCGTAACGGACCATAATGTGGCGGAACCAGCCCTTATGCCGCGCTTCTTCGTATGCCCTTAGTCCAAATTGATTACAGATGTCCTTGATGGCTTGTACCGCTTGATCGTTTTTCTCGTGCTGGATCAAGCAGGCGTCCATGTTAATGATTTCGTGAGTACGCTGCTGATAAAAGCCGGCGATTAGCGCGCCTTCTCTTTCACCTAGCGGGACCTGGGCCTTATTGCGGTATCGCCACGGCTCGTCCATCCCAAGCGTTGGATGGACAGTGACACGGCTCATATCAAGCTTGCCGATTCGTTCTAAAACATCTCTAACCTGCTTTTCTTTAAAGGCTAACTGGCCGGCGTAAGTCAAATGCTGGAGCTGGCAGCCGCCGCATTGCTTGTAGACTGGGCAAGGCGCTTCTTGCCGATGAAGGCTTTTTTCCTTTATCTCCATCAGCCTTCCGAAGGCATAGCCTTTTTTTACACGCGTGATTTTAATTTGTGCTTTTTCGTCTGGAAGAGCATTTGGTACGAAAATAGGGAAGCCGTCTATTTTCGCAACCCCCGCCCCTTCATGAGTCAAATCCACAAATTGCACGTCCATATATTCATTTTTCTCAACCGGGGGATTTGTTTTCATTGCATTCACGTCCAATTTTTAATCGTCTAGCTGTTCTGCTTTTTCCTTTGGCATGATCACACGAATATGGCGATACAGGTTTTCGAATTCGCCTGGTAAAAGCCCGCCATACTCGCCGTCTAGATTAAGCTGCATTTTATCTTCCACGAAAACCTTTACACGATTCGCCTTCGTGTATATGACTTGCTGGTCATTAATATGCTCTCCGCGAAGCACCATGCTTGCGACACGGATAAATTCGGGCAAATTTGTCTTTTTTAGGATCATCAAATCAAACATGCCGTCATTTAAGCTGGAATCTGGCGCGAGCTTTTCAAAGCCACCGACTGAATTCGTCAGCGTCACTAAGAAAAGCATGATTTCTCCTTGAAAAAGCTTTCCATCATATTCGATTTCTACCTTTGTCGGCCTGATGGAAGGGAGCATTTCAATCCCCTTTAAATAATATGCAAGGTGCCCAAGCCTCGTTTTCAGCTTGCTTGGCACTTCATAGGTTAACTCAGTCAGCCGGCCGCCGCCTGCGATATTAATAAAATATTGTTCATTGACAAGCCCGATATCAATAGCTCGTGTTTCTCCGTTTAGCACCGTATCCGCAGCCTTTAAAATATCCTCTCTCGGAATGCCGAGTGCCCTGGCAAAATCATTTGTCGTGCCTACAGGAATAATCCCAAGTGTCGGACGATGTTCCAATGGAGCAATCCCATTGACAACTTCATTAATCGTTCCGTCTCCACCTGCAGCAACAATCAGGTCATATTCACGTAAAGCGGCGTCCCTTGCAGCTTGTGTTGCATCGCCTGCACATGTAGTCGCGTGAGTGGAGGTTTCATAGCCCGCCTGTTCAAACTTTATCAGAACGTCCGCCAATTGCCTTTTAAACATCTCCCGCCCTGAGGTTGGGTTATATATTATACGTGCACGTTTCATTCTCATCATCCTATACACAAAGTCCGTTCTCCGTAACAACCTTTAATTATACTATGAGTTGCAAAATACGCAAATATGGAACATTCATTTCATGGAAATGAATAACCCTCCTTGAAAAAATAGGAGGGTGCTAAGTCACGTGACTTTATTGGAAAACAGCGTAAGCCTTTCTTTCGTCCCGGTATTCGGCTGCGGTGTGAAAATGGTTAAAAACATATTTTTTTCCTCTGCCAGCAGCAAGTTGGTATAATCCATTTTTAGATTTCCCAGCTTCGGATGGTTCATTTCTTTGTTCCCTTCAGGGATGCTGAACACTTCATGTCTTGGCCACCATTCCTGAAACTCGCTGCTTGTTGCAAGGAGCTGTGTCACCAATTCGTTGTACCACGGGTCATCTGTATATTTTGCGTAAAAGCTTCTGAATTGTCCAAGCAACCCGCTGGCCATATACTCCCAATTCACAAATAATTTCCGATAATCATCACGGGTAAACATTCTCCAAATTATATTTCTTTCAAATTCATTCATATCGTAGGAATATCCAAATACCTCGGCTGCCATTTCATTCCACGCCGCTATATTCCAACGGTTTCCAATAATATAAGCAGGACAAGGGTGCAGTTCGTCGAGAATGAGCTGTAGCGCTGATGATATAGTATCTCCATTTTCCTTTTGCTCTAACACAGAATCGGAAGGAAGCCATTGGTTAGCTAATAAAAACAAATAACTTTTTTCGTCTTTATCCAGTTTCAGTGTCCGCGACAAGCTTTCCAACACTTGTTCAGAGACACGAATGGGACGGCCTTGCTCCAAGTTGGTATACCAGGCTAATGAAATGCCGGACAGTGCAGCAACCTCTTCCCTGCGTAAACCAGGGGTGCGCCTTCGCGTCGAGTCATTTTTCAAACGGCGCTTCTTCAGGAGAAATCCGCATTCTCCTAGTCCGCAAGAAATCTCCAAGCTCTTTATGCTTACTTGAATCTTGCATAGAAAAATCCAGCCCCTTCCTATTACTAGGATATATCCTACGATAAAAACTAGTATGATACGTATTCGTACGATAAACTCGCTCCTCACTATTATACAAAAAAACATATAAGATAAACATATTCCAAGCGTAAAAGGAGGCACAGCCCAATAACTATGAAAAAAACTGAAGATAAAGTCTTTCTTGTGACAGGTTCGACTGACGGCATCGGAAAACATACGGCACTTTCTCTCGCAAATATGGGAGCTACAGTTCTTTTGCATGGCAGAAATCCTGATAAATGCGTAACCGTGATGGAGCAAATTTCTAAGCGCACGGGCAACGAAAAGCTGCATTATTATGTGGCTGATTTCACATCCCTCTCCGACGTTCGCCATTTAGCAGAAGAGGTTAACGATAGAGAGGGACAGCTTGATGTATTAATTAACAATGCGGGCATAGGATCCGGCAAACTTAGCGATAAGCGAAGGCCGCTAAGTGAAGATGGACATGAACTCCGATTTGCGGTGAATTACTTGGCGCCATTTATGCTGACAAATTTGCTTCTTCCGCTTTTGCATACTTCTGCTCCTGCAAAAATTGTCAACGTGGCTTCTATCGGGCAGAGACCAATCGATTTTAACAACCTAATGCTGGAGCGGGGCTATGATCCTTTCGATGCGTATAAACAAAGCAAGCTGGCACTTATTATGCTTACATTTGAACTTGCGAATCAACTGGATCCTGAAAGGATAACCGTCAATTGTATTCACCCAGGGTCATTATTAAATACCAAAATGGTTCGCGAAAGTATCCCCATAGGTTTTGGCAGTGCAAAATCCGGAGCAGATAACGTTGTCCATTTAGCCGTGTCGGAAACTCTCGACAAAGTGACCGGCCGATATTTTGATAAAAAAAGTGAGTCTCAGGTCGATCCTCAAGCTTATAACAACGAAGCGCGCAAAAAATTATGGCACATTAGCGAAGAGCTCACGGAAACTTATTCCCCCAGCTAGAGGTATAAATTTTTTTGGAGTGTGATTATTTTGGCAAACAAAGGATATGTCTTTATTACAGGTGCGACCGGTGGAATCGGTTCAGCCATTGTAAAAAAATTAACGGAACTAGGTTACACCGTATTAGCCGGGGTTAGAAGCAAGGAGCAGGGCAAACGGCTAAAAAAAGAAATTTCGCCAAATATTGTTCCGATTGAAATGGATATAACGGTTCCCTCATCGGTTGAAACAGCTTCGCTTGAAGTCGGCAAGTTTCTCGGGAACAATGGAATTGACGGGTTAATTAATAATGCAGGCTGTATTATACAAGGACCTTTGGAGCTGCTTTCGTTGGATGAAATTAAATATCAGTTTGACGTCAATGTGTTCGGTCAAATTGCCGTCACGCAGGCACTTCTTCCTTTTCTTCGCAAAAATAGCGGCAGGGTAATCAACATTGGAGCAGTGACTGGAAAAACTGCTATGCCATTCATTGGCGCTCTGTCAGCCTCCAAGCATGCGATGGAGGCACTAACAGATGCACTTCGGGTCGAATTAAAGCCTTGGAATATCCACGTCACAATGATCCAGCCGGCTGCAATCGATACGTCTATTTTTGAAAAAGCCAATGCTACTTCAGATCGGTCCCTTCAGCAAGTCCCATCCGAAAAGCTTGCTCTGTATGAATCAGCCCTGGCAGCATACCATTCAACAATAGCCAAACAGCCTGTTTCTCCTACGGATGTTGTTGTAAAAGCCGTAACTGAATCACTATCCGCTAAGACGCCGAAAACCCGTTATGCTGTCGGAAGAGGCGCCCGGCTTGTTGTCACAATAAGCCATTTACCTGATCGGCTGCGCGACAGGCTTTTAATGAGCTCGCTCGGATTAACAAAGGTTTCCAACCCGAAACAAGCACACGATTTTAACTAAAATTGTTGGTAACCGGAACTTCTTCATAAGTTAAAGCCTGTCCAATTTATTTTGGAACAGGCTTTTATTTATTGTGAAGATGATATGTATATCGTAAATTCATACATTTCGTGCTGCTTTTTTGGGTTTATGCGCCTGTTCTGGCTACTTATGTGCTTCTTCCACTACTTATGTGCTTCTTCCGCTTTTTATGTGCCTCTCCCATCATTTATGTGCCTCTTCAATTTATCGAAAAAAAAGAGCGGCTCAGAAATTCTGAACCACCCACTACAACATTATTAAGCTTCTTTAACTGCTTCAACCGCTGTTTTTTTCTTTCTTCTTCTTGGCTTAGTTAAAATTTCATATACAATAGGCACGACAATCAAGGTTAAAAGTGTCGAACTCGTTAATCCGCCGATAACTGTGACTCCAAGGCCTTTTGAGATAAATCCGCTGCTTTCAAATCCGAAAGCAAGTGGGAGTAACGCGCCAATTGTTGCAATAGCGGTCATCAAGATTGGGCGCAAACGGGTTGTTCCTGCTTCGAGCAGTGCTTCTCTTGTTGTGAGCCCTTCTTTTTCCTTATGAATTACACGGTCGATCAACACAATTGCGTTAGTTACTACAATTCCGATCAGCATCAGCATACCGATCATTGTGTTCAAGCTGATCGTCTCTCCTGCAATCAATAGAGCGACTAACGCGCCGATGACTGTAAATGGAAGAGAGAACAGAATCGCAAATGGTGCACGTCCGCCGCCAAAGGTAATAACAAGAACAAGGTAGACGATTGCAATCGCGGCAAGCATCGCAATGCCAAGCTGCGAGAATGATTCGTTAATATCTGCAGAAACACCTGCTGTTTCCACACTGACATTTGATGGTACGTCCAGCTTATCTACCTCTTTTTGTACTTCTTGTGACGTAGTAGCAACATCATCAACAGTAAGCTCGCCGCTCACCTGTGCGTAAAGTTTTCCATCTTGTCTGGATACTGTATCTGACGTCGTACCTTCGTTTACCTTGGCAACATCACCGATTCTCACCTCTTGGCCAGTAGGACTCTGAATCGTCTTGTCTTCTAAATCTTGAACGTTGTCAAAGCTCTCTGTATCAGTTTGAACCTTCACATCATACGTATTGCCGTCACTTTCTACTTCTGTCAGAGCATCCTGGCTGCGTTCAGGCATTATAGCCATTGCGATTTGGCTCGCGGTAAGGCCTAGCTTGCTCAATTCTTCTTGGTTTGCAGCGAACGTATACTCTTTATAGGTTTCAGCCAGACTGCTATCAATGTTAGTCAGGTCCGAACGATCATTCATAATCTTTTCAATCTCAGATACAGTGCCTCTAATTTCATCCACGCTGTCTCCGTAAACATAGTAGGTCAACGCGTTGCTTGTGCCTGAACCGGACATATCCTGCATTGCCCACGTTCCGCTCTCTGTATCCTCTTGAAGCTCATTAATGACGTTTTCTTTTTCTTTTTCAAATTCAGGAGTATCTTTATCGTATTCTACGAAAAACAATGCACTGTTCGTATCTCCTGGATTCATTGGATTTTCTGATCCGAGAGAGTATTGAACCTGATTTACGTGTTCGCGATCCATTAAGAAGCCTTCTGCTTTTGTTGCTTCACTTTCCGCTTGCTCTCTAGTTTCACCCGGCTCCGGCTTATAGGTGATCATAGCGGTTTTTTCTTCTTCTGCCGGCAAGAAGCTCACGCCAATGAAAGGTGTAAGAAACAGGCTTCCCACTAGCATAAGAATGACAATACCAGAAACGATCCATTTATGGTTAAGCGACCAGTTTAAGATATTCCGATAGAAGCCTGCCAGTTTGCTAGGTTTATGCTCCTTCATTTGAGTTTGGCCAGCTAAATTTTTCTTAAAAAGCCTATGAGCCATTGAAGGTACGATTGTAATTGCAATCAACAATGATGCTAGCAAAGCAAATACGATGGTTAGCGCAAACGGCATAAATAATTCGCCAATTTGTCCTCTGACTAAGCCTAGCGGAAGGAATACCGCAATCGTAACAATGGTTGAGGATAAGATCGGCATAAACATTTCTTTTGTTGCCTCTTTTACAAGCTCTTTGCCTCTCAGTTTCTCTCCCTTTAATGCCATTCTTCGATAAATATTTTCAATAACGACGATGGAATCATCAACAACACGGCCAATCGCGACCGTCATTGCGCCAAGCGTCATGATGTTTAAGCTGATATCCATTTGATTGAGTACTAACAACGCAATCAACAGGGATAATGGAATAGAAACAATAGATATTAACGTAGATTTTATGTTTCGTAAGAAAAGCAAGATAATAATCACTGCAAACAATGCGCCGAAAGCAGCTTTACTAAGCATTGTACTTACAGAATCTTCAATCGGCAATGCTTGGTCAAACGTTGTGTCTACCTTTAATCCATCAATATCATCTTGAAAATTGTTCAATTCTTTTTTTACTGCTTCTGCGACTTGAACCGTATTCGCATCAGAAGATTTGATTACTTGAACCCCGATGCTTTCCTTGCCATTGGTTCTTGAAATTGATTCTGCTTCTCCAACTAATTCAATTTCAGCAAGTTCAGATAGCTTAACGGTTGGAAGCTCGGCGTTTTGCGCACCGGCACCTGACTGGGCTCCTCCTTGTGCACCTGCGCCTTGTCCTTGTCCGGCTGCACCTTGCCCTTGCTGTCCAGCTGCGCCCTGTCCTTGAGTACTAGGGGTAATTGGAATTTCGATGTTTTTAAAATCTTCAAGGCTCATGACATTTCCGTCAACAACAACAGACTCTTCGCTGTTGCCGAACGTGAAAAGTCCGAGCGGCATGCTAACGTTTGAGCCTTGGATAACATTTTTGACTGTATCTTCAGTCAGTCCGTTTTCTTCTAAAGCTTCTTGGTCATAGGTGAGCTTTACTTCTTTCACCTGCTGGCCTGAAATTTGCACGGAAGAAACACCGTCCAGCCCTTCAATTGCAGGAACGATCTCATCTTCCATTCGGTTAGTAAGATCCTCAAGAGACTCCTTTTCGCTTGAGATGCTCAACGCAAGAATAGGAAAAGCATTAAAGCTCATTTTTGAAATTGAAGGCTCTTCTGCTGTATCAGGCAACTCTACATTGGCAATTGCATCTGACGCTTCGTCCTGCGCTTCGTTCATATCCTTGTCAAAGTCATACTGAATCTGAACGTTGGACGCATTTTGCATAGAGGTTGAAGTAACTTTTTCAACACCGTTTAAATTTTTCAATGCATTTTCAATCGGTTCAGATACATTTTCCGCATTATCATCTGGAGTTGCACCAGGATTAATTGTCGTAACTGTAATGACAGGGGAAGTGATGCTTGGAATCATTTCTTGTTTCATGTTTGATCCCGCATATAACCCGGCTGCCGTGACGATAATAGTCATTAACAATACGGCAAATTTATTCTTCAATACAAAATTAATAATCGAATTCATTTTCTCCTCCTAAAAAATTTAGTATTGACTGACTGGTCATTTCTCACTAATAATAATCATATCTACTTTTCTCGTCAACAAATATATGGGAAAATAATAATAATTTAAACTAAATTTAAACTCTGAGGTGAGCACTTGAAAGAGAAGGAAATTATCATCATAGAAGCGGGGATAAAGCTCTTTGCAAAAAAGGGATTTTCTTCAACCACAATCCAAGAAATTGCTGAAGAGTGCGGTATTAGCAAGGGTTCATTTTATTTGCATTTCAAATCAAAGGAAGCTTTGCTTTTATCGACTTTTGAGTATTATTTAAACTTCAGCATGGAAAATTTAAATAAAATCAGGCTGAAGCACGATGATCCTCGAGAGGCATTTATAGAACAAACCGCTTATCAATTTAAAGAAATTTTTGACCATAGAGACTTTATTGTCATGATGATCCGTGAGCATACAATTCCGACTCGGAGATCTATGTCAGACTTTTTTCAAAGAGCAACAAAGTTTAGCAATGAATTTTATTTAAATGCCTTGTCTGATATTTATCGGTCAAAAATAGACGTTTTTAAATATGATTTGAACATGATTGTGCAAGGTATGATCACTTCCTATAAAAATCTTTTTCTATTCAGCAACATTACGCTTGATTTTACAAAGCTTGCTGAATTTATTCTCGAGCGCATGGATGATATTGTTGAGGGTCTTACACGATCAAATAAAGCCCCTGTTTTGACAGAACAAGCTGTATTTGACGGACTTTTCTTCCCGGCATCTTCGCAGGATCATATTCTTAAAGAAATCAAAAGGCTTTCAAGCGCGGAAAACATCATAGAGGACCACTTGATCACCCTGCAGGTGCTCGAAGAAGAAATGAAAAAGGATGAGCCAAGGAAACCGGTCTTGCAAGGAATGCTGGCAAATATCCAAGGAGACGAGGAATTTGATTCATTGGTACAATTAATCAAGGATGTCTATAAATTAGAATAATTAAGAAGCAGCTTTTCCATCCAAAAAAAGCGGTTCACGAAGATAACACTCTTCGCGAACCGCTTTTTCGTATCCTATCTTTTCTTTATTTCCTCTAAAAGCAATTTGTTAACCATTGGCGGGTTTGCTTGCCCTTTTGAAGCTTTCATAATTTGTCCGACGAGATAACCAATCGCACGGTCTTTCCCGTTTTTGAAGTCTTCAATCGATTGAGGGTTGTTGTCAAGCGCGTCCGTAACAAACTTTCTTAACTCGCCCTCATCAGAGATTTGGACAAGTCCTTTCTCTTTTACAATCGTTTCAGGATTTCCGCCATTTTCTATTAATTCTTTAAACACTTTTTTCGCAATTTTCGAAGAGATCGTTCCTTTTTCTATCAACTGAATCATCCCGGCCAAGCCCTCAGGCGTGAGCTTCACATCCTCGAGTTCCTTCTGGTTAGCATTCAGATACGCAGATACTTCACCCATAAGCCAGTTTGATGCTTGCTTGGCTTCAGCGCCCTTCTGTACTGTCTCCTCGAAGAAGTCCGACATTTCTTTTGTGAGAGTAAGAACCATTGCGTCATATGCAGGCAATCCAAGCTCATCAATGTAACGTTTCTGTCTTTCATCAGGCAGCTCCGGAATGCTGTTTCTAACTCTTTCTTTCCATTCCTCGTCAATATAAAGCTCGACTAAATCCGGTTCAGGGAAATAGCGATAATCATCAGAGCCTTCTTTAACCCTCATGAGAATTGTTTTTTTCGTAGACTCATCATAACGCCTTGTTTCCTGCAGAATGACCCCGCCGGAAAGAAGTACCTCAGCTTGTCTCTTTTCTTCGAACTCAAGGCCTTTTTGAACAAAGTTGAAGGAGTTTAAGTTTTTCAATTCCGTCTTTGTTCCGAATTTCTCTTGACCGATCGGGCGCAAGGAAATGTTGGCGTCACAGCGGAGTGAGCCTTCTTCCATCTTACAGTCAGAAACTCCTGTATATTGAATGATGGATTTTAATTTTTCCAGATATTTATACGCTTCTTCCGGCGTACGGATATCAGGCTCAGATACGATCTCTACAAGAGGTGTTCCTTGGCGGTTGAAATCAACTAAAGAGTATCCGTCACCAGTGTGAGTCAGCTTGCCGGCATCCTCCTCTAAATGAAGGCGGGTAATTCCAATTCGCTTCGTTTTGCCGTCCACTTCGATTTCAATCCATCCATTTTCGCCGATCGGCTTGTCAAATTGGGAGATTTGATATGCCTTCGGATTATCCGGATAAAAGTAGTTTTTGCGATCAAACTTTGTATCTGTGGCAATCTCGCAATTCAAAGCCATGGCAGCCTTCATTGCAAAATCTACTGCTTCTTTGTTCAAAACGGGAAGTACGCCAGGATAACCAAGGTCGATTACGCTTGTTTGCGAATTTGGTTCTGCACCAAAAGCTGTTGGTGCGCTTGAGAAAATTTTTGATTTTGTTTTTAATTCTACGTGGACTTCAAGTCCGATAACCGTTTCAAAATTCATGATTTCACCCCTTACAATTCAGGCTTTGCTTTATGATGGTCAGTTGCTTGTTCAAAGGCATGTGCTACTCGGTATACTGTTTTCTCATCAAAGTGCTTACCGATGATTTGCAGCCCAAGCGGCAAGCCGTTTGTAAATCCGCAAGGCACACTGATTCCAGGGACACCTGCCAAATTCACTGGGATCGTTAATATATCATTTGCGTACATCGTTAGCGGATCACTTGTTTTCTCTCCAATTTTGAAGGCTGGAGTAGGCGTTGTCGGGCCAATGATTACGTCATAATTTTCAAAAACGTCCTCAAAATCCTTTTTAATCAATGTCCGCACTTTTTGCGCTTTTTTATAGTAAGCGTCGTAGTAACCAGAGCTAAGCGCAAAGGTTCCAAGCATAATTCTCCGTTTCACTTCTTCGCCAAAGCCTTCGGAGCGGGTTTGCTTATAAAGTTCGATAAGGTTGTCCGCATTATCAGAACGGTAGCCGTACCGGATTCCGTCAAAACGGGCAAGATTGGCAGATGCTTCTGAAGAAGAAAGCAGATAATAGGTCGCCAAAGCATATTTACTGTGCGGAAGAGATACTTCTTCCCACGTGGCTCCAAGGCCTTCCAATACACGTAAAGCTTCTAAAACCGCTTGTTTTGCTTCTTCCCCTACACCTTCTCCAAGATATTCTTTCGGAACAGCTATTTTTAACCCTTTTACATCACCAGTAATTGAAGAAAGAAAATCAGGGACTTCTACATTAGCACTGGTGGAATCCATTTGGTCAACACCGGAAATGGATTGAAGAAGAAAAGCGTTATCTTCTACATTTCGGGTAATTGGTCCGATTTGATCTAGGGAAGAAGCAAATGCAACCAATCCGTACCTTGACACTCTTCCATAAGTTGGTTTTAAACCGACCACTCCGCAAAACGATGCGGGCTGGCGAATCGAACCGCCTGTGTCTGAGCCTAACGCGAATGGAACTTCGCCAGCAGCTACTGCGGCTGCTGAACCGCCGCTAGAACCTCCGGGAACCGTCTCAAGGTTCCATGGGTTTTTCGTCACCTTCACACCTGAATTCTCTGTGGAAGAGCCCATGGCGAATTCATCCATATTCAATTTCCCAATCGTAACGGCTTCCGCTTTTTTCAGATGCTCTACTACAGTTGCATCGTATATCGGGTCAAAGTTTTCTAGAATTTTACTCGCGCAGGTTGTTCGAAGATCCTTCGTTACGATGTTGTCTTTTACACCAATCGGCATCCCAAACAACAACCCCCGCTCGCTGCGGGAATCAATGGCTTCGTCCAGCTCTTTCGCCATAGCGCGCGCCTGTTCTTCATTCAATTCGAGGAAAGCTTGTACGCTTGACTCAACTTTTTCTATTCGTTTATAGGATTCGTCTACTAAATCAGAAACCTTTATTTCTTTTTTATGTAATAGCTCTTTTAATTCAGAAATCTTGTGGTCAAATAAATCCACTTAGGTTTCCCTCCTTTATTCCAAAATCGAAGGTACACGAATATAGCCGTCTTTTTGATCAGGAGCGTTTTTCGCAACTTCTTCAAACGAAAGCCCTTTATCCGGTTTATCTTCTCTCATGATATTTTTCATTTTTAAAACGTGAGTCGTCGGTTCGACGTGCTCTGTATCTACTTCGTTCAGCTCTTCTGCAAACGAAATAATGCTGTCTAACTGCTCAGTAAACATCTCCGCTTCCTCTTCTGTTATCGAAAGCCTTGCCAAATGAGCAACATGCTTAACTTCTTCTATTGAAATTCTAGACATTATAATCCACCTCCGCCTATTCTATCTGTAGCCATATAATATAGATCATATCAAAATTCAACCCTCTAAATCAACAAAGGGGCGACTTTCGGAAATTAGCTGTACCACTTGTCTGGCTCTTTTCTATTTTACATGAAATTGATTAGAAAATAGACATAGGGTAATATTCAGAATAGTTTTACTTTTTGTTATTTAAGAAAACGCTTTCATCATTGCTGTTAAACCAATTACTGCTATTTGGACTTTACTGCGGTTATGTTTCATACTGTTGATTGGCGGGGATATATTTGTTAGTTTAAGTTACCTACGTGTATTTTGCAGAAAATACTTGCAATACGTAGAAATAATATAAGAGGAGAGATTATTACGTGGATATTTGGGTTTTTATTTCCTTGGCAATTTATTTTATTGCCATGCTTTTAATAGGCTGGTACGCCTATCGAAAGACTTCAGATTTAAATGATTATATGCTAGGCGGAAGAGGCCTTGGCCCTGCTGTTACCGCTCTGTCTGCCGGCGCGTCTGATATGAGTGGATGGATGCTGATGGGGCTTCCGGGAGCTATGTATGCTACTGGTCTCGCCAGCGCTTGGCTTGCTATAGGGTTGACAGCTGGTGCATATGTTAATTATTTAGTTATCGCACCCAGGCTTCGTACCTATACAGAGGTTGCTAATGACGCGATTACGATCCCTGATTTTTTCGAAACTCGATTTGGCGATAAGACAAGAATTTTAAAGTTTATTTCGGCTCTTGTCATCTTAATATTTTTCACACTGTACACATCAGCGGGTATCGTTTCCGGCGGAACATTGTTTGAATCAGCATTTGGACTCGATTACCGAATTGGATTATTTGTTATCGCCGCAGTTGTTATTGCGTATACACTCTTCGGCGGATTTTTGGCTGTCAGCCTGACTGACTTTGTCCAAGGTATTATTATGTTCGTAGCATTAGTGCTCGTGCCGATCGTTGCCTTTACTCAAATGGGAGGAGTTAGTCCTGCCTTTGATACAATTAAACAAATTGATCCAGCGTTAATGGACATCTTTAGAGGAACGACCGTCATTGGCATTATTTCCTATCTAGCATGGGGACTTGGATATTTTGGCCAGCCTCATATTATCGTGCGTTTTATGGCAATTACTTCTGTTAAAGAGATTAAGCCGGCTCGCCGCATCGGTATGGGGTGGATGATTATTGCCGTAGCAGGTGCAATGCTGACAGGATTAGTGGGAAGAGCTTATGTGTCACAAAATTCGCTTTCACTTGATGATCCCGAGACTATTTTCATTTTATTCTCAAACGTTCTGTTTCACCCGTTAATTACCGGCTTCCTTATTTCAGCGATACTTGCTGCGATTATGAGTACAATTTCTTCTCAGCTTCTCGTAACGTCGAGTGCGATGACTGATGATTTTTACAGAACGTTCTTGCGAAAAGAAGCTTCTAATAAAGAACTTGTAACAGTAGGAAGAATATGTGTCCTTATTGTTGCTGCAGTTGCAATTCTGCTTTCATTAACTCCTAATGACACGATACTCGGTCTTGTCGGAAATGCATGGGCAGGCTTTGGCGCCGCATTCGGACCGGCAGTATTGCTAAGTCTATTCTGGAAGCGAATGAACCATTTGGGAGCACTAGCAGGTATCATCGTAGGAGCTGCTACCGTCCTTATATGGATCTCTACCGGTTTAAGCAAATCAACAGGTATGTATGAAATCATTCCAGGCTTTATTTTAAGCTTATTAGCTATTGTAGTAGTTACTAATATAACGAAAAAACCTGACGACGAAACAGTAAACATGTTTAAAGAGATGGAAAGCATCTTAAAATCACACAAACAATAATATATTAAAAAAACGTCCGGCAGCAAACCGGACGTTTTTGTTATTACTCCAAATTTTCAACTTCCACTTGAATAACCCCTGGGAGAGATTTCAACACATAATAAACATCAGTGGTATAGATTTTTTTATTTGTTGTCACAATGCTGCTAAGAACAATATCATTTTTTTCTTCTTTTAGCTTCAAGCGTTTAATCCCCAGTTCTTTTCCTTTAATCTGCTTCATCAGTTTCGTTAGCTCCGTAGACTTTTCAAGATATAATCTTACTCTAATCTCTTTTTCCGTCAGCTTTTTGGGACCAAGCTTTCCAAATAAATACGGGATAATCCGAATGCCAATAAATATAAACGCAACGCCCATTATCGCTTCGAGATAAAATCCCGCGCCAATCGCAATCCCAATACCGGCTGATGCTAAAACTAACGAAGCTGTAGTTAAACCTGAGATTGATTCATTTGATCTTCTTAAAATCACGCCAGCTCCTAAAAACCCGATGCCGCTGATGACATACGAAGGCAGCCTTCCCGGATCCATAGGCCTCGAGTACTCCTTAGAATAAATAAATGCTGATTCGTAGGAAACTACAGTTAATAGACAAGCAGCTACGGATACAATTAAACACGTTTTCAAGCCAAGAGGCTTTCCCTTCAATTCTCTATCCAGGCCAATCACGATACCAAATATCGATGCAAGGGATAGTTTCAAAAGTGTAGATAAAAGTGATATTTCAATCATCATGTACTCATCCTTTTTGTAATTGCTGCTACATTTTTGTTAATCTTTCTATTATATAATATTGTTTACTGTAATAGAACACCTGTTAGAATATATAGTTTGCCAATAGTAATAGAAAAATATAACGTTAAAATCAATAGAAAGCCAGCCTGTTTGCCTTATAAGGCATCGGGCCGGCTTCTATTAGTCGTAGATATGAACGGTAGGCTCATTTGCTCCTTCTTCTTTAACAATGACAGCTTCCTCACCTTCAGAGGAGGTAATTTCCACCTCGACTCGCAAATGATTGGCCGAGTAATAATCCATGATTTGTCCCGTTAAGAATTGCGTAAAAGCGATAACCTCTGTTTTTCCATAAAACTGCATAGGAATTTCAATCTTCATCTCTCGAAGCTGGTCATCCTTATAAAACGCTTTGCCAACAACACCTGTATAGTTAGGGAAATAATTGTCCACGTTATTTTTAAAGCGGTTAAAGATCTCCGCTTCATCCGGATGCTTTTTTTCGTTGGCTGAATTTGGGAAAAACGCATGTTCTTCGTTTAACCCTCTCCAGCTTCCAAGCTCTGTGGAGCCTGCTTTAACTTCCGATTTCGCAATAAAATCACCTGATACGATCGAAGTTTTAGGGGCTTGCTGATAGAGTGCAATCGTGACGGGAACATTTTTTAATTCTTCCTTGCTTCTGACTCTCTTAATAACCTCAGCTGCGATCTTTTTGCCTTCTTCCTCAATCTTCTTATCATCAATCGATACTTCTTTTTGCGGGTCTCCAATATTCTCGCGGTAATAGTATACCGAGTTTAATGCAAGGCCGATGACAACACCGCCCAGTTCCACCGATTTATCGTTTTTCTTAATAAGATAATTGTGCTCAAGCATCGTAGCCAAATAATTCGGGCTGCTTTCCGGAGAGCCCTTTTTCACCGGGTTCAGTCCGGCATTTTGAAAATTATTATCCTTTTTTTTAGCTTCTTCTAAATCTTTTCCTTCCAGCTTACGTCCCAGCATGCTTCTGACCGTATCTTCATCAAAGTATTGGCCTTCTTGAAACAAATAATCGTCCGTTGAGAACGAGTCCTGGGCAATCCTCATCAGCCCCGTTTCAAATTCATCAATGTCGAGGCGGGTGTTTAAATTTTCTGCCGTTAGTCCTCTGGCAGCCCCTGCTTTAAATGGAAGCACCATTTTATAATACGAGTCTGAAATGTTATAAGTGGGTATCGTCACCTTTTTATTTGTTTCATCCGTTTCCTGCTGCACAAGCTCCTCATCCTGATTTCCAAAATTCGGCGCACAAGCAGAAAGCAGCAAAACCATTGCAGCAGCCAACATCCATGCTTTTTTCAATCAAAACACTCCTCTTACTTCTTTAACTCTGTTACCAATCGCTGTTCATTCCATACTTCAATGTTCAGTTCTTCTGCTTTCGCCAGCTTGCTGCCAGCTGCCTCTCCTGCAATGACTAAATCTGTATTTTTGCTCACGCTCCCGGTAATTTTTCCTCCGAGCCTTTCGATTTCAGATTTCGCATCATTACGGGTAAGCTGTTCAAGCTTCCCTGTAAGGACGATCGTTTTATTCGCAAAGTAAGAGTCGCTTTCTTCCGCTGCATTCGCAAGCTTAGGACCCGTATAAGTCATATTTACCCCGAGCTGTTGCAGTTCATCAATTAGTTCAAGAACTTCTTTTTTCTCAAAATATGTGACAATAGCATCGGCCATTTTATCACCGATTTCATCAACTTGCACTAATTCATCCTGTGATGCTTTTTTCAGGCGATCCATGCTTTCATAATTCATAGCTAATGTTCTTGCTGCTTTAGATCCGATAAACCGGATTCCCAAGCCAAAAAGAAGCCGTTCCAATGAGTTTTCTTTTGATTTAGCAATAGCTTTGATTAGATTGTCGGCCGATTTTTCGCCCATCCGTTCAAGATTGACAAGTTGTTCTTTCGTGAGCTTATAGAGATCAGCAGCATTGTGTACCAAATTTTCTCGAAACAGCTGGGTTATGACCCGTTCGCCTAGTCCATCAATGTTCATCGCATTGCGTGACACGAAATGAATAAGACCTTCACGGATTTGGGCGGGGCATTCCGGATTTATGCAGCGCAGAGCCACTTCGCCTTCAATGCGGACAAGCTCACTGCTGCATTCGGGGCATTCAGTCGGCATATCAAAATTTTGTTCTTCGCCCGTCCTCTGCTCCACCAAGACATTAACAACCTCGGGGATAATATCTCCAGCTTTTTTGACGACAACTTTATCTAACAGCTTAATATCTTTTTCTCTAATTAAATCTTCGTTGTGCAGGGATGCTCTTTTGACTGTCGTCCCCGCTATTTTTACAGGCTCCAATACAGCTGTAGGAGTAATGACGCCTGTTCTGCCAACATTTAATTCAATATCAAGCAAAGTCGTGACTACTTCTTCCGCAGGAAATTTATACGCAATGGCCCAACGCGGACTCTTTGCGGTAAATCCGAGCTGCTCCTGCTGTTTTAAGGAGTCAACCTTGACAACAATTCCGTCGATTTCGTAAGGCAAATCCGCCCGCTTTTCCTGAAATTCTTCCACAAATTCGATGACTTCTTCAATCGTATTGCATTTTTTTCGAGTTTCGTTTGTTTTGAACCCCAGTTCATCAAGAAAATCAAGACCCCCGCTTTGCGTTTCTATGCCTTCTATCTCATCAAGCTCCGCTATACTATAGACGAATATATCGAGATTTCGTTTCGCAGAAATTTTAGGATCAAGCTGACGTAGAGACCCTGCCGCGGCATTTCTCGGGTTGGCAAAAAGCATCTCCCCGTTTTGTTCACGGATTTCATTGAGGGCTTCAAAGGAACGCTTCGGCATATAAGCCTCTCCCCTTACCTCTATCGATAGATCACGGTTCATGCGCAGCGGAATGCTCCGAATCGTTTTTAGATTTTCGGTTATATCCTCTCCGGTTGTTCCGTCTCCTCTCGTTGCGCCTCTTTCAAATACGCCGTTTCTATAGCGTAAAGAAACGGCAAGGCCGTCTATTTTCAGCTCAACATTATACTGAATGCTGTCTCCTGCCAACTGCCTCGCTCTTCTGTCAAAATCTCGTAAATCGTCAGCATGAAATGCATTGCCAAGACTTAGCATTGGCGTTCCGTGCTGAACCTTTTGGAATGCGTCCAACACGGCTCCGCCGACACGCTGAGAGGGAGAATCAGGACTTTTTAAATCCGGGTGCTCTTCTTCTAATGCGATCAGCTCTCTCATCCGTTCGTCATATTCTGAATCTGGCACACTCGGCTGGTCGAGCGTATGATATTCATAGTTGTATTGATTAATTAATTGTTTCACTTGTTCAATTCGATGTTTCGCTGCCTCTTTGTCCATTGATTTTGATCCTTTCCATTTCATCTAGGATTATTGTTTTTCAATTGGTGCAAAGGTAGCCAGCAATCGTTTTATGCCAATCGGCTTTGGAAACGCGATATCCAGCTCCTTGCTTTCGCCCTCGCCTTTTACGCTGACAACCGTACCAACTCCCCATTTTTTATGGGCAGCTTTATCCCCTACAGCCCATAGGATACCGTCTCCGCCCGTCTTTTCAGGAATCGTCGCAGGACGTGAAACAGGGGCACGCCGTTCTTTTCGCTGTCCAGATACAGGAAAGCTTGCGGATTTTTTCTCATTTAGGTTATCCAATAACTCCTGCGGTATTTCCGAAACAAATCTCGATTCGGAATTAAAGTTTGTCCGTCCAAAAAGGGTACGCATTTTCGCGTTGGTTAAATAAAGCTCTTCCTCAGCTCTGGTAATCCCAACATAAGCAAGCCTGCGCTCCTCCTCCATTTCTGCTTCTTCCATAAGGGAACGTGAATGAGGGAATACCCCTTCTTCAAGACCCATTAAAAAAACGACCGGAAATTCAAGCCCTTTTGCGGCATGAAGCGTCATTAAAATGACCGAATCGTCGTTCCCGCCGGTCTCTTCGTCATTGTCTACTTGGTCGATATCTGCGATGAGAGCAAGATCGGTTAAAAAGTTGACAAGGCTTTTATCCTCATTTTGTTTCTCAAAGTTTTTCGTGACAGATAAAAATTCATCAATATTTTCAAGGCGGCTCTGCGCTTCAAGAGACTTTTCGGCTTTCAGCATTTCTCTGTACTCAGCTTTTTCCAGGATTTCTTCCGTAAGCTCAGTTACAGATAAGTATTCTTGCATATTGGACAAATTTCCGATAAGCTGCCTGAATTGATCGATAGCATTCGCTGCTTTTTTGCTTACCCCAATAAAATCAACTTCGGCAGCCGCTTCGTAAAGCGATAAATCGTTTGCAGCAGCATATGCTTGAACTTTCTCTAAGGAAGTAGCTCCCACACCACGTTTCGGTACATTCACGACCCTTACAAAGCTAATGTCATCATCCGGATTGGCAATAAGGCGCAAATAGGCCAGGATATCTTTAATTTCCTTCCTGTCATAGAACTTGGTTCCGCCCACGATGTTGTAGTTAATATTGGACTTCATAAGCGTTTCTTCAATGACACGGGATTGGGCATTTGTCCGGTAAAGAATGGCGATATCCTTTAACTTGCGCTTCCCGCTTCTTACAAGTTCGTTGATCTTTCCGGCGACAAACTGCCCTTCACCAAACTCATTGTCTCCGCTGTAGTAGCTGATTTTTATCCCTTCATCATTTTCCGTCCAAAGGTTTTTCGGTTTGCGGTTTGCATTATTTTTAATGACCTCATTGGCTGCGGATAAAATCCGTTTCGTCGAGCGGTAGTTTTGCTCAAGAAGAATCACCTCTGCGGTCTTATAGTCCTTCTCAAAGGAGAGTATATTGGCAATGTCCGCTCCCCGCCAACGGTAGATTGATTGATCCGAATCACCAACAACACAAATATTTTGAAAGCGCTGCGCGAGCATTTTTACGAGCAAATATTGTGCTCTGTTCGTATCCTGGTACTCATCAACATGAATGTATTGAAATTTCCGCTGGTAGAATTCCAAAATCTCAGGTACACGCTTGAATAAAGTAATGGTTGTCATGATTAAATCATCGAAATCAAGCGATTGATTTTTCAACAGCTTTTTTTGGTAATCGCTGTACACATCACTGACCATTTGGCTGAAGTGATCTCCCGCCGTTTTGCTGTATTCCTCGGCGGTTATCAGTTCGTTCTTCGCACTGCTGATCGACCCTAGAAAGCTCCTTGGATCAAATTTTTTCGAATCAATATTGCGTTCTTTTAAAATTCCTTTAATGACAGAAAGCTGATCAGACGTATCGAGTATTGAAAAATTGCGGTTGATCCCGATTCTGTCGATATCTCTCCGAAGAATTCTCACGCACATGCTATGAAACGTCGAAATCCAAATATCCTCTGACCCAGGGCCGAGAATATTTTCTACACGCTCTTTCATCTCCCGCGCTGCTTTATTTGTAAAGGTAATCGCGAGAATATTCCACGGAGCTACATATTTCTCTGCCATTAAATAAGCAATACGATGAGTAAGCACCCGTGTTTTTCCGCTTCCTGCGCCTGCCATTAAAAGCAATGGTCCGTCCGTTTTCTTCACTGCTTGCTGTTGGACAGGGTTCAATCCGTCCAGTAAAAAGTGGCTGATTTTCATCAGGCATTCACCGTCCTTACCAAACATATGTTCTATATTATATCATTTCCTGCTGATTATCTATCATTTTTTACAGCCTGAACTGTTTTCAATGCTTCTTCAAAATTTTCATAAATGGCATTGCCAACCACGATTACATCAGCATGCTCTGACATTTCTCCTGCTTGGCTGCTGTTCGTTATACCGCCGCCGTAAAACAGTGTTGTATTCTGCAATGTTTTTTTAACCTCTTTCACCCAAGAGGGATCACCATACATTCCACTGTACTCCAAATAAAAAATGGGCAGCTTCAGCAAGCTGTCTGCAACTCTAGCGTAGGCTTTGACATCCTCCAGATCTAGACCAGTTTTTGCTTCAGTAAGTGCTGCTGCCTTGCAATCCGGATTTACGATGCAATAGCCTTCGACAACAATTTCTTCAGCAGACATTATTTCACCGTACTCCTTCATAGCCTCTTTATGGAGACCAACGATCCATTGCGGATTATTGCTGTTTAAAACCGTCGGAATGAAATACAGGTCAAAACCCGGCACAACAGATTCTATAGTTGAAACCTCGAGAATACAAGGCACAAGAAAACGTCTGACTCTGGACATTAAGTTCAAGACATTTTCTTCGCTTACATTGTCGCTGCCGCCGATAATGATTGCATCTGTTCCCGATTCACATAGCTTGTCCAGTTCAGTATCTGATATCGTTTTATCGGGATCGAGTTTAAAAACATGCTTCCACCCGTTTACTTCATACATCAAAAAGCTCCTCCATTTCGTGATGCCATTATCATATTATATCAACCGCCTTCATTCAAAAAAAGAGAAACCTAAAAGATTCATTATATGCTAAAATAACTGGTTAATGATCGGACTCTTTTTCGAAGTTGTCCCAAAGATCCCGATATAAGAAAATCTGAAATGGGGAATAAATGTGAAGGCAAATGATCTCCAGAGTATTTTACAAAATGAAGTGAATGAAACGGGGAAAGAAAAGCTTCTTTTTGCATTTAGCCGGAATCCTGATGACCCTCTTACCGCTTATTGCTGTGCCGCTATCCATGACAAACTCGGTTATGAACAGGAGGCGGTTCCTTTCTATTTAAAATCATTAGAAAACGGGATCAGTGGAAATGAAAGAATTGGAGCATTTTTAGGCTTGGGCAGCACGTATCGCACGCTGGGGAAATATGAGAAGTCAGCGGAAATTCTAAAACGCGGAGTGAAAGAATTCCCCGAAGCAAATGAATTAAAGGTGTTTTATACAATGACATTGTATAACCTCGGTTCTCATAAGGAAGCTGTACAGGAATTATTAAAGCTGCTTGCTGAAACGACGAAAGATGAAGCCATTCTTTCCTATCGCCGGGCGATTCGTTTTTACTCGGATAATTTGGATAAGACGTGGGAATGACTGTCCCCCCCTTAAAAAAGTAATTCGGCTGCAGCTAATGTTTAAAGAAAAAAACTAGCTCAGCGAACTGATCTAGTTTTTTTCGTAATCTGATAAACTCAACATCCTTATTTAAAAAGGTCACCTATTGGAGCGTTTCCTTCTAGTAGGGTTACTACCTTTTTGTATGCTGTTTCTTTACCTATAGCAGCGTTAATAACACGAGCAACATCTTCTCTAGGAATTCGTGATGTTTTGTAACCTGACGGATCAGTTGTTACTTTTCCCGTACCTTCTTCGTCAGAGAGAACCCCAGGTCTAAGAATTGTATAATTTAGATTGCTTTCTTTAATAATCCTATCCGCATAATGTTTTGCAATGAAGTAAGGCTTTATACCTTCTTCTGTCCAGTATTCCGGCTCATCTGCATGAATTGAGCTCACCATGATAAATTGTTTCGCTCCGATCTTCTCAGCAGCTGCCACTGATTTAGCTGCCCCATCTAAATCAATCATGATCGTCTTGTCCGGGCCAGTATGTCCCCCGGACCCTGCCGTAAATACAATCACTTCCGATCCTTTTATGGTGTCAGCAATTGTGTCTGCATCGTCTTCTAAATTTAGATAAGCAGGTTTTACGCCTTTTTCCTCAAAGAAGGAGAATTGTTCTTCTTTTCTTAATCCGACTGTTACATCATGCTCTTTTGACTCATTTAAGACATTGACTAAGTTCTTACCAACTTTACCATTAGCCCCGATAATGAATACTTTGCTCATGCCAATCCCTCATTCTTTCTTTTTTTATTTAAGGGTTCTACAATTATATTCCCCTTAATTTTCTTGGATAAGGCAAAAGGGAAAGGTTACTCAGGTAGGAGACGGCAGTCTCCTTTCCGATTGATTCTTGGTCCTTGGATTTTAACGCATTTGGAGGTTTTGAAGGTTTTGGAGTCGTTTCCCTGCATGAAGAAGTCCAATGGAACAATCAGAATGTTGTGAGGGAAAGGAGAAATACTCAAGAAAAAATCCTTCCTGGATAGGAAGGATTAAGGACTTTAACAACAGGAGAATCATTCATGCCGGTGATTAGTAAGTATCGGAAACAGTACTTTTGGATGATACAGATGGAGAGGGCTTCGGATAAGATTTATCACTCTGACTAATCGAATATATATTTCCGGCTCAGAAGCTGAAAGTTCATATACCCTTTTGGAGTACCATTGCTTGTATGGCTGAACAAAAGTTCGCGCCCCTTTAACTTCGGGATGACGAAGAGCCTCTGTTGTCGCCATTTCCCAAGGAACGTCGATAATCTTAGAAATCTTCTTATGTAAACTTTGACTAAATCCCTTGTCAGCCTTCTTCGTTTGAAGAAGAGAAGATTTCAACTCTAAAGCTTGCATCGCTGCAACAGACATACCTTGTCCGAAAAGAGGGTCAAAACGGCAATGAGCATCACCAATGATTAAAAAGCCGTCCGGAATGTTTTTTGCTAGATCAAAACGGCGCCGTACTTGATAAGGAACTCGATGTATTTTAATCTCGGAAAGTGGCTCTGCTCCCTCAAGAAATTGAAGAACATCAGGAACAGGAAGTTTTTTTGCATATGAGATAAATTCCTCATTTGTTTTCGGTGCCTGTGCATTAGCATATCCACTATACGTGACAGAGAATCGGTTTTCCTCAAGAGTTTGAATAAAGGCACCGTAAGGGTTATCGGGAATACTTGGTGATATAATGAGGCTTTGCCATTCGGGATGTTCTTGTTTTTTAAGAGAGTAAAGGCGTGTAGCATAAAACAATTGAATCTTAACTTTTTCTTCCTTTACTTTGACATCAAGTGCTTGTAGCCAATCGATACTCTTAGATGAGGAACCGCTGGCATCCACTACTAAATTGGCATCCAGTTCCTCTGTGAGACCGGATTTTAAGGAACGTAATCGGACTCCTTTAATGGTATTGTCATGCTTGTTTACTAACAGCTGTTCCGTTTTTGTTTCATATCGAGTGATAATATTAGGAACTTCTTCAACTCGTCTTTGTAAATGCCATTCAAGCATAGGCCGGCTTAGCTGAAGCATGATCAACTCTCCAGAAAACCGTTTTTTCCAATAACCAAAATGGTGCCACTTCAGATCTTTTGTAGGATTAGTGACGATGCTGCCATCTTCTATTAATTGAGACACGATCCCCGGAAACAAAATCTCAATCGCTTCTTCTCCTCTTTTCAATAAGACGTGAGGGTGGTAACTCTGAGGAACTCTTTTTCTAGGAACCTTTTCTTTATATTCTTTATCTGCTTCTACAATGATGACTTGCTGAAATGAATGAGATAACGCTTTAGCAGCTAATTTACCGGCAATCCCACTACCAATGACTACAGCCTTTTCCCGCATGTTACTTCCTCCATTTTTATTTTGTAATGATGATGCTGGTTCCAATTATTACAAAAGAGGACTAATTGGGCTAGTAATTTTTTATTGCTTTTGAAAAGACTTATTATTCGTTTTTGCTGATTTACAGACTATGAGCAGACCCTTTGGAAAATCATTCGAATTTATTGGATGAAAAAGGAGGTTTATGGGATTATATGGCGAATAAGATTTTTCAAGTCAAAACGGGAGAGGAGTAATGATAATGAAAAAGTTGCAAATGATTGTCGCTGCATTGATCGTGGCGTTGTTAGTCCCTTCTTCTACATTTGCTGAACTTAGTGAGGATAGTAAAGAGGGTGCTTATGAATTGAGGGAAGAAACTATTAGGAAGTACTCTTTGGACATTTCAGAAACTCAGTATGTAAAAATGCCATTAGGCGCAGATATCTTATCAACATCAATAGACCATTCAAATAGTGAACGTTTTTTTGTTCATGCTCTTGTAAACACACTAGAGAAACGTACGCAAGAAATGGAATTCAAATTGTATAGAACGGATCAGGATCTTGATGCTAATATTGGAGACTATAAATTCTTGGAGACTGTACAATTATCTTATGCTGAACACTTATTTCATGTTTTCTACATAAGAGCTAATTAATGCATTTTTCGTACAGTTTTCGTACAGTTTTCATACAGTTTTTCCTTACCTTTTGGGGGATAAAAAGCTCTATGAAGCGTGGTAATATGATAGTGAGCGAAATCCCTTACCACATAGCGTACCATTTTTAGATCCTATCCCGAAGTCACCCACATCCCGGTGGGTGGCTTTTGGTATGTCAACACTAAACTGGCATCCAGTTCCTCTGTGAGACCCGACTTTAAGGAACGTACACGGACTCTTTAACGGTATTGTCATGCTTGTTTACTAACAGCTGTTCCGTTTTTGTTTCATATCTAGTAGTAATATTAGACTTCTTCAACTCGTCTTTGTAAATGCCATTCAAGCATTGGCCGGCTTTGCTGAAGCATGATAACTCTCCAGAAAACCGTTTTTTCCAATAACCAAAATGGTGCCACTTCAGATCTTTTGTAACATTAGTGACGATGCTGCCATCTTCTATTAATTGAGACACGATCTCCGGAAACAAAGTCTCAATCGCTTCTTCTCCTCTTTTCAATAAAACGTGAGGATGGTAACTCTGAGGAACTCTTTTTCTAGGAACTTTTTCTTTACATTCTTGATCTGCTTCTACAATGATGACTTGCTGAAATAAATGAGACAACGCTTTAGCAGCTAATTTACCAGCAATCCCACTTCCAATGACTACAGCCTTTTCCTGCATGTTACTTCCTCCATTTTTATTTTGTAATGCATGATGCTGGTTCCAATTATTCCAAAAGAGGACTAATTAGGCTAGTAATTTCTTGTTGCTTTTGAAACGACTTATTATTCGTGGATATTTGTAACAAGAACGAGGTTTTGATTATGGAAAAAAGCTATGGAATATATTATACTCCCTTTAAAGATGTTAATTATTTACAATGTCTTTAATTATAAGGAGACTTTCACCTTTGATACCTGAATTAAATCCAAAACTTATTGATGAATTTAGAGATAAAGTCAACAGCAAAAGAGGATTTGTGAGACATTTTTTTGTAAATTATAAAAGAAGTTCAAGCACGGAGGGGAAAGACGTATGGAGTAAAATTTGCTCATGTATGGACTGGTTGACCGTAGCAGTTAAAGGTATAGAAAAACCTAAGCTTAAGAAAAAAATGTTACTAACATCACTTGAGTTTACTCATTTTTTAGTAACTATTGATATGATTATAGAAGCCGTAAATCAATTATGGTTGGCTATAGGACAAGAAACGAAAGGTAAACAACCCTATATTAACGACCGGAGCATTTTTCAAAAAAGAGAGTTCAATAAAGACTATACCGATGAAAAATATGTAAAGCAAATTCGTTCGTGGTTTGGAGTCCACGCTGTTAACGGAAATGAGGTAGACCTTGATGGTTTCGATAAAGGGCTCCGGTTTTTTAGTAGTTGGTCCGATCCTCATGACGGACAAGAATTTTCACTTCATCTTTATTCGAATAATCGGAAGGCACACAAAGAATATGGTGGAACTAAAAAAATTAAAGTAGATTGCCTTGTTAAGTTTGCAGCATTAAGGTATGAAACATTAAGATTGTTAATGGAAGAGATAGATAAACTTTATTTCAAAGTTATTAAAGAACTTCAACGTCATCCTGTCCATTTAGATGAAAGTTTACCCGAATTGAGCCAGTTGAGAGAACTTTATTCTCAGGCTCAAGATAGAAAATTGACAAGTGAGTATTATGAGGATCATGTTTTGCGATATATGTCTTTCTTAGAGTGTGATTTAAGTTTATTTGAGGAACCTGAGCGAAAGGTAATATGTAGTTACTTATCTGAATTGAAGCCAATCATACCTGTTTACAAGGATATTATTCAACAAGTTGAGTTCAAGGAATTTGAAATTTTCGAAAGACTCGAGATGAGATCACATATATACGCAGATTATTCGTACGAGTATGCAAAAATCTTAAACTATGCTGAAGGGACACCACAGGATATCGGAAACTACGGGATAGATACCATTTCATTAGACATATTGATTGAGGAAGGGTTGTTACCAGAATACAGTACTACTCTATCTGGTTCATCTCTATCGTTATTAATACATGCGCTAGACTATGATTGGAATAAGACTAATCGACGTGTAGATTTGAAATAAAAGCCTTCCTTGGACACGAAGGCTTTTTTTGTATTAAATTAATCTCTATTGTCAAAATAAGAAAAACCTATAGTGTCCTGCCGAAACTTTAGTTAATCCACCAATCAAAGTATATATTACAACTAAACTTCTAATTCTTCTTCTTCTTCTTCTTGTTTGAATCTATCGCAGGTTTCTTTAAAGACTAAGTTAAATTTTTCAAATGCTTCTTTTTTAAGTCCTTTTAATTTTTTAAAATTAAGAATCTCATCAAGATACTCTAAATATTCTTCAAAGGTTTCTTCATTAAACCAACCCCTTAAAGAACAGTCTTTCAATAACATTATTGCTTTATCGATTATCTTATCGGTTTCTTGTTCATTCACACATAAGACAGCTGATAATGCTGGTTTACGATACCTCTTAAATCTAAACCTTTTATTCTCATTGATAAACGTTTCTAAGAATATTCCTTCAACAAGATAAGGAGACGATTTAAATTCACTCTTATATAAGGATGATACAAAAGATATTGCATCCCTAGCTTGACCATCAGCAGCCTGCAATATATTCCTGCCTAACTCAATTAAAAATTCTGAATCAAGGGTATTGATTTTTTCAACTCCGAGTGATTGAATTGCTTCTATTACTGGATTTTGAGCATACCAGTTAGAAGTTTTTAAATCAGAAATTAATTCCGCCTGATACCATTCTAAAGGGATTCCTATTGATACTTTTTTACTTATATATAATTTTTCTACAGCAGACTTAAAACGTTCAACATGTCTCTCATTCAGTAAGTCTTGATTGTAGAGATTTAAAACACTTGTTAGATTCTCTAAACTAGGAGTTTCGACTTCTCCATCATCACCAATAGGTTCAATTAAATGGCCAATCATAGCGTCTTTTAAAATATCATTTAGATGAGTCCAATAATCTTCTTTTACAAATACCTTAGTTATAATTGAAGGGTATTTATGTAACAGTCCTTCTAATGACCAAGATTCTGTCGAAAAGTTTTTTAGTGAACATTTAAGTAGCATATCTAAAAACACAGAACCTCGTCTTTCAAATAAATCCTTTGTAAAGTCCTTAGATACCTTATTTAGATTTTCAATAAGTAGTTTAAAGAAATAAGGAAATACTGATGAATGAACATGGTTTAAAGTACTTATAGCAGCTTTTTGTACTGTCTCTGTACTATCATCAAGATAATGATGATTTTCAAAAATAGATGTCACCAAACTTTGTACAAAAGCGTGTTTTAACAAAGCAGGTTGACTTAGTACGATGTTCACACTTAACTCGATGGCCAGCTCTACCTCACTGTCAGATGGAGCTGCATTGAGAGGATGGGCATATACACCTCGCATATCCTTCATATGTTCTAATTTTTTGCTTTGCTCTGCACTAATTAAACCAAAATCTTTCGCAGACCTTATCAAGAAGCTATCTGTTGGCCTTTGTTTTTGTTCCAAATCTTCTATTTTACCAATAACCTTTTTCTTGATTTCATGGTCTCTAGAAGACATATCATAAAACTTTAATTTTAATGACTCTGCTGTACTAATCCATGTCGTAATATATGCTGCTCTTAATGCATTACCATTTAAACAATTAACAGCCTCGTCAAATAAAACTTTATCCCTGTCTTCAACTATTTGACCTCTTAGAACATTAAAATCCATATCCTCTTCCTCACTATTACTGAAATTTATTAAAAGATACCTAATTAAGAATTGAAAATACATTTTTTTATCAGGTAACAAGATTATAGCCTACATTTCTAAATTATGGTATATGTTTTTGTTTGTAGGTTGTTTCAAAATTCATTTTTAAGACGCTTATATCAGTGCATCGAAAAAAGTTTTCATAACTTAGTGTCATATACGACTGACAAAGAGGCTCAAGCATAAGAAATGCGATTGATCGGTTGAAATCGAATCGTAACAAAAACGAACAAAAGAGCAGGATGAAATTGCCCTGCTCTTTTATGTATGTGTTTACTGCTATGAGAGACCCTTAGGAGATCCAATTTAGGTGTGTATCCTTTAAAATGCGTAGGATATTTTCGCTCTCTGTTTCAATTTTTTCATTTTATAGCCATTTTTGGACTTACCTCAAAATAACATTAAAGGAGACATGCCTATGTGATCATGTCCTTGATGCTGAGAAACATCATCTACAGTTTTATCGCCACTCAACAATTTCATTGAGATTTTGTCTTGCTTTTGGACGTTTGGGATCCTCTTTCCGATATCCGAAAGCGACCATACAAGCTACACCGAAATCGTTGCCGTCAATGATACCCTCATTTTGCAAAATAGCGGTCACCTGCTTTTTATCAAAACCTTCTATTGGACAGGAATCAATACCGATCTGAGCCGCAGCTGTCATCATGTTTCCTAATGCTATATATGTTTGTTTGCTTGCCCATTCAAAAATGAGACGGTCATTATCTTCGAGTTCTGTTTCGACGAAGGATTTATAGAAACCAGAAAGATTTTGTACAACTTCTTCCGGCATATGGTGAATGTCTTTCATCATTTTGACCACGTGAACGGAATCATGCCTTAAGCCTTCTTTTCTTCTGGCCAATATAACTACAAAATGGCTGGCAGTAGGAAGTTGTCCCTGGGCACCGCCAGATACAGGTTTTAATTTTTCGCGAAGCGCTGCATCCTGGATCACGACAAACTTCCACGGCTCCAAACCAACTGAACTTGGAGACAACCTACCTGTCTCCAAAATAAAGTGAAAATCTTCATCCGAAATCTTTTTGTTGGTATCAAATACCTTGCAAGCATGTCTGAACTGGTAAGCTTTTAAAATTTCCTGTTTTTTACTTTCAGTTCCTATCATGTGGAATCATCCTTCCTTTTTAGTAATACTTTACTAAACCATATTTCTCCAAAAGTATTTTATTATCCTGCTAGTCAAGTCAGTTCAATAATCTTTATTTCATTACATGGTCCGATTGTTGAATAGAATGACCCGCATTTTTTTAACAACTTTATTATTTTTTAAACGACCTTTTTGTAAACTAAACAACGAATTTGTTACAGAGGGTGATGATCATCTTTGAGTCTTGTCACTTTAGGAGTTATTTCGCATCTATTTTAAGCGTTATTTTGCACTATAAGGGCTAGTACCAACATTTTGACGTAAAACCCACGTTAAGACATTATTTGGTAGGGAATTAGTGTTATTCCTTACTCTAAGCTAATTCCCTTTAACGTAAACAGTCCTGCGAAAAGGGAATTACTTTTAGGGAAGGGTTAAGGGAACAAAAATCTTCTGTTTTACAACCATTAGATAATTAGTATTTAACTTCCCCAAAATGGTCGTTAAAGGGAAATTACTTATTCATCAGTGGTTTTGTCCTTAGCGTGGGAAATATGATAAATGGTTGGTGATACCCCTATAAGGCTTAGTGACAGGGTTGCCGCTCTAGACCGCAAAGTATAGTTTCTAATCCTCTAATCAATAGATTACACTCAAAATAGTGATTATTCTAATATTAGGGGATGGATATTTATGAAACGAAATTGGAATGAAGATGAGTTGCTAGAACATTTTGTAGTAGTACCAATTGAAAGAAAACTGATTGGTAATAAAACTGGGGCAAGTCGTTTAGGATTTGCAGTATTATTAAAGTACTTTCAACAAGAGGCTAGATTTCCTTCTAAGAAACAAGATATTCCCAAAGTGGTAGTTGAATTCATGGCACAGCAATTGGGGGTAGCTTCAGCGCTCTTTGAGGAATATCGTTGGGGTGCAGATGAAAGAAACTTTACTTATCATCGAAAACAAATTCGAGAATTCTTCGGTTTTCGAGAACTTACAGCAAAAGATAACGAACTTTTGACAGAGTGGTTGCACGGACAAGTTCAGTTTACTCATGATATCGACTACTTAAAAAATCAGTCATATAGCTTATTTCGTAAGTGGAAAGTCGAACCTCCTTCGATTGGAAGCTTGAATCGGATGATTGATTCTGCCATTGACACTTTTGAAAAGAATTTATATCAATCGACTTATCATCAGCTGTCTCCCAGGACTTGTTCTCGATTAGATGCATTACTGGAATCTCATGTGGATGAGCACTCGGAAGAAGGTTTTGAAGAAGAGTTTCATGAGAAAATGGAATCTGACATTTTAACTTTTCGGCACCTTTTATCTTCTCCTCGTAAACCAAGTGTAAGCACCATGGAAATGGAAGTTCAAAAACTATTAGCGATCAAGCATCTACACATTCCTCCAGGATTATTTCATCATTTGACTCCGAAATTAGTAAAGAAATATCGACTTCGTGCAGCTACGGAGACCGTAACGGAAATGCGTGCACACCCAGCACCCATTCGCTATACCCTACTTGCCATCTTATTTTCGCATCGTCATGGGGAAGTCATTGATTATTTAGCTGATTTATTGGATGAAATTACCCTTAAGTTCGGAAATAAGGCCAAGTATACAACCCGAAAAGAAGCAGTAAAGGAATTAGAAAGAGTCCAAGGGAAAAATAAACATATTGTCAACTTATTAAAAGCGACGGTAGATTATCCAGAAGGCGTTATTCAAGATACTCTATTCCCTATTGTCAGTCCTTCCACGATTCAAAATATTATAAAAGATATGACAAAAAATAATCGGGAATACAAAGAAAAAATCTATACAAAGATGCATGCCTCTTATCGTGGATATTATCGACATGCTTTCTCTAATATTTTAATGAATCTTACCTTTCGGTCCAACAATAAATTTCATCAACCTGTGATTGAAGCCATTCAACTCATTCGAGAATATGGAGAAAGTGGGCAACGTTATTTCGCTGCTGGAGATGAAGTTCCTATTGAAGGCGTAATTCAGCCCAAATGGAAAGATGTCATTATCGAGACAGACAGCAAAGGCATAGAGAGAGTGAATCGTTCAATTATGAAATTGCAGTGATCCAATCGCTTCGTACTCGACTTCGTTGTAAAGAAATTTGGATTGAGGGCGCTGATCGATATCGAAACCCAGAAAGATCTCCCTCAAGATTTTGAAGAGCACAAGGAAGAATATTTTCAAGCACTGAAAGCACCACTTGATGTAGAGACTTTTATCGAAGATATTATACAGTTGATGAAAGATAAGCTCCAATTACTAAATCAAGGGTTAGAGGTTCAAAGTAACGAAAAAGTCGCGATTACTACTAGAAATAACAAGGGATGGATTCGAGTCACTCCACTTGAAAAGCAACCCGAACCCCCACATGTGACGAGGATAAAACAGGAGATTAAGAACCGTTGGTCCGACATCAACCTATTGGATTTACTAAAAGAAACAGATTTTCACACGGAATTTACCAAGCACTTTAAGACTACAGCCGATCGCGAGATTTTAGATCGAGAAACCATCCAGAGACGGCTTCTTTTAAGTTTATTTGGATTAGGAACGAACACAGGTTTAAAAGCCGTTTCAGCTGGAAACCACCTAGATAGTTATCGGGAACTTCGGTATATACGCCAAAAATTTATTCATTTAGATCATTTACGAAAAGCCAATGCAGAGGTTACCAATCATATTATCTACCATCGACAGAAAGAAGTATGGGGAGAAGCTACTACTGCATGTGCTTCCGATTCAAAACATTTTGGATCTTGGGATCAGAACCTGCTTTCCGAATGGCATCCTCGTTATAAGAGGCAGGGGGTTATGCTCTATTGGCATACAGATCGAAAATCGGCATGTATTTATTCTCAGCTTAAGTCCTGTCTTTCTTCCGAAGTGGCTACGATGATAGAAGGGGTCCTTCGTCACTGCACAGATATGGAAATTGATCGAAATTATGTTGATACACACGGGCAAAGTGTGGTTGCTTTTGCTTTTTGTCATCTGCTTGGTTTTAAACTGATGCCACGCTTCAAAAATATAGGTTCTCAAAAGTTATATCGTCCAGAAGCTGGCATGAATGAGGAATATCTTCACCTTCAACCGGTTCTAAGTAGACCGATTAATTGGGATCTTATCCGTCAACAGTATGAACAAATCATTAAGTACGCAACTGCCTTACGATTAGGAACCGCATCAGCAGAAGCCATTTTAAAGCGATTTACTAGGGATACGAAACATCCAACCTATCTGGCTTTATGTGAATTAGGGAAAGCCATTAAAACGATCTTTTTATGTGACTATTTACACTATGACGAGATTCGTAGAGAAATCCATGAAGGATTAAATACAGTAGAACAATGGAACTCAGTCAATACCTATATTTTTTATGGAAAAAACAGTGAAATGCGTTCCAATGCAATAGAAGATCAAGAAGTAGCTGCCTTATCACTTCAATTGCTGCAAAATTGCTTAGTCTATATGAATACCTTAATGGTACAAGAAGTACTTTATGACAACAATCAATATTGGTTGAAGAAAATGACCCCGGAAGATTTTAGAGGATTAACACCTTTATTTTATCATCACGTCAATCCATATGGAACTTTTGAACTCGATATGGATCAGCGAATACCTATTAAGTTGAAAGTATCATAGTTTTCATGATTTTGATTAGAGAGAAAACCAGCTAATATCCCGTCAGATATTAGCTGGTTTTCTGTAATGAACAAGAGCTCAATCCTTCCTCCAGAAAAGCGCCCGATTGCAGAATAACAATGAGATAAGAATAAGTTGCAGAAGTGGCTCCTAAAATAATAAGCTCACTTTTTAGTGATTCTGTCATATTGCATTTTGAACAACTTTAATAAATGAGGAATATCTTGCTCCCCTTTGATCCAAAAACTTACCCAGCCCGAATTGGGAAGAACATGATGTGGGTCCGCTAGTCTTGCTTGAATGAGTTCATCTCTAACCAATTTAGGAAAAGGAAAGTCAACAAGGTTTTCGCCATGCAAATGACCTAATTCTTTATTTTTATAGCGAAATTCCACTCCTCCAAACCGATGTGGATGCTCGCTAACACCATTCCAGCTAAGAAGCTCCTGTCTTAATGATTCAAGTAACATTCGCCTCACCCTTTCTTAAAAATGTTTATAAACAATTAGTTTTGTATTGATATAGCGTACTGATTAAAACAAATGTCAAAATGTTTTTGCAGCTTGAGATGCTTTCCGAAAACCTTCCTCAATAATAGCTTCACTTTGGTCAGGAAATTGATTGTGCCCTTCAATAACTATCGTTGTAATGTCTGTAATACCAAAAACGTTCAAATGATTCTTAACAAAACTTACAGCCATTTCAGAAGAATCCCCTTCTGCGTATACCCCGCCTCTTGCGTTCAATAAAGCCACTTTCTTATCAGGTAATAGACCTACTAAGCCTTCAGCTGTATACTTAAATGTTTTACGCGGGTGATGCATATAATCCAGATAGGAGTGTAGAACGGCAGGAACAGTTAAGTTCCAAAGTGGAAAAGCAATGACCAATTTATCAGTTGCGATAAACTGTTCTAGATGCTTAGTAACAATATCATGTACCGCCTTCTCTTCCAGTGTGAGTTCCATTCCCTGAGACGATTTGAAATTTCCACTAATCATAACATCACCTAAATAAGGCAATGTTTCTTTATACAAATCGAGTTCAGTCACCGAATCATTTGGATGGGATGCTCTATAGCTTTCCAAAAATGCATCATATAATTTCCCAGTAACAGATCCTTGACGATTGTTCGCTTTAACAAATAAAGTTGTTGTCATTTTAATCTCCTCCAAATATGAGTAATAGTGAAACTTAATCTAAACTAACTTCAGCCTTCTAACTGGATGCTTTTTCTCTTTGCTCTGCCAAACTGAAAATAGTAAAACAACAGAATGCCTAAATGCAAAGCAGCTAGAACGAGAAATATATTGCTGTAAATGATACCGTTTGGATAGATATTTGCCGGGTTCCAATGAACATCAGAGCCAAGATCCACCACCTTACTGTAAACCCCTGAAGCCATTCCTCCTGCAATGAAATTCAGCATCGATAAAAGTCCCATTCCCACTCCATCCTGTTCCTTTGGCAAGGTCATAGAGATTGAATTGGACATAGCAATCATCATAAAGGTTTGCCCGACATTACCGAAAATCAAAAAGATAGCAATGAATACTGGAGATATTCCAGTGAAGGTTGAAAGTAAAATAAAACAGGTCAATAACAATCCAGATGCAACAAAGTAGAGATACGAATTCCCTTTCAAGTCTGCTAGTTTACCACCTTTTTTCCCAAGTATTGCCGAGGCTACTGCAGCAGGAACCATCGCAAAACCGATCCAGCTAGGTGGCAACTGATGTACATGAGCCAAAAGCAATGGACTAAGAAAATAAAGGGAAAAACCAATTCCGCTTATTAGAAAAGCTATCGTTAGTCTGAGAGTATAGCTCTTATTTGTAAAAAGCCCAGGTTGAACAAACGGATCGGAAACGGAACGAATTCGTGCTATGAACAGCGCTAAAGCAAGTAATCCGCCAATAGTAAACCACCACGTTCCACTCGTAACGCCAAGAAGAAGCAAGGTTAATGTAATAGCCAGAAAACCACCACCAACCCAGTCAAGTTTACCGGGATCCCCCTGCTCTTCCCCCAAATTTTTACGATAAAAGGGCAACGTAATTAAAATGAAGAGAGGGATACAGAATAACCAGCGCCAATGCGCGACACTTACAATTAATGCAGAAATAACTGGACCAAGAGCACTGCCAAGAGCCAAACCTACGAACGCTGTACCCATAGCTGAACCTCTCTGCTCAGGAGGAAAATAGCGCAATGGAATAATCATAGCTGTTGCTGGGATAGCAGCAGCTCCTACTGCCTGCAAGCACCTTCCGACAAGCAACATCCAGAAAGTTTGGGAGGCGAGGCCAATCAGTGAACCGAAAGCAAAAAATAACAATCCAAACGTTAGCAAATTTTTGAGCTTGTATCGGTCTGCCAGCTTTCCGTAAATGACCGTTCCTATCCCGTAAATCAAAGCATACGATGAAGTGACCCAGCTTACCTGAGCAGTAGTAAGATCAAACGCTATACTAATTTCGGGAAGTACGAAGTTGAACATCAATACGCTCATTGCTGAAAGGACAAGTGTGAACATCACAATACGCATTAATTTCTCTCCTGTTTGTTGAGATACCTCCTTTTCCATTCTCCATAACCACCCTTCATTTAAGTACTATTTAAAAAAGATAAATGACTGTCTGTGCTGACTGTCATGTTGTTGGTGAAAAAACTAGGGAGTTAAAGCCCTAGTGAATGTTTGCACACTCTTCATTATAAATGCCTCTAGGGACACGGTTGGAAAGTTATCATTGGAATCCAGGTTGTTCATAAAAGCCCCGAAATTCAGCATCATGAACGACAACGCCTGTAGCTCTGGGTCCGTTCGAATCAGCTTTCCTTTTTCGTACATAGCCATAAAGTAATTGGTCAAAATTTCTAGCAATTGTCGAGGATGTTTTTGTGTTCTTTCTCTAAACCCGGGTAAATTACCTTCCTCCTTGAGGCTGATCATAATCATTTTCCGGTTACGATTCATAATTTCATGATATGTTCGACTGATCAGGAGCAAATCTGTTTGCAAATCCCATACGAGCTTTTCGTTAAAAAGTTTTGTTATCTCATCGGCATAATGAAAACGGTCAAACGCCGTTTCGAGAAGGTTTTGTTTGCTTCCAAATCGGCGAAACAGCGTTTTTTCACTCAAACCTGCCACAGTAGCGATTTCCTGGGTAGATACACCATTGTAGCCTTTCTCCGCCATTAGATCAATCGCTGCCAACAGCAGCTTATCATCGTTGCTTAAATTATTACTGCTGCTCATACTTTCATCCTTTCTGATAGACAGTAAGTACTGACTGTCATTCGATTATATTGTATTCCAGTTGTTATAAATTTGTCAAGATAGATTTCACTTTTAGCACTAATAAAATGATGGAGCGACTGAAAAAGCCTGAATTTCCCGAATGACCTTATATCGAAAAATAAACCAAAGAGAGCTAACGAAAAACCTCGTTGAAATCCAGCAAGGTTTATTTGTATACATTATTTGTAATTTACCTTGCGGTATTCGTAGTTTAGCTCTCTCTACCCCTATTAAACATTAACATAAATTATCTATTTTCTTTAAAAGTGTTGTTCCGCTATATGGCGATTGCTGAATAACGTAATGCTATGTTTATACACGCTATTACCAAAAACCAGTGTTTTTGCAATGTCCCCCCATCGCCCTGCTGTCCTTTGATTTTATTAAGATTAGCAGTTACCAAAAATAGCTTGCTGTTGCGCTACGGATGTATGATAGTAAAGAATATTCTATAAAGGAGATAGTCTCAGCAACTGGAATATCTCAAGGTTCCTTATATAGAGCAGTCAACAGAAGAAAGCTTGAAGAAATAAAAAAATAGGCGTGTTTTATTATTTCTTCAATTTTACTTTGCGGTCTACAGCAGGAACCCTGTCACTAAGCCTATAAGTAAATATAAAAAAACCCAATTTCTCAGCATTAAAATTGAGAAATTGGGTTTTTTTCGTTACTCCGGAAAAGCGCCCTTTCGTATATTCTGGAATAAGTGTGATGATGTTTTGAAACTTCTTGATTGTTGCTCGACTTTTGTTTTGGCAATGAACAAGCAATTTATTTGATTAAAGCATTTTTTAACCCCTTTTTATTGACATTAACACTAGTGTCATTCTTTAGACTGTAGTCAACAACATCAGAAAGGGGCATTTACATTGAAGAGAAATAACCAAAATGAGAAAGTATACAATCAGAGTAAATCATCAGTGAGTGAGTCGCACACCTGTGACGGTAATCGGTTTGGGAATGTTGGAAGTAAGCTGGCGAGGTGTTAAAGAAAAATAGGCATGATCCCTGCAGCTAAGTAAAGATCTTTTTGTTCAAGAATTTGCAAACCAAATGTGTTTGGTATACCCAATATAAAGGTTGTATTCAGTTTTGGACTACAAATGACCAGGAGGAAATTAACATGAAATCACGCATTTTAATCGCAGGTGGATATGGAGTTATCGGTACCAACATTGCTCGGAATATTAGAAAAATATACAAGGATGTCGAACTAATTCTGGCGGGGAGAAACCCGGAGAATGGGGAATCTCTCGCACAAGAACTGGGCGGTGCAAGAACCATCTATCTCGATTTGACAAATCCTCAATCATTAGAAGCAATTCGATTCGATCAGTTTGATCTCATTGTAGCCGCCTTGAAGGACCCGTTTGATATCCTTAGTCGCGCTGCTATTGAGCACAACATTGCTCATATTGGTCTCTCCGAAATGGCAGATGAAATTGTACCCATTTTATTTAAAGGGCTGCAATCGTCTCTAAAGCGTCCAATTGTTTTGTTGGCTCATCAAGATGCTGGTGTCATTACATTAATCGCCAAAAAGGCTGCAGATAAATTCAGTCAGATAAACTCAATCGAAATAGCTGGTGTTTACGATGATCTTGATCTGCTGGGCCCAATGAACCAAAGTGATTATGAAGACAGTTCAGGATTGACTGAACGTACACTTCTGCTTGAGAACGGAAAATGGATCTGGGTGGATCCTGCCATGTATGTGAGGAAAGTCCAGATAACAAAAGACCTTGTATTGAATGGTTTTCCAGTATCTTTACTTGATGTACCCAGTCTCGCAGCGATTACTAATGCGGCTAGTATCCGTTGGGATTACGTACAGGGCGACTCAATCGGGACAATAGCTGGGGATAATCCATCCCATGATACCTATATCGACATCGAGGGAACACTGCAAGATGGAGACACTGCCAAACATCGAATCGTTGTATCTGATCCAAAGGGTCAAGCGCACCTTGTTGGAATTGGCGTATTGGTTGGAATTGAGCGCATTTTTGGTCTAGGCGGGCAGGAGCCTGCTGCCGGCGGATTGCATTTGCCTGAAACGCTTGTGAACCCAGATGCAGCAATTTCACGTTTAGAACAATTCGGCGTCAAGATTTCAACCCATTCGATTAAGTAAAGTCAATGCTGTTTAGCATCGGCAGGAAATGCATGTGGAAATATGTAAAAACCGCCGCTGCGTCATAACCATGGAAAAAAGTTTGTAAAACGGATTAAACCAACGGATAGATGCTGATGTTTTCCTCTTCTTATTTTGATGAAAAAAATGTTTTAGTAGATGCCGGGTAGGTCTAAGTAAATAATAAATGGATTGAAAGAAGGCGAATAGGAATGAAAGTGCTGACAGTCGTTTCACACCCAAGGCAGGATTCTTTAACCTTTGCAGTTGCAAAGCGTTTTGAGCAAGGTTTAAAAGACGCAGGACATGAGACAGAAATATTGGACTTACATCGCATTGGTTTTGACCCTGTATTGTGGGAGGCTGACGAGCCAGATTGGTTAAAGAAAAACCAAACATTCTCTCCAGAGGTAGAGAGGGAAATCGCACGCATGAAGGAACATGATGCATTAGCTTATATTTATCCACTCTGGTGGTACAGTATGCCTGCCATGCTAATGGGGTATATCGAGCGGGTGTGGAACTATGGGTTTGCATATGGAACGAGCAAACTGCATCACGGGCGTGTACTGTGGCTGATTTTAGCAGGAGCATCGCCTGAACAATTAGCAAAAAGAGGATACGATAAGATGATCGAACATTTTCAAAATATAAGTTTAGCTAACTATGCGGGAATTGAAAATTCAAAAGTTGAATTTTTATATGAAACGTTAAAGAGAGATCCTGAACATATTAAAAGTTTGTTAGACCAAGCTTATAATCAGGGGTTTAATTACGCTAACGATTAATCGTGACTGTTCTAGTCAGGCATATTTATTTCAATAAAACCTTCCTTGTCAAAAAACGGAAGGTTTTTACCTTTTACCGGAACGTTTCGAAGGCACAGATGGCCAGTAACTGTGCATCATCTGATAAGTCCCACGCCCCCAAATGACAGTGTCGGCAGTACTCAGAATTTCTTTCGCGTGTTTCTCCAAATCAGCATCGTAGGAAACCCAGCCAATGTCCATTTCACCATTCGGCCCTTCTACAAAACCGTCAAGCGATGCGTGCAGAAATAGAACGAGTTTTCTCATTTTCAGTTCTCCTTTGTTCATGAGGGATATCTACATTATACATTTACTACATTTTAGCATAATTCAACTTGGGTTGTTTCTTATGGATTGCTAATCCCAAACCTGCCCGTTAGCTTAACAAGAATAAGCAGAAAGCCGAAGCTTTGTGTTCGTGTCGGTGACAGTAAACAGGCACGATTTGACCAACATATTTTTCTTATTCGATGAGGTATTCTCATATTCCTTGTTGTCTATATAACGGAACCAAGCCAAATAATTTTGCAAATATTTGGTTGCAACACCATTGAAGCGGTCCATCCATTTCTTCAAGCGGCTGTGATAGCTGTTTACGTTTTGGATATGGTAAACGCCTTTGACACGTTGTTTTCCGTCGGACTTAAATCAGTAATGAGCCAAGCCCTTTGCATTCGCATAGGAGCTGAATGCCCGCCAGGAATCCGTGCAAAGCACGTTTGAATCCGATAGATAACCGCCAATCGCCTCATCTAATTTCGTTGTCCGAATGCGACCGCGCCCAAGAACGCCAGAGTACGTCATTTTCTGACGGTCACGGGCAACGAGGACACATACTTGGTCCTTGCTTATGCCACGATATTTGGCTTTTCCGCCTCGTTTACGTGGCTTGCGTTCGGTGATGTTCCACTTGCCCTTTTCCGAGTACAGAAAGTAGGTCTCGTCCATTTCAACGATACCTTGGAATGATTCGGTTGGAATCTGTTTCAGGGCAGCAAGTATCTTATGTCGCCAGTAAAACAAGGTGACATATGTGTGGCTTCGTCGTTTAATTGCTCGGCACATTTTCTCAGCGAATAGCCCTCAATCATGCATTCAATAAAACGAACCCACACATGAGGTCTTCTCGTTCGTTGAAGAGGTGTGTTTGTAAGGTCATTAAAGGTTTGGCGACAGGATTTACAGCGGTAACGCTGACGTTTAACCTCTCCAGCACGTGTTTTTACGGCGTACTTCCCAAAACGAACGACAGAATGGGTTTTGCAATGCGGACAAACAAGCCCATCTTTGTGCTTCTGCTCTTGGATTTCGTCAATTGCTCGAACGGGAGCCGACACACCCTTGGTTCGGGATTGCAAAAAGAAGGAAAACATACGCTAAGAGAATTTTTTGTAAGAGATGAAATGATACAGGTTCATATAGCTAAAATACAAGGATTAGAGGTTAATGAAGCTTTTGAACAGACAAGAAATATGTTTCAGTCTTTACCTGTTAGTAAATATCCGTCTTTAGTTGAACTTGCCAAGCTTTTTTAGCTCCTTTAAATGGGGTAGTACCAGCGTAGCTGACACCACCCGCAAACGTATGGATATAAATGTAAAGAATCCTCTGATTTCTGATTTCGAGAGTTCTTTTTTATGGGTAATTATAATTTGATCAACTATCGTTCTCCGTTAACGAAGCAAAGCTGCCAATTGAATTGGCAGCCTTGTCATGGTTGAGATAAGCCTACTGCTCTGACAGTTCGCACGTTGAGTTTCTTGTTCTTTTGACGCCACTTCAGCCGATTTACCGTAGTACCTTGATGAGGGCGCCGAGTTCCTCGTTTCCGTAGCCCATGTCCAAGGCCTTCTGAAAAATCCCCATGGCGAACGTTGGAAATTCATTGTTAATTCCAGCTTCATGAGCTTGTTCCATAAATAATTTGATTGTTTTCATACACATATCGATAGCACTTTGAGGATTCTTATAATCTTCTTTTTGAATAACCTCACTCTCATACTTAACCATCTGTCCTAGAATAGGTGAGATATTCGCAATCATTGATCCTAGAGAATCGACTGGAATTCCCTCCGATTCAAAGATTCTTGCACCATGAAAGAAACCTGTCATTGAACCAAACATATTTGAAAGCACAGCTAAATCCCACGCAGCAGCAGCTCCTACCTGCTCACCCATAAAACTTACATTTCCCGCGAGAATCTTAAGAACTTCTTCATTTTGCTGGAATGCATCTTTAGCACCCGATACAAAAATAGGGGTATCCGCTTTCCCCATTTGGCTAGGAGTTGCTAAGATGGCACCATCTAGATATTTAGCACCTCTCTCATGTGCCCATGCTTCATTGTCTCGTGCTTCTTGGGGTGTACCTGTGCTCATCTGAACGATGCCTCGATCAGCCAGAGTTGAGAAAACCTCGTCAGTATCCAAAATCTTATACGTAGTATCGTAGTTGCTGACACAAATGATAACCACAGGACTCGCGCTTACCGCACTCGCTACACTAGATGCTAAAATGGCGCCTTGTTGAATTAGTTTTTTAGCTTTCTCACTTGATCGATTCCAGACTGTAACGCTTTTACCGTTTTGAATCAAAGTTTGGGCAATTGCTGTACCCATTGGACCCAAACCGATAACTGTAACATTACTCATACTATTTCCTCCTTGTGCTAAGTTCAATTTTCTTCACTCCACCAACTATGGACACACGTAACGAAAAAGAGTTAGGCCCTAAACCTCCTGTCCTGCGTTCGTCACATTGCTGCTAGAACTATGTAGATTAAAAATAAATAAGACTAAACAGTATCGTACACCAGATAAGATACTACACCGTTTAGTCTTATGTCAATGGGATTCGTAAAAAGTTTTTCGTATCACGGACGAATTTACTCCTAGAAATTTCACTAGCCCTGTTGGTATACTCCTGAAAATCAAAATTGCCCCAACAGAATCGCATTAAAATAACCAAGTGTTATTCCAATGAAATTCAAAAGGGGCAATTCAAATTGGTGTTAAGAAAAGTCTTGATTATGAATGTTTAAAGCTTCTCATGAACATTCGGAAGATGTAGGTCAATCAGATATGTTGTAATTGTTTTGAGTTGGACTGCAGAGCCCTCCAATCCTAGAACCGGGATTGAAGAATAAGCTCCATTGATCACCATCAGAATCTGATCTGTCCAACCATCATCACTTACACCCGCCTGCTGGCTCAGACGAGACAATAGCGATCGTAATGTACGATTGTATTCTAACGAAAACTTGTGCGCAGGATGATTTTCTTCAGAGAATTCTGTAAATGCATTCAAAAAGGGACAACCCCGGTAATATTCAGGCGTTAATAATTCAATCGTGGCGTCAATCAATGCCATCAACTGTGCTTTTGGCGATCCTTCATGCTGAGTGATAGCCTTATCAAAATGTTGCCAAATGTGATCATCGACTTCCTTAAGATATGCCATAATTAAATCATCTTTGGTTGGAAAATGTCGATAAAGAGTTGCCTTACTTACACCAGATCGCTCAACAATTGTATCCATACTAATTGAACGGATGCCCTCACGATAAAACAAATCGGAAGCCACATCCAGTAAGCGCTGGCGTGCGGAAGAACGTGCTGGTATCATTTCTTTCACCTGACCAATCTCAAATGTTTATTTTCTCAGAACTTGTTTCTTCGAAAAAGACGAAACCGTTCAGTATTTAAGTATATCACGTGTGATCACCTCAATCAAAAGGAAGAACTAATAAGAGGCCAGTACGGGTGTGGCCACCTGTAGTGAGAAGCGCCGTACTCAGCTGGTCGGAGAGGTTTTCAGCAAGCGGCCGTCGCGCAGGCGAAGGTATCGCTAGCGGCCTCGATCTATCGTTCTTCGTCCCTCGGTTTTAAGGGTTTTGTAAGAAAATCATATCTTACCGGGGGAACTTAATGATAAGTTCAAAACATAACTAATCTCTTGTACTGAAAAACCAGTCCCCCTAAAGGACTAGTTCACGCGGCGTTTATTCAACTATTGTACCCGTTAGCTTAGGAACCTTCATTTAATGAAGTTCCGTTTTTGATTTTGTAAATGGAACATTGAGCTTTGTGAGACTTATATTGTCTAAAATGTACAACTTATATATACTAATTTCAAGTGATAAGTTCCGATACTCACCAACAGAAGAAGAACTAAAACGTTACTACGATGTGGTCTGGAAGGCGAAAAACTTTCAAGATATGATGATTGTCAAAACATTACTATATACGGGTGTTCGGGTAAGTGAATTAATCAATATTCAGCTAATCGATGTAGATTTCAACTACTGCCAGATCCGCATTAACAAAGGAAAAGGAAGCAAGGACCGTATTGTTCCTTTTCCTCATTCATTTAAAGAGACGCTCGCTATGCACGCTGATTCTATGAGGAAAAAGCATGCGATCTATTTGTTTGAATCCTCATGGAAGAAGAAATATACGGATCGAGGTGTTCGTAAAATATTGGCTAAATACTCAGAAGAAGCAGGGCTTGCCCAAAGCCTGTCGCCACACAAGCTACGTCACTTCCTATTAACTTGGTTGAAAAAGCAAGGAATCGATGATGCTTTGATTCAACCTTACTCAGGCCATGAAAGCAGAAAATCCTTGGAGGTCTACTCAAAGCTGGCTATTACAGATGCCCAACAAGAATATAACGAAGTAATCAATAGATTTCCAATTTAATTCCACCCAATTTGCGGGTGGTGTCAGCTACGCTGGTACTACCCCAAGGAGGAAAGAAAATATTTGCACTATTACTACCTCCGTACCTTTCTTTCCATTCAATTGATTAATCCGAATAGCAAATAAAAACCATCATTTTGAAAAAAAGATTGATCAAAATATGGTTTTTTTGAATTTAATTATCAATTTTTTATATTAAAATTTTGATCATTTCTTAGCCTTTTGATACTCTTTTATCATCTTAACAAATCCAAGAAGAAAATGTATATTGCGAGGTAATTTAAGTTCTGAAAATAAACTGCTGGTGTAATTCATCCTCTTACGATTATTTGAAAGGCTTAAAAAAACTTCTGTTCCTTTTATCTTATCTAATATTAAGTTCGCAGCTTTTTCGTAGTCAGCATTTTTGAAAATATGTTTATCCATTATATTACCAGGCATTCTATTATAACCATTTTTAAATGAATCATAAGCTCTTATTGCATTATCCTCTAACTCATTTAGCGATGAAAATGATGTATTCTCTAAAGGAATTAAACTAATACTAAATTCATCCCCTAAACTATAATCCTTATATATTTCAGCATTTCCTGCATTTATAACAAAGTGCTGATAAGCCCTGTCGAATATTCTTTCTGCTTGTCCAACGTAATAAATATCTTTTACACAATTATGTATGATATAAATACCAGAGAAATTATAAATACCTCGTCTCTCTCTTACATTTTTATTTCTAAATTCAAGCAACTCTTGTGGAGTAACTTTTATCATTTTTTTTCTTAGTTCATCTAACTCTTTTCTCACAATTCCTTTATTCCCATTTCGTTCAATTTCAGTTGTCATTTTATAAAAATATGACGGCGATATTTCAAAAGGTTTATAATTACTTAAAACATGCCTTATCCAATTTAGTTCATCTTCTGTTAGCATATAATCACCTATCTAGATATTCTTATTTTGCTAAGAGGGGTATCGCCCTGGCGGTACCCCATGAAGAAATGTACTTAAGTTAAAGTTACAGGTCAAGAATAATAAGGAAATAAAAGGCTATCTGAACGAAAAAAGTAGTTCTTCATATCATTAAAAATTAGAGCAGATAGACCATTTCAAAAAGCCCTAGGTAGTTTGCTTGTGCAATTTAAAACTCCTTTTCATAGAGTACTAGAGAATAAGCAATATGTCACCAATGGATCTTAAATCTCAAATGTAAAAAAGGGGTAATGATATATGTGTGTAATTAAACGGAGATCGGCTTTTAGAGCTACTGGTGTTAATCAAAGCCTACCAGCTAATAATACGGTAAAAGTTAATTTTCCAAATCAACAATTCGATCTGGCAAATGAATACGATGCAGCTACATCTACATTTATTCCAGCAATTGATGGAGTATACATTATACAAGCAACTATTACATTTCAGACTAATTTTAATGATAGAAACCTTAATTTTTTTGCGAGAGCAAATATTCGGTTGAATGGCAACTTTGTTAAAGGTGTTGATACCGGTTACCGACTTGCAGCAAATTTAGTAGGAAACCAAAACCTTCCTAATACTGTAACCGTTTCTACTATCGTTCAGCTGGAAGCGGGTGATCGTGTGGATGTAACTGCTATAAGTAGTACAGCCGTGAATATTACACCAGAAATAAGTGTAGAAGATAATATAGAAGCAACTTATTTTACAGCAGCTAGATTATGATTACCGTTCTGTATAAAATGACTATAGTATGCAACCAACTTGTTCATCTAAAGGATAGGATAGCTTTTGTTTGCAGTATGTAAAAAGAAATTCAATTTAGATTGTCTTTTCAAGGGCATAGTAACCACACCATCCCACTAAGCTTTTCGGTATATCGTAGCTTAGCTCCCTCTACCCCTATTTGCGGTATCCCGTAAAATCAATAGAAAAAAGTTTTCGATGAAAAAATCTTAATCCACTGGCGAGAGTGTAAACTAAACTGTGTAAGTGTGAGAGCGTACGGCTCTTGCTTCCCAGTTTTGTTTTTTTATTGATAGAATAGAAACAAATGAATGGGGAGGTTTACATTCTGGCTAAATCAAAACGGGATCCAAAATCTGTAGAGTTAGCGAATCGAATTCTGGAAAATTATCAGCTGGAAACGGCGGAAGATATGCAAAATGCTCTTAATTCCAAGGTATGTGCCACATGAAGTTAAGGATTCTTATGGAGGAAAATGTTGAAACGGAATTGAAACAAAGAGCATATTATCTTGGTGCTCCTTTGACTTCTGTTATAATACTGCATTTAGTTCTGTATTCGAGTTCATTTTCTGCTTCAAAAGCAAATCTTGATTTATTTAAAGGAACAAAAAGTATTCAAATCAATTTTAGAGATTACGTTGTTAATTTGTACAATGATAAGCCTAGGTATAATCATCAACTTCATTTTCTCATCTCCTACCACCTAAATAAGGTTGTCAAGAAGACAAACGAACAGTGGAAATCCTTCAAAGCCGATAAGAAGCAGCGATTGATTTTTAATACCTATTTGATAGACAAGCAGATTATAAACAATATAAAAGACTTTAAAGATAAAACGGGATTGTCTTTAACTGTTATTATAAACTATGCAGCAATCTTAGATCTACAAGATCAAATTTCCAATGTAGTGGGGGATAAACAACCACAAGGGTTTCAATTGTCAGAAAGCATTATCGGCAATTTAACACAAGAATGCGAGAATAAAAATTTGAAATTAGGGTATTTGTTAGGGGAAAAGTTAGAAATTTTAATCAATTCCCTCTCGAGGTCTTTAAAAGTAAGAGCTTAGGTTTTTTCCTAGAGGAGTACTTTCTAAGATGCTCCTCTTTGATGGCGATGAAAAGATTTTTAAATTAAACCTTATTAATAGTTAATATAATTAATTCATTAGATCATTTGACGGAACGTTAGTTCGTGATTTATACTTATTTTTAATAGTCAAGATAAGGATGCATTATCTTGAATAACCATCCTTTTATTTACATATTCCAAAATTAAGTAAGTTCATGAAATAAAGTAAGTTACTTATTAAAAAATACTCAATCGACTTGATCATGGAGAGGGAGGGTTACATGAATCATTTGGAAATCTTGAATCAAGCCAAAAAAAGTGATGAACTTCAAACCTTCATACAAAATTTAGAAATCAATCACTTTTTAGATGAGAACCGAAATTTGAATCTCTCAAATGCTAGTGAACGAGATTTTATTGAGTTGTTCTTCTATTCCAGGATCTTCATCAAAGGGAAGGAACTATCGAAGCATACCATTCGGGCCTACAGAGGAGATGCGAAAACCCTTCTGGATTTTCTTTCGACACATAAGCTCTCTTTTCGAGACATCGGGTATCCAGAAGTAAAAGTGTACAACGATTACATTACAGAGAAATACGCAGCAAAGACTGCGGTCCGAAAATTAGAGTTTTTTCGGCGGCTGCTCGATTTTGGGTTTGATACGAGCTATTACTCCTCCCCTCTTTCCAGATGGATTCATAAACCAGCCGTTAGACGCGGCCACTATTTGAACGAGGAGAACAAAAACCGTGTACAGCTACGGGAACTCACCCAAGAAGATGCGGAAAATCTCATCGATTATTTTCCTAAGGTCGTACGAACACAAACCTACAGGAGACATCTCCAACAGCGAAACCTTTTGCTGGGTTATCTTCTCTATACTACAGGTTTACGAGCGAGTGAGTTCGTAAGCTTAAATAAAGGAAGTTTCTATTATCGAAAGGGTGAACTTTGGGTCGATGTCATTGGGAAGGGAAGGAAACATCGAGAGGTTCCTGTACGGGTAGAGACGGAAATGGAGCTCTTACGATACCTTGAAATGTGGGAAGGTTCAAGTGAGATCAATCCACGTGATGAGACCCCCTTATTTTATTCTCTATATAATAAGGAAGAAACTCGTCAGAGAATTACTTATAATCACCTCTATAAGATTGTTAAAGAGGTGGTCCGAATCGCTGGGGCGAACCAAAAGATCAGTCCTCATTGGTTCCGACATACGTTCGTTACGACAATGCTCGAGAACGAAGTACCACTGGTGGATGTGAAAGAATGGGTGGGTCACTCTGATATCTCAACCACAAACATTTACCTCGATCGAGTGAACAAGGGTAAGAGTTATCAACGTCTCAAGAAGGTCTCGCTTTTTGAAAACAAAAATTCACCGTCGCAAGAATATTAGGCCCGACACGACCAAAAAAAGAAAAATTGCACGTCAAGGAAATATTTTTACACATAAAAACCCGATTCTCACGTATTTAAGAATCGGGTTTTTATTACTTTCTTTTTATTTTTGTTTTGATCGATCATAATATTGAACTTGATTTATGGGATTGTTTGGTATGATGATTATAATAACTCGATCGAGGTGGTTGATTTGTCAGGGTTGAAAGAGTATGTAGGATCAATTATTCGGATGTTTAGAGAGTCAAAGGGTCTAACTTTAATAGAATTAGCTAATGATTTAGATGTTACTATTAGGCCTAGTGACAGGGTAGCTGCTCTAGTCCGCAGGATTTATTCCAATAAAAGTAATTTACTTATTTAATATGGTAATGAAAAAGAAATCCTTGAAATTACCATGAGAGTCCTAATTCATCGCAATAAACATCTGCTTCAATAAAACAATTCCTCATATCAGCCTCACTATCTAATTCACCGAGAATATCATACACTGTCTTTTTTAACGCATCGACAGTTGTATAAGGGACGTAGATTATATACTCGTTAGCTATGATCTCCATTTTGTAATTATCTTTTAGGAACTGCTCGACACTTTCTCTTACCTTTCCTTTACTACGTACAAATTTATTGTTATTTTCTATTCGCAGCCACATTCTTATTTTTGCAGTGAGAAAGCCTAGAAATATTATCCTCATCAAGAACGTTGCCACGATTGCGAAGAACTTGTAGTGCGGATTCCATATAACGAGTATTCCAGACTACAATAGCATTTACGACTAAACCCAATGCACCTAATTGATCTTCTTGGCCGTCTCGATAGGATTGATGAAGCTCTCCTCGCTTTCCGTAAAATACAGCCCTTGCCAAACTATGTCTTGCTTCTCCTCTATTTAATTGTGTTAGAATTTTGCGACGATAGTTCTCATCATGTAAGTATAATAGTAGATAACGTGTCTTAAAAATCCGCCCAAATTCTCCGATTGCTCGTCCTAACATGGTAGGTTTTCCATTCTGTTGCAACGCCTGAATAAGATGAGTTGCATTTACTTTATTAAGTTTAAGAGAGCCAGCAACTCGAAGCATATCCTCCCAATGACGGTGTATCAAGTCTTCACGAATACGACTTTTGGATAACTGATTCAGAATTCCATAGTCTGACGTGGAATGGAAACGCCAAAGACGTGACTCACCAACATCAGCTAAACGTGGGCTAAATTGATAACCTAACAATCCAAAGAGCCCAAAGATGATATCACTATAACCAGCTGTATCGGTCATAATTTCTCTTGGCTGTACGACCTGTACCGAAATATTTAGGGTTGGGACCGGAATGTACAGATTTCACTGGAGTGACAAAACGCAATCCATCCGCGGAAGCAACCTCGCCACCTCCCCATATAAGTCTTCAAACATGAATGGGGCACGTCCCGTTGCGATTGCTACTTCATGTCCTTTCTCTTTTAAAGCTTGAATTGCCTCTTTTGTTGAAAGAAGTATTTTCTTGTCATGGTTAAGTAGTGTTCCATCTATATCAAAAAAGATCATCTTCCCAGTCATTTTATCACCTCATTAATTATTTATGAGATTTCCATATTTCTTTGTTTAAAATCGATTTTTAATCAAAGAAACGACTTCTTCTGTTGTGGTCATGGAAAGAATGGATTCTACATACTGTTCAATGTCTTCCTTTGATAACTGACTGATTTGGGAACGAGCTTTTAAAATGGATGTAGCACTCATGGAGAACTCATCTAATCCTAATGCAAGTAGAATGGGAATCGCAATTTCATCCCCCGCCATCTCCCCACACATGCCTACCCATTTTCCTTCTTTATGGGCAGCTTTAATCACCATATGAATGAGACGGAGAATAGCTGGATTGTATGGCTGGTATAAGTACGATACCCGCTCATTCATACGGTCAGAAGCTAATGTATATTGAATCAGATCATTTGTTCCGATTGAGAAAAAATCCACTTCTTTTGCAAAAAGATCAGCTATTACCGCTGATGATGGTATTTCCACCATCATTCCTACTTCTATGTTCTCAGAAACAGTTATTCCCTCACATTCAAGCTTCTCTTTTTCTTCTATTAAAATTGCTTTTGCTTGGCGGAACTCATCAAGTGTGGCAATCATAGGGAACATAATTTTTAAGTTTCCATAGATACTCGCACGTAATAAGGAGCGTAACTGTGTTCGAAATATATCCTGTGATTCTAAGCATAAACGAATCGCACGATACCCTAAAAATGGGTTCATTTCTTTTGGTAAATCAAGATATGGAAGTTCTTTATCTCCCCCGATATCTAACGTACGAACCACTACCGGCTTGCCTTCCATTTGCTCTAACACCGATTTATATGCGTCAAACTGCTCTTCTTCTGTAGGTAGCTGGTCACGACCCATGTATAAAAATTCTGTCCGGTATAAACCGACTCCTTCCCCGCCATTTTTCAAAACCCCTTTTACATCTTCAGGTGTCCCAATATTGGCTGCAAGTTCAACATGGTGAGCATCAGCTGACACCGTATGCTCATTTACAAGCTTTGTCCACTCGGCTTTTTGAGCTAAATACATAGCTTTTTTCTCTTCGTATGTTTTTACGACTTCTGGAGTCGGATTTACAATTACCTTGCCATCTATCCCATCAACAATAACTAAGGTGCCGTTTTCGATATGTCCTGTGACTGTTTTCGTTCCGACAACAGCTGGAATTTCCATAGATCTAGCCATGATCGCTGAATGAGATGTACGGCCTCCAATATCGGTTGTAAAACCTTTTACATATTGACGATTTAATTGGGCTGTATCTGAAGGTGTTAAATCTTCCGAAATGATAATAACCTCTTCGAAAATCATACTCGGATTTGCAATCGTGACCCCTAAAAGATGAGCTAATATACGTTTTGTCACGTCACGGATATCTGCGGCACGTTCTTTCATATATTCATTGTCCATGGATTCAAACATAGTAATGAACATAGTTGCCACTTCATGTAAAGCAAATTCAGCATTTACTCGTTCACTTTTAATTTTATCTTTAATAGGATTACTAAGCTCTGGGTCACTTAACACAAGAAGATGTGCAGCAAAAATCGCTGCTTTGTCTTCTCCAAGTTCTTTACGAGCATGCTCTTTAATCACTTCAAGCTCTGCTTTTGATTGCGTAAGCGCTTCTTCGAAACGACCTACCTCTGCATCAATATCCGTTACTACTGTTTTTTCTATTGTTAATTCTGGGGTTTCTAAGCGAAAAGCTTTGGCAATTGCAATACCCTCTGATGCAGCAATTCCAATCATTGTCTTTGTTATATCAATTGTATTTGTCACCATACACCAAGCCCTTCTTGTTGCATGACCATATCAATGCTTTCGATTACTTGTACTGAATCGTACCCTTCAGCAGTGACTTTCACTTTTGCACCTTCAGGGATTCCAAGTGACATCACACCAATAATTGATTTTAAATTAATTTGTTTGTTTTTATACTCAATAAAAACTTCTGAAGTAAATGAAGTAATTGTGTTTACTAATAATGTTGACGGACGAGTATGAAGTCCTGATCCACTTGTAATGGTATAGATTTTTTCGACCATAATTGTAATCCTCCACTCTTGTTGATGAAGATGCGATTAAACTTGCAAATGAATCCGAATTTGGTATTGCATGTCTTGTAGGTACCAATTAGACTGAAATATCTCTATTTTAATCTAGTTGTTAAAAAATCTATTCTTTCTTCCGAATTCTCTTTGATCATAATATCCACTCCACTATCAATCCTTTTTTCAAGTTGGTCTCCCATTATCGCTTTAAGTGCTTTCTCAACGCTTATATATCCCATGTCATAAGGATTTTGAGCTATAGTAGCACTTATCCTTTCCTCTTCAACTTCCTTTAACATCTTCATGGTACCATCCGTTCCAACGACTGGGATCTGAAGCTCTTTTTCTGTAAATTCTTTCAAGGTATCGATCGCAATTATATCCTTAGCAGCAAACACACCATTGATGTTAGGAAACGTCTGCAAAATATTTCTGACTGCTAACTTTACTTCCCCCGATTCGTTATCAGCCGGCAATTCCTTGACAACCCCGATCCCAATAGCTTCCAAAGCATCCCTAGCACCTTTCAGACGCTTAACCATATCAGGATTGACGATAGTTGAATGAATAAGTGCTACCTGACTCCCAGGCTGCAACATAGAGCCCAATAGTGCTCCTGCTTTTTTACCTAATTCATAGTGATCTGTCCCTATATACATTGTCTGTCCATTCCAATCTGCTTCTGTATCCACAAGCAATACAGGAATATTGTTCTTCTTATATTCCTCTAAAATAGGAATAGTCGCAGAAGGTTGAATCGAGGCAACGATCAGTGCATCCGGCTTTGTTTTTAGAACATTTTTTAGTATATCTACTTGTTCTGAGACTTGTGATTCCCAAATCAGGAGCAATCACTTGACCATCTATTTTAAAATCTTGAAAGGCTTTTTTTGCTCCAGCCCCTACTATTTTCCAATACTCTGACTCAGATTCTATTGCTTTTAAAACGACAACAACCTTAGGCTTCTTGTCATTACATGAGAATTTACAATATATATTAATAAAGTAGAAATAGCGACAGCGTAAATAAGTTGAAATATCAAGCGCTTTTTAAACTTAACCATCCATCTACTTCCCCCATAAATTGAAAAGTCAATTACCTATTCCAAAGTTTTTTGAACTGTAAACAGATAGGTCAAAACATCAACAGCCTACTGTCTTTTGATAAGACCTTAGGCTGTCTACTTAAAAAAACTCTTTAAACATGTATTCTTTACAATCTATCTAACTCATTAATGCTACAATTATTTTTATCTAATTTATACAAAGAAGAAATTGAAAATCGAATCTAACCAGGGTTCTTTCTATATATATCTATATTTTATTAATATTTGGTTACTTTATTTCTGAAACCTCTATTAAAAGTCATTCATTAATTCAAGAAAATTATTTATTTGTTACTGGCTTTTTCCCAATCAGTAGAGAATTTCTCCAGCCCTTGATCTGTTAGTGGATGCTTAGAAAGCTGCTCAATGACACTATAAGGAAGAGTTGAAATGTGAGCACCAACCATAGCTACACGAGTTACATGATCTGGATGTCGAACAGAAGCTGCAATAATTTGTGAATCCAAGTGGTGAACACGGAATAATTCAGCAATTTTGGCTACTAATTGTACACCATCTTCAGAAATATCATCCAAACGCCCTAAGAATGGAGAAACATATGTGGCACCTGCACGTGCAGCCAAGAGTGCTTGGTTTACAGTAAAGATAAGCGTAACGTTGGTTTTAACACCTTTATCTGCAAGATAACGGCAAGTCTCTAAACCAGCTAATGTCATAGGAAGTTTAATTGTAACTTTCTCATCCCCGCCGTTGATTTTGATTAGCTCTTCAGCTTGAGCAATCATTTCTTCAGCTGTCACAGCATCAGGAGTTACTTCAGCCGATACAGATTCTACACGTGGAACTGCTTGGCAGATTTCTGTAATACGATCTTCGAATTTCACACATTCTTTCGCCACTAAAGAAGGATTAGTGGTAACCCCTGATAAAATCCCCAAGTTATAAGCCTTTTTAATGTCCTCAACATTTGCTGTATCAATAAAAATTTTCATATTACCCTCCATATTTCATTTGTATTATTAAATTTAAAATTGATTTTATACACCTAGGCCTTCTTCTTTCATCTTTTCATCAATACTTGATATCACTTGTACTGCATCATATCCTTGAGCAATTATTTTAATTTTTTCCCCCTGTGGGATTCCTAGTGACAATACACTCATAATGGATTTTAAATTCACCTGTTTTCCTTTATACTCAAGTATCACTTCTGAAGAAAATTGCGTAACCGTGCTAACTAATAAGGTCGCAGGTCTTGCATGAATTCCAGAATCGCTAGTTATTGTAAAGATTTTTTCAACCATTTTTATCCCTCCGTCTCTTAAAAAACACTTTTCATTTTATAAGTGTAAAGACTTCAATAATTCTTTTACTTTTGACACCACATTCTCTACGGTAAAACCGTATTCCTTCAAGACCTTGGATTCTGCACCCGAAGCACCGAAACGATTAATGGCTAACACGTCCCCATGGTCTCCTACATAACGATCCCACCCTAAAGATGATCCCATTTCGATTGCTAATCGCGCCTTTACATGGGACGGAAGAACCAATTCTTGGTAATCCTTGGATTGGTTTTCAAATCGATCCCAAGACGGAAAACTAATGACGGATACAGGGATGTTTTCCTTGGCCAATTCACTCTGTGCTTCTAAAGCTAACTGCACTTCTGAACCCGTTGCCAACAAGAGTGCCTGCGGTGTATCAGTTTCAGATTTGGAAACCACATATGCCCCTTTTCCGACGCCCTCATAGGCATGTTCCTTCGTTCCAGCTATTGTAGGGAGATTTTGGCGAGACAAGATCAGCGCCGTCGGAGTTTCAGTAGATTCCACCGCGATTTGCCAAGCCGCCACTGTTTCATTTCCATCTGCTGGACGAATCACGCTAATATTCGGTAATGCTCTTAAAGAAGCAAGTTGCTCAATCGGTTGGTGAGTTGGACCGTCTTCTCCTACCGCAACACTGTCATGCGTAAAGACATACGTGACTGGCAAGTTCATTAAGGCTGCTAAACGAATCGCAGGACGAAGGTAGTCCGAGAATACAAAAAATGTACCGCCGAACACCTTAAGACCGCCATGAAGAGCCATTCCATTTAACGCTGCCCCCATTGCAAACTCACGTACACCAAACCAAATGTTACGTCCAGCGTAATCAGTTGCAAAAAAATCACCAGCATCTTTAATAGTTGTTTTGTTTGAACCTGCTAAATCAGCCGATCCTCCAAAAAATTGCGGTACTGCTTTTGCAATGGCATTTAATGCCTCACCTGAAGATGCCCGTGATGCTAAGCTTGTCCCACTTTCATACGATGGTAATTGATCTATCCAGCCTTCAAGCAGTTTCCCTTCGATTGAGTTATCTAATTTTTTCGATAATTCAGGATACTCTTTTTTATAGGCAGCATATAATGTATTCCACTCTTCTTCTTTCCTTTGCCCTTTCTCTACTACAAGTGATTGAAAATGTTTATACACCTCTTCAGGAACATAAAAGTCTTCTTCAAATGTCCAATTATATGCCTCTCTTGTCAGCTTAATTTCTTCTTTTCCAAGTGGTGAACCATGTACATCAGATGTACCCGCATAGTTTGGTGAACCATAACCAATCGTTGTTTTCACTTCAATCAATGTAGGCCGATCTAGATCATTCTTTGCTTCTTCAATTGCTTGATTAATTTCAACTAAATTATTACCGCCTTCTACACGAATTACTTGCCATCCGTATGCTTTAAAACGATTTTCTACACTTTCAGAGAAGGAAAGGTTTAAGTCTCCATCGAGTGAAATATCGTTTGAATCATATAACACGACAAGTCGTCCTAATTTCAGATGTCCTGCTAGTGAAGCTGCTTCAGCAGAAACACCTTCCATCATATCTCCATCTCCGCAAATGCTATAAGTAAAGTGATTAATTAGTTCATAACCGTCTTTATTAAATGTTGCTGCTAAATGACGTTCAGCCATCGCCATCCCGACTGCCATTGCAATTCCTTGTCCAAGTGGTCCTGTAGTTGCTTCTACACCAGGAGTATGTCCAAATTCAGGGTGTCCAGGTGTTTTACTACCCCATTGACGGAAATTTTTAATATCTTCCATCGATAAATCATAACCAGATAAGTGTAATAAGCTGTACAGTAACATCGATCCATGCCCAGCTGATAAAACAAATCGGTCTCTATTAAACCATGTTGAATTATTTGGATTATGATTCATATGATTTGTCCATAATTCATATGCCATAGGAGCTGCTCCCATAGGTAGACCAGGATGTCCTGAGTTGGCCTTTTCGATGGCATCTATTGATAAGGTACGAATCGTATTAATTGCAAGTTCATCCATTACATTAAAATTATCCATAAATATCAACTCCTCTTTTTATTAATTTATTAGAAAACGTTTACTTTAACTAATAAGTAAACGTCTACGAAGCCAACTAAACTTAAAATCTCGAAATTCTAACTCTTTGAAGCTACATTGTTGTATTATGCCCCTCCAAATAACTTCAAAATGGATAAAATAAGTATTCCAATTATCCCAAAATCTGAATCACCAAATGTTGTGCCTTCAAATCCAATTTCTCCCAAAAATGCCAATAAGATAGCCGGTAAAAAACTAATTAGGATTCCATTAGCAAATGATCCTAACATAGCCCCACGTCGACCACCAGTAGCATTTCCAAACACCCCTGCTGTTGCACCAGTAAAAAAGTGTGGTACAAGTCCTGGGACGATTACTTTTAAACCAACAACAGGTAGTAAAAACATAGATATTAGACCAGCCGCAAAACTTACTAAAAACCCAATGATTACAGCATTTGGTGCAAATGGAAAGATAGTTGGTGCATCCAATGCAGGTTTAGTATTAGGTGCAACTTTCTCTGCAATTCCCTTAAATGCTGGAACAATTTCTGCAATCAACATACGCACTCCTGCTAGAATAATAAAAACCCCTGCTGCAAATGTAATAGCCTGCATGAGCGAAAATACAATATAATTAGAACCAGCTGATAGTTGTGATTCAATATAATCTTGACCCGTGAACAACGCTACAATAACAAAGAATAAAACCATTGTAAGTGATACAGCTACTGAAGTATCTCGTAGAAATCCAAGGGATTTAGGAACTTTAATTTCTTCTGTTAATTTCTCCTTGTTTCCGAAATATTTTCCAATAGCGGCCGATAAAAAGTACCCTATTGTTCCAAAGTGCCCTATTGCGAAATCATCACTTCCTGTTATCTGTCTTACAAATGGTTGTAGCATCGCAGGAAATAACACCATACATAACCCTAAGATAATAGAACCAATAATAACAAGTGGAGCGCCTTGCAAGCCTCCAACAGATAATGTAACAGCAATTAAGCAAGCCATAAATAATGTATGATGCCCAGTTAAAAAGATATATTTAAATGGTGTAAAGCGTGCAAGTAGAATATTAACAATCATCCCGAATACCATAATAAGCGCAGTGGAAGTTCCAAACTTACTTTGAGCAGCAGCTACAATCGCTTCGTTGTTTGGGATAACTCCTTGAACGTTAAATGCATAATTAAACATTTGACTAAATATATCGAGTGAGCCAATAAGAACCCCTGCACCAGCTCCAATAATGACAAATCCCATTACTGTTTTTAACGAACCAGATACAATATCTGCAGTGGCTTTACGTTGTAATAACAAACCTACAAGAGCAAAAAGTCCTACTAAAATAGCTGGTGTTCCTAAAATATCTTTCATAATAAGTTCTAACATCTTTTTTACCCCCTCTTTGTTTTGTTTTTAGGATAGATGAGACTCTAGCTTAGATTTAATTTCTGGAATACTCATCATATTTTCTAATGTAACAATAGTACGAGTTCCATCATTCAATTGTCCTACAATATCCGCAGCACCAATGAAAAGATCTGCTTGAACCGTTTTTGCTGACGTTAAATCCGTATGATCTACTTCTGCTGTTTTTCCCATTTCTGTTAATGCCTTTTTTATATTCATTTCCATAATAAAACTGCTTCCTAATCCATTTCCGCATACAACCATAATTTTCATGATGCTTCCTCCTCTGAATATCTCTTAATGTAATCTAATAACACTGATTTATCTGGACTTTGTAAAATATCCTCGATGTTAGATGGTTCACCTAACATTTGTGTTAACTGAACTAATGCACGCAAATGTGACTCACTATCTGCAGCAGCCAATACAATAATAAGCCGAACAGGTTTATCTGGTGCAAAGTTTACTGCTTCATCTAGTCTCAAAAGGCTCATCGATAAAGAACGTACTCCCTGCTCAGGACGCGAATGAGGAATGGCTACCCCTGGAGTAATAACTACGTATGGTCCGTTAACTTCAATTGATTGAATCATGGCCTCTACATATCTTTCTTCTACGGTTCCTAATTCTACAAGAGGTTGCGATGCAACGCGAATGCCCTCTTTCCAATCAGAAACACGGGACTGTAATTGAATAGTTTGTGATGTGAGTAATTCTTCTAACACGGGTTTCTCTGCCTCCCTTAATGAATGCTTATTTATTTTTTGTGTAGGAATATAGATATGTGATTGAAGAGCTTTTTCAAGTTGACTCGGTTCATGAATTGTCGCATATTGAGAAATAACTTTTAATAAGTAAGCAACGTCCAAGTTCTGTGTTGTATATCCATACAACTCCTGCATCACTTGCTGGCGCAGCTTTTGCTTGTCCTGCATTTCCAAAATGGGCGGCACTACAAATAACACTGCTTCTGTTCTAAGGTGCACAGTTGAAAACACCAGATCATATGATAAAATGTAATTGGCTGCATCTCTTATGGATAAAGCATCTAAAAATAAAATATCTGGGAACAATTCCCGTAGGGTATAGATTAAGATATTACTAATACCAACCCCATTTGGGCACACAACAATAGCTCGCTTTCGATCGTCTAGTGTAGTTCCTTGTCTTCGAAGCCATCCTCCAAAGTGGACAGTAAAATACGCCACTTCATCTTCTGGAACAGAAAAACCTATAGCTTGTTCTACTGGCCACAAGGATTTTTTCGTGAGATGATATAGCTCGGGATACACCCTTTGAACCCTCTCAGTCATTGTATTTATAATCGAAATGCGATACTGAATACGGTAATATGCGGGTCTAAAGTGCACATACAACTGTTGATACAACAGTTCCTTTTCATGCAATTGTATGCATGCTAACTTCTCAAACTCTTCCATAATTTTTCGTAAGAGATCTTGAATGACATTATCCTCTTGTAACGGGGATACATCTCTCGTTCGATTCATACTTAGTAGGTGTAAAGTTACATACAATCGTTCAGTTTGATTCCAAACAGATTGAAAGGCATTCGTTTGCGTCATTTGCTCAACCAATTTGTATTCCTTAGTAGAGGTCAACTCTTCCCAGCTATCAATAGAGTGCAATCCTTCTCCTTTTCCAATTAGCTGGTCTGTACATAAAAACAAATAGGTCAACTCTTGTAGTCGTTCATCAGTAAATGTAATGCCTAATTGCTTCTCAATCTGTTCCAATTGCAACTGTATAGAACGAATTAGTTCTTTTTGATCTCCCCATATGCATTCAATAATGAGATTACTACTTGTACTATGCAATACATCATGTATGATCTGTTCTATGACATATCTCTTTGTACTGCTATCCCCTTTTATCAAGTAACCATTCTGCTTGGAATATTGAATTTGAAGTTGTAGTAAGTGCACCTTTTCCTTAAGCCGTTGCAAATCCTTCAATACTGTATTGCGAGAAGCTCCTGTGATGTACTGAAAGTGATATACAGATAACGGCTCCCTACTGAGTAAAAGCATAAGATAAAAGACCTTTTCTCGATCCACCTCAGAAAACACATAGGTGCGTTTAGTTAGATTTACTTGCAAATTCTCATCCCGAATTTTATCAGACAAGTAATATCCAACTTTCCGATCGTAGCCAATAGGTTGATATCCATGAGATTGAAGCCAGTCGTTAACTTTTCCTATACCATATTGTAGCTGTCTTCGAGTCAGAGTGGTTTGTGCTTCAAGTTCACCCATCTTTAGAGGGGATGATTGTTGTAATAATCGTAGTAAGTTTGCACTTCGTTCATCGAGAATCATCTTGTTGTCCTCCTCTGTCTCTACAATACATTACCCTTTGCGAAAACTGTATTGTTTTTGAGTCCGAATATTGTCGAATGAACTGCACAACAATATACTCTATATGTTGTAATAATACATAGCAGCCATTTTACTAGTAGAGATTGCTCAATTGGAAACAGAATTATTGGGATTATTTTAGTGATATTGCCTCCTCTTTACCGTTAGTCATGTATGCTACCGAAGCAGCAGGACAGATTATGAAAGAAATTCAGCTCTTACAAGGGGAGATTAATGGATCTGTTTAGTAATGTGAGATCGCATAAAATCAATCATAATGGTTAAATTACGAAAGGAAGCTTATTTCCCACTTCTTTAAATTTCAAAAGAAAAATCCTATTTACTTAGGGAGTGTGATTTTTTGAAGGTATTATTTATCTTTCTACTATTCCTTTTACTTATTCATCTTGTGGATTTTACTTTTCAACTTCTAGTTGGAATTAAAACGGATATTGCTATCTCAAGTATTTTAAGCCCATTTCAGATGATGGATACGGCACAATACATCATTTTAATTTTTTTAATCCTAATTTTTCTGATTAGCATTATTCCTTTCTTTAAAAAAAGGGGCCAAACAAAGAGTTAGCGCGATCCAAAATACCTACGAATTAGTGCTACTATCAGCAATAATAATGGAACGACGGCCGAAACCGGGACGTGAATATAAGGAGGGAGTAACTTTTGTCCAATTTTTATGTGTTCAGAAAAACTCCCTGAAACCGTCAGTGAAGCTAATAATATGATAATTCCAATAGGAAAAATAAGATTTTTATGGTTTTTTATTCTAAATAAATCTGAAATACAAATAACAGTAGCATAGAAAAAAATAATGACCTTAAAGAAATTACCTATAATAAGTGTGAGGAGGACAATAGGATCTAAGCGCTCTATAAATTCCATAAGCCTTACTCTTCTAATAGTTTCAAATAGTGGAAAGTTAGATCTGGTAAAACCATCTACGCTAAGAACTGAAATATTCAAAATAGCTGTCAAACTTAATATGATTGCACTAAAAAGAATAGCAGAAATCCCCACCTTCTTTACCGAACCTGAGTTATTTAGATAAGGAAAAACCAAAGTAAAAGATAACATTTCAGTCCACGGGAATGAAAATAAATAAGGAAATGCAGTGATAATGACTGGCTTCCATCCGTATTCTAGAACGGGAAATAAGTGAGATATATTTATTTTCCCTGATAACAAAACGGAGATAATCCCCAAAAAACCTAAGAAGAACATCATCACAAGGTAAATTTCCGCCATCCTACCTAGAACTTCAATACCAAGGTACAGTATATAAATCATAGTAAGTATCATCATTACATGGATGATAAATAATGGTGTTTTATCGAATATAGTTGTACTAAGCAAATCCCCATAATCACGAAGATCTCTTGCGGCTAAATGGAAAAAATCCATAATAAAGATTAATCCTAATAATGTTCCAATCCATTTCCCTACGATTTCTCGAGCATAACCGGTTAAGGGGAGATTTGGATACAACTTGTGAAGGGAGCCATATACAAGAAGTAGCAAGACTCCAGGGATTGCACTAAGTAAAATAGCCAGCCAGGCATCTTGTTTTGCACTTGCACCCAAATTCACCACAAGGGCCGTCCCAAGATCAAATAATACTATAAGACAAAACAATTGCAGCGAGTTAATCTTTTTATTTCCTATTTGAGTCTACCACCTTCGTATTTTGGCATACTGAAAATTCTGTTGCCTGTTATCAGTTAGAGGTTTCACCTGAATCGAGTTATTTGTTTTTAAGAGGTGTGTTACGTATGCCGGATCGGCGAATATACACATCGGTCTTTATCTCAGCCTCGATTTCGGCAAAATCCTGATTCCAATCCTTCTTTAATTTTCCCCACTGTTTAGGATAGGATTTATGAATAGATGCTCCAAAACCAAAAGGATCCACTTGATAACTTTTTGCGATATCAATGGCTGAATTAGCTTCCTTTTTAATCAGTTTTTCCACTTTCTCTTGAATCCAGACTAATTCATCAGGATTCATAAAATCAACGTAGCACCCCGTTTCCCCTATACTGGCTTCCGCTTTTATCATAACTAGAATTTTAGTTTTTCCATTTTTTATTTGAGGTCGTACAGACGTCTTTGAACGGATTATCTCAATACTAATATTATCTTCTTTATTTTTACAGTTAACCTTAACCAGTGTGCTTTTAACCTTTCCTAGGACCCATAACAGACCTCGAGCTTGATTATCTTTTAGCCAACCTTGCAGCTCTCCTCCACGGAAAAGGGCAATTCCATCAGATCCAACAATGGCTTTCGGTTCAATCTGTTTAATGTTGTCACTCTTTGCTTCCTGAGGATTTCCAATCAGCATAATCCCCCCAATAAAGGGTTCTTTGCCTTCGAGGGCAATCGATTGAATTACCTCATCAATATCAACTTCTATATTAAAAGCCAACTTCTCTTCAGTCACCTTAACTTCTTTTAATAAGTTATTAGATGGAATCTTCTCCAATGGCGCCATGATATCGAGAACAGTCTTTGCATCGTTTCCTTTTACGATTAAAATGGTTGTTAGAGGACGCATTTCATGATCTCTCTCAAAAAAATCCATAAAGTCTTTGAGACCATCCTTTGCTACCTCTTCACTAAAAATAAACAGTTGTGAATGAGGAAAAAACAATTGATTTGGTGTTTTTTGTGATGCACGACGTATCGCTTCAAATAGTGTTTCTCCCTTTTGAGAAATGATAGTCACAGTGGCCTGTTCACCTCCCCCTCCCCCTTGTCCAGAAGAAATTTGACGAGGGATAACAATCTGAAAAGTAAAAAGATAAGCATCATCTTCCGGCGCTTTATCTACCCCTATACTGGTGACCAAGGCAATTTCATCTAATTCCCTTTGATTCCAACATCCTGTAAGGAATGCACTGACAAATAGGATACATAATAATAAGAACATAATCCTCAACCAATTGCTTGTCATATCATCATCTCTTTACAAATGCTCAAAGCATCGACTGAATTTTTAATTTACTTCCTTAAATCATTTTCCCTTACTATTCTCCTTATTGTCATGATCTAGGAGTGTAAACGGAAAACGGAGTATAGTATCCTTCTGTTTCTCTAAATAAAAAGGAGCAAATGGAGACAAATAGCAAACCCCAAATGAATATAAGCTACATAAATGCGCTACCATTATAAAATATCCTAAAGTTATTCCATAAATCCCTGAAAATGAAGCCAATATCATAAAAATAAAACGAAGTATCCTGGTTGTATTCGACATGCTGTATGAAGGAATAGCAAAACTTGAAACAGCTGTTAATGCGACTACGATGGTCATTGTAGGGGAAACAAGACCTGCAGATACAGCTGCTTCACCGATTATTAAAGCACCAGCAATCGAGACTGTTGGTCCTATAGCTCGAGGGATACGGATTCCAGCTTCCCTCAAAATTTCAAAAGTGAATTCCAATAACAGAGCCTCAATCATAACAGGATAAGGAACCCCCTCACGTTGGGCCATCAGACTGATCAAAAAACGTGTCGGGATGATTTCTTGGTGATAAGTAATTAATGCAATATAGAACGGCGAACTGAATATAGAAAAATGAAAAGCGATATATCTTAATATCCTTATTAAACTGCTGATATCATAACGTTGGGTATAATCCTCAGATGTTTTAAAGAATTCGGAAAATACAGTAGGGACAGTAAGAGCAAACGGGGTTCCTTCTACAAAAATTGCTACTTTACCTTCCAATAAATTCCTTGATAATTGATCAGGTCTTTCTGTATTGAACACAGTAGGGAATGGAGTAATTATTTTATCCTGAATAATCTCTTCAATATGTCCAGATTCTATAATTGCATTAATGTCTACTTTACCTAGTCGTTGCTTTACATCAGTTATAAGTTGGGCTTTTGCGGTACCTTCTATATACATGAAAACTACATCGGTCTGAGACATATCACCGATTTGAATCTTTTCTATTCTTAGATTTCTATTTTTGATTCTGCGACGAATCATAACCGTGTTGGAGCGAATAGATTCAATAAAACTTTCTTTGGAACCCCTTACCACTGCTTGTGTTGTAGGTTCGGATATAGACCTATAATCACCGCCTGTTGTACTAATATTCAAAGCATTATTATTACTATTAAATAGGACAATTGTATTTCCATCTAATAAGGATGAAACAACATCCTTCCAATTTATAACAATTGTTACGTGACCAATTGTTAAGGCAACTTCTTTTGTTAAATAAAAAATATTGTCTTCATAAGATTCTTTAATATCGCCTGTTTGGAATAATTCAAACATTAAAGAATGAGAGTGAGTAATGAATTCATTAACAAGTTCACTGTCTGCCAAACCTTCAATGTAAATCGCTGCCGCCTCTTTTGAAGTTGATTTGCCAATAATGAACTTCCGAATGACTAAGTCACTGGTATTCCCAAACTCCTGTTTAATCGTATTTAAATTCTCCTGTAAATCAACACTCAGTTGATTTATGTTGAGTTGGAAATCATCAGGATTGTTAAAAAGAATTTTTTTGTTTTTCCTCTTAAATGTTTTCCTGAAATTATACATATTATTCCTTCCCGTCCTACACCATATTTTTTATATTATTTGCATTAATATACTTTTTTATTCGCTGAAATCTTGAGTTGGGTTTTTAAAGGGTTCTGGTCAAAAATCTGTTAAAATTGTAAATACTAATAGGAGGACCGAAACGATTCGAGGAATGAGGAACCATATGCGAAAAATTTCCAATTACTATGTATTATCTTTTTCCATTTCTTTTAGTTTGCGATAAAACGCTGCACGAGATGTTGCGAATAGTGGTTGTTGTTCCTTTTTTCTTATTCAAGGAAAGGGCGTTTTCTGGAGTAAGGATTGCACTCTTTTCGTAACTAAATTTTCATTGCAAAAACCAGCTAATCTTGCCATGATATTAGCTGGCTTTTTTGTCACCGATCAAAACAATGAAAACTACGACACTTTCAACTTAATAGGTATTCGCTGATCCATATTGAGTTTGAAAATTCCATAAGGATTCACATGATTATAGAATAAAGGCGTTAATCCTCTAAAATCTTCAGGAGTCATTTTCTTCAGCAAATATTGGTTGTTATCAAATAGAACCTCTTGAACCATTAAGGTATTGATGTAAACTAAGCAGTTTTGAAGCAATTGGAGCGATAATGCAGACACCTCTTGGTCTTCTAGAGAATTGGAACGAATCTCACTATTTTTTCCGTAAAAGATGTAGTTATTAACGGAGTTCCAGTGTTCAACGGTATTTAGCCCTTCATGGATCTCTCTACGAATCTCTTCATAGTGTAAATAATTACACAAGAAGATAGTTTTGATTGCTTTTCCCAATTCACATAAAGCCTGATAGGTTGGATGTTTCGTATCTCTGGTAAATCGATTTTAAAATCGATTCTGCTGATGCAGTTCCTAACCGTAGAGCCGTTGCGTACTTAATGATCTGTTCATACTGCTGACGGATGAGATCCCAGTTAATCGGTCTACTTAAAACTTCCTGTAAATGAGGATACTCCTCATTCATGCCAACTTCCGGACGATATAGCTTTTGAGAACCAATATTTTTGAAGCGTGGCATCAGTTTAAAACCAAGTAGATGACAAAAAGCAAAAGCAACGACACTTTGTCCATGCGTGTCGACATAATTTCGGTCTACTTCCATGTCCGTACAATGACGAAGGACCCCTTCCATCATAGCTGCAACTTCCGAAGAAAGGCAGGACTTAAGCTGAGAATAAATACAAGCTGACTTTCGATCTGTATGCCAATAGATCATGACTTCATGTCTCTTATAACGAGGATGCCATTCGGAAAGCAAGTTTTGATCCCACGAACCAAAATGTTTTGAATCTGAAGCACATGCAGTGGTAGCTTCCCCCCATACTTCTTTCATTCGATTGTAGATGATATTGTTGGTAACCTCCGCATTAGCTTTACGCAAATGATCTTTATGTATAAATTTATTACGAATATATCGAAGTTCCCGATAACTATCTGTGTTGCTACCAGCAGAGACAGCTTTCAGACCTGTATTGGTTCCCAGTCCATATAAACTGAGAAGAAGTCGACGTTGGATCGTTTTTCGGTCTAAAATCTCTCGTTCCGCCGTAGTTTTAAAATGTTTAGTAAATCCTGTATGAAAATCTGTTTCTTTTAACAAATCTAATAAGTTAATATCTGACCATCGATTCTTGATTTCATATTTGACTTGAGTCAAATGTGGAGGATCAGGCTGCTTCTCTAAAGGAGAAACTCGAATCCAGCCTTTATTATTTTTTGTCGTAATGACAACTTGCTGATTACTGTTCTCTTTGAATCCTTGATTCAATAGAGTTAGTCGATCCTTCATTAACCGTATGATTTCCGAAATAAACAAATCTGCTTCAAGAGGTACTTTCAATGCTTGAAAATGTTCTTCTTTACGTTCTTCAAAATCTTGAGGTAAGTCTTCATCAGGGTTTCGGTATCGATCAGCACCCTCAATCCACACTTCTTTACAACGAAGTCGAGTTCGAAGTGATTGGAGAACAGCAATTTCATAATTGATTCGATTTACCCTTTCAATTCCTTTGCTGTCTGTCTCGACAATGACGTCTCTCCATTTTGGCTGAATTACGCCTTCAATGGGAACTTCATCTCCAGCAGCAAAATAACGTTGCCCACTTTCTCCATACTCCCGAATGAGTTGGATAGCCTCAATAATCGGCTGATGAAATTGATTATTTGATCAAAAGTAAGGTTGTTTAAAATTTTAGAAAGGGAATTCCGATAATGCCCTTGGTAAGAAGAATGCATTTTCGTATAGATTTTTTCTTTGTAATCCCGGTTATTTTTTGTCATGTCCTTAATAATATCTCTAATCGTATCAGAGCTAACAATGGGGAATAGAGTATTTTGAATGACCCCTTCTGGGTGATCTACTGTTGCTTTTAATAAATTGACAATATGTTTATTTTTCCCTTGGACTCTTTCTAATTCTTCTACTGCTTCTTTTCGGGTTGTGTTCTTGGCTTTATTTCCGAATTTAAGCGTAATTTCATCCAATAAATCAGCTAAATAATCAATAACTTCCTCATGACGATGCGAAAATAAAATGGCAAGAAGGGTATAGCGAATGGGTGCTGGGTGAGCACGCAATTCCGTTACGGTTTCTGTAGCTGCACGAAGTCGATATTTTTTTACTAGTTTAGGAGACATCTGTTTACATAAACCATCAGGGATTTGAAGATGTTGAATGGCTAATAGTTTTCTGATTTCCATTTCCATCGTACTTACACTTGGTTTGCCTGGAGAGGATAGTAACTGGCGAAAGGTTAAAATGTCGTTGTTTTCTTCATCAGGAATTTTAGCTTCGATATAACCATCGGACCCTTCATCAGAATGGGATTCAAGAAAGGCATCTAATCGTGAACAGGTCTTTGGAGAAAGTTGCTGATAGGTCATTTTATATAAATTCTTTTCAAAGTTATCGATAGCAGATTCAATCATTCGCTTCAAACTTCCTACGGAAGGTGGTTCAACTTTCCACGTGCGAAAAAGACTGTATGATTGGGTTTTCAAGTAGTCGGTATCATGTGTAAACTGAACCTGTTCTTCTAACCACTCTGCAAAAAGATGATTGTCATTTGCAGTAAGTTCTCGGAATCCAAAAAGGTTACGTATTGCCTTTCGATGTTCTGTATAACTTCTTTCTTTTCCACCCCAACCATAGCTGTCAAAAAAATCTTCAACCGAGGCATCTACTTGATCAGCTAAATGTTGAACGACATCTTTGGGTACATCTTGCTTCTTGTTAGGAAATTGGGCTTCCTTTTGAAAATATTTAAGAAGGACAGCAAACCCTATACGGTTTGCACTTGTTTTCTTACTCAGTACTAAATGATTTTCATTTGGTAATAAACTAAAATGTTCGTCGAGTTCTTTTTGATTCCAATTTCTCTTCAATGGTTTCCCTCTTCTCGCTATGTCATTTTATAAACAGTATAAATTTCGACATAGCTAGCTATCAACAATACTTATCAAAATTATCAAAAAACATTTTTACTTTTATTGGAAGTAATCTTGCGGACTAGAGCAGCTACCCTGTCACTTACCCTAAAAGAGTCTGCCTATCGAATCATTTCGTTTATGCTCCGAATAGAAGGTAGGGATATTTATGACCAATTCATCCAATAATCGAGATCGTTACTCTGTATGATTGCACAATTACAAGGCTTAAATAGTAGCCTGGGTACTCCTTTAGTAGTATTCAGCTTTCCCTTCTGCAGGAAAGAAGATAGCAAAATAAAAGAGGTTCGGCAGGATTTCCCGCCGAACCTTTGTAAGTCTGAATTATCCAATTGAACCTTCCATTTCGAATTTGATTAGTTTTTGTTTTTCAAAACATTTCATTACGTTTCTAAACATTGATGCAATAAGCTTTTTATAAATTCTATGTTCATATCGTTTCACACTTTTTAAAATAATTGTGGGTGATTTATGGGTAAAGAATGAAAACAGACCTCAGAAACTAGAGGTCTGTTTTTCTAATGTGTGTTAAATGAAACAGAATGGGGATTTACTTATTCAACAATCGCACCCGATTGCTGAATAAGCCAAAATGGTTACTGGGATATCCTTTATTTGAGGTGAATCATCTTTATCCTAAACACGGGTAAACTTATCTGGATTCCTTACAGCGTAAATGCTAGCAACCTTTCCACCGCGAGATTGTAGCAAAAAAACGGCCACGATTTCATTTCCTGCACGGACGATGATACCAGCCTCTCCATTTAGAGGGACAATCTCAAAGTGAACCTTTTCTTGAAAATAGAAAGCTATGTCTTCAAACCCTTTGAGTAGAACGCGAGCCACTTGATTTCGCATTTGCACTGGACGCTTGAATGCAGTTACTTTTCCGCCTCCGTCGGCGATAAACATGACATCTTCGGTTAGCAGAGACAGCACATGATCGATATCCCCTTGCTCGAGAGACGCCAGGAAATGGCTAACCCATTTTGAGTCGACCGCTTCGGTTAAAACGGCCCCCTCCTCAGATAGCCCTATTTTGCTTTTTGCCCTGCTCATCAGCTTGCGGCAATTTGCCTCTTGCTTATCGAGTAGTTCCGCGATTTCGGAATATGGGAAGCCTAATGCTTCACGTAGAACAAAAACTGCCCGTTCCGTCGGCGTCAGCCGCTCCAATAGTACAAGCATGGCATAAGAAAGCAGATCGCGGCGAACGACTGTCATCTCGATCGTTTCCGACTCTGGTGTTCGAATCGGCTCGGGTAGCCATGGGCCGACATACACTTCCTTCTTTTTCCGTGCTGACTTTTGAAGGTTGAGACAGCGATTGGTTACCATTTTGCATAAATACGCTTTTGGCTCTTCCAAGTGCTCCAGACGTGCATCATACACCTTGAAAAATACGTCTTGTACCACGTCTTCTGCATCTGCCACAGAACCTGTCAATTGATAAGCCAGTGTGAACAGCAGCGCTCGATATTGATCGTATAGTTCCTCCATTCTCTGTCTCCCCTTTCCGGGCACTTTGAAATATTATCTTCGTTATAAAAGCCTACTACCACCATCCCAGGCAACTTTTCTAATTTTCCATGCAATTTTTCCCGTTAAAATCATATTCATTCCCCATTTGTTTCCCCATACCAATCCACGATTTTCCCCTAAACCCATGCAGAAGACATCGACCATCGATTTGTGAACCGGCGCAGTGCGTCCCTCTAGATCAGCTACCACAACTTTCCCTAATCGTTCTGCCTGTAACGAACCATCTCCGCATCTCATCCGATCCACTTTGCCAGTCTTCGGGTCGACTATTCTCGTACAGTCGCCAATGCTATATACGCCTGGTGCACCTTGAACGCGATAAGATTCATCCACCACAACTTGACCATCCGAAGTAAGTGGTAAGCCCATACTGCGCAGAGCAGGATTTGGTATCAGACCAATTGTCCATATACACAGGCTAACCGACAGACGATCTCCATTGCTAAGCGTCACTACTCCTGCTTTTTCCCCTAGCACTTTACGGTTATAAATCACTGTCACTCCAGATTCGCTAAGTATTTGATCCAATTTTCGTCCAACTTTCTCAGGAGCTTCCATAAACAATCTCTCCTGTGCACTTAGCAAATAAACCGAGATATCAGACGGATTTAGCCCTAGTGACGATGCTTCTTTCTGCATCTCTAGCACCAACTCAGCGGCTGTCTCAATTCCACTGATACCTGCTCCCGCAACTGCGACTGTCATCAGTTGTTTTCTCTCTTTTGGATCTGACTCACGAACCGCCTGCCGTAAATTAGCGCGCCAGCGTTCGCGGATGACTGCCGCAGTATCCAGATCGTTCAAAGAGATGCCCCCTTGATCAGGATCAGGTTGCCGAGCGACGCTACCAACCGCTACAACTAAAAGGTCATAGCTCATCTGGACACTATTTCCTTGCACATCCTCATATTGAATCTGCTTTTTCTCACTATCTACAAACGTAACTGCACCTTGGACAAATTCGACCCCCTCAAAAAACTTATAATGTGTCCACGGAACGACAATATCTTCCTCACATACGGCTGGCCGGAACAACAGTATTTTGCGCACATGGCCAGACTGCTTATCGATCAAAACAAACCGAATTCGACGTCCGTTCGCTATCCCACGAGTTTTTTCCTTTATTGCTTTGAGCGCTCCAAGCCCAATATGGCCGCCTCCGATAATGATACATGTCAAGTCTTTCATCATTCCTCAGCTCCTTTTTTACGTTTCATCCATATAACAAGGTAAGACTCTGATTTGTGACATTGGAAACGAACGAATGAACATTCTGGCCCAATTATTGAATAAAAAAGGAGAGCTGTTATCAGCCCCTCTGGATCTTCAACTAAAGCACCCGTTTGTTGAATAAACGAAAGAAAAAACCAACCAAAAAAAGCTGGTTTTTTTAAGCTCAAATGGTTCTACGTTATTGATTAACATAAAATTGTTCAAGCTTCAGAATAAATTCTTCAACATCCTTTCCTCGAGCGTTGGAAAAACCCTTATCCTCAGAGGTAATTCTAAATCCGCATTTTTCCAAGACCCGAATGGAGGCAATGTTGTCTTTGGCGGCACGAGCAAAAAGCGGGCGTATCTTAATATAATTCAGAAACTCAGATAACGCCTTAGTTGCAATCCCCTGACCCCAATATTCTTTTCCAATCCAATAACTGACTCCAGGTTCACCGAACTGTTCAAAGTTCGAGATGTGACCCGAGACTTTTCCATTGAAAATGATAGTCTTAATGGTAATAGTCTCGTCGGCTATAATTTTTGTCCAGTGGTCCATAAATGTATCCTTATCCGATGGGTCCTTAGCTGTGAAGGCAGCGATATAGTTCGCGGTAGAATCGAGTTTCTTGCTCGAAGAAGGTAGGGATGTCTTCCTCTGTGACATCTTGGTATGTCAACACTAAACTGGGCAAATTTTTAAAGGTGCATTAACTTGAATCCAGACGGTGTTTGATAGTCCAATGATCCATGTATTCGGATATTATTAAACCAGTTCACGTAATCAAAAAGTTCAAGGTCAAGTTCTTGCTGGTTAGAGAAAACCCTTCCATGAATGAATTCGGTTTTGATTGTTTTAAATGTTGCTTCAGCGACGGCATTGTCATACGGTGTACCTTTTTCACTCAAAGATCTCTCGATTTCAAACGTTTCTAATACCTCATCTATGTCTTGGTTCTTAAACTCTTTGCCACGATCTGTGTGGAATAATTTAAGGCTCTTTAAATTGTATTTTACTGTGGCGAAGGCGCGTTGTCCCAATTCTGCATTCTTTTGTGGTCCAGCGCTGTATCCGATAATCTCCCGATTATATAAATCAACTAATATACAGATATAATGCCATTTCTGCTGGACTCGAACGTATGTTAAATCACTCACAATCACTTTGAGTTTCTGGTCTTGTTCAAATTCTCGATTTAACACATTTTCTACTTCCGACTCATTACAGCTTGTGACTGTATACTTCGAGACAAGACCTTGCTCGTTCATGATTCGTCCAATACGACGTCGTGAGACTTGACACCCAAGCTTTTCAAGCTCTTTTTGATCTTTCTCTGTCCATAAATATTTCGGCTGTTTTTAAAGATATCTATCACCATATTCGTCAGTTCTTCTTCATTGTTCTCACGAATTTTGGATTCATAATAATACGTACTTCTTGGAAGTTGCAGGACGGCACACATTGCTGATACCGAGTATTTGTGACGATTATTTCTAATCACATCTACTTTCGTCCCATGATCAGCGCAGCTTGCTTTAAAATATCGTTTTCCATCATGAGCTTTTGATTTTCTTTACGAAGTCTTATTAACTCTTCTTGTTCAGGGGTACGATTGTCTTTTTCTTGAAAGGAACCAGATGTCTGGTGTTGACGAACCCATTTATCAAAGGCCGAAGGCGTCAGGTCATATTCTTTGATAATTTCACTCCTTGGTTTACCTGAAGCATGCAACTGAACAATTTGTTCTTTAAACTCTTTTGTGAATGTTCTTCTTTCTCTTTTCGTCATATTGATTTCCTAAGTTTTTATTTGAATCAAGTGTATATGACCTTAACTTTTCTGTCCAACTAAGTGTAACCTATCCACTACTACTAACTAGCCCTTATAGTAAGAAATATAACATAGATGCCCCTTTTCCTTTGAAATTCACCTCTCGATATCCTGTTTTTTCTGCTGTTGTCTCTTTTTAACTTGCTCTTGATGCTGCATTTCCCTTTGAATTTCTCTTTGCTTTTCTGCATTTTTCCCGAGATTCCCGTAAAATATATTGCGATCCTGTTTAAGCATAGACACTTTAGCATAAAGGCTGGATTCATCAGTAATACTGTATTGTTTTTTTAGATAACTCATATTCCGTTTTGCAATATCATATTGCTTAAATTTTGAATAATTTTCTTGTTTAAATTGAGTTTTATCTTCGGACTTTTTATAAGCCTGTATTAATGAATAGCTGTTTTTATAAACAGCAAAACAATCTTTCATTTTATCCAGTTTATATATTTCATCATCAAATAAAGTAAGCTGTTTTTTAAAGTTTTCGATTAAATGATCTTTCTTTAATTCAAGCTCATTAAGTTCTTCCAGTGTGATATTTTTCTTATACAATTGGCTGCTGATCTCATTTAAATAGTCGATATTTTTTTCGTGGCCCACCTGTTCAAACCTCTATTATTTATGAATTTTGCTTGTGATTTGTCGATCCATTGTTTATCAATTACCGACTGCTTAATAGGACCATATTCTTTATTCTCAATCCTATATTTGATTGAGGATTCCAAGTAGTTGATTCCTAATGTTTTTGTTCGCATAAATTTATTTGATTTTGGATTTTTGAAAGATAAATATTTTCCTTGTTTGCTTTCATATCCTTGCTGATCCATCAGGTTCAAAAAATTTTCAAATGAATTAGCTTTTTGAATAGTATTGTCAATAATTCCTTCTAATGTTCCTTTAAATGACTTCTTTTTAGCCCTTGAAACATACTCATTAAATGCTAAATATTTATCCTTTTTCTTTCCTTTATTTTCAATAATGAATAAGCCATGTTCTTTAGATACTCTGTCATTTTCCCTTCTTAAATCATACAGTGAATGTTGCCTGCTGCTATCAAACATTTTTAAGTCCTGAAAGTTAATCGAGTTGAAAATAATATGGTTATGAAGGTTATCTGTTTCGGTATGAGTGATAACGGTATATTGGTGTTTGCCTTTGAAGTAATTCTCTGCTAATTCAACTCCATATTGATGTGCTTGTTCAGGTGTCAAATTATCATCACCATCAAAAGATTGGATAATCATTCTTGCTGATAATTTTTTATTGCTATTATTCTTTTCATTGTAATCAAGCAAAGTAAGTTTAAAATCCCTTTCGATTGTTTCAACATCACATTCATAAGAGGTTACCAATTCTTCATTCGTTTTGTGTTCCTGAAGGCTGTAATTAACTACGGCTTTCAGGTCTTTTACTGGTTGAATCTTGACAATGGACATTCGGATACCTCCAAAAAGAATCTGCTTAATAAACCTCGTATTTATCTAATATTTCTTTAAATGAAAACCAATCATCATCATCAAAAATATTATCTAATTTTGCAAGTTTCATTTTTAATTTTTGAGTATATATAAATATCTCATTTGCAAACTCAATAAGCTTTTCATTATCCAGTGAGAAAATTGTATCTCCATATAAATACTCCCAAACATAATCCTCAATTTCCTTGTCTTGTTGTGGTGACTTCTCGAGTGCTTGAACAACATAAATAAAGTCATCTTTTATCTGTTCATATATTTCCTCTAAAACAATCTTTTTGGGTACTTCTAATTGTTTTTGTTGTAATGCTTTTATTAAATTTTCCTTGTCATTTAAATTTAAATTTTCACTGTTGAAATTCTTCTTCAAGTTGAGAAGCCTGTCATATTCTTTATTCATTAGATTTATGATGATTTTTTGATTTGTTTTTAAAAAATCAATGTCACTATCTGAATAAAATCCGTCTGTATTTATCCTGCGGATTAAGCTGTTAATATTTTTCCAATGTAATTTATTTCTCTTGCTAAATTTTTATAAACGCTCATATCAACATTTAATTTAAAATGGCTTTTTGCACTTTCTAAAAGGAAAGCAGAAACATAATTATATCCAAGTTGTTTTGCTTTGTTTTGTATAAATTCTCCCATGGTTACCTAATCCATCAATTCCACTCCCCACTTACAAATAATAGGGAGGACGAATATGGACAGGATCTAACCAAGTTTGGCCGGGAAATCATTCAAGCAGCTAAAGCGGAAATACCTATCGATATGCCTCTAATGATGCGTATCTCTGCAAAGGAATATGTAGAAGGTGACTATGGAATAAACGAAAGTATTGCATTCTCTCGAGTTTATCAGGAAGCTGGAGTGGATATATTTGATATTTCTTCTGGTGGAGAAGGTCAAATCGCAGCTTGGGGAAGACCAGGAACACATGCAGCTTATCAAGTGCCGTTAGCTAGACAGATCAAAGAAGCGCTTTAGGTTCCGGTGATAGCTGTCGGCAGACTGGATGATCCAAAGTTAGCAAATGCAATTATCGGGAACGAAGAAGCAGATCTGGTTGCTGTCGGAAGAGGTATGCTGAGAAATCCTTATTGGACATTGGAAGCTGCTAAGCAATTGAAAAAAGAAACAAAAGTTCCGACACAATATTCTACAGGATTTTAAAAAATTGACAGGGTTTAACGAAGGGTCTCATATATCAAAGATAAAGTGATCATCATTACGGTAGATTCAGTGGCATCAGATATCTTTCTTGCTAAAAGAGGTGCAAAAGTTGTTTTGGCAGCAAGAAGTGATTGATTCAAGGGGGCTGTCCAATAAGTCGCTTTTTCGACTTTTGGAAGCCCTTTTTCATATTCGAGAATGTTGGTATATCAACATTCTTGAATTTTAAATTTTATCGGATTCCCCTTTCGGACAGTCCGTTAGATCAATAATTGTTATGGTTTAAAATCTATACTTTTAAAAAATTCAACCGAGAATATCTTGATTTACCAAGCAACCTGGCTGCGGTTCAGGGTGAAAAAAATAAACCACCTGCAATCTTGCAAGTGGTTTGACGGTTATGTGGCTTTCGATTCGGAATCCTGTTCCTTTATGCGATCAAGTGCCATCTCATAAGCATCATTTCCGTAGTTTAAGCAACGTTTCACTCTTGAGATCGTTGCTGTACTGGCACCGGTTTCAGTTTCGATTTTGTGATAAGTATATCCTTCTCTGAGCATTCTTGCTACTTCCAGACGCTGAGAAAGAGATTGAATTTCGTTTACAGTGCACAGATCATCAAAGAAACGATAGCATTCCTCTAGATCTTTTAAAGATAGTATGGATTGAAACAATTGATCGAGCTCTTTGCCGCGTAATTTATCGATTTGCATCGCTATACACCTACTCCTTTACCTGATGAAAGTTCGATTAGATTAGGCACACTCGAGATATGTGGTTTATCTAATGCAGTTAAGCCGTTCATTTCAAAAATGTCTCATATAATCGTACATATAACTTTTACCATTTGTAATGTGATTTGTACAATAATCTACATATCTTTGCATTTAGATAATAATGGATTGTTCCTACACTTTTATATTTTAACGCATTATTGACGGAAAGAGTACCGTTTTTTTCATTACATCGAAGATTCCTCTCGGTGTGACACGAATATAAGGCAGATGTGTACTTTGCAAAAACAATAATGTATAGATCGGATCAGGAAACTTGTAGCCCCTGTCCTTCAATAGGTCTTTTAGCTTCTGCTCCTGAACAAGCAATATATCATACGGAGCAGAGGATGCAGCGCCTCCCAATTGAAGGGGAATTTCATGGATAACTTTCCCGTTCTCAGCAAGCACTATCCCCCCTCCTATTTCTTTGAGCCGCTCAAAGGAGAGGAGAATATCCTCTTTATTTTTTCCAATGGCAAAGATATCCCCCGTATTGGAGTATGAGCTTGCAAAACCTTGTACATGTGTGGCGAAGCCTTTAATTATTGTATTCACACGCCACTTCCCTCTTTTATCCAGAAGAACGAGATAGCTCTCATCGTGGCTAAAAGAAAGCTGATTTCCTGTATGCTCAAGAGAGAGTGAATATGGCTCCAGAATAACTGAATTTCTCATTTTCACGCCAAGCGGCATCGAAAATTGCAGGTCATCAAGTGTCATTGAATAAGAGAGATTCATAGGCTTAATCCCGCATTTTTCCCATTCCGTTTTCACAAATGCATCCTGATTATGTCCTTCCTTCACAAGAAATTTCCCTTTTGATATTACGTATTCCGGATTCGGGTTCGACGGGTCGGATAGAATATTTAATGTGGCCAATCTTCCTGGAGCTATGACGCCGGTCAGGTGCTCAAGATGAAAATATTTTGCTATGTTAAAGGAAGCCATATTATAAGCATCTATTTGTGGAACTCCTTCATCCAAGGCAATAGAGATTAATCGGTTCATCATACCCTCTTTGTAAAAATTAGGTGTTGACCCGTCAGTCGTGTAAAACAAATGATCATAAGTCCTGAAATTTTTCTCATGAAGCTCGCGAAGTATGCTTCTGAGATCCGGCCGAATGGACGAGTGCCGCAAGCCAACATACAGACCAAGCTCCAAGCGTTTCATGACATCCTCGCCTGTCATTGCTTCATGATCACAATCCACTCCGAAAAGTTTCATTTTTGTTAGCGTTTTCAAAGAAGCTCCTGGAAAATGCCCCTCTATCCGTTTTCCCTGTTTTTTCGTTTCAAGCATGCAATGGAGAATTAAATCGTCTCCATCCAACACTCTTGGCCAGCTGGTCAATTCCCCACCTTGAAGGACATCGGGGTGTTCAATCCATTTTTTTCGATAATCAATTGATAATACCTCATCCTCATTTTGAACCTCGGTTTGTAAATCATATCTCGACCACCAATAATACTGAACAGGCTGACGGCTTAGCTCTTTCAATATAGAAAGCGCTTTCTTTTTTCCGCACTGAAGAAGCAGGAATAGGTTATCATTTACGAATGTCGTCGTTCCAAATCGCGACGCATATTCAGCTAACGATTGGGGATTATATAATTGAAAAGGATGGGCATGAGGCTCGATATATCCAGGGACAATGTATTTATTATCACATTCAATGATATTTTTTGCATCCATATCATTGGGAAGATTCGGTCCAACATACACAATTCTATCCTTATGTATCCAAATGTTTGCTTTCTTCCATGTTCTTAAAAATGGATTTAACACATTTGAATTTTGCAAAAGGAGTGTCGGAAGAATTTTTCCATCTATGATATCTACCTGAGTCCGAATTTGACGATTTTTCCAATAAAAGTTACTCTCGGACATTCGCAAACCCTCCTTACGATTTTTACATAATCCTATCACAAATTAAGCGCTTACGCATTAATGTGATTTCACATTTTTTAATTCTATGATAAGGAGTTGAATATTATTATGAAACCGAACATCAATTTAATAAATGCTTTGTTTAGAATTGCTTGCGGATTGACATTGCTCACGATTGCAGGCGCTAATTTTTCAAAAAAGCCTTGGTGTAAAGGATATGTTATGTACATGTTTATAGGAGCACTGAAAGCAGCTTCCGGAATGCTTCAATTCTGCCCTGTCACTTATGTTTGTCAAATGACGGCAAATGAAGGATCTAATGATAATGATAAGGAATCAGAGTCGGCCACCTTTAATCCTTCATAATGGATGGTGATGATTGGACTAAAATTGTGCATTTGGATGTGGGGATGAGGGAAATGCGCATTTATCCCGTGGATCATGTAATTCCAGCTGAGATCCGTGTGCAATTACCTAGTCTCTTACTGTAAAAAAACAATCGACTTCTTTCTCCATAGTTCAAAAACACCTCCACAGCAGATAAACTGTGGAGGTGTTTCGTTACTTATTTTTTGCTTTTATAGCGCGGGTGCCGATATCTTTTCGATAAAACAGCCCCGGACAAATTAGCTCGTCAATGGCTTCGTATGCAGTTTCCCTTGCTTCTTCAAAGGTTTCAGAAAGGGCAGTCACGTTTGCCACCCTTCCCCCGTTTGTTACAAATTGGCCATCTTTATGTTTCGTTCCTGCGTGATAGACGATTACTCGCTCCTGCGTCGTAACTAAATCACCGATCGGAGTCCCGTTTTGATAGGTTCCCGGGTACCCTTCAGAGGCAAGCACGACGCTGACAGCCGCGTTATTTTTCCATTTTAAATCAACTTCACGGTCATTTAGCAAATCAAGGATAACCTGAATAAGATCAGACTCCATTCTCGGCAGAACAACCTGAGTTTCCGGATCTCCGAATCTGGCATTAAATTCGATGACCTTTACTCCATTTTTCGTCAGCATCAGTCCGGCATAAAGCACGCCTGTGAATGAACGGTTTTCTTTGACCATTGCTTTAGCACAGGGATTCAAAACAGTCTCAACTGCAAGACTGACAATGTCTTCAGAAATTTGCGGTACCGGGGAATAAGCGCCCATTCCGCCGGTATTCGCCCCTAAATCATTTTCAAATGCTCGTTTATGGTCTTGGGCAATCACCATAGGATAGACTTTTTCTCCTTTGACAAAGCCCATCAGCGAAAATTCTTCTCCTTCAAGGTATTCCTCGATAACTACAGATGCACTCGCATCACCAAAGCGGTTGTCCTCAAGAAAATCATAAAGACAGCTGACCGCTTCTTCTAGCGTCATTGCTACAGTAACACCTTTTCCAGCGGCAAGTCCGTCTGCTTTGATCACAATCGGAGCGCCCTTTTCCTCGACGTAGCTCTTTGCCTGTTCAAAGGAAGTAAAGGTTTCATATTCCGCTGTCGGGATCTTGTACATTTTCATCAGATCCTTGGCAAATTGCTTGCTTCCTTCAATGATTGCTGCTTGTTTTGAAGGGCCAAATACAGGAAGGTTTTCTTTTTCAAACTCATCCACAAGGCCTTCGATCAAAGGTACCTCTGGCCCTACGATTGTTAATCCCACATTGTTTTTCTTTGCAAATTCTATCAGGCCTGCGTGATCACTTTCTTCAAGATCCACCAAGGCAGCGACGTCCTTCATGCCATCATTTCCCGGAGCGGCAAAAACCTGTTCCACTATGCTGCTCTCTTTCGCTTTCCAAGCAATGGCATGCTCTCTTCCGCCTTTACCGATAATTAGTACATTCACTTAAGCTCACCTCATTAATGTTTAAAGTGGCGTACGCCTGTAAAGACCATGGCAATGCCATATTCGTCTGCTTTTTTGATTGATTCCTCATCGCGGATCGAACCGCCTGGCTGAATAATGGCTGTAACGCCGGCTTTTGCAGCTTCTTCGACTGTGTCTGGCATTGGAAAGAACGCATCGGACCCAAGCGCACTGCCAGTTGCTTTCTCACCGGCCTGCTCTATGGCAATCTTTGCTGAACCGACACGATTCATTTGTCCTGCGCCAACGCCTACTGTCATATTATCCTTTGCAAGAACGATCGCATTGGATTTCACATGTTTAACAATATTCCAGGCAAGCTTTAAGTCTTCCCATTCCTGTTCTGTAGGTTCTCTTTTCGTTGGAATCGAAATTTTCGCATCATCGAGCTTTAAAGTATCTGTATCTTGAACAAGAAGCCCTCCTTGCACGGAAGTGAGCTGCTTCTCCTTTGATTCAGGAGCATCGACATCAACGGTCAACAAGCGAATATTCTTTTTGCTTGTTAAAATCTGAAGGGCGTCACTTGCAAACGATGGAGCAATAACGATTTCCAGAAAAATTTCATGGAGCATTTCAGCTGTTTCTTTCGTAACCTCTCGATTCAGTGCTACGATTCCTCCAAAGATCGAGGTTGGATCTGCTTCATATGCTTTTGTATATGCTTCTTTAATCGTTGCTCCAGTCCCTGCACCGCATGGGTTCATATGCTTTACGGCAACTGCTGCCGGCCCCGTGAATTCACGAAGGATTTGCAGGGCAGCATCAGCGTCCTTAATATTATTGTAAGATAACTCTTTACCATGAAGCTGCTTCGCCTTAGAGATAGAACCTGCGCTCGGGAATGCGCTTTGGTAAAAGGCAGCTTCCTGATGAGGATTTTCTCCATAGCGGAGGGACTGCTTTTTCTCATAAGTGACCGTATACTGCTCAGGTTCAGTCTCACCGACATAAGCTGTAAGGTAGTCAGCAATCAAAGCGTCATAAGCAGCGGTGTGGCGGAAAACCTTTGCTGCAAGCTCACGGTTTTTCTCAGCTGTCACAGCACCAGTTTCCTTGATTTGCTGAAGGACGGACTCATAATCAGCCGGATCGACAAGAACAGTCACATCCTGATGGTTCTTCGCTGAGGCGCGAAGCATCCCTGGACCGCCGATATCTATATTTTCGATCGCTTCTGCAAACGTCACATCTTGTTTAGAAATAGTTTCTTTAAACGGATACAGATTCACAACAACTAGATCAATCGGCGTAATGCCATGCTCATTCAGCTGAGCCATATGTTTTTCGTTGTCTCTAACAGCAAGCAGACCGCCATGGATATTTGGATGAAGCGTTTTGAGCCTGCCATCCATAATTTCCGGAAAACCGGTAACATCTGAAATACCGATTGTTTCAACCCCGTTTTCCTGCAGGAGCTTATTCGTTCCTCCTGTGGAAATGACTTCAATGCCAAGTGCCGTTAATTCTTTCACAAAAGGCACAAGGTCTTTTTTATTAGAAACGCTAATAAGTGCTCGTTTTACCGTCATGTCTTGTCACCTCAGGTCAATTTTGTTGAAGAAGCTTTTTTATGACTTCCGGGTATAATTCGTGCTCGAGTTTATGCATTTTGTTCTCCAGCTGTTCTCTCGTTTCGCCTTCTTGAATAGGCAGAGCTCTTTGGGCAATAATCGGTCCTGTATCCATTCCCTCATCTACATAATGAACGGTAATTCCCGTCACTTTTACCCCTTGTGTTAATGCTTGTCCGATGGCATCCTTTCCCGGAAAGGCAGGAAGCAAGGAAGGATGAATATTCACAATTCTTTGCGGATAAGCGCGCAGCAAGGTGCTTCCTATCAATCTCATGTATCCTGCAAGGATAATCCACTCTACTTGCCGAAGCTTTAACTGCTCCAAAATGGCCGTTTCAAATTCCTCTTTGCCAGCAAAGGATTTGGGCTGAAACGCGTAGGTCGGCACACCCGCTTTTTCAGCCTTTTCTAATACCTTTGCATTTGGTTTATCAGAAACAACAAGAGCAATTTCGGCATCCCAATTTTCAAGTGACAATCGATTGCATATTGCTTCAAAATTTGAGCCTGTTCCTGAAGCAAATACAGCTATTTTTTTCATAAAGAATTGACTCCGCTAATCGTAACCCCGCTGCCTGCTTGAACACGGCCGATTACATATGCTTTTTCGCCATTTGACTCAAGAAGCTGAATCATCTCTGCCAAATCCTTCTCTTTAATCGCGAGAACAAAACCGATTCCCATATTAAAGACGTTAAACATTTCTTCCTCGCTCATGTTTCCCTTTTCCTGCAGAAAAGGAAAAATAGGAGGAACAGGCCATGAGCCGTTATCAATTTCAATTCCCAGACCTTCAGGCAGCATCCTCGGGAGGTTTTCAATAAATCCTCCTCCGGTTACGTGGGCCATTCCGTCGATCTTGCCAGTGTTCAAAGCCTCAAGTACAGGTTTTACATAAATTTTCGTAGGCTCAAGAAGCTCTTCGCCAAGCGGACGATTAAACGGAGAATAGCTTTTATTCAAATCCAATCCTGCTTCTTCTAACAGAACTTTACGAACAAGGGAAAAGCCATTGCTATGGAGTCCGCTAGAGCTCAGACCGATTAAAAGATGGCCGGCTTCTATTTTTTTACCCGTAACGATTTCGTCTTTTTCAGCCACACCAACTGAAAAACCAGCGATATCGTATTCCTCTTCTGAGTACAGCCCCGGCATTTCGGCCGTTTCGCCGCCGACAAGAGCTGACCCTGATTGTTCACATCCGTCGGCTACACCTTTGACGATGGCTTCTATTTTTGCCGGATCTGCTTTACCGACTGCAAGATAATCCAGGAAGAATAAAGGCTCCGCTCCTTGAGCAAGCACGTCATTGACACACATAGCTACGGCATCAATTCCGATCGTATCGTGTTTGTCCATTTGGAACGCAAGCTTCAGCTTCGTTCCTACTCCATCAGTGCCGGAAATAAGAACTGGTTTCTTATAGGACAGCTCAGATAAATCAAACATGCCCCCGAAGCCTCCGAGTGCACCCATTACTCCTGCACGCTTCGTACGCTCGACATGCTTTTTCATGCGTGTGACGGCTTCATATCCTGCTTCAATATCCACACCTGCATTTTTATATGCTTCAGACATCAGTGTCACTCCCTTAGGTCGATGATCGATTACTTGTTTAATACGGCTTCTTTTACATGCGGAAGAACTGTGTCCTGATAAATTTCAGTAGGGTATTTGCCCGTAAAGCAAGCGAGACAATGGCCACGCCGTTCTCCTTCATATTGTCTTCCGACTCCGTCCAATAGCCCATCCACACTTAAAAAGGATAGCGTATCTGCTCCGATTTCTTTGCGAATCTCTTCAGCAGAATGGGATGATGCAATCAATTCTTCATGAGTTGACGTATCGATCCCGTAAAAGCACGGGTGCGCGATCGGCGGCGAGCTGATTCGTACATGTACTTCCGTTGCCCCGGCTTCCCTGAGCATCGTGACAATTCTCCTGCTCGTTGTGCCGCGGACGATTGAGTCATCTACCATAACGACACGTTTCCCTTCTACAACTCCGCGCACTGCAGAAAGCTTCATACGTACACCTTGCTCTCTTAAAGCCTGTGATGGCTGAATAAACGTCCGTCCGACATAGCGGTTTTTAATCAGGCCAAGCTCATACGGGATTCCGGTTGCTTCGGCAAATCCGATCGCTGCTGAGATGCTTGAATCAGGTACTCCAGTGACAACATCTGCCTCAACAAAAGCTTCTTCAGCCAGTTTTTTCCCAAGATTTTTTCTCGCGCTATGAACATTTATTCCATCAATATTACTGTCCGGTCGCGAAAAATAAATGTATTCCATACTGCAGATTGAACGGTTAATATTCATCGAGAAGCGATCTGATGTCAGCCCTTCATCATTAATAATCAAAAGCTCTCCCGGCTCCACATCACGCAAATAGGTTGCGCCTACCACGTCAAAGGCACACGTTTCAGAAGCAACGACATAAGCATCGCCGAGCATCCCGAGAGAAAGCGGGCGCAATCCGTTTGGATCAAGGGCCACAATCATTTCAGTCTCTGTCATGAGTAAGAAAGCATAAGCCCCTTTAAGCATACTGAGTGCATTCTTTACCTGATCCTTCAATGTAAAATGGCCGCTTCGTTTAATTAGATGGGCAAGGACTTCTGTATCTGATGTCGTCTGAAAAATGCTGCCTTGTCCTTCAAGCTGATGCTTCAAATGTGTCGCGTTGACAAGATTTCCGTTATGGGCTAGCGCAAGGCCTCCGTTTTGGGAACGGAAAAGGAGCGGCTGGACATTTTCATAGCCGCCTCCGCCTGCTGTTGCATAACGGACGTGTCCGATTGCGCCTCTTCCTTTTAGATTATTTAATTCTCCATTGCCAAAAACTTCAGTTACAAGCCCCTGACCTTTATGAAAAGACAGATTATCGCCGTTCGTACAAACAATACCGGCTCCTTCTTGCCCTCTATGCTGAAGGCTGTGCAGCCCGTAATACGTTACTTGTGGAGATTCTTCGTGCCCCCAAATTCCGAATAAGCCGCATTCTTCATTTAATCCCTTGATTTCAGCAAACATGGGATAGCTCCTTTCCACGCTTGTTCTAGCTCATCTACGCTCGCGTGAATCATTTGTTTTCCATCTTTATCTGCAACAGAAAGCACGCCTGACGAAGTAACTTCACCAATCAAATTCGCATCGGGGATGATTTTTTCAAACGAGTCTTTATCTTCTTTTTTCACAGAAACGACAAATCGGGATTGAGTTTCACTGAACAGATTAACAACTGCATCGCCAAAAAGTTTAATTTCCGCGCCTAGACCATCCGTAGACATGATGCTTTCAGCAAGTGCCACCGCAAGGCCGCCTTCAGCAAGATCATGAGCAGATTGGACAACACCGGAACGAATCGCTTTGAGTAGCGAATCCTGGCGTTCTTTTTCAATCTTTAAATCTAATTCTGGAGCTTTGCCGAAAATGCGTCCCTCAGTAAGCTTTTGCAGCTCGCTGCCGGCAAATTCTTCTTTTGCCTCGCCGATGACGTAAACGGCATCGCCCGCTTGCTTAAATGCTTGAGTCGTAATATAATCCGTGTCTTCAATTAATCCAACCATTCCTACAACCGGAGTAGGGTAGATGGCTGTTCCGCTCGTTTCATTATATAGAGAAACGTTACCACCGATGACTGGAGTATTTAGGATGCTGCACGCTTCACTCATTCCGTCAACCGATTTTTCGATTTGCCAGAAGATTTCCGGTTTTTCCGGATTTCCGAAATTTAAGCAATCTGTAATAGCAAGAGGGGTTCCTCCCGAGCAGACGATGTTTCGCGCTGCTTCAGCAACAGCAATGCGACCACCAACCTCTGGGTCTAAATACAAGTATCTGGAGTTGCAATCCGTTGTCATCGCCAGAGCTTTTTTGGTGCCTCTGATTCTTAAAACCGCCGCATCTGAACCGGGCGCAACAACCGTATTGGTTCGAACCATATAGTCATATTGGTCAAATACCCATTCTTTGCTTGCAATGGTTGGCTGCTTTAACAAATCAAGCAAGGTTTGCTTTGCATTAGTTACTTTAGGCACTGGAACAATTGTTTCAAGGAATTCTTGATAATATGCCGGTACTTTCGAAGGCTTATGGTAAACAGGTGCTTCTTCAGCCAAAGCATCGACAGGAAGCTCAGTTACGACTTCTCCTTTATGCAGAAGACGAAGCATTTTATCATCTGTAACATGGCCTACCGATACGGCTTCAAGGTCGTATTTCTTGAAAATATCGACGATTTCTTGTTCACGTCCGCGCTCGATTACTAGCAGCATACGCTCCTGAGATTCAGACAGCATCATTTCATAAGGAGTCATTCCTGTTTCCCGCTGAGGAATCAGATCGAGGTTCATCTCAATACCAGAGCCTGCTTTACTTGCCATCTCTGCGCTTGAGCTTGTTAAGCCTGCTGCACCCATATCTTGAATTCCGACAAGTGCATCGTTCTTGATTACTTCTAAGCAGGCTTCCAAAAGAAGCTTCTCCATAAACGGATCTCCCACTTGGACCGCCGGACGCTTCGAATCTGATTCATCCGTTAACTCTTCAGAAGCAAAGGTGGCGCCGTGGATTCCGTCGCGGCCGGTTTTCGCTCCTACGTACATAACGGTATTGCCAACGCCCTTCGCTTGGCCTTTTTGAATATCATCATGATTGATTAAACCGACACACATGGCGTTGACAAGCGGATTTCCTTCGTAGCAATCTTCAAATTGGATTTCTCCGCCGACTGTCGGAATGCCGATACAGTTTCCATACCCCGCAATTCCTGCCACTACTTCTTCAAACAAGTATTTCACGCGAGGTGAAGTCAGTTCGCCAAATCTAAGCGAATTTAAGATTGCAATCGGGCGGGCTCCCATTGAAAACACATCACGAATAATTCCGCCGACTCCTGTAGCAGCCCCTTGATAAGGCTCAATGGCTGACGGGTGGTTGTGAGATTCGATTTTAAATACGACTGCTTGATTATCGCCGATATCGACAATTCCCGCTCCTTCTCCAGGACCTTGAAGAACCTGAGAGCCTTCTGTCGGGAATTTGCGAAGCACAGGCTTCGAATTTTTATAGCTACAGTGCTCGGACCACATAACTGAAAAAATACCGATTTCTGTGTAATTTGGCAGCCGTCCGATGATAGATTCAATTAACGCGAACTCTTCATCACTGACACCCATTTGCCTATAGAGCTTTTCTTCTTTAATCTGTTGTTTACTTGGTTCAAGCAGTAGTGACATGAGTTTCCCTCCAATTTTTCACGATCGATTGAAACAGCTTCAGACCATCCGCGCTTCCAAGCATGGAATCCACCGCACGCTCGGGATGGGGCATCATCCCCAGAACATTCCCGTTTTCATTCACAATCCCCGCAATATCTTCGAGGCTTCCGTTCGGATTGTCTCCATAAACAAAAGCGATTTGATTGTTTTTCTTTAATGATTCTAACGTCTCTTCGTCACAATAATAATTTCCTTCGCCATGGGCAATCGGAATAGTAATGGACCCGTTTTTTCCGTACATGCTTGTAAACATTGTTTCGTTATTCTCTACGACCAGCTCAACAGGGCGGCAGATGAATTTCAGATCTTTGTTTCTTCTCATGGCACCAGGAAGGAGGCCTAATTCAAGCAGCACTTGAAATCCGTTGCATACACCGAGAATGGGCTTTCCTGCATTTGCAGCTTTTTTCACTGCCTTCATCACATTGGAAAAACGTGCGATGGCACCAGAACGCAAATAGTCGCCGTAGGAAAATCCGCCGGGAAGCAGAATGCCATCATAGCCGTCGAGATCTGTTGAATCATGCCATACGTAGTCTACTTCTTCGCCAAGCTCATCGGCGATGGCATGGTACATATCAATATCACAGTTTGAGCCCGGAAATACTATGACCGCAAATTTCACTGTGCGACAACCTCCTCAACCTCATATGTGTAATCCTCAATGACCGTATTTGCCAAAAGCTTTTCGCACATTTCTTTTACCAATACATCAAGATCTTTATTAGACTTTTCAATGGTCAGTTCCATGTATTTACCGATACGGACTTCTTGAACCTCTTTGTAGGACATGCTGTGCAAAGCGTGCTGCACTGCAGTTCCCTGTGGATCCAATACGCTCTCTCTTAACGTTACAAATACTTTTACTTTATACATATTACTGCCTCCTTAGTCTTTTAAAAATCTCTTCATATGCATCTGTTAGCTGCCCTAAATCTCTTCTGAACACGTCTTTATCCAGCTTTTCATTCGTTTCTGCATCCCATAACCTGCACGTATCGGGAGAAATCTCATCTGCCAAGAGCACTTGGCCGTTATTATCGATACCAAACTCAAGTTTGAAATCTATTAATCTCACATTGCAATCTGCAAAAATTTGAACCAGCTCTTGATTGACCCTTTTCGTAATAGATTTTATTGTGTCTACTTGTTCAGGAGTTGCCGCTTTTAATATCCAAATATGATCTTCTGTAATGAGCGGATCACCAAGAGAATCATCCTTGTAGTAAAACTCAAGTAAAGGCTGCTCCAATGCAATGCCTTCCTCTATCCCGAGTCGCTTTGCCATGCTTCCGGCAGTAACATTCCTAACAACTACTTCTAAAGGAACTATCGTAACTTTTTTGATAAGCTGTTCGGTTTCAGAAACTCTCTCCACGAAGTGGTTTTCAATCCCTTGTTTATCAAGCCACTCGAAAATCAAGCTTGAGATTTCGTTGTTTAATCGTCCTTTTCCAGCAATCGTCGCTTTTTTTTCCCCATTAAAAGCTGTCGCAGAATCCTTGTAAGAAACGAATAGAATATCATCATGATCTGTTTTAAAAATCTGCTTCGCTTTTCCTTCGTATAAAAGTTCCTGTTTCGTTATGTTCAAGAAAAGGCCTCCCTAATAGCGTTTTGGCAAAAATGTTGACAGGACTGCCCAGGAAAAGAGGCTGTCAAACTAGCCTCTTTAAGATAATCCAAGACGTTCAAAGATCAAATCAACGTTCTTCAAGTGATAGTTATAATCGAAGCAATCATCAATCTTCTCAGCAGACAGACGGGAGGTAATTTTCTCCTCCGCTTCAACCAGCTGGCGGAAAGGAACTTGCTTCTCCCATGCTTCCATTGCTTTTGGCTGCACTGTGTCGTATGCTTCTTCACGAGATAGACCAGTATCGATTAAAGCAAGCAGTACGCGCTGGGAATAAATCAATCCAAGTGTCCGATCCATGTTTCGTTTCATATTTTCAGGGAAAACCGTTAAGTTCTTAACGATGTTCGCAAATCGGTTCAGCATATAGTTAAGGGCTATTGTCGCATCCGGCAAAATAATTCTCTCAGCGGATGAGTGGGAAATATCTCTTTCATGCCAAAGCGGAACGTTTTCGTAAGCCGTTATCATATGACCGCGGATTACACGGGCGATTCCAGTCATATTTTCTGAACCGATCGGGTTGCGCTTATGAGGCATAGCCGATGATCCTTTTTGGCCTTTGGCGAAAAATTCTTCTACTTCACGAGTCTCACTTTTTTGCAGCCCGCGAATTTCAACCGCAAATTTTTCGATGCTCGTTGCAACAAGAGCAAGGGTTGACATATAGTCGGCATGACGGTCTCTTTGCAACGTTTGTGTAGAAATAGGTGCTGCTTTCAAGCCCAGCTTTTCACAGACGTAAGCTTCAACAAAAGGGTCAATGTTCGCGTAGGTTCCGACCGCACCAGAAATCTTGCCAAATTCAATTCCGGCTTTTGCCTGCTTAAACCTTTCCAAATTGCGCTTCATTTCTTCGTACCAAAGACCTAGCTTGAGGCCAAATGTTGTCGGTTCAGCGTGGACTCCGTGTGTACGTCCCATCATCACTGTATACTTATGTTCCATAGCTTTTTCTTTTAGTATGTCAATAAATCTCTCAATATCCTTGAGCAATATGTCATTTGCCTGTTTTAATAGATAGGAAAGAGCGGTATCAACTACGTCTGTTGAGGTTAAGCCGTAATGAACCCATTTCTTTTCTTCTCCAAGTGTCTCTGAAACAGCACGGGTAAATGCAACAACATCGTGCCTTGTATCTTGTTCGATCTCAAGGATGCGATCGATATCGAATGAAGCATTCTCGCGCATAACAGTTACATCGTTTTTCGGAATTACCCCGAGCTCCGCCCATGCTTCACAAGCTAATAACTCAACCTCAAGCCACGCTTGAAATCGATTTTGATCTGTCCAAATCGCAGCCATTTCAGGCCTTGAATAACGTTCTATCATCTTTGGTCAACCTCCGCATAGTTCGTCCATTTTGCTGTTAATTCTTTTATCAAGTTTTCATTCGGTTCTCTTACAAATGTGATATGTCCCATTTTTCTTCCCGGCTTCGCTTCATGCTTGCCATAAAGGTAGAGCTTTGCATCCTGCAGCCAGTTCAGGTTTTCTTGAATCAATTCAATTTCTTTGCCTAACATGTTTACCATTACTCCTGATTGCAAGAGTTTCGTTTTCCCAAGAGGAAGGCCGCATACTGCGCGGATATGCTGTTCGAATTGGCTCGTCTCGGTTAAATCGAGTGTATAGTGCCCGGAATTATGAGGCCTTGGCGCCAATTCATTGACATACAGCTTTCCGTCCTTTGTTAAGAACAACTCTACAGCAAGTGTTCCTACAAGCTTTACATGTTCAGCAAGCTGAATCGCAAGCTCCGTTGCCTCTCTCTGAACCTCTTCTGCTGCTCTGGCCGGTACAATAGACTGAAACAGCACGTTGTTTTTATGAATATTTTCTGCCACAGGAAAGGTCGTCATTTCTCCCGTAACCGATCTTGTCACAATGACAGACAGCTCCATTTCAAATGGAATCCAGCTCTCCAATACACACGTTCCATGCTCCAGAAGCTTGGCCGCCTCCGTCAGTTGTTCTTTGCTCCTAAGTACATGCTGTCCTTTGCCGTCGTAACCGCCACGGCACGTTTTTAAAACAGCAGGAAAACCAAGCGCGTTTAATCCGCTTTGCAGATCCTCGATACTATGAATGACCCGATAAGGCGCCACAGTACATCCCGCTTGTTCAATTCCCTTTTTTTCTGTTTCCCTGTTTTGCGTCATTAAGAGCAGCTCACTTCCTTGAGGAAGATAAGCATTTTCTTTTAACCAAACAAGCGAGTCATAGTCGATATTTTCAAATTCATACGTAATGACGTCACTGATTTCAGCTAGCGATTGAATGGCATCGAAATCGCCGTAGCCAGCAGTAATTTCTTGATCAGATACCTGGCCGCACGGAGATCCCGGAGTCGGGTCTAATACCGCTACTTTATACCCCATGTTTTTGGCGGAAATCGCCATATGCTTGCCAAGTTGTCCTCCCCCGATTATGCCGATTGTTGATCCAGGTAAAATCAATTGATTAGACAAGCTGATCACTGCTTTCCATGACTTTTTCTTTTAATAGTTCTCTTCTTTCATCAAGCTTCAGTGCAAGCTCTTCATCGAATGCAGAGAGAATTTGGGCAGCAAGCAAACCGGCATTGGTCGCACCTGCCTTGCCAATCGCAACTGTCGCTACCGGAATTCCCCCCGGCATTTGCACGATAGACAGCAATGAATCCATTCCTTGCAAGGCTTTGGATTGAACCGGTACGCCGATAACAGGAAGAGTCGTTTTTGCTGCGACCATACCAGGTAGATGCGCCGCTCCTCCAGCTCCTGCAATAATTACTTTTAACCCTTTTTTTCTGCCTTGTTCTGCATATTCAAACATTAAATCCGGCGTACGATGTGCAGAAACAACTTTTTTTTCATACGGGATTTGAAGCTCGTCAAGTATGTCACACGCGTGCTTCATCGTTTCCCAATCTGATGCGCTTCCCATGATGACGCCCACTTTAGGCTGCATACCGATTTCACCCTCTATCACTTCTTTATTCCATAAAAAATGCCCGTTTCTGATGCAATTCTATTAGGAAGCAGCACAAAACGAGCATGGTTGGCTATCGCAAGTCTCGTTACCTGTGATATCCATGTCTGTTATAGGTTCACTTTCCTTCATAGTCCAATGATTTAAGGTCATTGGGTAGAGACTTATGGGCCGTATTCCCAAGATTATATGAGGTCGTGTTCATTTGTCATGTTTATCTTAACAACACACAAATCAATTGTCAACGAAATTTCGAACGATATTATTATCTATCCAATTAATGTTCGGTTTTTAACTCAACTTCCCTTCAAAAATCGTTTTTTTGCCGTGTGGAACAATTTGAATAGCTCCATTTTCTGTTTGTTCTTTGAAAATCGGCTCTTCCATTTTTCTTACAGGCAAGTACCCTTCTTTTTTCATTTGGTCAAGCACCTGCTCGATCGTTTGCCCTTCATTCACTTCAAATCGTTTCTTCTTTGGCTTGGACATTATTTTTTGATTCTCCTTTTCTTAACGGCCTTCACCCAGAATCCGCCATGGATTGTTTTCGGTTCATAGGAAATAATAAATGCTTTGCTGTCGAGATTATTAATCGTTTCATAGAGCTGCAGCTCATATTTTCTCGGCGTCAGGATCTGCATGGCTGTCCGGTCTCCTTCTAGTCCCCCAGCTACCCAGTTGGTTACTCCGTATCCTTTTTCCCTCAGCTGTTTTGGAAGGTCCAAGTCCAGTTCTTTCGTAATCACATTTACAGTAATATACCCGAGTGCCAGCTTTTCTTCGATTTTCATTCCGACAATCACGCCAATGCCAAATCCAATCGCATAGGCCAAAATATTTTGGATTTGATTTAAGTTATTTAAAACCAGCCCTAAACCTATAACGTAAACAAAAACTTCAATCGTACTAATAAAAGCTGCCATGTACCGTTGGCCTTTAAGAGTTAAAATGATTCGAATGGTGTTAAAAGAGACATACACAATATTAACTAAGAGAATAATCAGAATCATTAAAAAACTGTTGGAAAGTATAGCTTCCATGCCATGCTCCCTCCTGACTTTTGCTTCTTTTTAAAATGTAGAAACAAGTTATATTTTACCTTTGATTACGCACAATGTAAAAAACAGTCCTTCTATACATTAAATATTTCCTCTTTACGCTAATAAAAAACACGGCGCTTAAAAACGCCGCGTCTATCCTTTTCTCACTTAAAGAGGAATAAGCGAAGATAATAGATAGTCCGAAATAAATCTCCAAATGAAACCCACAAACGCTGCCTGAATGAGCAAAGCTATACCCGCACAATAGAACAAGTCTATCAGCGGCCGACTACTGCTTTTATACGCACTTTCAATTAGAGCATAAATTGAAAACAGATAGTAGCAAAATCCGAAGACAGATAGAATTGATGTCAAAAAAATCAAATGCGGTATTGAAAACACCATCCATAGCAGTGTGAGTGTAGTTACAGGAACAAAGAGAACACTTAATCGATTAAGTACATTTCTAAACGCAAATGGATATCTAATTATATATTTCGAAACGACCCAAATCGAACCGGCTGAGATTAGCAGGAATGTGAAAGCAAATAATAGCACGAAAAAGAATGCCTCATAAAACGGGTAAGAAACACCGAATCCAAGCACTCGCTCCCTGCTTGCCCGCAACTGAATAAAATTCCCAAGGGAAAAAAGCACAGTAAAAAGAAACAATGAAACATATCCATATTTCGCGCTTTTTTCATCAGCAGCCCTCATTGCAGCCAGAGGGCTTTTCAATACGGAATAAAAATAGCTTAAGTAACGCAAAACAGATCCGCCGAAAGCCCTGAAGCCAGATACATATTTATTCGCAGAGGGCTTCTCGCTGTTTTTCGTTCGCGTTTTAGCTTTCGTTTGTTTTTTTGCTTGATTTCTCGAAACCCTCGATAAGCGGGATTGTTCTTCCACGGTTTCTTCCTCTACAGCGGAAGCTTCCTCCCGTTCATTATGATCATCGTTGTATCTATCTTTATTACGCATTTCTTCCATAATATTGATTCTCCTCGTTATTGAATAAATAAAAAAACCCGCAAAATATTCATCAAGCGAATCTTATTCTATATTAAAGTAACGAAAACTGCTGATTTCGTCAAAAGCATTTTTCGCATGCTATAACTAGACGTACGAACCAGTGCTTTCGTTTCAATAATGACTCTGGACATCGTTCAAATCAAAAAAACCGGCTCTGCCAAATAGGCTGAGCCGGCTCTTACCTTCTATCGCTCACTTTAAAAAGACAAAATACAAAATAAAAATCACAAACAATCCGTACATAATCGGATGAATTTCTTTTGCTTTCCCTTTGGCAATCATCGTAACAGGATAAAAAATGAATCCCATCGCAATTCCGGTCGCAATGCTATATGATAACGGCATAGCGATCATCGTTAAGAAAGCTGGCACGGCAATTTCAAACCGATTCCATTCAATCTTATTGAGTGATGAAACCATCAATACTCCTACAATAATTAACGCAGGTGCCGTTACTTGCGGTGTCACCACACCCAATAATGGTGAGAAGAAGAGCGACAATAAAAACAGCAAGCCTGTTACGACTGCAGCAAAGCCGGAGCGTGCACCAGCTGCCACTCCCGCTGTTGATTCAATATACGCGGTAGTTGTTGAAGTACCTAAAATCGCGCCGATCGATGTCGCTGTAGAATCCGCAAGCAACGCTTTTCCTGCTCTTGGAAGCTTATTATCCTTCATTAGCCCGGCTTGATTAGCCACTCCGACCAACGTTCCCGCTGTGTCAAAGAAATCAACAAATAAAAAGGTTAATATGACGATCAGCATATGAATGGTGAAAATTTGGTCTAAATTGAATAAAGCTTGTCCAAAGGATGGCTCCAGACTTTGAATCGGGCCGACAATAGCTTGAGGTGTCTGGATCAGTCCAAAGATCATACCGGCAATTGCAGTCAGAATCATTCCGATAAAAATGCCGCCATATACACGAAGAACCATTAAGATAATAGTCACGACCAAGCCAAATACAGTAAGCAGAGTTGTACCGCTTCGTATGTCTCCAAGGCCGACGAGTGTTTCCGGATTTCCAACGACAATACCGGATTCCTTAAAGCCGACAAAGGTAATAAACAAACCGATCCCCGCTCCTACCGCAAGCTTTAACTCATGCGGAATTGCATTAATAATTTTTTCGCGCAAGCCGCTTAAAGATAGGAGAATAAAAATAATACCTGAGACAAAGACACCCGATAAAGCGGTTTGCCAAGGAATCCCCTGACCTAATACGACCCCAAAGGTGAAAAATGCATTTAAGCCCATCCCCGGCGCCAGTGAAATCGGGTACTTTGCAAGAATCCCCATCACGAGGGATCCGATTGCAGCCGCTAACGCAGTTGCTGTAAAAACAGCATTAGGATCCATTACTTTTCCCAAAATGCTCGGATTAACAAATAATATATAAGCCATGGATAAAAAAGTTGTTAAACCACCGATAATTTCAGTACGAAAATTTGTACCAAGCTCGTCAAATTGAAAGTAGTTTTTCAAAGCATGGTTCCCCTCTCTATGAAATGAAATACTTAGTTGAATAAGAAATCGTTCTTATTTTATAAGATCACTTGGACATTTTACCAACAATCGATTTTGAATTCAATATAAAAACGGACATTATAGTGAATAATGTCCGTTTTGTTCGTAAATTATTCCCACTCAATTGTAGCTGGCGGCTTGCTGGTAATATCGTAAACAACACGGTTAATATGCTTAACTTCGTTTACGATACGTGTAGAAATTTTCTCTAATACATCCCATGGAATGCGGGCCCAGTCTGAGGTCATTCCGTCAATTGACGTAACAGCCCGGATCCCGATTGTGTAATCATACGTGCGGGCGTCACCCATTACCCCTACGCTTCGGATGTCAGGAAGAACAGTGAAATACTGCCAAATGTCTTTTTCTAAATCTGCATTTGCAATTTCTTCACGGAGAATCGCATCAGATTCCCTCACAATTTCCAGCTTTTCTTCTGATATTTCGCCTAAGACGCGAATTCCAAGTCCCGGACCTGGGAACGGCTGGCGCCAAACGATTTCATCAGGAATTCCCAGCTCTGTTCCAAGAGCACGAACCTCATCTTTGAAAAGCGTATTAAGCGGTTCTATCAGCTTGAATTGCATATTTTCAGGCAGTCCGCCTACATTGTGGTGAGACTTGATCGTTTGTGCCGTTGCTGTCCCGCTTTCAATGATATCCGTATATAGTGTTCCTTGGGCAAGGTAATCAATACCTTTTAATTTTTCAGCTTCATCATCAAATACATAAATGAATTCATTGCCAATAATTTTTCGTTTTTGTTCAGGATCCGAAACACCCTTCAGCTTGTCTAGGAAACGGTCCTTTGCATCCACCTTAATCACATTCATTTGGAATCCTTCGCTAAAGGTTTTCATAACGCCTTCTGCTTCGTCCTTACGAAGAAGTCCGTGATCGACAAAGATACAGGTGAGCTGGTCACCAATTGCCTTGTGTATCAAAACAGCAACAACCGAAGAGTCAACGCCTCCGCTCAGGGCACATAAAACGTTTTTATCCCCGACAGTTTCACGGATTTTTTCCATTTCGACTTCAATAAAATTTTCCATTGACCAATTTCCATTACATTGACAAACATCAAACACAAAATTTTTCAATAAATCATTGCCGTATTCCGAATGGCGAACTTCCGGATGAAATTGAACACCATACCATTTTTTATCTTTTTTGCTCATTGCTGAATTCGGACAATGGCGGCTTGTCGCGTCAACAGAAAACCCTTCTGGCACTTGAACCACTAAATCTCCGTGACTCATCCAGACAACTTGTTCATTCGGGAGGCCTTTGAACAAATCTGGTTCTCCCTCAATATGTATGTCAGCTTTCCCGTATTCACGTTCGGAGGCTGCTTCAACTTTTCCTCCAAGATAATGAGTCATAATTTGCATGCCGTAGCATATCCCTAAAATCGGAATATCAAGTTCAAATATTTTTTCATCACAGCGAAAGGCTCCTTCATCATTAACGCTGTTCGGCCCGCCGGATAAGATAATTCCTTTCGGGTTCATTTGCTTGATCATGTCGGCAGTTAATGTATGTGGATGCAGTTCACTGTACACACCGAATTCTCGGATTCGCCGGGTAATTAATTGATTGTATTGACTACCGAAATCAAGGACAAGAACCATTTCATTCGTGATGTTCGTCATAATATTACACCTCTGGTATTTTATAGTATCGAAGAAAATAAATAAAAAACCGGAAATCCGCACATAAAAATGAAGGCAGAAATCCGATTTGTGTATCCAATGGTTCTGCCTTCATAGTCAGGCCATTTACGGCGGCCCGGTAGAAACTCTTGAACCTTATTATCAAGGATATATGAAGGGAATTTACTTTAATTTTCACTTATTCTAACAACAGGACAAGGGAAGGTCAATACTAACTCTTTTTAATTAAATTTTCCCATAATTCAATTGAATGGCTCCAGAGCGTATGTGTGCTCTCATTTCTGTAAACTGCACGTTCATACTTTTCAGTTAATGCTTGCATATCCGTCGTCTGATATATTTCATCGACTCTCTTGGCAAATTCACGCAGCGTTTGTCCATCTTCTTTTCTTAAGCCTTTCCTTTTGAGCTGTTTTAGCAGTGCATCATAAGCTTGGAAAAATACCTCATCTTCATTTTTGTTTTTCAGTCTGGCAATCACTAGATAAGGAAGCCATTTTGCACGGAAAAAATACAAGACAATGGACAAGACAATAATAATCGCTGCCGCTGTATACCAAAACCAATCCGCCACTTCAAAAAATAACGGCGACCTGTCATTTGCTGACCCTGCTGCCTGGTTATTATCCTGAGGCTGTTCCTGCGGTTTTTGTTCTTGTTGAACAGGTTCTTCCGGCTGCTGGTCTGCCTGAGGAGTATCCGGGACAGGTGTGTCACTGCCTGTATTAGTTTCTTCAGTAATTTGCTCAGGACTCGTGAATCCTTTTGTCGGTTCAAAAGTTACCCAGCCTTGTCCGGGAAAATACGCTTCCACCCATGAATGGGCATTGTTGTTACTTACTTCATAGCGTCTTATGTCCCCATCAACTGTTTGGGCATAATCTCCGGAAGTGTACCCTTTTACCCAACGCGCCGGAATGCCTGATAACCTCAAGAGAACGATCATCGCAGAAGAAAAGTTGTCACAGTAACCAAGTTTCGTTTCAAATAAAAATTGATCAACATAATCTTCATTCTCTGACGGTAGTGCTACATCGTTTGTTTCATAAGAAAACTCACTCGAACCGAGGTATTCTTCAATTGCCTTTGCTTTATCGTACATATTCCCTTCATTTCGGGTCAATTCGTCTGACAGATCCTTTACCCGCTGCGGCAATGATTCTGGTAGCTGAAGAAAGTCCTCCAAATCGAGGCTTTCAATCTCATTTTCTGTAGGAACATTTACTTTCTTCAACTCATTCAGCTTATAAATCGGTGAGTCAAACGTTAGCTCATATTCTCCCAGATTACGGAGTCTTTTGTCTTCATCGCGTAGTGGTTCGATTCTTTCTACGGTTGGATTAATCTCCAGGGGAACCGAATCTTTCTGGTCCACATTATTCAATCCAAGGGGATACATCAAGTGGTTAAACCTGTAATTTTGATCCACATTGATTTTCATTGAATATTCTTTACTGTTAACCGTATTTTCAAACCAATGATTTGTAAGTGACCCCGAACGCAATCGAACCGAAGGGCTTGTATCACCGCTTTCCAGCCAGCCTTTTCCTGTGTAGATATTTTTCGTCTCCACTCTAAAGTAAGCTTTCTCTTCACCTTCCCAAGTGAAAACCTGCGTATTATCAGGTGCAAAAGGCCCGCCTAAACTTTCATCATTTGTACCATAGCCGACTTTATTTGCCCCTGCTCCATTGTCTCCTCTTGAAAAGGATTGGATAAACGGAACTGGATCGTTCCAGATTGGAGCCGACTTAGGAGCAGCGATACCAATACTTGCCGCCGCAAATATAAATACAAATAATGGGGCAATCCATTTGATAATTTGAGGTCGTTTTATATCGATCCGTTCTTTTATCCTGAGACGTTCAATATAAAGCAGCCCCAGTAACGTGAAGCCTATGAAAACGATACGAACAATCGCAATTGTTGCATCGTATGGAGAAAATGTATCGAGTACCGTCACGTAAATAAGCGTCATTAAGAAAAAGAAAAAGATTTTGTGTTGAAAAATCACCCAATAGTGCAGCAGATACACTAGCAGCCATAGCAACACAAAGAAAAGCAGCGTTCGAAAAGAAGGTGTCATGTCCTGCCATAGTCCCGATCCAATAAACGATAAATTGGATGCAATGTCTTCAGTAAACACGCTGATCCACGAAATATTCAAAAACATATCTTCATTGAAAAGCAGCTGAAGTGCAATCGCAATATACCCAAAAACAATCGGTAAAATGAAGTACCATTTGAATTTAAAATAAGTCAACAGAAAGGAAAGCCCGACAAAGATAACAAAAAATGTAGTCGATCCTGTGTCAGTAAAATCTTGAAGCGGACGAAGCCACTCCAGCAGAAGAAAAAACGCCAGCACATAAAAGACAAGCGAATGAATCAGTCCTTTGTGCTGCTTTTGTCCATCCATTCAATATTCACCTCTTTGAACCGATTAGGTGTTTCGCCTTAAAAAAGCTATATGACGGCTACGTCAATTTTTTGTTTTTTCAATCTGTCAATAATCACTTTTTCTTCTTGAGAAATCCCAATATCTCTTTTCTTCACCAAATATAGCGTTGTCTGGGAATAAGAAATACCAGTTTCAATCTTTCGCAACAAGTCTAAATTGACTTCTGATGTAATGATAAATTTAACTGCATTTCGGACGGTTTGGCTGCCAAGCTCTCTTTCCAAAATTGCACTTAGCGGGTAAGGAGAATTTGGTTCTACGAGTGCCAAATGGTAAAAAATCTTATTTAAGTGCTGCTCTCCGTGCTGAATAGGAAACACTGCTCTATCCTTGCCGACAGAAGAAAAACCGACATCTGCCCCTGCACGTAGCGCAGCCCGCACAATAGATGCAGCCAGCGTAACCATTTCTTCGAAAGAATCTGATTTTGATCTATCCATAAGAATATAAAGATCCTGGCTTTTTGACTGCTCAAATTCCTTCGTCATTAAACGGTCTCTTCTTGCAGATGATTTCCAATCGACCCATGAAAACCGGTCCCCCGGCTGATATTCTCTAACTCCTACAGCAATCGAATGATTCTTTAAATTCAGTTTCGTTGAATGCTGCGTTCCGTCTTCAAGGTGATTATCCTGTTTATTGTAGCTCATATTTGTATAAGAGGGGTACACTAGGAAGGTTTGCTTATATTCGAAAAAAGCTTCTTTTTCAATCAATCCCAAAAGATCTCCGGTCACAATACGAATCGTCTGAAACTGATGTTCTCCCCGTACCATTGAGGAGAGAGAATAAGTCAGCTTAAATTCTTTTTTAAACCACGGAAACAGCATTTTTTTTGTTTCCGGCTGCTGCCCGTTTTTCTTAAGTGATTGCGGAATCTCATCTTCTATTAAAATATAAAACAACGGAAAAGGGAATTTTCTTCTTATCAAGACAGTGGCTTCCAGCTTCTCTCCTAATTTAAATTGGTCTTTGTTCATTTCCCGTACAACTCCCATTTTCGAGATAGGATAAAACGCAAGCAATAACGCATAGAGACCAAATGGAAGAAATGTGTAGAACAAAAACCAGCTGACAAACCCGCCTTGAAACATGGCATAGCAGAAAAGAATAATAATCCATAACAATACTGCCGCGAGCTTCCATCCGTAAAGCAATTGTCTGAACGTCGCTTTCATCAGCGGCTCATCGACCTTTGGACCGGCACGCTTGTTTTCGATAAAATTTGCTTGATGACTTTTGCTGCATCTGCACCTTCAAATTTTGCTTCAGAACGTAATATCATTCTGTGAGGCATACAAAACGGTGCTAAATATTGGATATCATCAGGTATCACGTAATCGCGACTATGGACAAACGCATATGCTTGAGCAGCTTTCATTAACGCAATTGACCCTCGCGGACTGACTCCAAGATAAACAGCAGGATGGTTTCTTGTCTTTTGCGAAATGCTGACAATGTATTCTTTTATCGTTTCATCGACATATATATTTTTTACCTCGTCTTGCAAGTTGACAAGCTGTTCCTTTGTAATTACTGATTCGATATGATCGATCGGCTTTACTTTTTCTTGAAGGTTAAGTACTTGAAGCTCCTCGCTCGTTGTAGGATAGCCCATCCGGATTTTAAATAAAAAACGATCTAATTGAGCCTCAGGAAGCGGATAGGTACCTTCGTATTCTACAGGGTTTTGCGTCGCCATAACAAAAAAAGGCTTTGCAAGCTGCATCGTGTTGCCGTCGACTGTCACACTGCCTTCCTCCATTCCTTCAAGAAGAGCGGACTGGGTCTTTGGCGACGTCCGGTTGATTTCATCTGCCAGTACTATATTCCCGGTAATCGGACCGCTTCTGTATTCAAATTCAAGCGTCTTCGGATTATATACGGACACTCCTGTCACATCGGAAGGAAGCAAATCAGGAGTAAACTGTATTCTCTTAAATTCCGCGCCAACTGATTTCGCTAGTGCCCTGACCATCATCGTCTTTCCGACACCAGGCACATCCTCCAGCAATACGTGCCCCTTTGCAAGAATGGCAACCAGGCTTAACACAGCAACGTCTTTCTTTCCAATCATGACGCGGTCGATATTTTCAACAACCTTTCCTAATTCAGGGTGCATTTTTTCTTGATAAGCCATCCTTTTCCTCCTAGCGCTAATGCCATTTATTATCCTTTTAACTTTACCATAAAAGATGTTAAAGCATAAAACAACTAGTTTGATAATTTGACATTCTTCAACAGTTTCATTCCAATCAGGCGAAGTTAAACAGATTCAAAACGTATATGTTATAATTTTCCCAGATTAAAAAATACAAAAAATTGGGAAGGAACTTTACCATGGAAGCTTTTTTCGGAATAGGACTTGTAATCATTTATCTAATTATTATCGCTGTATCGTTTTTACTTTGCTTCGGATTGCCCGCTATCACCCTGTATTTTGTCATCAAAAATGGCAATGAGACAAAACAAAGGTTACAAAACATGGAGCGGAAAATGGAAGAACTTCATGAGAAGATCGCCAAAAACAATGATTCCTCAAATACAACAGATGAAGAATCCCCATTCGAAGCTCATTCGGTTCAGGAAGAGCTATCTGCCAACGAGAAAAGAATAGATTCGTAGGTAGAAAAAACCATTCGATGTGAATGGTTTTTCTTCGTACTGGAAAGAAAAATAGTGTTAACATTTAAACTATGGTCAAAAACTTCCGATAACAATAAAGTAGACAAATTGTAAAACCATACCAAACTGCTAGTTTATGGAGGGACAGTCAATGCCAACAATTGCTGCACTTATCGCAAAGCATTTAAAAAATATGGGGATAGAGTATGCTTTCGGAATCCCTGGAAAACCAGTAGTCCCCCTTATCTTGGAAATGGAGGAACAAGGAATTCATTTCGGATTGTCCAGACATGAATGCGGTGCAGGATATATCGCCACCGGGTATGCGATGCAAAACAAAACTCTCGGTGTAGCTATAGGTACGTCCGGACCCGGCGGAACAAATATGCTGACCGCAGCTGCACAAGCAAAAGCCTATCATGCCCCAGTCCTCTTTATCACCGGCCAGCCGCCAACTACTGAAAACGGCAAAGCCCTTGGCCAGGATTCCAGTATGTTTGGAACAGATCTAGTTGAGATGTTTCGTCCGGTTACGCTTTTTAGTGCTCGTGTAGAGGATCCTAGAACTATCCAAAGCTACTTGCAGCACGCACTGGAAAAATCGCTTACGGGACAAAAAGGGCCCGTCCACCTTTCCATCCCTTTGAACGTTTTAACTTCTGAAACGATGCCTCATCAATTTCCTGAGTTTCAATTAGAGGATATCCCGGTCTCCGGCAACATACATCAAGCGTTGGATATAATTAACAAGGCTAAGAAACCCCTCCTCTATCTGGGCAAAGGCATACATATTGCTAATGCTTATGAAGAAGTTTTAACCTTCGCTGAAACTTGGAATATTCCGGTCATGACAACCCCGGGGGGAAAAGGAACATTTCCTACACAGCATCCCCTATCCCTCGGAAGCTTTGGGTTAGGTGGAACGGAAGCCTCCTCTTCCTATTTATCTTCGGGGATTGATCTATTAATCGTCATAGGTTCTAAGTTAAGTGACATGTCCTTGGCAGGCTTTTCGCCCGACTTATATCCAAAGCATGTTATTCATTTTGATATGAATTCTACATTTGTCGGAAAATCTATTCCTGTTAAAACGACGCTTGTTCAAGGGGACGCCAAGCGAAACTTGCAGGAATTGCTGCAATACAAGCAGCATGCAGCAGTAAAGAGCGTGGACCTTAGCATCCATAAGCAAAAAGACTTGGAAAACTTTGACGGACAAACAGAGAGCGGACCCCGATTATCTGCAGCTAAAGTCATGGGCGAGTTGAGAGAGTTATTGCCTGAAGAAACGGTCATGTACGGCGATGATGGAAGCCACACCTTCTATGCGATTAAATACTACGATATTATTAAACAAGGCACATTCTTTTTTGATGATGTGTTTGGAGCCATGGGCCACGGCATTGGTTTTTCAATCGGCGCAAAGCTTGCAAATCCGAATATCCCCGTTGTCTGCTTGACAGGAGATGGCTGTCTTTTCATGCATGGGACAGAAATTTCTACCGCTGTAGATTTAAAAGCCAATGTCCTTTTTATCGTCCTCAATAACGGGATGCTCGATATGGTAGATAAAGGAATGCTTTATAATATTGGCAGAACGGCAGGTACACGGTATGATTTCGAATTAAATGCAAAGGAATTTGCCCGTAGTATGGGGGCAAACGGGTATCGCTGCAGTACAATTAACGAATTAAGAGAAGCCGTAAGCAAAGGCCTTTCTGAGGACGACCCGACTGTTATTGAAGTAATGGTAAATAAGGATGAGATCCCTCCTACAATGAAGCGGGGATAGTAGAACTATAATCTAAAGGGTCTTACTGTTCGAAAAAATCGGGAAAAATACATATAGTGGAGGATGCTTTCACAATGGAAAGAAGCGAATTAGGTTGGAAGTCCATTCAAAAATTGGCTGGAGAAAAAGGAATCCTCGCAATGGAGGAACTATTAAAAACGTCTCCGAGACTTGGCAAGCTTGCCCTTGAATTCGGCTATGGCGATATTTATTCCGATCAAACACTGGATTTTAAGCAAAGGGCGATCATTACATTATCTTCATTAATCACACAGGGAGATGCCGGCAGAGGTTTACACTATCATTTTAGGGCGGCCCTTAAAGTTGGGTGGACAAAAGAAGAAATCATGGAAGTTATCAGCCATTGTGCAGCCTATTGCGGATTTCCAAAGGCATTAAGTGCTGTTTTCATCTTTCAATCAATTATAGAAGAACAAGAAATCAATTAAAAAACGGAGTGAGAAAAATGAAAAAATTCGAAATGAAAATATACAATGACGTATTTTATTTTAAATATAACGAAATGGCGACAACTGTTGAAGAAGCAAAGCAGCAAGCGGAAGTCGTAAAAAAAGAGCTCAGCGATCCGAAAATCACAAAATTTTTAAACGATAACAGCAATATTAAAACCGTAGCTTCACAGGAGGTAAACGAAGTTTGGGGAGAGCTTATGGCGTGGGTTGGGCAAAATGTAGAAAAAAATGCAACTGTTGCGCCAAATATGGCGCTAAAAATGCAATTAAACCGGTTATCCCGGACGGCCGGAACAATAGACAAAATCAAAGCATTTACCACCGTCGAGGAAGCCATGGAGTTTTTAGACATATCGGATATGAAACTATAATCGTTGTTTAAGGAAGAAGGGAAAATCATGGACAAGATAAAAAATTTGAACAACTACCAATTAATTCTCCTTATTTTACTTTCGTTTATGCTAGTGTCTATGCTTATTCCAATCGCTGCATTTTCAATTGGTGCCCTGCTGACCGAAAGTATTTCCATCGAGTGGAAGAGTACACTAATTGTTGTGCTGATTAGCCTTATTGCTACAGTGGCACTTGGTTACTTTATTCTGCAGAAATTTCTTTCGCCATTAGAAAAAATAAGCAAGTGGTCAACAGGTGATAAAAGCCAGCCCATTTTCGCAGAACAAAAAAATCCAATTGGCCGAATTGTCACCGACGTGATTGGACAATCCAGCTATGAGAAAGAAGACCGAAAAGGAATGGATTTTAAAGAGGAAATCATGCACTTATCTCATCAAACCGCTGAAGCTTCACTCCAGCTGAAAACAACAACCGAAGAAACGAGCAATGCAACAGAAGAAATATCTTCATCCGTACAGGATATTTCCAGCGGCGCAGAAAGACAATTTCAAGCGATTCAAGATATAAACAATAATTCTTCCGCGATCTTTTTTACGCTTACTGAAATTTCCGAAAGCATTAAATTTATTAAAAACACATCTGGAAACGCACTCGCCAATTCAAACAATGGAAAACAGCTAGTTGAAAAAATAACAAATCAAATGAACACGATTCAAGAGCGAGTAAACCGATCTGTGCAAGTCGTAAATCAGCTTGGTCAAAAGTCAAATGAAATTGGAAATATCTTGTCGCTGATTACCGATATCTCTAACCAGACGAATCTGCTTGCATTAAATGCTGCGATTGAAGCGGCTAGGGCTGGCGAACACGGAAGAGGATTTTCCGTCGTTGCCGATGAGGTAAGAAAATTAGCAGAACAGACAAATCATGCAACCGGAAATATACAAGAATTAATTGATGAGATTAATAAAGAAACAACCCAAGTTGTCAGTGTCATTAAAGACAGCGGCGATTCAGTCGAAGAAGGAATCACGTTAAGCAGTGAAGCAGGATCAGTATTTACTGAGCTTTACGGAAACAACGATGAATTAGCTGAAATCATTTCAGACATTTTAGTCGCTATAAATGAGGTTACAACGAGCATGGACACTGTTTCGAATTCGATCGAACATGTCTCGGAAATTACGAATACATCGTCCGGCAATTTGCAAAATATTGCTGCAGTGATCGAAGAACTGACTGCTTCTATGGAAGAAATATCGACGTCTGCCAGGATGCTGTCTGGTGTCTCCAACAGCTTGCAAAATAAATTAGGCGCATAAATAATAAAAATCCCCTTTTTCAGTAGAGCTACATCAGTATGCCTTCTGAGAGTAAAGGGGATTTTTCAATCACAGCTTCGTATCGTCTATACCATTCAGCCAGTTTTCAATCTCACCGATCACGGAGGCTGCACAACCTTCTTGAAACGGTGAGATTAAACCCGCTTGCTCAACAAGACTGGTAAATGGCTTACTCCCTCCAACTTGACACAATTGAAGGTAATCCTTCCATGCCGCATGATAATCCTCATTCAGTTTTTTCCAAAATTGCAGAGCACAGATTTGAGCGAGAGTATAGTCGATATAATAAAACGGAGCAGCAAAAATGTGCCCTTGCTTGTGCCAAAACCCGCCTCGCTCCAAATAAGCATTATCTTCATAGTTCCTATGCGGCAGATATTTTCTCTCAATCTCTCTCCAAGCAGCTTTTCTATTAGCAGGTGTTGCTTCCGGATTTTCGTAAACAAAATGCTGGAATTCATCTACGGCTACACCGTATGGAATAAAAGTGAGAGCCTCTGACAAATGGTTGAATTTATATTTTTCCGTCTCCTCTTCGAAAAACAGCTTCATCCATGGCCAAGTAAAAAACTCCATGCTCATCGAATGGATCTCAGCAGCCTCCATTGTCGGGAAACTGTATTCAGGGACTTCCAAATGTCTGCTCTGGTATACTTGAAATGCGTGCCCCGCTTCATGGGTCAGTACATCAATATCTCCTGAGGTTCCATTAAAATTCGAGAAAATAAATGGCGCTTTGTACTCGCTTAAATACGTACAGTATCCTCCGCTTTGTTTTCCTTTTTTACTGACCAGATCCATAAGGCCGTTTTCGATCATGAAATTAAAAAATTTATTGGTCTCATCTGAAAGCTCTTCATACATTTTACGGCCGTTCTCAATAATCCACTTCGGATCGCCCTTTGGTGCCGCGTTTCCGGATTTAAAGCTGAATTCTTCATCGTAATAATTTAGTTGTTGAACCTCAATGCGATTGCGTTGACGTTCCCGGAGCTTTGTCGCTGCCGGAACGATAATTTCCAACACTTGATTTCTGAAGTTTGCAACCATTTCCGCGTCGTAACCGATTCTGCTCATTCGAGCGTATCCAAGCTCAACGAAATTTTCATAGCCAAGCTCTTTGGCAATCTTCGTTCGAATCTTAACCAAGTCATCATAGATCCGATCCAATTGCTCTTCATTTTCACTCATAAATTGATATTTTGCTTCTGCTGCCTTGCGTCTAATGTCCCTGTCTTTTGATAGCTCAAACGGCTTCATTTGGGCTAATGTCCGCTCTTCCCCCTCAAATAGAATTTTCGCAGAGGCGATCAGCTGGTCATATTCTGTACTTAGCTTATTCTCCTTTTGCAAATCTTCTATAATTTTAGGATGAAAGGTTTTTACCGAAAGCTCTGCCAATTGAAAAAGCTGGCTGCCCCACTTCTTTTCCAGCTCCTTACGAAACTCTGAATTGACCAGAGCTTGATAAAAATCTGTTATGTATTCTTGGATGACAGGACCAACTTCGTCGATATAATCCTGTTCTGCTTTATAAAACGAATCATTTGTATCGATGGAGTGGCGGATATACACAAGATCGGATGCGGTATTAATCTTGTTGCGAAGCTTATTCACAGCAGCAAGCGCCTGATCCTGTTCATCGAAGCTTTCTGCCTTTCCGAACGTTTCGATGAGTTGTTTAAAGCTCTTTTCTATTTCTGTAATATCCGGCCGCTCATATGGGTAATCTTTAAATTTCATCACTCAAACTCCCTCTTTCGAAAAATAGTTTTTCTATTTTATTATACTGAATATTTCCATATTAGAATATGAATTTGGCAAATCTTGCATCAATCATTCCATACTTATATTAATTGAAATGCAGAATCTTAATAAAAGTGAAGCCACATGCTTTGAATCTTATTTTTACTGAGCGTATACTTTTTATTGAGCACATACATAATGCATTGTTAAACAAAAGGTGAGGTGGGAGCGATGAATGTAAAGCAGGAATGTGCAAAAGCCGCTATGGAGTATATACAGAGCGGAATGGTCATAGGGCTGGGCGGCGGAAGCACGATCAGTTATTTAATCGATTTCATAAAAAATGAAAACATAAAGGTGAAGGTAGTCACTCCATCCTTGAAAACAAAGCTGCTTTGCTTGGAGCAAGGATTGGAAGTACTGCCTGCTTGTGTCGTGGAACAGATTGATGTTGCGTTTGATGGCTGCGACCGGGTTGATGAGAAGCTGCACGCGCTAAAAAGTGCAGGAGGTATCCATACACAGGAAAAGCTGATCGCAAAAATGTCAAAGGACTATATACTGCTTGCTGATGTAACAAAATTTGTTCCAACGTTAACGTATGACCACCCAGTTACACTTGAAATTTTACAGGAATCACTAAGCTTTGTTCTAAAAAAGGCCGAAGCATTAGGCGGGAAACCCGTTGTACGTACCGGCTCTGAAAAGGACGGGTATACCATCAGTGACAACGGTAACTTTTTGGTAGATGTTTATTTTCAAGCTGAACAGGACAGCAAACAGCTGGAAAATAAGTTAACGCAAATAGCGGGTGTGATTGACGTCTCGCTATTCACCACCGTTGTAACCAAGGTTTTGGTTGCAGGTGAAAATGGAGTAAAAGCAGTAACAAAATAATAGCAAAGGTGGGCTTAACGTGGGGAAAGTAAATTGGGCTATACTTGGACCGGGTGCAATAGCAGCAGATTTTGCCAAAGCAATTGTTGACGTAAATGGGAGTATCGGCGGAGTTTGGGCGAGAAATGCAGAGAAAGCAAAAAGTTTTGCAGAGCAATTTAACATTGAAAAGGTATACACAAGCAGTGATGAAATGCTTCAGGACGATACAATTGACGTTGTCTACATCTCTACGCCTCACAGCATCCATTACGAATACATAATCGATGCACTGCGAAACAACAAGCACGTACTTTGTGAAAAAGCGATTACAATGAATGGTAAACAGTTGAAGGAAATTGTGGACCTCGCAAAGGAGAAAGGCTTAATCGTTGCAGAAGCAATGACGATTTTCCATATGCCACTCTACAAAAAATTACGCGATATTGTGGATGCCGGGAAGCTTGGCAAGTTGAAAATGATTAACGTAACCTTTGGAAGCTGTAAGGAAGACGACCCAACTAACAGATTTTTCAACCCCGATCTTGCCGGTGGTGCGATGCTTGATATCGGTACGTATGCGCTATCGTTTACAAGGTATTTTCTCTCCCGTCAGCCCAATGAAGTGTTGACGACAGTCAAAAGGTACGAAACAGGTGTGGATGAACAATCCGGAATAATCTTAAAAAATGATGCGGATGAATTGGCAGTGGTTTCACTTGCCATGCGGGCGAAAATGCCAAAACGGGGAATTGTCGCTGGTGAATTGGGATATATTACGGTAGAAGATTTTCCCAGAGCTCAAAAAGCAATAATTACATATACGGCGGATGGAAGTGTTGAAGTTGTTGAAGCGGGTGCTGCTGAAAAAGCGTTGAACTATGAAGTGGAAGCAATGAATCGATACATTTTAAATCAAGAGGAAAACAGCACTTTGCCATTATCTGTTGATGTGATGTCAATTATGGATGAAGTGCGGAATCAGTGGGGAAATGAGTAACAAGTGCCTAGAAAGCCGGCGTCACGTTAACATCGCCGGCTTTTTTTCTTGCCCCCAGAAAATGGATTAGACTTGGTTTCTGATTAAAGATCACTTAGAAATTGGCGGAAAGGAGTAAATACATTTTATGCAATATATTGTTTTTCTAGTAATTGCACTTATTGCCGGCGCAGTACTTCCTCTGCAAACTGCGATTAATTCAGAACTGCGCAATGCGGTCCACTCCCCTTATTTAGCTGCTATGTTCTCCTTTTTGGGCGGCACTATTTTATTAATCGCTTTGTCACTCACGATGAATCATACGATCATACCGGATCGAAGCGCATTTACTAAGCCGTGGTGGATTTGGACCGGCGGAGCATTAGGAGTCGTTCTCGTATTGGCGAATGTAATATTGATGCCGAAAATCGGATCGGCTCTCACCGTTGGACTACTGCTTGCGGGACAATTAATCATGGCCGTTTTGATTGACCATTTTGGCTGGTTCAACCTGCCTGTACACGAGATTAGCCTTCCGAGAATCGTAGGAATTGTGCTTATTTTAGTTGGAATATTTTTGGTCCAACGATTTTAAATTTATATTGAGTGGAGCATAGTAATCGAAAGAGCAACTTAAAGAAGAAGCGATCAAAAAGATGAGGACAAGGAACCCTTCCTTGCCCCCATCTCTATGCTTTTTAGGAACGATATCGCTTGAACTCTTCTTGAAAATAATTAATCTAATTCCCATTCAATCAAGCGATAAACAAGTATATTAAAATAAGACGTTGCTCTTGTGCTCCATCAATCGATCGAATTGAATTGGATCTGTCGTATATGACCCAATCGTTGAATCCGTATCACTATAAAACCCGTGGAAATCTGATCCGCCAGTTTGAATCAGGTCAAATCGCTGAGCAAGATCTATTGCTTTTGCTCGATGATTTGCATCGTGCAACGGATGTTTCACTTCGATGCCTTTCAAACCAATCCCAACCCATTCCTCCGCTGCTTCAAAGTTGTCGAATTGTCCTGGATGGGCAAGGATAGGAATACCTTCTGCCTCTTGAATGGCACGAATGGCTTCTTCTGCAGGGATATAGTCAATCGGGATAAATGCAATGCCCGCACCTTCCGTATCGCTTCCTCTTCGGAACAGCTCTTTATATAACGCTCCGTAAATCGTTTTCGTGTAGCCTTTTTCCAAGAGGGCATGCATAATATGCTGTTTGTAGACGCCGGTTCCACCTTCAGCTAAAGCTTTTACTTGCTCCCACGTGATATCGTAGCCGGCAGCTATTATTCTTTCCACCATCATTTTAGAAACGAGATGACGCTTTTCCACTAATGGCTGGCACAGTTCTTTGATGCTTGGATGGCCTGGCGTTATGTACAAGCCCAACAGATGCGCGCGGCGTCCTCTCTTTGTATCGAATGCGGAAATTTCGATACCCGGAATTATATTCACACCTGCTTGCTTTCCGATCCGAATCGCATCCTTCAATCCATCCGTAGTGTCGTGGTTAGTAATGGCAAGGTTGGTCACACCACGCTGTTTGGCCATTGCTATCACTTCTTCATTTGTATATGAGCAATCAGATACTTTTGTATGACAATGTAAATCGATCATTTGTTTATCAACTCCGTTCTAAAGCTTACTCCATGCCTTTCAAATCCGATATTCTCATAAAAGGAATGGGCCTCTGTACGAGTTTCGTTGCTGGAAAGCATAAGCTTATAACAGTTATTTTCGGATGCGATCTCTCTGGCTTTTAACATCATTGCCTTACCGATTCCCTGGCTCCTAAACTCAGGATGAACCACGACGTTTTCAACAATGGCAAATTTCAAGCCTCCATGGCCGAAGTTGTCACAAATTATCAGCGAGAATGTCCCAGTAATTTGACCTTCCTCGTTCAATATGAGAAATATTTTATAATACGGATAGCATCTTATTTTTCCTACTAATTGTTCCGCCTCTGTCAAAGACATGCTGTTGTGCTCGTCCAGCACCTTCAGAAGGTTTAAATAGTCAGGTAGATCGTTTTGTTCCAATTCACGGATTTCCATAACGTGCACCCACTTTTTAATTGCTGTGCCCACCTGATAATGAGCCGTTGGATAAATTGTATTGGCAATCTACTACAGTTTCCATGAAATCGAGGTCATGGAAAATACCGATCATGCTTGTTCCCTCTTCTTTTAATTGGATGATCATATCTTTTACCGCGATCTTTGAGGCTTCATCGAGAGAGGCAGTTGGTTCATCCAGCAGTAATAATTTCGGCCTTTTGACCATGGCTTGGGCTAAGTTTAAACGAAGTTTTTCTCCGCCGCTAAAGGTCCGGGGATAAGAATCCCACAAAGATGACGGAAGCTTAAAGTGTGCCAAAATGTGTTTTGCTTGTTCCACCGCATCGTTGCTTCGTTCTCCTATTTCAATTAACGTCGCTGTCACCAATTCTAACGCTGTTACACGGGGCATGACGTTAAGAAATTGTGAGACGTAGCCGATCTCTTTTTTTCGGATGGCAATAATTTCTCTTTCTGTGGCCTGAACAAGATCAATCGATCCAAACTGCTCTGATCGATAGACAATTGAGCCTCCAGTTGGTATATACGTACGATAAATGCTTTTTAACACTGTCGATTTTCCCGCACCACTCCTTCCGGTGATGCCAATGAACTCTCCTTCATTTAAAATGAAGCTGATGCGATTGCAGCCGACAATGTGTTTATTATCGGATTGATGCATCGTAAAGGTTTTTTTCAGGTCATCTATTTTCAATAATTCGCTCATGATTGTCCTCCTCTAGTCTATCGAAGATCCTTGTCCATACTTTTTGATAAATCGTTCGACGTCCTTAAGGTCTTCAAAACACTCCTCCAATTGCTGCCTATCCCAATTCCACCATTCGATTTTCAAAAGTTCATCAGTGATTTCCTTGGGGAATCTTTCTTTCAGAGGTGATGCCGGAACACCGACGGCTATCATATAAGGGGGTATATCCTTTGTGACAATGGCCCCGGCCCCGATGACCGCTCCTGTTCCTATCGTTACTCCCGGCATAATAATCGCCCCGTGGCCAATCCAGACATCATGCCCGACGGTTACTTTATGATCTTTTCTCCATTGGAAAAATTCTTCATCATCCTGAGAATCGAAGCCATACTGGACACGGCGATACGTTAGATGATGCTGTGTCACTCTCCAGGTTGGATGGTTGACAGGATGTATGCGCACATTTGTGGCAATCGAACAAAACTTCCCGATCTCCGAGTAAATGATTTGTACGTCCCCTGACGTATACGTGTAGTCGCCAATGATTGATTCTTCGATTTTGGAGTTTGGGCCGATGTCCGTCCAGCTTCCGATTATGCTTTTTTTGACGTCTGCCGTTTCGTGAATGGTCGGCTCTTCTGTTAAACGTTTGGCTTCCATCTTCTCATTCTCCTTATGGCAAGATTCCCGCTGTTACCGGCGTTTGATAATTCATTTGGCAGACAACCTTTCCGCCGACGATGACGGTTTGCAGCACCGGCCGCTTTTTTTCTTCACTGACAATCAGTAAATCAGCCTTTTTCCCTACCTCAATCGAGCCTACTTCATGATCTATTTTCAAGGCTTTAGCTGGGTGGATGGAAACCATATTCACCGCTTCAAAAATTGGCATGTCTGCATGATACAACTTGAACGCTGCATGCAAGAGAGATGAAGGATAATAATCGGAGCAGAGAATATCGACTGCACCATGCTGGATGGCTTTAAGCGCGGAAACGTTATTGCTATGCGATTTCCCTAACAAAACGTTTGGAGCGCCCATTACGACATAGAGCCCTGCTTCTTTTGCTTTTTTTGCTACTTCCAGCTCGATCGGAAATTCGCTGATGGATGCATTCCAGCTTTTAACAACTTCAAGCTTTTCGATCGTGTCATCATCGTGGGAAGCCAGCGGAATGTTGAGGCGGTCAGCAAGCCCGGCTAACTCTTGTAAAATTTTCGGATCAAGCTTAGCGAAAAGCTTACTTTCTTCAATCGTCCTGTTAGCTTCTTCATCCGTAAGATGGCGGTGTTCGATGAGAAAGCGTTTATGCAATTCGATATCCCTGAATTGTCCTTGCCCGGGAGTGTGATCCATAAACGACAGCTGATCGATATTCCCGTCCTTCATCAGCTTTTCTACACTCTTTACAGCGACCGTATTCGTTATTTCATAGCGAAGATGGGTTTTATGGCGGATTAAATGCGTTCCGTATGACAGCTGTTTAATTGCTGCTATCATCTGTAAGACGATGTCATTTTTCCGGGTCCATTTCTTTGCGTTTTCTTCCATTAGAGACATGGAATGATAGATGGTCGTAATCCCTTCTCCTACGAGCTTCTTTTCCAATTCGTAAAAGGAGACTTCGACTGGAAAGATGCTGTTTGGCCTTGGTTCTAATTCCAGTTCGATTGCATCACTATGGGAATCAACCAGTCCGGGAAGCACCCACTTCTTTTCGGCATTGATGTCTTCATTTCTGGTGGTGTCGGGTAATCCTTCTGTCATGGAGACTATTTTATCATTTTCAATTTCAATCGTTCCGTTCTCGATGACTTTGTCGGGAGTAACGATATTAGCTTGATAGATTTTCATTTTTTCACCTCATCTCTGTTATAAAAGCGAATGAACAAGCAACTGTGTATATTCATGCTGCGGATCCTCTAAAATTTGGTCTGTTAGGCCCTGTTCAACTACTTTTCCGCTCTTCATCACCATCGTACGATCTGCCAGCATCCGAATGACCCCTAAATCATGAGACACAACGATCATCGCAACACGAAGCTCACGCTGAATGCTGCGTATCAAATCCAATACCTTTGCCTGGACGGATAGGTCGAGCCCTGTCGTTACCTCATCTAAAAGCAGAATTGGTGGATTATTGGCAAGGGCTTTAGAGATCTGAACACGTTGCTGCATACCGCCGCTGAAATTTTTTGGCAGCTCATCCATCCTTGCAACAGGAATTTCGACGTGCTCCAGCAAAGCAGAGGCGCGCTCGCGAATCGTTCCCACATGATAGGTTCCGGACGCAATGAGCTTCTCTGCAATGTTTCCGCCACTGGAAAATGACATCTTCAAGCCGAGCCACGGATTCTGATAAACCATTCCCATTAAATAATTTCGAATGTACCTTTTTTGTTGGGGCGATACAGAAAAGATGTCGGCGGTGCCTTCTTTATAGGATGAAATGCTCGCTGTTCCCGAAGTAATACTGTCATCAAAATAAAGACTTTTAACAAGTGTACTTTTTCCAGAGCCGCTCTCACCGACGATTCCAAGAATTTCACCTTCGTATAAGTCAAAGATTACGTTCCGGCAAGCCCAAACGCTTCCGCAATATGCGCAGCGATTTTCTTCTCCCAGCATATCCGGAGCCGCGCATTTCGGGCATCCTTCTCCGTATCTCTTATTGACATTTCGTACCTTTAATAGCGGTGTTTCCGTCATCATGCTTCAACGCTCCTTTTGTTTTGTACTTTTGCACAATGAGCTGTATCCGAGCATTGATATACTTTTTCTCCTGTTTCGCTGTTGTAAATCTCATCGAGGAACGTATTATCACTGCCGCAAAGCTGGCATGATAACCCATCAAACTGCTCGACTTTAAAACGATAATCCTCAAACTCAAGCGGTTCAACATTCGTATAGGGCGGTACGGCATATATCTTCTTTTCACGCCCAGCCCCAAAAAGATAAAGCCCGTCAGCTTGGTGAAGCTTTAATAGATCGTAGCGGGGAATCGGGCTGGGATTAAAAATATAGCGTCCGTTTACGAGACCCGGATAGTCGGCTCCAATCGTAATTTCTCCCCAGCGGACAATATCCTCATAAAGCCTGAGCCACATACTGCTATAATCCATTTCGGCATGAAGCCGCTTCGTCTCTTGTTCCTTTGCTTCCACACGTCGCAGAGGTTCTGGCATCGGAACCTGAAAGACAAGGATTTGATCCTCACGGAGCGGAACCTCTGGAATACGGTGTCTCGTTTGAATAATTGTCGCCTCTTCAGAATCGTCTGTTGGAATCACTTCTGAACAATTTTCCACTAATTGTTTGATGCTCACCGCATTGACACTATCATCGTGTCCTTGATCGATGACCTTCAATCGATCATTATCGCCAATCAGTGATAACGTGAGCTGGAGCCCGCCTGTGCCCCAGCCTCTGCCAATCGGCAGCTCTCTTGAAGCAAAAGGAACCTGGTAGCCGGGAATAGCAACAGCCTTTAGCGTAGCCCGGCGAATTTCTCTTTTTGATCCTTCATCTAAAAAAGCATAATTGTACGTTTGTTCGATTTGATACTCCATCTTCGCTTTCTCCTTTCCCTGACTATATAAGACTGTTCTTTTCAGCTACTTTCGCATTATCGTCTGTTGCCGGCTTTTGTGCCTGCCTGATCCGATCGAGCATTGATTGGAACGTAATATAATGCGGCAGCTTTAAATGTGATACAAACCCGTTTGATTCAACACTGTCGATATGTAACAGAACAAACTCTTCATCCTGAGTAGGGCTGTTTCCTGCTGTTTCCAGGCTTCGCTCTAAAATCGCCATCGAGATCGCTTTTACTTCGTTTTGTCCAAATGCCAGGCCATAACCAAGCATGAATTCTACATCGCCTTGATCATTTTGCGTAAACGAGTTGATTGTTTCTACTTCTGTCAGCATTACTTCACCGATATACAATTCCTCGTCATCCCCAAACGGATAAGGGATGTGAACCTCTGAATACCCTACTCTCAGCTCTCCAATCGTAGGGTGGACTGGACCATACCCTCTCATACTGCTATAAGCAAGTGCAGTCATAGCCCCTGTCTCTCCGCGGGCAAGTGTTTGAAGCCGGGCAGAACGCGAAGCCGGAAAGGTCATTTTTTCTCGTGTAATATCAAATGGCTCGGTCTCCTCTGCCTCTCGATTAGCGAGAAGCCCCTGTTCCCTTAATAGATCAGCTACTTTTTTCATAGTCATCGCTACAGATTCTTGTTCCTCATGTTCCAGCTCTATAGAATCAAGAAAATCCCGGAGCGCCATGTCATCTTCGTTTCTTAAGTCAAAGTTTAATAACCGGTGCTTATAGTCATAGGTTGGTCCGAGCAGCTGTCCTCCCGGGATATTTTTAAACGCTGATGATATTCTTCTAATCACGCGCATATTCTCTGGCTCAACCGTTGAAGAATAGTAGTTTCTCGGTAAAGTTGATCGGTAGGCTCTTAGTAAAAATGCCGCTTCAGCGGGATCGCCCTCTGATTGCTTTAAAGCAAGAGCAGCGTATTCCGGTGCATATAGTCCGCCTTCCCCCATGACACGATCCACTAACAGTCTCATTTGCTTCTCAATCTGCTCGCTTGACAATACTTCCTTTGCATCCTGCAGCCGGTAACAATCGATTAGCTTGCTTGCATGCTCAATCGCTTTTTGTCCGCCCGTCACCGCAACGTATCCCATTTAGCATTCCTCCCATTCGATTACCGTAGTTCTGGGGATTGCTAGTACTTCACCGGCTCTTGAAACAAGAATCATGTCTATTCCGATTGGAAACTCACCGTTGATCCTTTTTCTTTCCTCAAGCCAATCGATTGAAAATCCAGTAATATGAATCTCACAAGAATGTTGAATTCCCGGTCCTCTTAATATCAGCTTTTGTCCCTTCACAGCTTCCTCTGAAAATGATTCCACAGCGAGAAGCAGTGTTGCACTTTCATGAGGATTTTCCAAAGTACCAGTCCGAAGGCTGCCCGTTACTTGCTGGATTTCTTCCTTTTCCAAGGCTTGATTTATGAAAACATAATCTGCTGCATCAGCAGCAACAATGGGGCTCAATGTTTTCCAATGTATATGCTTTTCAATTTCTTCCTTTGGGACGGATAGAACAGCGAAGCTTGCTTCCCGGTCAACTAACGTATAAGCTAACCCCAATAAAGCAGTTGGAAAATCCGCTATTTGTTCAACGCTTGAGATGATTGGCGCAATGGAATTGATTTTTCCTGGTCTTGCCATTCCGTCGAGCAGCTTACGGTAAATCGCTTGTGTATCGTGAACCATGTCAAAACTTGAATCTTTAGCTTTTTGCATTGTAATCCTCCATCGTATCAAAATTCACTCTGGAACCGGATAATCTAGTTATTTCTTTCTGCTGCTTCTGCTTGATATATTGCTCTTCTTTTTCGAGTGCCGGCAGCCAGGCTTCTGTGATCGGAAGCTTGGCATTAAATGCGCCATCTACCAGGGCGATTTGATATGCTTTTTGCGGTTCTTCCCCCATTAATACACCCATTCCGTAATGTCCGTTTACTTGGACAACACATTCGGTCACGAGCACCTCACCCGTGTAAAACGGCTGCCTTGAGACGGAATCTCTTGTTTTCATCATCACGAGTCCCGTTCGCGGAGAACGCTCCAAGTTTAAGTCTGCAAATGCCTCTACCTGGGTCGCGAATTGTTCCAATAACTCACGATTGCCTTCTATCAAAATTTTCGTTAATCTAGCTTTTCTCATAGCTTCTCCTTTCACGAAATGTTTTCTTAGGAGCTTTCACTCTTGATTACTTTCAATCTAACTTGTCACCAAGTTTCTATGGTTAAGCGAATGTAAAAGAATATGAAATGTATGTAAATATGTTCAAAAAAAAAGAAAGTAACCAAGTCTGGCACTTTCTTTGGGCAAAATAGATATTAATTTACATTTAATCTTTTCTTTAATTGAGTCGCTAGTACTTCCAATAGAATGGCAAAGGCAAGAATAAAGTACGTGATCATACCAACTTCACGCAGATCAAAATAAAAGCCGCTCGCCATAAACATATCATAACCAATTCCACCGGCACCCGCGGCTGCACCCATAGCCACAGAAACACCAAAATTGATCTCAAATCTCACGAACGTCCAGGACACCAGATACGTTAAGCTTGAGGGAATAACAGCTTGGAAAACAATCTGCCACCAGCCTGCTCCGCTCCCGCGCAATGCTTCGATGACACCTTCATCGAGTTCTTCAAAGGATTCAGAGAATGCTTTCGTCAAGTAGCCGATTGAATGAAACGTCATGCCGATGACGGCAGCTACACTGCCCAGACCAGCCGAAATGGCAAAAATAAGCACCCACAATACGGTCGGAACAGCGCGAATAAAGGCAATGATTCCTTTAATGGCTTTCGAAGCGGCTTTCGAAGACAAATTTTGAGCTGCAAACAAGCCTAAAAATAAAGCAATAACAGCTCCGAACAGGGTCGTCAGGAAAGCTAGTCCAATCGTAATTAATACCTGGTAAATCGCTTCAGAGAATGTAAAATGGGCAAAGTGCGCTTCCACAAACATAATCTTGAAGTTTTCAATGGTTGCAGCGATCGCACCAATTATTTGAATATCCTTATAATCAAAACTAAAAAAAGCGTAAACCGTTAGTATCGCCAGCATAACCAAGGTAACCCGAAGGGCAAAGGTAGATTTGTCAAATGGCTTCTTTATTGTAAAGTCAGAACTCATCTCAGGGTTGGCAGAATCAGTTACGGACTTCATAGATCCTTGAGTCTTCATTACAATATCACCCTTCTCACGTAGTTTGATACCAGTTCAATAAGCAGGATGGACAGAATGATTGTAATGACCACCAAACTAGCCGAATTATAATTTAGGCTTTTATAATAAAGATCAAAGGAAAATCCGATTCCAGTCCCTGTTAAAATCCCGACTAGCGTTGCACTTCTTATGTTCGTTTCGATCATGAAAAGAATCCAGCTGATGATTTGCGGAATACTGGCAGGAATAACTGAATGGATAATTACCGGAAAATATTGTGCCCCTGTTGCCTCCAAAGCTTCAACAGCTCCGCTTCCGACTTCATCAATCGTTTCCGTAAATGCTCTCGTTAAAAATCCAAATGAAACGAAAAACAGTGCAAAAAAACCTGTTAAAGAACTTTGGCCAAAAGAGAAAAGCAGGATCATCGACCATGCTGCTACATCAATATTTCTAAAAAGTGTAGCAATTCCTCTGCTAATCACTGACAGGACACCATTTAAACTAGTCGTTTTTGATCCGAAAATTGCAAAAAACAGTGCAAAAATTGCCGCTATCGAAGAAGAGGCAATTGACATAAAAATAGTCTCTAATAATTTATCCAAAATAGAAGGCAGATTTCTTAGCGAATCTTGATCAGGATAAAAATTGCTGAACCCCCAAAAAATCGCTTCCGGAATAGAGGTGAACCCTTCTACAATATTATATTGTGTAATGATCATAGCTCCGTAAGTAATCATTACGATAATTGCCAGAACAATGATCGAACGCAGTCTTTTTTTTAGAAAGAAATCAGATTGCATGCTGTCCACCTGCATCCATAATCAATTTTCCGGACTCAGATCCATAAATCTCATGAATCTTTTCCTTCGTCATATCTTCCGGTGATCCATTGTAAACGACCTGGCCTTTGCTGACTCCGATAACTCGATCCGCATAGTTTAAGGCGACATCCACTTGGTGAAGATTGACGAGCACAGTAATTCCCATGGAAGTTGAAATATTTTTCAAATGATCCATAATCACTCTAGACGCATTCGGGTCTAGAGAAGCTATCGGCTCATCACAAAGTAATAATTTCGGATTTTGAATTAAAGCTCGGGCGATCCCAACTCGCTGCTTCTGTCCTCCGCTCAGTTGATCACACCGTTTGTAAATCTGATCCTCCAGGCCTAAAATATTTAAAATTTTGACTGCCTCCATTTTTTCTTCCTTGGAATACAGTCCTAACATTCCTGCCATCATCGATTTGTATCCGAGTCTTCCGTGTAATACATTTTCAATGACGCTCAAACGATTTACGAGATTATAATGTTGAAAGATCATACCGATTTTCGTTCTGACCTTTCGTAAATTTCGCTTTCCTAACGACATCATTTCGACATCATCAAAATGTACTTCTCCGCCGGATGCATCGATCATTCTATTGATGCAGCGAAGGAGAGTTGATTTCCCTGCTCCCGAAGGACCAATGATGGAAACAAACTCCCCTTCTTTTACGGAGAAGCTAACATTTGATAACGCCTTCGTTTCTTTTCCATACTGCTTTTCAATTTTCTTTAATTGAAGTAACGTTGTCAATGCCAACCTCTCCTTGTTTGCATGATTATTTACTACTTAGAAAGCTCACGGATCGGATCGAACCAAGAATCTTCCACTTCTACAAAACGTTCTTTGTCTGTTTTAAAGAATAATCCCGGTTTTCCAGAATCTTTCGGAACAAAAATCTTATCATTATTCATAACTTCATCTGAAACTAAAGCTTCTTTAATCTTCTTAACATCTTCTTCATTGACCGTTTCGGTATTCACTGCAAAAGGTGCATTTAACACAGGAGTTGTAGAGATAATGGAAAATTCTTTACCTTTAACTGTGTTAAATGGTTCAGCTGCATCATCTTTTACTTTGTAAACCGCTCCAGCAGTATTCTCTTCACCATCTGCCAATTCTACATAGTTCGCGACACAAGTATCACAGAACGCAGCAGCATCCGCTTTTCCTGATAATAGGTTTACTGCAGATCCTTGGTGAGAGCCGCCAAATAGCACTTCACTAAAGAATTTTCCGCCTTCAAGCAGGTCTTCTGCCTTTAAATCCTTGTATTTATCCATTTTGCTGAAGTAAGAAACAATATTGGTAGAAGGTACTTTGAACCCTGATGTTGAGCTGTTGGAAACGAATGAAAATTTCTTATCTGCAATGTTATCGATCTTGAATTCGCTGCCGTCTTTGTACTTATCCTGTTCCCCATTGTTAACTGCAAGCCAGCTATTATACTTAGCATCGTCCAGAGTACCGGAAGGACCGCTTGGAACGACAATCGATTGAACCTTGTTATTTTTCGTATTTGCTTCAATATAACCTTGCGCTCCCATAAATGCTACGTCAGCAGAACCATTAGCAAGAGCCTCGATGGCAATAATATAGTCTGTTGTTGTTTTATGTTCTACTTTTTTACCAGTAGTCTCTTCGAAAACCTTGCCGATTTCTTCACGGGCATCTGCCATATCAGCACCGGATTCGTTCGGGTACCAAGCAATGGTTAGCGTATCGTCCCCAGATCCATTTGCACCGCTTGTACCACAAGCAGATAATGCAAAAACCAAAGTCAACAACATTAAAAGCTGAATCATTTTTTTCATTTTTGACTCTCCCCTAAATATGTAATATTTTTAACTGCTCTCTGTTTGGATAGCTCCCGATTTAATATACGATTAAACATTTATGCATATCGCTTCGCATCCTTGAAACACTATATTCAACCGGGGATCCGCTTGGGTGATTCATTAAGTTTTCCATTTGAATGATCGGGATGTTTTCAGGCATTTCCAGGATTTCAGCATCCTTCCATACAGGAAGGCATCCTTGAAACACTGATCTGCTTCGGATCGGGCGGAAGTGATATTGCTTCTCCAGCAAACCATATAAGGAAGAAAAACCATCAAAATGATGTTCGAGATTAGGGACTTCTATCTCAGGAATGACAGTTGTCGTAATCGAAATCGGTTTGTCATCTACATATCTTAAAATCTCTAAACGATAAATTGTTTCATCTTCATGAATTTGCAGATTTGACCGCTCAGCTAATGAAGAAAGACCCTTTTCCCAATGCAAAAGCCGACTTTCATGCTGCACTCCTTGACTGTCCATAATTTCCGAAAAACGTGTTTGAGAGGATAAGACGTATTGAATGGGCTTGGGAATTCGATTAATATAGCAGCCTTTCCCTTGCACTGGAGTGACCCAGCCTTGATTGGTAATTCTGGCTATCGCCTGCCTAACCACATGCCTATTCACTTGAAAAAGGTGGCAAAGCTTATGTTCAGACGGGATTTTCTCATTTTCCTTATACTCTCCATTGCGAATGTTTTCAATTAAAAACTCGGCAATTTTCAAGTGCTGTGCGGAGTCATCATTACCCTTCATGATCGCAATATTTCTCCCCTCCTGACGAATTACTAGTTCATTTTAACTTGTCAACAAGTTGTAATGGTTAAGGCAGTGTAAAAAATTGTATACTCCGTGTAAATTGTCGAATTACAAAAGCTTCATAATTTTATAAAAAAGGGAAGAAATATAAGTGACTTTTGGCGTGTATTTTAGCGAAAGTCATTGTAAACGAAAGATATTTAATATTAAAAATGAAAATTACAATTATATATATAGATAAATAGGACAATCTTTAGTCCACTTTGCCATGAGTGTTGCATCGAAACCGTCTGAATAGTAAAGTAAAGAGCAAATAACATTCACAAGACAAAATAATCAAATTAAATTTTTATATAAAAGGGGATAAGAATGGGCAGAAATTCTAGGAAGATAGATATCCTAACGGCGGCTTCTAAAATTGTAAGCGATCGTGGAATCTTTAATTTAACGCTAGAAGCAGTAGCGGAGGAAGCGGGAATTAGTAAGGGTGGTTTGCTTTATCACTATCCGTCGAAGGAAGCGCTTGTAAAAGGCATGGTCGAGCATTTGGCAAGTAACTACCAAGAAAAAATTAATAAGAATGCATGCGCTGACCCAATTGAAAAAGGAAAATGGACACGGTCTTTTCTAGATGTCACATTTAATCAAAGTTATGAGAACAAAGACATGAATGCCGGGCTGCTTGCTGCTAAAGCTGTGAATTCAGACTTGCTAGAACCGATCCGAGAGGCTTATAAAAGCTGGCAGAAGGAGATTGAGAATGATGGATTGGATCCCGTGAAAGCAACGATCATCCGTCTGGCGATTGATGGAATCTGGTTATCCGAGCTGTTTGATCTTTACCAACTCGACGAAGAGAAAAAGGAAGAGATCTATAACACGTTAAAATCATGGGCAGAAGAATGAACATAATTATATAATAATCCGCAAGCTCCACCCTTTTTAGGGAGGAGCTTTTATTATGCAATTTTATAAAGGTGAACATATTAAGAGTAATAAGGCTGTTAATTCCTAATCCAGACTACTAGAGACTTGAAACAAAACCGTCCGGATGGTATAGTTTCTGATTTCATCCCAAATCTTGACACACCTGCAGCAGGCAGCAATGGAACGGATATGCAGACACCTGCTGAACGTCACCAGCCTGTAGGAGAACTGCTTCCGGAAATGTGTACATTGGACTGCGGAAGTACAAACTTCGGTAATATGATTTATTTGAGTCCGACTGACTGGCTTAGAGAACAGGCGAAATTAATACAAGAATGCGGAGTTAAACCTGAGCTGGAGTGTTTTGATACGGGCCATATCCGTTTTGCCAATCAACTGATTCAAGAAGGGCTTATAGACGGCGATCCAATGTTCCAGTTTTGCATGGGAATTCCTTGGGGAGCGGAAGCAGACGCTGAAACGATTTTATATATGAAGAATCGTATCCCTGAAAATGCTCATTGGTCTGCGTTTGGAATCGGACGTATGCAAATGCCGATTGCCACGCAATCTGCTATGCTCGGCGGCAATATCCGCGTTGGTCTGGAAGATAATATATATTTGAAAAAAGGTGTGCCGGCACGTAACGACCAGCTTGTTGATAAAGCTGTTCAGATGCTGCACGGCAATGGATTGGACGTCTTGACACCACAAGAAGCTCGCGAACAATTCAATCTACGAAATCCTCATAAAGGAGGCCAATAAAAATGAAGGAAGCAATCAAGAAAGTTTCCGTTATCGGAACCGGAGTTATTGGAAATGGCTGGATTGCACGCTTTTTAGCACAAGGCTATGATGTTACCGCATTTGACCCGGCAGAAGGTGCTGAAGAACGCACACGGAAAGCGATTGATCACGCTTGGACGTCACTCGAAAAACGAGGTCTTGCTCCAGACGCTTCTAAAGATCGTTTAACGTTTAAAGACGACTTAGCAGAAGCAGTGGCAGATGCTGACTATATTCAAGAGAATGTTCCGGAACGTGAAGAATTGAAAAAGAATGTGTTGAACACGATTGATCAGCATGCCAAACCAGAAGACATGATAGGATCAAGTACTTCTGGAATTATGCCAAGCATTTTACAGGCCGGCATGAAGCATCCTGAGCGATTCTTTGTTGCGCATCCGTTTAACCCTGTTTATTTACTTCCGCTTGTCGAAGTGATAGGGGGCAAAAAAACCAATGGAGCAGTCATTGAAATGGCTAACAAGTTTTTCGAATCCATTGATATGAAGCCTCTAGTTCTTCATAAAGAAATAGATGGCCATGTTGCAGATCGTTTAATGGAAGCATTGTGGCGTGAAGCACTTCACCTTGTTAATGATGGAATCGCCACAACAGAGGAAGTAGATAATGCGATCATTTACGGAGCGGGACTGCGCTGGGCTCAAATGGGTCCTTTCCTTACCTTCCACTTAGCTGGTGGTGAACAAGGCATGCGCCATATGTTAGAACAATTCGGACCAGCACTGAAACTGCCTTGGACAAAGCTCGAAGCTCCCGAACTCACAGATGAATTGAAGGAGCGCGTCATTGCGGGATGCGAAAGCTACTCCGGCGATCAATCCGTTGCTGAGCTCGAAGCCAAGCGTAATGAATTCCTAGTGAAATTACTGGATCTTGTAGAAGAATATTGGCCAGAATCGAAACAGTAGATTGGAGTGAAAAACATGCCTGAGCAAGCTTTTAATTATACCGATTATGTGCGAGAAGAGTGGGTCGATTATAACGGTCATATGAACGATGCGGCTTATGCTGCTGTATTCAGCTACGCAGTGGATTCTTTTATGGATGCTGTCGGTTTAGATGAAGAGTCGCGTCACTCACTAAGCTATACGATTTTTACACTTGAAACACACCTATGCTATTTAAAAGAAGCGCACAAAAATGAGCCGCTGCATGTTTCTGTTCAACTACTGGATGATGACGCTAAACGGCTGCACGTATTTTTCACCATGAAAAATGAAGCGGGAGAGCAGCTTGCTACAAGTGAGCAAATGTTAATGGGGATGAACACCTCAGAAGGCAGACCAGCTCCATTCCCGGAATCAGTATCGCAGCATATTCAGGAACTGCGACAGGAGCATGAACATTTAGAAACACCGAACCAAGTAGGGAGAAAGATTGGGATTAGACGATAAATTTTTTTAAACTCTCGATCCTTTCTGTATATTGACGCATCGTTTCTTTCGATAGAAACAACTGCGTCAATAACAGATCTTCTATCCATTAATATAGTTAAACAAGACTTCATTTTTTCTCTCATCGCCAAATGAGCGGGTGACTCCCCAAATCTTATCTACTTCAGTGCCATTTATTTCAGCGTCTAAATCATGAAAAATCCGGTGCAAATAACGAATCGACATTGAATCTCCCTCCTGCCCGATGACGAAAAAAGCCTCAGCATTAGAAAGATCATTCAAAACTTCTGAATCACTAAAGCCATCCTTTTTCAAATACGAAATATCCTCTTTTAATTGCTGCCATTCGGGGCTTTCTGCAAGCGTATGTAAATCAACAGAATCCAAGTGCCCCCAGCCGGCTAAGTCGTTTAAGTAATTATGCTGTTTACGAATAATCTCTTTCACCTTTGCTTCATCTTTATAAGCGACGTCCGTATCATAATCTCCATACTGGAATGTAACAAGAAAGTCCTTCGCTTCTTTGGACAAATTCTTTGCTTCGGCGATATTTCGACCGCCTTTTTCAGAAGAGTTTGCTGTTTTAGAAGCCTTTTCCTCATTGTTTATTTGGTTAGCAGCTTCTTCTCCCCCACCTTGCTTGCTCGCTTCGATTCTTTGATTGGTTAGATAAAAATAGACCCCTGTACCCGTTACCACTATGATGCTTAAACAAAGTAATGTAATTAAAAACACCTTCAATAAGTCCATCTCCTCTGTTTCCTAGTAAATTATTACATAACACAACCTATTATAACAATGAAATTCCATTTTCTGAATAATAGGATATAGAATAATAAATGACGTAAAAATGGATTATCGTAGATACAAAATGAAAAAAAGCTTCCCACAAGTTTCATTGAACTTATGAGAAGCTTCTTACTTTCATTTTAAAAAACCGGCAAACCGGCATCGGAAACATCATCTAGGACCTTGCTTTACCTTTTGTAGGCCAAAAGTTGCTGTAACGTGTGAATGTAACATCTAAAAAATCTTTTTAGAAATACTCCGTGGTTAAGGTTTAATTGTTCGTACCTTCAATTATCCACCAAGTTCTAATCGAGATCATTCCTTCTACTCGTTAATGAATAGACCTCAGGGTTCAGTGCTGAATCGAGATATTGCTTATTACTAAGTAATTTTCCTATTATATTTTTATTTTCTCTGACTGATTGATCTTTTTTTATAGTCTCCGTTTATAGCAGTCTGTTCAGAAAAATTATAATATAAACTTATATATTTTAAGTTCTTTTATAAAAGTTAGGCAAATGTTGGGCAAAAGGGGAACCCCCCCTCCTCCCCTCTAAAACCTTGGTATATCAAGGTTTATAGAGAAGAGATTACATCATGCCGCCCATGTAATGTGCAGTTTTATAGGTTCATATCTTCTTGTAGTAACCCCTTAGTTGCAACCTTGCATATAAAACTCCTTTTTAACTTTCAGGATAAAATTTTACTACTTTTTATACAAAGGATGGGCAAAATCATTTCGCTTAAAAACTGACGAATTAGATCATGAGTGGAAACTGTTAATCTTGCACACGCTGGAAATCGAAATAACGCCGGATGAAATTAGAGAGTTTTTTTAAAAATATAAAATAAAAAAGCTTAAATAAAAAGAAGGCTAACCTCTAATCATTTATTAAAGTTATTAGCAATTTGATCGAACATTATTCTAAAGCGTGTAATCAATTTCAGTTGGACTCATCTCGAAGGGCTCGACGGCGTTCGTGCAGCACCAGCAGGATAATCATCCCCATTATTACACCTAAGACGATGCCGGCCTGGGTGGTCAACAACCATGCCAATGGGTACTCTGGGGAGGGTGGCGCATCGAGTCGAACTGAAGATAAGGCGGAATAGAGGTTGTTGGAGAACAACGCTCCCGATGAAATCCATGCCGCTGCCATAGGGGGTAGAAACCACCTCGACCCACGGCGGGATGCTATCACCAGTATGCCCCACGCACCAGCAAAGGACCACACGCCTGTACTCAATGACATCAGGTGCCACCACACATCGCGTTCACCCATGGTTGCCGGATCGATGCCGAAAGAGCCGCCAACGGCCCAAAACACCTTGATGATACCGAGCAGAATGCAGCCGGCAAAGACGATCCTAGCCAAGATGATCTGCAGTTGTCGAGTATTGCCCGGCAACTCCTTGTAGTCGGTTATACCACTCAGCGCCTCTGGCCAACGTGCCTTTGCATACCCCGTTAATGCAAGCGGCAGGAAGATGCCGATCCCGAAAAGTGAGATCATGACAAAAATCTGCTCGTATACCCAGAAGTCGGCGGCACCTGCCTCTTGATCCCGGATCATAGCTGCAGGGCCCAGAACCGGTGCAATCAACAGCATGGGAACGAGCAAACCGGTACCAACCCAAATGGGTAGAGCAACCAACCACGCAGGTAGCCGCTCCCCCCACGGCCTGCAGAACGCCATTGCCAGAAGGATACCAATCGCAGCGAGAACGGCGGTTACTGCGTTTATAATGCGCCAGCTGGAGTCACCCATTTGCTCAGTTGGAAGGAAGAGACCGAAAGTCCATACGATTTTGATCAGCAGATAAGGTGTTACTGCTATTACGGCACCATAACCGCAGATTCTACGCAACCACATCAATCTTGAGGCCTGCCTCTCAGCACTATTTGTCATCTTCTCATCTCCTCTACAAGTTCTAACTCACTTTGTTTCATACTTTTACCGCTTTTAAACCTTTCTTGTACAACTTTCAAGTACTTATATTTCCTAGACTCATATTAGTGCCTTGCATAATGTGCAGCAATGCCGAGTGAAATGCCCCATACAAGAAACAGTCCATACCAAACATACCCCCATGCTGCCATTGGGTTCGCGTCTTGTGCAGCAAATGCGGGAGTTGATTGGACTCTGCCGATCGCAAACTGAAATTGAAGGACAAAATAGCTAAAGCCCCATACAGAAAGTCCGATCGAACCGATCCAAGCAGGGACAACCAACAACCATCTTGGAATCCGGTTACCCCAAGACTTTGAAAAGGCAAGCGCAAACATGGCTGCGAGAACAGAGAGACCTCCCATTACCCAAAAACCGATCGCCTGAGCCCAGAAATCATTTGGAGCTCTATCGAAGTCTCCAGGAAAAGCTAGTGGCACCCCTAATCCCCACCAAAAGTGCGGGAGAGCATATAATAAGGCTGATATGCAGGCTGAATATCCAGCCCAATTCATTCGTTTAACATTCATAATAAAATCACCTCAAAACCATTGTACTCAGCAAAAGGAAAGTCGAGGTGACCTCGAGTTTAAATCTAGTTTAAGTTTTGATATAAGAAAAGCAGAAGTATGCCTGGTTTCACAGATGCGGGTTTGATCATCCTAAAGATGTTTACACCACGTATTTCATTGGTGTAACTTTGAAATAAAGTTTGATTAAAAATATCCCACAAATCCTCATTCTACGGCAAAAGAAAATATCCATTTTGAAAAAAGATTTTATCAAGACCTAAATTAAAAAAATAAATAAATTAAAGGACATTACATATTTTATATGACTAATATGTAATGTCCTTTCTTATTCCCCTGGATCGACTTATCTCCACCAAAGAGAAAAGTTAAAAAAAGAAGCTTCCGACAAGATCAATTCTCTTACCGAAAGCTTCATTTTTTAACGTTTTTTATAAAAGTTGGGCAAATGATGGGCAGAAGGGGATTTCCACCCCTTCAACCGCCTCCAAAACCTTGATATATCAAGGTTATTAGAGGGAAGTTTACATCATGCCGCCCATTCCACCCATGCCGCCCATGTCAGGCATTCCGCCGCCAGCGCCGCCGCCTTCTTCAGGCTTATCAGCGACAACTGCTTCGGTAGTTAGGAACATAGCTGCTACAGAAGCTGCGTTTTGAAGTGCGTAGCGAGTTACTTTTGTAGGGTCAACGATACCAGCTTCGATCATGTTTACCCACTCATCGCTTGCAGCATTGTAGCCTATGCCGATTGCTTCTTTTTTCAAGCGCTCAACGATTACAGAACCTTCAAGGCCAGCGTTGTGTGCGATTTGGCGGATTGGCTCTTCTAGTGCGCGAAGAACAATGTTCACACCTGTTTGAACGTCGCCTTCTCCTTCGATAGCAGAAACTTTGCTGTATACGTTCACTAGCGCTGTTCCACCACCGGATACGATTCCTTCTTCTACTGCAGCGCGAGTAGAGTTCAAGGCATCCTCGATGCGAAGTTTACGCTCTTTTAATTCTGTTTCAGTTGCTGCGCCAACTTTGATGACAGCTACACCGCCAGCAAGTTTAGCTAAGCGCTCTTGAAGCTTTTCTTTATCGAATTCAGAAGTAGTTTCTTCTACTTGTGCACGGATTTGGTTTACGCGTGATGCGATATTTGCAGAATCGCCGGCTCCTTCAACAACTGTCGTGTTTTCTTTCGTTACAACAACTTTTGAAGCGCGTCCCAATTGACCGATTTCTGCAGATTTCAAATCAAGGCCAAGATCTTCTGTGATTACATCTCCGCCTGTAAGAACAGCGATGTCTTCAAGCATAGCTTTACGGCGGTCACCGAAGCCTGGAGCTTTAACAGCTACCGCATTGAAAGTTCCGCGAAGTTTGTTTAATACTAATGTAGCAAGAGCTTCACCTTCAATGTCTTCAGCAATCAATAATAGCGGCTTGCCTTGTTGAACAACCTGCTCAAGCACAGGAAGGATCTCTTGAATGTTAGTGATTTTTTTGTCAGTGATCAAGATGTAAGGATCGTCAAGAACCGCTTCCATCTTATCAGAGTCAGTAACCATGTAAGGAGATGCGTATCCGCGGTCGAATTGCATTCCTTCAACCACTTCAAGTTCAGTTGTGAAGCCTTTAGATTCTTCGATCGTAATAACGCCGTCGTTTCCAACGCGCTCCATCGCTTCTGCAATCAAGCTTCCTACTTCTTCGTCAGCGGCAGAAATAGCAGCAACCTGAGCAATAGATTCTTTTCCTTCGATTGGTTTAGAGATTTCTTTTAGATTTTCAACAGCAACAGCAACAGCTTTTTCAATCCCTTTGCGAACGCCGACAGGGTTAGCGCCAGCTGTTACGTTTTTAAGACCTTCACGAATCATAGCTTGAGCTAGAACTGTAGCAGTCGTTGTACCGTCACCAGCTACATCGTTTGTTTTACTAGCAACTTCGGCTACTAGCTTCGCACCCATGTTTTCAAATGCGTCTTCCAGCTCGATTTCTTTTGCAATCGTTACACCGTCATTTGTAATTAAAGGTGAACCGAATTTTTTCTCAAGAACGACATTGCGTCCTTTCGGTCCTAACGTTACTTTTACAGCATCAGCAAGTGCATCTACACCGCGAAGCATGGCACGGCGAGCTTCTTCGCTAAATTTAATATCTTTTGCCATCGTTTCGAAACCTCCTCATAATTTTAAAAATACGTTATTTATTTCTTAACCGATAACAGCTAAAATGTCGCTTTCGCGTAAAATTAAGTATTCAGTGCCTTCATATTTTACTTCAGTTCCGGCATATTTTGAGAAGATAATACGGTCTCCTGTTTTTACTTCTAATGCAACGCGCTCTCCGCTTTCTAACACGCGACCTGAACCAGCAGCAACAATTTTACCTTCCTGCGGCTTTTCTTTTGCGGAATCAGGCAAAACAATCCCGCTTGCAGTTTTTTCTTCAGATTCAACGAGTTCGATGACAACGCGATCACCTAATGGCTTTAACAATGAAACAACCTCCTCAATATAGTAAGTATGTAGTATTAGCACTCAACACTAATGAGTGCTAACACAGTTAATATAATATAGAAACTCTCAAGCAATTTCAAGTATAATGATTAAATTTTTTTCACGCTTACATGTATCGACAGTTTTCTTCGGAAACCCTTTGTAACCGAATATTTTCACTGTTTATGATACAATAATATGAAGTTCCACCCGACCTATTTAGAAAAGGAGTTCCGAGTCTTTGAATAAACAATATTGGTTCATCATTCTCACATACGTCTTGATGCATCTTTCATCAATTATTGGTTTGCCTCTTCTTTTTGCAATGGGCTATGAGCAAACTGAAGCAGCGGGCATCTGGACCATTTCCAGCTTTACAATCTGCCTGATCGTCGTTTTATTGATTTTGCGAACAGCACCCAAAACAACGCTTCGCAATAAATCGAAGGCATCGGTCGGTGCATCAATCGGATGGGCGATTGGCGGTATTTTTCTTGCATATTTCTCGCAGATCATAGCCGCTACCATCGAAATGTATATTTTTAGAATTGATCCGGGTTCTGAAAATACTGAGGCCATTTTAGCGCTTATTAAATCACTTCCATTAGTAATCGTTGTTTCCTCTATTTTCGGCCCGATTTTAGAAGAAATTATTTTCAGGAAAATTATCTTCGGCTCGCTGTATAAAAAAATGAACTTTTTCTTTGCTGGTTTAATCAGTTCGGTTATTTTTGCGGTCGTGCACATGGATTTCACCCATATTCTTCTTTATACTGCTATGGGGTTTGCCTTTGCCTTTTTATATGTAAGGACAAAACGGATAATAGTGCCGATTATCGCCCATATTTCGATGAACACGTTTGTCGTGATACTTCAGCTCAATTATGATCGCATACTCGAATTGCAAAAAGAGCTCGAGAAAATGCAGTTGATCATAGGTGGTTTCTTTTCATGAGAAGTCCTGCAGCATGGGGTGCCATCTATCTAATTGTAGGAATCATATTCATCTACTTTGCGGCTGTATCTCCTGAAAACATGTGGTCCTTCCACAGCTTCCTACTCATGATACTAGCCGCTTATAATATCTACACGGCTATAAAAATGTTTGCATTTTCGAACCAGCTCAGAAAAGCAAAGAAATAGAAAAAGACGTCTCGCTCATGAGACGTCTTTTTCTATTTTCCGGACTGCCGAAATGACAACAATCTTAAACCATTTTTTCTTCTGTGGAATAATGCTTTAAGAAATAAACCAATGATTGAAGCTCTACTGCCAAGTCTATATGATGAATGCGAATGTGTCCCGGCACATTCAAACGGGCCGGTGTGAAATTAAGAATTCCCTTGATACCCAATTTAACTAGACGATCGGTTATCGATTGAGCAGCTTGCGCTGGTACAGTTAAAATCGCAACGGGAATGTCAGCCGGAAAACGGCTCTCAAGCTCATCTAAATCATAGACGGGCACTCCGCCTACATCTGTACCTATTTTGTTTTCACTGATATCAAAAGCCATCGAAATTTTCGTATTATTGTTTTTGATAAAATTATAATGAAGAAAAGCAGTACCCAAATTTCCTACTCCGATTAAGGCTACGCTCGTCATTTCATCCTGATTCAGCGTTTTGCTGAAAAAAGAAAGCAGGTAATTGACGTTATACCCATAGCCTTTTTTGCCGAGCGCTCCAAAATATGAGAAGTCCCGGCGAATCGTCGCTGAATCTACTTTTACTGCATCACTAAGCTCTGCTGAAGATACTCGCTGCTTCCCAGAGGCATGCAAATTTTTTAAAAAACGATAATACAGCGGCAGACGCTTTGCTGTCGCTTGGGGAATTTTTGATTGATCCATATTCATTTGCGATCCTCCATCGTTGATTCTCTAGATTTTACCCCTTGAAAAATCGCCGCTCTTCCCTCCTGTTTTTTTCATTAGATAGGTTGGGCCAATAATCATCCCCTTGTCTATCGCCTTACACATATCATAGACGGTGAGAGCGCAAACGGACGCGGAAGTTAGCGCTTCCATTTCTACCCCCGTACTTCCCTTTGTTTTTACCATTGCTTGAATCATTAATTCATGATTCTCTTCGTCATTGCTCCAGCTAAAAGAGATGTCTACTCCTTTTAAGGGAATCGGATGACACATGGGAATAATAGTCGACGTTTGTTTTGCGGCCATAATGCCGGCAATTTGTGCTACGGAAAGGACATCTCCTTTTCCAATTTCCTGCCTGACGATTTTATCATATACTTCCTGATTCATTTGAACGCTTGATACTGCGATCGCCGTACGGACAGAATCGCTTTTCTCGCTAATATCGACCATCTTGGCTCTGCCTTGGTCATTAAAATGAGTGAATTTATTCATAGTAAAACTCTCCTTAAAAAGATCATACACTATTTTCTTCAATCTGTCTTTTTTTCTGGATAGTTTCTTTGATCTTATTGCCGTATTGTTTGCCGCTCTTTGCACAATAAGCTACACTAAAACTAACAGAGGTGAATCATCATGATTGTATTACAAGTCAACCAATTATATAAATCGTTCGGAGCAGAACCAATTCTATCCAATATCAAACTGGAGGTTAAATCCTCAGACCGTATAGCGATCGTCGGAAGGAACGGAGCAGGAAAATCCACCTTGCTAAAAATTATCGCAGGTCAGCTTGGATATGAAAAGGGAGAAATTATTAAACCAAAGGATTTATCTCTCGGCTACCTGGCTCAGCATACCGATCTTCAATCGGAACGAACGCTGCAAGAAGAATTGCTGTCCGTTTTCAGCCATCTTCAGGACATGGAAAAAGAAATGCGGTCTCTTGAAGAAAGAATGGCATCGGTTCAGCCTCAAGAGTTAGATCAGCTTATGAAAACCTACGACCGGCTGCAGCATGATTTTAAAGAACGGGGCGGCTACCAGTATGAAGCGGATGTCAGGTCCGTCTTGCACGGCTTAGGCTTTGCTGATTTTGATCAGGGAACAAAGATACAAAGCTTAAGCGGGGGTCAAAAAACCCGGCTTAAGCTTGGAAAGCTCTTGCTAAGCAGTCCGGATCTATTAATTCTTGATGAGCCGACCAACCACTTGGATATCGATACATTAACATGGCTTGAGCATTACTTGCAATCTTACAACGGAGCGATACTGATTGTTTCCCATGACCGCTACTTTCTGGATAAAGTCGTAACTCAGGTTTACGAGCTCTCACGTACAGAAAGCAAAAAATATAATGGAAATTACAGCTCCTATTTGAAGCAAAAAGCGGAAGATCTGGAAAGAAACATGAAGATCTATGAAAAACAGCAAACAGAAATTTCTCAGCTAAAGGATTTTGTCGAGCGAAACATTGCCCGCGCGTCAACAACAAAAAGAGCACAAAGCAGAAGAAAGCAGCTTGAAAAAATGGAAGTGCTGAATAAACCGCTTGGTGATGAAAAATCCGCTTCTTTTCGGTTTGAAATCACCCGGCAGAGCGGAAGCCAAGTCATCAGTGCAGAGGAGTTAACGATCGGCTATTCGGGTAAACCTCCGGTTCTCGAGGATATCTCCTTTCAAGTAACCAGAGGAGAAAGCGTAGCACTTGTCGGTCCGAATGGAATCGGAAAATCCACCCTTCTTAAAACCCTCATGCAAACGATCTCTCCCACTACCGGCCATATTCAAATAGGCACTAATGTTAGTATTGGGTACTATGATCAGGAACAAGCAAGGCTGAATTCTTCCAAAACGGTCCTGCATGAATTATGGGACGATTATCCTGGAGTCAATGAAAAAGAGATACGGACATGTTTAGGTAATTTTTTATTCTCCGGTGATGATGTACTAAAAAATGTGCAGTCGTTAAGCGGAGGTGAAAAAGCCAGACTTGCATTGGCCAAGCTCATGATGCAAAAGGCAAATTTTCTTATCCTTGACGAGCCGACAAACCATCTCGACCTCGACAGCAAAGAGATTCTGGAAAATGCTCTTATTGAATATCCCGGTACGATCCTGTTTGTTTCTCACGATCGATATTTTATTAATCGAATTGCTTCCAAAGTATTTGAGCTGTCACCAAAAAACGTGGAAGAATACTTAGGCGATTACGATTACTATATTGAGAAAAAAGCAAACCAGTTGGAGCTGGAACGCTTGGCTGAAGAAGGAGCAAATAAACAGCAAACCCCCCCCTCATCAGAAGCTAAACGAAGCTATGAAGATGAAAAGGAATTGAAAAAAAAGAAGCGCCAGCGCGAACGCAGAATAGCCGAAATTGAAGAACGGATCACAGAGCTGGAAGAGCTGATAGATATGAACAACCACAGACTTACTGATCCTGAAGTATATCAAGATCATGAACAGGTTCAGGACATTGACGCCGGTACAGAAAAAATGAATCTTGAACTGGAAGCCCTGCTTGCAGAATGGGAAAGCTTATCTTCAGAAGAATAAATGCACAGCTCCGCAGACGAATGCGGAGCTGTTTTTATCCACAGGTTAAATCCTTTGTTCACAAGATAAAATAGATGTTACCCACATAATCCACTATCTTGATAATATTTATCCACAAAACCACCATAGATTGAAGTACTGTTTTTCAATAAAGAAAGCGATTTTATTCACACCTGTTAATTAGTGTGGATAACTGTGTGTAAAAAGTTTTGGTTGAAAAGTCCGACAAATGGGATTAGTGCTGTTAATGAAGGACGTGGAGCACTCGTGCAATACATGCGTGCACTCGTAGTAAAGGGGGCTTCTGTTCAATTATCCCTGACATTTGTTCAATTACTCCCAAGTTCTGTCCAATTATATTTAAGATCTGTTCAATTTCTCCCGTAATCTCATTGTTTCAGAACAAAAAAGCCCCATCCATTTGATGAGACTTTAAAAAGCTGTTAACGGCAGACCTGGTTGTCCGTTCATATCCAGTTGTCCCCGTGATCCCTTCTCAAACGCCACTGTCCCTGCGGCTGCGATCATTGCCGCATTATCGGTACATAAAGACAGCGGAGGGATGACAAGTTCAATTGATTCATTGTTGCGGAAGGCTTGCTCAAGCGACTGCCTTAATCCTTGATTTGCCGCTACTCCTCCTGCAAGTAGGATTTGTTTTACTTCATACTCTTTTGCCGCTCGTTCTGTTTTGTTTACAAGAACATCAATGACACTTGATTGAAAACTTGCTGCTAAATCTTCTTTCGGGATCGAAATGCCTTTTTGTGAAGCATTGTGAAGAGTGTTTATAACAGCAGATTTTAAGCCGCTAAAGCTAAAGTTGTATGAATCCTCCATCCATGCCCGGGGAAGCGGGATGGATGCTTCACCTTTTTGCGCCAGCTTATCAATTTGCGGCCCTCCCGGATAGGGAAGCCCCATTGTCCGCGCTACTTTATCGTATGCCTCTCCGGCCGCATCGTCCAGTGTCTGTCCGATGACTTCAAACTCTCCATGCTCCTTCATATAAATCAATTCGGTATGACCACCTGAGACAACCAAGGCAAGCGCAGGGAATTTGATCTCTTGAATCAGCCGATTGGCATAAATATGCCCGGCAATATGGTGAACCCCTACAAGCGGAATTTGATGGGCAAAGCTTAACGCCTTAGCGGCATTAACTCCGATCAACAGAGCGCCAACGAGCCCAGGTCCTTCGGTAACCGCAATTGCATCTATCTCTTGAAAAGTTAAGCCTGATTGCTGTAAAGCTTCTTCCAGCACAATCGTCATTTGTTCCACGTGATGTCTCGAAGCGATTTCCGGCACCACTCCGCCAAATCGTTTATGGCTGTCGATTTGGGAAGCAACGACATTCGATACAATTTCCGTGCCATTTTTAACAATGGCTGCTGCTGTTTCATCACAGCTTGTTTCAACGCCTAAAATATAGATATCTTTTTTATTCTCCATTTAATTTCACCCACATGACATACGCATCTTCCCCGTTATCCGTATAATAGTTTTTTCTGATGCCGCCTGGAAGGAATCCTAGCTTTCGATACAACCCTTGAGCTGGATAGTTAGTCACCCTCACTTCCAATGACAGCTGCTTTGCTCCTTTTTGTTTACACACTCTGATCGCCGTTTTCAAAAGCTCTTCTCCATAGTACTTTCCCCTATATTCTTTCAAAATTGCTATGTTCGTAATTTGTGCATTATCTATTATGATCCATATGCCGCAATAGCCGATGACACGATTGTCTTTTTCAAGCACTAAATAATGAGCGTATTGATTATGGTAAAGCTCATGATAAAAGGACTCCTTTTTCCATGGAGTAGTAAAAGAACTTCTTTCTATATGATAAACTTCATCTATATCTTTTACTTCCATATATCTGATCATCAATTGAGTGTCCATAGCTCACCTTATTTTTGCTGTCTTTTCAGCCATTTTGCCTCTGCTTCTGCCAACCGGATATAATTGGGAACAAGGGTATGCGTACTTTCCGGATCTACATCCTTTCCCAGAAACGCCAGCTCTGAAGGTCTTGGCGAACTAAGTCCTTCTTGGCCAAAGCAAGCCTTTTCTCCTAATGCCTCCTGAATCTCATCTTGGTAAACAGAAACATCATGGCCGAGAAAAAGAACAGGCATATTTTCTTTTTTTAGTTGTTCAAGCCAATCTTTCATTAACACATTTTGATCTTCTTCAATCGTAAGAAGTTTTTCGTCTTCGTATTGATAAAGCCCTGTGTATACCTGACCTCGTCTCGCATCGAACAGAGGACAGATCTTACCTGCAAAATAACGGCCGTTTGCTGCGAGTACCTTTAAGCTGGATACGGGTACTACGGGAATTTGTAAAGACCAAGCGAAAGTCTTTGCAATCGTCACTCCGATACGTACCCCAGTATATGAACCAGGACCGTTTGCTACTACAATTTTCTTTACTTCTGATGGACTTTTATTTGCATCTTGCAACAGCCTTTCGATACCGGGCATAGCCCGCACCGAATGATTTTTTTGTAAATAGGTAATATGCTCTGCAATTATTGTTTTACCTTCAACCAGTGCTAGACCTAATGTCTGGTTGGAAGTGTCTATTGATAATATTGTCATTATTTGTTGATCTCCCTGCCAATCGATTCATAACGCTCGCCTGTTGCCTTGAGGGTGATTTCTCTTTTTTCATCACCGGCTCGCTTAATTACAATATCAATGCGTTCTTCTGGCAGCTGGTCTGCAATGAGATGCGCCCATTCCACAAGACAAACGCCGGAGCCGTAAAAGTACTCTTCAAGTCCGAGATCCTCTTCACCTTCACCCATCCGGTAAACATCCATATGGAAAAGCGGCATTCTTCCGCTTTGATATTCCTTGATAATAGTAAAGGTAGGGCTATTAACAATTTCTTTAATGTTCAGCCCCTCAGCAAACCCCTTTGTAAACGTCGTTTTTCCTGCCCCAAGATCGCCTTCTAATGTAATAACATCTCCTTCTTGAACATGCACGGCAAGCTTTTTGGCAAGGGCTTTAGTTTCTTCAGGTCCTGTTGTATAAAATAATAATGGTTTCATCATATTTCACCTATCTTTGTTTAAAATGATTATAGCCCTTTTTTCCAAGGATCTCCGCATGATTATTTTCATTCAAGAAAACCTTAGAAACTCCTTGTTTCGTCACATGCCCAATTGGATACACTTGAATCTTTGCAGCTTCACATTCTTTATAAAAATCATCCCACACTTCATGCGGAATCGTTCCTGCCAGTTCAAAATCTTCTCCGCCAAATAAAACCCATTCCTCCCATTTCGAACCCAGTTTTTTTAATTCAGGGTGTACAGGGAGCTGCTCTTTATTTATTTCTATTGTAACATTGCTAGCTTCTGCAATTTCATTTAATTCACTAGAAAGACCGTCACTAATATCATTCAATGCAACTCGTCCATATCGTGAACATATCAGTCCCACATCGACTCTGGGCACTGGTTTTTTATGACGCTGTAAAAAATATTGGCGCAATGCATCACTCTCAATTTTACATTCTTTATATAATAGAGACAGGCCTGCCGCTGATGAACCTAAATAACCCGTCACGAAAACAGTATCACCTGGTCTGGCGTAGCTTCGTAAACAAGCCTTTCCTTTTTCAATTTCTCCGATAGCCGTTACAGTAATGATCAGCTTATCCTCCGTGGATACTGTATCTCCGCCCAGTAAGTCCATATGATACAGCTTTGCCAGGTCCTTCATTCCTCCATACATTTCATCGATTTGTTCCTCTCTCCACGTTGAAGGAATAGCGAGGGAAACTAAATAATACTTCGGAATTCCGCCCATTGCAGCAATGTCACTTATATTTATGGCAAGCGCTTTGTAACCAATTTCAGACGGAGAAGAAAAGTGAGTCAGAAAATGGATACCTTCCACCATTGTATCTACACAGACAATTTCATTGAATTCAGTTCTGGCAGAGTAAATCGCTGCATCATCGCCTACTCCAACTTTCACTTCTTTTCTATTATATGTATTATGAGTAATACGACTGATCAGTTCAAATTCATCCATCCTTCCCCCTCCTCCCTTCATAGCATGCTTTCACTTTTATACATTAGTTTATCCGATTTGTTCACGCGTTCCAAGCACTAGATTTTTCGCTTATAGTCAAAATAAAATTTAGACATAAAAAAAAACGAAAACATTATGTTTCGTTTAGAAATTTATTATAATGGCGGTCCGGACGGGACTCGAACCCGCGACCTCCTGCGTGACAGGCAGGCATTCTAACCAACTGAACTACCGGACCATTGTTTTAACGCATTCTATTGACTCTTCTGAATATGTATATTCAATAGAAATACTTTGAATTTTGGTTGCGGGGACAGGATTTGAACCTGTGACCTTCGGGTTATGAGCCCGACGAGCTACCGAACTGCTCCACCCCGCGATGATATAAAATATACATGCGTTAGTTTTGCGTATATATAAACCAAGCTTGGCGGCGTCCTACTCTCACAGGGGGAATCCCCCAACTACCATCGGCGCTGAAGAGCTTAACTTCCGTGTTCGGCATGGGAACGGGTGTGACCTCTTCGCCATCGCCACCAAACTATGGGTTACGGCTTCCGATGAACGGCGGACTTCGTTGTCATCTTCGTTCAGTCGCATCCTCACGTACTTAAGTACGCTCCGGTGCTCCTTCACTCGATTCCTAGAATTCCTTGTTCCTCGGGAACCCTCTTGGGTTCGATAAGTGAACCGTAAGAGAGATATGTTCTCTCAAAACTGGATAACGTGGGGAGTATATGACATTCAATTAAACTAGGTTAAGTCCTCGATCGATTAGTATCTGTCAGCTCCATGTGTCACCACACGTCCACCTCAGACCTATCTACCTGATCATCTTTCAGGGATCTTAC